>CALFXE010000176.1 GCA_937927845.1 uncultured Paludibacter sp.
CTTGAATTTCCTTATAATGGGTAGAAGATGGAACCGCCCAACCCGAAGGTGCAAAACCTTTATCAGTAACAACAGAACGTTTATACCATAAACTCGTACCATAATTACAAGCCTGCGTATTGAACTGGAAATTGCCATAATAACCATAAATGTCTTTAACCAATTGTAAATTTTCTTTCCAGACCATTGAGTTTCCATTTCCAAATTTGTTTGCTTTATAATCCTCCCGGGTCCATATATCACCAAATATTTTCACCAATGGATAGTTATAATACGACTGAGTGTAGTGAACAGCATTCAGGTAAGAATCATGAATTGTAGTTTCCTTAGGAGTCTGATCTTCATTTAATTTAGTTCTTGCTGTTGCTCCTCCAATATAAATATTTTTATATTCCTTCTCTTCAAGATTATCATAATCCACAATTTTAAGATTGGATCCATTCCATGATATTCTTGCAGGACGACGACCCTCATATCCCGGGAAGAAACCTGCATGCATCAATATTTTACCGCTTGCCACCGGGTAAATAACATTCACACGCTTTTCGGGATTAATTTCAGGTATAAACTCATTGCAAACGGTAGCTACTACTCTGTTGTTGCTATCCTTAATATCCTTAACCAAGGTAGCATTCACCTCTTCACTAAAAGTTGGAATTTCAATCTGATAATTATTTTTATCCTCATACTCAATGGTAACAAAACCATCACCATCCATCACAGCTTTAATATCCTTCTGACGTTGAGGGTCGGATGCCAGTTCATACAGAGGTATCAAACCCTCCATATCTGAACCAAAACCAATCAGAGCTGTTTTGTTAGTCTCTACTTTATCGTAACCGGCTACCGATTGTTTCCAATTTTCGATAGCATTTTTATCCGAACTTTTAGTCAGTGGTGCAGAGTCTCCTCCAATAGCTGTAAACGACAGCGTAGTTTGAGCTAAATTCTTTTCGTATGATTCTTTAATGTCTTTATCCAATGAAGCATCCGAATTAACAAATGCGTTAGAATAGGAAGCTTTCAAGTAAGCATTAATATCATAATAACCGGTCAACTTAGATACATCCACTGTCAAGTTATATCTCAATCGTCCTCCCAGATCGGCTTTTGTAATCAGATGAGTACCATATTCTCTGAGAAGTCTCTTTACCCCTTCCGTACCCCTGAAATCTTCTATTTCACCATCAATAGCTTTCTTCGCAGCATCTGTAAGCCATTTTTCCCTTATATTAGCTATATCTGTGATAAGACTGATATCTGTCACCTTATATTCAATATAGGAGATTGCATATTCGTTAAATTCACTACTGGTAGAACCTGTGTTAAAAGTGGCACCAACTTCACCTTTAAATCCACAATACTTACCCTTAAAACTCACGGCAGCACTCAGGTTTTCAGCTAACTCTTCAAGACTGGAACCATTTACCGTTCTCTCATAGAACCTGGCACTTGAAGCGTTAAACTGAATTAATCCCTCGGCATCCATCTCACTCCAGCGAACAATCTGTTTGTTAACAGAATTAGGAGAGGCATACTCACTTAGAGTGTTATAACCATACCCCACTGCATATTTTTTAATTGAAGGCTGATCGTCAAGAATACCAGTCACTCCATAGTCATCAGCACATTTCTGGCCGATTTCGAAAGTTTGCACAGCAGATGGATCGGTCGTAGAGATAAGAGTTACTTTTCCCGTCTGGCGTTCCTGTGTGTCATTCTCAAGCACACAAATTTGCACGGCCACATTGCCGCTGCCACTTGTTGGGAAAACATAGAACCAATCGCCTTGAGTTTCTATCGTCCATTCACCGTTGCTCTGCACCTGAAAGGAAACTTCGGAAGC
Source organism: uncultured Paludibacter sp. (assembly GCA_937927845.1). GTDB lineage: Bacteria > Bacteroidota > Bacteroidia > Bacteroidales > Paludibacteraceae > Paludibacter. The sequence continues at coordinate 1,847 of CALFXE010000176.1, forward strand.
CCACATGTCAAGCAAAGTGACATCTGTGTCCTGAGGCAATTCGGGTTTTATCCAAATATGCTCATCGTCTGTACAGGAAATAAAAAAAACACCTACAATCAAAGCTAGAATTTTAAATAATCGTGTCATGGTTGTTATTTGTATATGTTAAAGAAAATTACGCGTATTGTAAAGCTTTAAAGATCTTGCACAAAAAAAGATTGCCGATTTTTTCGGCAAACCAGATTCAATTAACACATTCTTTTTCAATAACTTCCATTATGTCAGCCATTTCAAAAGCAGTTAGTTTGTTTCAAGTCGGTTCAAAATTATAAAAAATATGTTATAATAAAGCAAAAAAAACAGGAAAATGTGATTTTATTTTTCCCTGTTTCTCCTTATATGGAAAGTTAACAATTTATGCAAATGGCAAAGTTATGCTTCTAATGATAACCTTAAAAAGTGCTGTATTAATTGTGTCCTATTTATTTTAACTATTTACCAACTAACAGTTACTTTCCGATGCAAAATGTGAAGTTATCAGGTTAATGATTTGATTTTCAAAAAGAAAAGCCCGCTTGTTTAGTAAGCGGGTAACAAACTGGTAACAAAATACAAAATACATTGCACTTTTGCGGGCTTTCTGAAGTCCAAAAATAAACATTTTTTTTAACCCGTGAAACGGTGATATTGAAATTTAATGTTATTCTTGCTCAGATAATCATAAAAAAGGTCTACTGCATCACTTTTGGAATAACTTGTTTTTATCTTTACTAAAAGATCTTCATCTGTTTCTACATTCATTGCTTTTTTTATTGCGGACAAATCATATAAGGT
>CALFXE010000177.1 GCA_937927845.1 uncultured Paludibacter sp.
TTTTCTTTGTGTAAATTCCATCCCATGGAAATACCAGGAAAGAAACCCCATTTATAATTAGCTCCTAAATTAGATGCGCCGTCGTAACGGAAATTCAAAGAAAGAAGATATTTCTGAAGATAATTATAATTAAGTCTGCCAAAATATCCTATGATAACCTGATCGCTTATAGAACTACTGATTGATGTCGGCTCACTAACAGCGTTTAAAGTTGGAATTAGGTCAGTTGATGCTCCTCTTCCGTTTGCCGATAAGTTTGACACTTGCCTGTCATAATATGAAAACCCTAATTTTGAATCAATATTATGAGAGGTGTTAACAGTGGTAAAGTACGAGAAAACAGCATCTGCCTGTCGTTGTTTCCATCTATTGTTTCCAGCGCTTGCATTACGAGTGGTGACATAAGAAAGAGGACCATTCCAAAAACCCGGCTGGAAGCTATAACTGTCAGAAGAGACATTATACATTGATACTTGTGGATCAAAAGAAAATCCTGGTAAAAATCTCCAGTTGGCTCCCATTGTTAATGTGAGATTATCTGTAGAATTGTTGGATATCAACGTATTCATATGGTATAGAGGATTACCTATACTGCTTTGAGTTCCCGGATCTAATGTGCCATCTTCAAATTTGAGTTTAGCAGTGGGAGCCAATCCTGCGCTGCGATAAAAAGTAACATCTGTTCCAAATGATGGGTTTTTTTGTTTTGAATTTGAGTACCGGACACCTCCATAAATACTTAGATTTTCTCTGGCCTTTATTTCCCCATTAATATCAAAGCTTAGTCGATTATATTCAGTAGTAATTACTGTACCTTCATTACTTAAATAACCGACGCCTACACGAAGGGTAGCCTTATCACTACCTCCTGAAACATCTATATGGTGATTGTTAGAAAGTCCAGTTTGATATGTTAAGCTCTGAAAATCAGTGTCTTGAAAAATCAGGGTTTTTGAAGGATCGGCAGGGTCTGGCATACTTTGCCATCCTTCTTTTAATTTATGTTCATTTTCTGGTGTAAGGTATTGTAACGTAAATGCTGTATTGTTGGTTAAATCATTTCCCGTTCCGTATCCCATTGGCAAGGTTAATCTATTTAAATCTATTGCTGGAAATTTATCAGGACGGTGGGCTAATCCATACCTGTTTAGTTCAATGTATTGTCTAGCATTTACAAAATCGTATAATTTGCCAACTTTGGAAATAGTATAATCAAAAGAATAATTTACCCTTAATTGATCTGTTTTTCCAGATTTAGTTGTAATGATTACTACTCCATTAGAACCACGTGCACCATAAATTGCTGTAGAGGCAGCATCTTTTAATACCTGTATGCTCTCTATGTCATCCGAAGAAATATTATTCATATCAGGACGTATAACGCCATCTATTATGTAAAGAGGAGCGGCGCCGTTTGGATTGTTGATTGAAGTACCTCCTCTAACAATTATGCGTGGAGCAGCTCCGGGTTGACCTGAGATACTTTGTACCCTCACCCCAGAAACAGATCCCTGTAAAGCTGAGGCCGCATTTGCATAAGGAACGTTTTCTAATACTTTATTGTCTAATTTTGTAACAGATGTTGTTATGGTTTCACGGGATTGAGATCTAAGGTCTTTGTATCTTCTTGCAGGATAACTTCAAAATAGGTCTTTCCTGCCACACTGATCTCTTGCGGTAAATATCCAATATAAGAAACCAGTATTGTTGCATTTTCTTCGATACTCAAAGTAAACCTGCCATCTACATCAGTAACCGTTCCATTACCCGGCACATTCTTTTCAATGATATTCGCACCAATAATAGGCTCATTGTTTACGTCCCTGATTAAACCTGAAATTTGTTTTTTCTGTTGTTGACTTATCTCCATTGAACTCTTAGTATTTCCTGCTTTAACAATAGTTAGAGGCAGAAATACAACCAGAATTACCATCAAGATTTTTTTGATTTTTGATAAGCCACTCCTGAAAGGATATAAAACGAGACAAGCGCTTAATAAATCGTTGTTTTTCATATTACTTTTTTTTAATAAATGTTGCAAATGGTATTTGCGATTTTTCTTTAAAAGTTTAACACATAATAAGAGAGTTTTATTTACTCATTAATTTTTTTTGCTAACTTACATAGCAATAGTCTTCAATACTTCTGCATTCTTTTTACAGAGTACTTATTAAGGATATTTTTTCATGTTTTTTGATTTTAATATTTATTAATTTAATAAGTTATAAAATTAGCTTAATTAATCTGAAGACTAGAGAGTTGATGTAATTTTCTCATTGCCTTCTTCCACACACAAAGCCAAGTAATTCAAAGGGGTAATGGTTGAGCCCTTTTGTCGCACATTTCACATACTGAAAATAAAACAATAGAAATTAAAATATTTTAATGTTCAAAGGAAACGTTTTTCTTGTGTTTGATTTAGACAATTCACGAAGCATTTGTGATAAAATGCGAAAATTATTACTATTGTAATGCTAAAAAGAGAAGATTGTGTTTTTAGTTAAGAATTGCCATAGGGTTGCTTAGTGCAGCGATATATATGAAGCGTCTGATCCGGTATTAGCGAAACTTACCCTGCGGTATTCCGGTGTATCCTTCCAGGATTACCTTATTGAGAAAGATCTTTCCTTAAATTATTGTTCTATTCATTCCCATGGATTTTGTTTATCCCAACTTTTAATTTTGTATCCGAAATAACCATAATATGCAATAAATAAATAACACGGTATAAGTATCCAATAAGCTTTTTGAGTACTGTCAATTGTGTCTGCAATTAATCCATAAAGCAACGGTACAACAGCACCTGCAACTACGCTCATAATAAGCAGGGCTGAGCCTATTTTTACAAAGCGCCCCAAGCCTTCCAAAGCGAGTGGCCATATAGCCGGCCAAAACAGAGCATTCACAAATCCGAGTAGCGATACCATGAAAACAGAAACGGACGAATG
>CALFXE010000178.1 GCA_937927845.1 uncultured Paludibacter sp.
CCAAATAATATTCAATATTCCTTTATTTTCTTAATCATTTTTTCGAGTGTTTGAATAGCAATCTCTTTGTCTCTTGTTTCAGCAACATAAGATTTGCTGCGCATGGAATCATAAGAAAGGTTTTCTTTATAAGGGGTAGAAAGATACGGAACAATTGTTTTGAACACTTCGTTCATTGATTTGGCTATGAGGATTTTCAATTCATCAGCCGCCCGTAGTACCAGAGCAGTCTGATCTGTAGATAATACACACAATACTTTAGATTTTTCTTTTTCAACAGGCGTTTTTTCCTTTATACCTGCTACTTTATCCTTTAACGGTACAATAGAGAAATGAAGCTTTTTTTCCAGATAGAAAATTTCCTGGCTAAACCAGTTGCTTAGCTCATCTTTAAGATCAACTTGCTGTGGATATAAGGCAATCCCTAACTTTCTGTGCATCTGGTTAAATTCTTTGAAATGAATGAGTAAGCAATCCATTCTTTTAGAAACATCGTCATGAGTATTTATTTTATTCGCAATTTTTTGTGTGAGATAATTCATGTACTCCGTATTGTTGAAATTGAGGTAGATAAGTATTCTGTCTAATGAAGAATAGGTAGATTTATTTTCCTCAAGCGCCTCTATCGCCTCCAGCTCCTTTAGCAATTCCTTGATATAAAACAGTTCCTGAAATGTTACGCGATTACCTTCATCATTATCAATAAAATACAACAGGCTATTCACCACAATATTCCTAAGCTGGTTATCTGTTATCTGCTTTGATAATTTCAAATTCAATTTGTCTATTCGGGGCCTTAGCTCTTTTTTTATAACCGAAAGATAAGTTAATGGTACGCGTTGATCCAGGCATAAATAGTCGGAAAAACGGGTTTCAACAAAAGACAACAGTTCGTCCACGCAGGTAATAGTTTCATTTGCAAGACGTTTTAATGTTTTTTTCTTTCCGGGAATTGCTTTGCTATTTATCAAAGCCTGATCGAGGAGAATAATCAGATCTGAATGGTACTGATTTAGGAATAGCCCGATCTGTTTTTCCTTCGTTAACCCAAATACATAGTTTTTCAGACGAGATTGGAATTTCGTCTTTTCCTCTGCCATTTGGGTGAGAATCGTTTTTATTTGCTCATCAGTTACTGTTGCATCATCGTTTTTCGCCGGATTAAGAGAAACGGTAATCAAGTAGTCGAGCCATTCTAAAATATATTTTCCGCACATGTCTCATAGGTTGAATACGGTGAACATTTTATGTTCAAAGTTGAGTATTCAAGCTCAGCAAAAGAATAAGGCATTTACCGTATTTTCGTACTCAAAAAGCAGTATATTAATGAGTTAGGTAAGAAAAAACTATTGCAGTCACGATTTCAATTTATTAATCAGCTCAACCTTATTGGTTACCCCAACTTTTTCAAATATATTTTGGATATGCTTAGAAACGGTCTTTTCGGATATATACAGAGTTTGGGCAATTGCTTTATAACGGACACCCTTTAAGATAAATCCTACAATTTCTGTTTCCCTGCTGGTAAGCAGATAAATTTTGCATTTTTCATGCAAAGCAGCAGGAATGCCTGTATTCGATGGATTAGTTTCAGAGCCATTTAGGATTTTAAGATTTGAGATGGATTGATCTAAAATGGCTTTCTTCTGCTTCATGATATTGTTCAGCACCGTTTCAATTTTCTGATAAAGCACTTCAAAGGAGAATGGCTTCTGAATAAAATCAATAGCGCCCAGGCGCAAGCCTTTAAGTTTATCTGTTGGATCTGACTTTGCCGTCAGAAAAATAATTGGGATATGATTATAAGCACTTTGTTCCGAAATTACCTTAGCAAAGGCAAATCCATCCATTTTGTCCATCATAATATCGGAAAGAATTAAATCAGGTACAACAGGTAGATGCTCCAATTTCTTTAATGCTTCCGATCCATTCAGTGAAGAAAAAACATTGTATTTGAGGCTTAACTTTTTAAAAAGAAAATGAAGCATCGCTTTGTTGTCTTCTATAATTAATATGGATTGCCGCTCAGGAAGATAAGATGTTTCATCCATGTCAAAGTTCTCGATGTTATAAATCATCGATTGAGCTTTTGATGTATTGGACGCTTTAACATCACCTTCTTTTAAACTGTATCTGTCAAGTGTTATTATAATTTCCGTTCCCGGCTTTTCTGCAGGATTGCTTTCCACTTGAATATGTCCGCCTAAACTGTCTGTTACCTTTTTCACAATCGGCAATCCAAGCCCCATGCCTTGCAAGTCTGATTTTTTATGACCGATTTGGTAATAAGGTTTAAATATTTTGTGATGAAGGTTAGATGCTATCCCAACGCCGTTATCCTTTACAGAAAAAATAATTTTATCGTCAACAGCTCGCAGGCTTATTTCTATCATTCCACCTGTACTTGAAAATTTAATAGCATTCTCTATGACGTTATTAACTATCCTGTTGATAGCATTCGGATCTGCTTTTATAAGAATGTTGTCCTCAATATTTTTACTGCATAGAAGGTCTTGTTTCTGGCAGTAATATTCAAATAAGAGAAAGTTGTTTTTCAAAATTTCACTGAAATCCGTTATCTGATTGTGATTATAGACACCGAAGCCTTTTGTAAATCTTTCCAGGTCAAACAAATTGGTTATGTCGTTCGTCAGCTTATCAATACCTCCCTTGATGATATCCAGTTCCGCAACTGATCCGTACTTGTTAATATATTCTTCCAAATAATTGTTGACAAGTGTTAATGGTGTTTTTGTTTCATGGACGAGATTAATAAAGTTGTTGGTCTTCTGCTCATTCATTTTCTCCAGTTCTCTTGTCCTCTTATCAACTTCTTCCTGCAACCTTGTATTCCAGTTACGAAGAAGTTGTTCAGATTCTATTAGCCTTTCATGTTCGAGCCTGGTTTGTTTTATATGCTGGCTTACCTGAAGTCCAAATAAGAGCAGAAATCCGGTGTTTGTAATAGCGGCTTCTATGGCCTGACTCTCATTAAAATAAGTGGTAAACGGTACGCCAATCCAGGGTGTTACACTTAAAAACAAGATAGCTGCTTCCGTTTTTGATTCTTTGCTTTTAAAATCATTCCCGTATTTATTTTTAATAGCTTTTGCCAGGGAATAGATCACCCATAATGCATACAAAACCGGCAAAAAGAGTAACTGTTGCGCTGTTACCAGGTTACCCGTTTTAGCAAAGACAACAACAAAAATGAGATAAGGAAGTACTAAGAATAAATAGACGCCTCTGTACGCATGAAATTTCATTTTTTCCAATCCAAACGCCTTATAAACATAATATGGGAAATAGCATGGCGTAATAAATCCGGTAGCATAGGCAACAACTTCCTGAAGAAAAAATGATCCTGGCAAATCCGGGTCAGGCAACAAACCACCTGAAATATTGTAGATTAAAAGCAAAGAAATAAGGGTGATGTTCAGAATTGTGGTCTTATCTTCTGGTCGGGCTAACTTATAGGTAACCAGATAAAAAAGTATCACCGTTTCTAAACACACAAAGACAAATGTGACAATATGCATTTCCGTTCCGAAAACCAGCATACGCACGATTATTTATCAAATTCTCTTTTAAGAAAAAATAGTTTATAGCCTAACTCCAGTTCATTATATACCTGGAAGCCGTATTTTTTATACCATGGTAAATTTTTCAAAGTCGACGTTTCCAGGTAGATTGGCCTTTGCTTATGTTTACTATCTTTTATAATTTCATCCATGAGAAGGCTGCCAATTCCTTCGTTTTGGTACTCAGGATCAACGCCAATAAACCATAGATAATACATTAACTCTTTTGGCTGTAATTGCTTGATTTTTGATTCCCTGGCAAGTGCCTTTTTAATATTTTCTATACCAATGCAGGAAAAAATCAGCTTTATGTCCAGTAATATTGATTTTAAAGTCGTCTTCTTTTTGTCAGGGTATAATATTAAGGCGCAAGCTTTTCTATCATCAGAAAGAAAAACATCTCCAAAGGTATAGCAGACTTCAAAAGAATAATCCATTAATGCACTGATTCTTTTTAGCCTTTTTCCATCTTGTTTTGCTATGTAGTTAACACTTTGGTTGGTGTCAAATGATTTCGTTAGTACGTCTATTACCAAGCTCTTGTCCTTGTAATCTGCATTTTTCATAAGAAAGAATTTAGGTTAACGATTGTCCGTATTAATATCTGAAAAAGGGTTAGACGTTAATATATTCAAGATTGCAAAATTAAATAATTTCGACAATTGGCCCTTACTGATACAGACGTACGCTTGGACAAGTAAACAAACATTTATCTCCATTTTCTTTTTTCAGTAAAATTCTTTTTCAAACGGAAGATATAAAGTTCCTTTTTTATTATAGCGTTTTTTTAAAAACGGTAAAATTTGTAATTTTATGGCCCCTTAATTTTTATAGCTATGAA
>CALFXE010000179.1 GCA_937927845.1 uncultured Paludibacter sp.
TGAGGGAACTCCTCTACAGTTGTAGTCAGTTGGATAATGCGAAGTGAGGGAACTCCTCTACAGTTGTAGTCAGTTGGATAATGCGAAGTGAGGGAACTCCTCTACAGTTGTAGTCGGTTGGATAATGCGAAGTGAGGGAACTCCTCTACAGTTACAGTCGGTTGATGTGAAAAGTCAAGATGACTTCATCTTACACTATTAAATCATCTTGACTTTGTTATTAAATTACAATTATCCTCAATTTCAGCTTCATATTACTTTCAATAATTACGTTTGGGTCTGAATTTAAAGACTTTCTTAACCTACTGATACAGTTGAGCAGGGTTTGATCCTTCATTTTAAAGTCATCTTCTCCCCATACTTTCTTACAAATAAAATCTTTTCCGATGAAGATACCCATGTGTTCACATAGGATTGTGAGTATATTGTTTTCGCAATTTCCTAAGCGGACAGTTACATCTCCATAACTTAATTTTTGCTCGGTTGGATTAAAGTTAAAGCTGCCTAATTTGAAATTTTGCTTCGCTACAATTAAATCAAACATTTTATGAAGGCGTAATTGAAATTCGCTCAAATTGAAAGGCTTCAAAATATAATCTGAATTACTAAACTGTATCAGTTTTTTCATTTCGCGTTCATCTGTGATACCGGTTGAAAATAATATAGGAACCTGTGATTTAGATCTGATTATGTGTGCTACATCAAAACCATCCAGATTGCCGGGTACTTTAATATCGAGTATAACAATATCGGGAGTAATCCGATCAAACTCACATAAGGCATCTGCTCCGAATGCGAAATGTAAAACATTAATTTTGAGTGTTTTCAAGAAACTAATAATAGGAAACGCAAGGTTTGGGTCATCTTCTAAATATATAGCCTTTCTCATAATTTAAAATAAAATTTGACATTGGATTAAGTAATACGGTTAATTGAAATTATTTTAGATAAAAATTCGGGTGCGAAATTAATATAATTCATGTCAAAACACAATCATTTGCTTACATTATTATCTTGAAATGTCCAATTTGTTAGGATTATGTTATAAATATAAATAATTTGGTTATAGTATTATATTTTTATTTGCCTTAACATTGCAGCCGATTTGCATTCAGAATATTTTACTGAAGCAAGCAATATGTTTACAAATTTTTTAATTATTAATTATTTATGTCAGATTTAAAAAACAATGTAATTGTTGAGTTGTACGACTTAGCAATTACCGAGAGAAAAGATGACCGTTTCGGTCGGGTAGTAAAGCAGAAATCGCTTAACGAAGACGATTTAATCAACATTGCGGTACAACGGCGTACCGATCTGAGTCCCACCTCGCTAAAGTCGACAATGGAACTATTGAAAAACATTGCTCGTGAGCAAATTGCGAATGGTTCATCGGTAGCGTTTGGATTAGGCTATTTCAGTGTAGGTGTAAATGGGGTGTTTTATGGAGATAAACCCACATGGAATTCCAGCGAACATTCGCTTGTAGTAAAGGTTACTCCGACAGCCGAATTGCGCAACGAGGTAAGGTCGGCAACAGTAAATCTCAGGGGTGATGCCTCTGTTGGGACAGCCATCAGCAAAGTAATAGATGTGGTAAGTGGCGAAATAAACACAACTTTAACGTTGGGAGGGGCAGTGAATATTATTGGGAGCAGGATAAAGATTGCAGGGGATTCGGATACAAATGGATTAAGTCTTATAAACCAAAGCAATGGAGAGGAAAGCAGAATTCCATTATCAACCATTGCAATCAACGAACCCAGCAAAGTGGTTTTCGTAATGCCCACTGATTTAGCAGCCGGCGATTACAAAATTCGTATAACCACTCAATTTTCAAATTCCAGTACCTTACTTAAAGCCCCAAGATCATACGATTGCGATGTTGTGTTGGCAGTAGGTTGATTTTCTCTGCTATTAATTTTACGTTTACCCCCGATTGCTCTTCGATTGGGGGTTTGTTTTTGTGTAAATCTATATTTTCTATACGGAGGAATAGGGTTGCCGGTACGTCGAAGGTAGAGTTACCGGTACGTGACGTGAAGGGTTACCTCTGTGTCATTAGTAGGGTTACCGGTGTGTGATGTGATGGGTTGCTGGTATGTAACAGGCAGGGTTGTCGGTACGTCATTCATTACGTGAAAACTCAGTACAAGTAATCATTTCGTGATTATCAGGTGCATGATGTGCTGAAGCTGAGAAATAAACTTGAAGACGTCCTTTAAAAAAGCAAGGCTCGAACTTATATCTGGATAAGCCGAACCTCGAAACTCTTTCTATTTATAGATGAGCGATGCAAAGATGCAATATTTTCTTATCAGCTCTCTCATAATTCAAACAATTCCTTTAATGTTTTGGTTACAATAAACATTTTGTACTATCATTACTTATTTTAACGTGAGTTCGATATAAGAAAAGATCATATGCAAAAAAACTTTCTAAAAACGCTTAACTGCCCCGCATGGGGCAATATTACGCATAACCCCGTACAAGCGAAGCGTAGTGCGGGGTAAGCGAGCCTCACGGTCTCTCAACCCCAATTCATCCCCGAGCTGCGCTTCGCTTGCACGGGGTTACGCACATCAAACCCCTTTCGGGGTTTCAGATTACATTGTGAATCTTTTTCTTATATCGAACTCACGTTAATCTAATATAATTTATGTTTTCGTGTACACTGTATTTATGTACCGATGAAATTCATATTGCATAGAATCTAAATGAGCAGAATTGGGGATTGATAATCGGCAATCAGTACCACCAAGAGTGTGAATGTTTTAAAAGTCCGGATTAATCATGTATATTTGTGAAATTTTTGCTTAATTTTTGTCCGCTGATGTTCTGATTATTGATGCCACATTGGCATATTAGAATATTAGAATATTAGAATATTAGCATAACTTGTCCTGATTATCGGGATTAGCACATTATTTAGATATGAAAAATCAGAAGGTTTTATTGTTTCTTGTCATTATTTTGTTTTCTATCGGAAGTCAGAATTGTATTTTAGCCCAAAAACAAATGATGTTTGGTGATACAACTCGCATTGGTCGCCCTTTTTCTAAAGATCCTCATGTAGTTGATTTTCAGGGCAAATACTTGATGTATTATTCTGTTCCTCCTGCTCATGCCAGTCAAGGTTGGGGAATTGGAATTGCTGAAAGTAAAAATCTAAAATCGTGGACTGTAATAGGAGCTATTAATCCTCAAACTGAATACGAAGCTAAGGGATTATGTGCTCCCGGTGCATTAGTGCGCAATGATACCGTCCATCTTTTCTATCAAACTTATGGTAACGGACCTAAGGATGCGATATGTCATGCTTGGTCGGTTGATGGAGTGAGTTTTACGCGCAATGCTACTAATCCTATTTATTCACCTGTTGGTGATTGGAATTGTGGGCGCGCTATTGATGCTGAAGTGGTTTTCTTTAATAACCAATATTATCTGTATTATGCCAGTCGTACTCCTGATTATGTAACGCAAATTGTTGGAGTAGCTACAGCTCCTGCCAATACTAACTTTTCAAAATCTGAATGGACAAATCCTGTTGATAAAGCTATTCTTGTTCCGAAATATCCTTGGGAAGGGAAATGTATTGAAGGTTCATCAGTAATACAGAAAGGAGATAAGCTTTTTATGTTTTATGCCGGAGCCTATAATAATGACCCGCAGCAAGTTGGAGTTGCTGTAAGTTCTGATGGTGTCAATTGGGAGCGATTAAGTAATAAACCTTTCTTAACCAATGGTGATCCTGGAACTTGGAACTCATCAGAATCTGGTCATCCACATATTTTCCAAGATCGTAAAGGTAAAACACATTTATTCTTTCAGGGGAATAACGATCGCGGGCACACTTGGTTAATCTCTAATATCCGTGTTTATTGGAATAAAGAGGGCTACCCGTATTTAAAATAGCATATCATTTCAATCAATTTTGTATTTATCATCCCATTAAATCATGTAATACCTTTCACATGTCACATAAAAATATATCACTTTTTATCATTATCTGTTTGGTATTCAATTCAGCTTTGGCTGTAGAGTGGACTATGAAACAGTCGAGCTTAATGACCGAATGGTCTAAGTCAATCGATCCTGAGAATGTATTTCCAGAATATCCTCGTCCACAGAAAGTAAGAGACAATTGGTTCAATTTAAATGGGATTTGGGATCTTGTTAAGAAAAATAATAGAAATATTGGTGTGTATAATGCTTCTGAAACCTATAATCAGAAAATTTTAGTACCGTTTCCTATTGAATCTGCCATTTCAGGAATCATGGATTCGGATTATACTAATAAAGATAAATCTTATGTGTATAGAAGATTTTTTTCTGTTCCAGAGGAGATGCAAGGGAAAAATATACTCTTGAATTTTGATGCTGTGGATTGGAGCTGTGTTGTTTTTATCAATGGGAAAAAAGCAGGAGAACATCAAGGAGGATACGATCCTTTTACATTTGATATTACAGATAAATTAAATCCTTCTGGCGAACAAGAATTAGTAGTTCAGGTTTATGACCCAACAGAAGGTGACCAACCAAAAGGTAAACAATCGGTTGCGCCCAGTTCAATATGGTACACTCCCTCAAGTGGTATTTGGCAAACAGTATGGTTGGAGTCGGTAGCTGATGTATACATTGACGATTTCTTAATTATACCTGATGTTGATAATCAGCTTGTAAAAATTAAAGTCAATGCTATTAATGCCACTGAAAATACAAAAATAACCGTCAAAATTTCTGATAAAGAGAATCAACTAATATCAAAAGAAATAGCTGTTGGCGTTGAGTCTTCATTCAACCTGCCTAATACCAAACTTTGGTCACCCGAATCTCCTTTTCTTTATGATCTGACTTTTGAATTAAAAGAGGGAAATGTCGTAAAAGATCACATAACAAGCTACTTTGGTATGCGGAAAATAGCATTGGGTCAGCTTCGTGATAAACCGTATATTTATTTAAATAACGAACCTTATTTTCAATATGGACCATTGGATCAGGGTTTTTGGCCTGATGGATTATATACGGCACCTGGATATGATGCTTTGCGTTATGATCTTGAAATAACAAAGGATCTGGGCTTCAATATGACTCGTAAACATCTAAAAGTTGAACCTGCGAGATGGTATTACTATTGTGATTCAATAGGATTAATGGTTTGGCAGGATTTACCACCGGGTTGGGATGATGGTTTTCATAGAGATCAAGGAATGGATGGGGCAAGTTGGTGTAAGGCTACTTTCATCGAAGAATCTAAGCGTACAATGAAGAATCTTATCAATTATCCTTCAATAGTTGTGTGGGTTGCATTCAATGAGGGAGGTGCTCAATTTGGTTCAGCAGAGCACACTTCGAATGTAATTAATGAAATTAGAGGAATGGATGATGGTCGTTTGATTAACCCTGCAAGCGGTTGGGTCGATTTTGAACTTGGAGATATGGCCGATGCTCATTCTTATACCATGCCTTCTGTGCCTGATAATGTGTTTGGTTTAAGGGCTAATGTATGTGGCGAAACAGGAGGATATTCTTTAGAAACCCCTGGTCATCAATGGGGAACAGGACAAACTATTTATAATAAAGTAAATAGTGCTGCAGAACTAACTACAAAATTAGAAGAAGTGAATAATGTGGGTTTAGCGATGACTGGTGCTGGATTATGTGCGATAGTATATACGCAAATTACAGATCTCGAAAATGAATTAAATGGATTTTATACCTACGATAGAATTTCCAAGTTAAATACATCTCAAAAAGCCAGATTTAAAGTCGGTATTGAAGCACTTAAAAACAAAGCGACAGTGCATATAACTTCGACCGGATTAACATCAAATTTTAGTGAATGGAAGTATTTGCTGTCTGATGACGCACCAGTAGGTTGGAATTCGGAAATTGATTTTGATGATAGCGATTGGCTCGTTGGTGCAGCAGGCTTTGGTGCAGGAAGTCCTCCAGGAGCCAGAGTACGTACGGTTTGGGATACTTCTGATATTGTAATGAGGAAAAAAGTGTTTATTCCTAATTTAAATGAAGATGAATTGGATGCTTTGAAATTACTTATTCATCATGATGATGATGTTCAGGTATATATTAATGGTGTATTGGCAGCATCTGTAAAAGGATATACAGCTTCATATAAGTCGTTTGATATCACTCCCAGAACAAAAGCGGCAATCAAACTTGGCGAAGAAAATCTGATAGCAGTTAAATGTCATCAAGAAGGTGGCGGTCAGTATATTGATGTCGGATTATTAGTTGAAATACCTTTTGATGGAGAATTTGAACAAACGGGGAAGCCTATTGTCAACATCTCCACTCCAGAAGAATTTGACAATATAAGGAATAATATGGATGGAACTTATAGGATTACGGCTGACATTGACCTGTCGTTATATGATAATTTTGAAGCTATAGGTTCAGTAGAAAATCCCTTCAGAGGTTCGATATTAGGTAATAATTATGTGATTGAAAATCTCAATATTTCAAATGGAAAAGATAATCAAGGGCTATTTGGGTACACTCATAATGCATCAATATCTGATTTGAAATTGCTTGCTGCCAATGTTGAAGGAAATAAAAATGTAGCAGCACTTGTAGGTCTGTCTAAAGGAACAATAGTAGAAAAAGTTGCAATTGTTGATGCTCATGTAAAAGGTACTGAAAATGTTGGTTCTTTCATTGGTGAATCAAAAGAAGGAGCTGCTAACATCATCCATAATTCGTACACATCAAAGGGAAAAATACATGCAACAACAAATAATGCAGGAGGCATAGTTGGTCTGGCATCTGATATGTTAATTGAAAAAGTCTATTTCACAGGTAGCATAACAGCTCCCAAAACCGGTAAAGGAATAAATGCTGGTGGCATAGTTGCCTTATCAGCAAGTGATTATGTGAAGATTAATCAATTAGTTTCTTTAGCTGATTCAATTACGGGCGGGACATCAATTCAATTTATAACAAGGACTTCAGCGAGAACTCCATTAATCACTCCGAGTGTCTTTGCTAATTCAGAGATGTATCTTTCCAACTTTGCAGAATCTGATCGCGGTCTTGGTAGAGCTTCAAGAAGTCAGACTAAAAAATTAACTGAGTTCAAAGCACAAGAGTTCTACGAAAGCATAGGATGGGATTTTGATAAAATTTGGCAAATGTCGGATGATGAAGATTTTCCTATTTTGAAGGGGATGTCGGGTAATAGTGGATTAAACGTGTATAACGATAAAACTGCTAAAATTAAAATTTTCACCTTAAATGGCAATGTGATTTTTGAAACCGAAAATCCAACTCAAGTGTGGATTATTGATAGCTTAGGTAGAACTATAAAAAGCTTGTATATTGAAAATAGACAAACTATCACTCTGCCAAAAGGAATATATATCATCAAAGGAGATGATTCAGGGGATATTCAATCTCAAAAATTTGTTGTGAATTAAGTTGTTACAATAATTTATTCTGTTTCAATAATCAAAGATTTGCCTCTCATTAGTTCCTGATGTTTGATAAACCATCCATCAAGTTTTTTATCATCATAGGTAATACTGTTGATTTTCTTTCCTTTACCTTTCTTTTGTATAATAAATTCTTTATTATTCATTTTAAACTTAACCTTATCAAACAAAGGTACAGTAACTATGTATTCAGGGTCAGCAGGTGAATAAGTGTATAATCCAATTGCGTTAAAAACATACCATGATGACATCTCTCCGGCATCATCCATACCTGAATATGCTAAACCTTCTTTACCCATATCATAAAAACGCTCCATAATACTATCCAATACACATTGTGCTTTTTCTTGTTTATCAATGAAATAGTATGTATAAGGCACTGAATGGTCGGGTTGATTACCATGACAATAGTTCCCGATAAAGCCCGTCATATTGTGAGCTTCATACCCTCTCCAAGGTTCTGTAAATAAAGAATCGAGCTTTAAAGCCACTGCTTCTTTATTAGGATAAAGTGCTACCATGCCCTCAGGATCGTGAGGAGCAAAAAACAAAGATTGCCAAGCGTTTGCTTCTCGATACATATATGCATAATATGGATAATATGGGTCGAAATCCTTAATCCATTCACCGGTTGCTATCTTTCCTCTCCAAAAGCCTGTCGATGGATCAAATAATGTTTTATAATTTTCTGACCGCTTCATCAGCAATTGATAATTTTCATTGTTTTGCAACTCTTTTGCTATTAAAGCTGTCGCATAATCATCATAAGCATATTCTACAGTTTTGGTTACTGCTGCTTTGTATTCATTCCAAGTTGGCACATTGGTGGTGTCTTTTTCAGCAATCCATCCATTTTTGATATATTCATCTAAATATGGTCGTCCGCCCCTACCCGGCACAGTAGCATTCTTCAGCAACAATTTATAAGCCCTTTCTAAATCAAAGTCTTTTAAACCTCGTAAATAAGATCCTGCAACAAAAACAGAAGCATGGTCACCATGGAAAAAAGTTGGCATATAACCATTGGACTTTTCACCCTTATCGATAATTGATTTGATAATATCATTGGTAACTTCGGGCGAAATCATAGCCAACAGTACAAGTTTATTTCTATAATCATCCCAAAAAGAAGGGTTTGTATAATAATGGAAACCTTCATTTATTATTTTACCTTTTACATCAGTAAAATCATGATTCATATCGCTCCTCAATGCAGGCCAAAGAAACGACCTGTATAAGCAAGAATAGAAAATCCCCTTCTGACGTTCTGTTCCTCCATCTACTTGAATATTGGAAAGAAGTTTGTTCCACATCGAATTAGCTTCATTTCTCACAACATCAAATGACTTGCTCATCATCTCTTTTTCGAGGTTCATTTTTGCATTTTCGATACTGACAAATGAAAAACCAATTTTTAACTCTAAAGGGTCTTTCTTTTTACTATCATCATTAAAATCAATCACCGACACTTCATGGTTCCCGTCATTAACTTGTTCAATACTTTTTATAGATTGATTAGCAATACCATAAAAATAAATTTTCTCTTCTGTGTTTTGATAACCTGAAAACACAAATTTATCAACTTGTTGAAGTTGCCAATCTTTAACACGATTATTAGAGCGTTTCATGTCAAAAATAACTTTCTTTCCAATATCCTTAGTAAATGTATATCGATGGAAACCACAACGTAATGTAGATGTAAGTTCGGCATTGATACCGTATCTTTCTAAAAAAACCTGATAATATCCAGGAGTTGCCGACTCATTGTTATGGTTATAAGTAGAGGCAAAATCACTCGGATCAATATCTCCGGTAACAGGAAGTATAGGTACATGCAGTAAATTCCAATGTCCTTTGTTTGTATGAGAAAAACCATATATTAATGTATCTTCGTATTGATATCCGGCTCCACTTCTATACATTGTAACGGGACTAAGCTGAACCATTGCATTGGGAAGAGATGATCCCGGAAAAACCTCAGCACCCCATGTACGTTCTTTTATTTTTCTGGTGTATCCCAAATCTTCAGGTTCCCATAATGTGGCTGTACCGAGAAAAGGATTTACATAGTCGGTAAGTTGTTTCGTTTTACCATAACTAACAAATGTAATTATTAAGAAAAATGTCAAAAAATAATGTTTCATCTGAATTACAATGATTTAGTGGATATAATTATTTGTGTGAAATTAGAATCGGGTAAATTTACAAAATAATGAGGATGTCTCAAAAATATTCCGGCATCCTCATTATTTAATTTATACGGTATTCTTGAAGAACAGATTTACATCTTGAATTTCAAGGTGCCGGAAGCTCCATCTACAGCAATAAATTTAACAACAAAAACTCCCGAAGAATTGAATAATTGCTTTTCAACTAACTCTCCTGCATTAACGTAATCTTCTGTTATTTTCTGACCGATTACATTATAAACAGCAAAAGAGATTTGTGAATTATAATTATTTTCTATTCTTAAATTATTTCCTGAGATAGTTGTTTTTATCTCATCAAAATTAATTTTTGAAACTGATGCATTATTACCAAACCACAATACTTCATCCGGTTTAGTAACATTGTGATTCCCTGTTAAATCTGCAACTAAATTACCTGTACCTTCATCCATTTTCCAGTTTGCCACCAATCCGTTTTCCATACCAGTCAGTGGAGTAGACATTGAAGCTTCTATATTTGCTTGAGCCCTTACCACATTCCAAAGACGTACATCACTTATTTTACCTGTAAAACGGCGATCTTTCCACGTTGATCCTTCGCCAATACTCAAGGCAAGGTTGGACGCAGTCATAGGTTTATCAAGAGTAGTAGAAGCCTCTTCAACTCCATTGACATACATTTTCAGTTCAGTACCTGAACAAGTTGCAGCCACATGAATCCAAGTGTCTAAAGTCACTGTCGTTGTACTTTTTACTGATGGCCAACCCCCGAATGCTCCGACTGCTAATTCAATTTTAGAATCATCTGATGTACGAAGTGAAAATCCATGTTCTCCTAATTCGCCGGAATGACCCTCATTACTGATAATGTAGCGAGAACCATTGTTTTTTTCATAATAGACCCAAGCTTCTACAGTGAATGTAGATACTGCAAAAGCACTGTTTTCACCGCAGTTAAGATAGCTGGCAGAAGCACCTGTAAATTGCAGTCCGGTGGTCGGACTTGCAGATAGCATCATTATACTAATAAGTGATGCAAAAATCAATAAGTAATTTTTTCTCATAACATTTGTTTTTAATTGATTAGTAAAATTTAACTTGTTTGAAAGTATTTAATTCATAATTTTTTCTCTTTGTAATAACGCTGCTGCTTCTATTAACATTGCACCGCTAAGCTGTTCAGTCAACCCATTTTTTGTACTCGGCTTAACCCTCCAGTTCGGTCCGAACAAAATATTGGGTTTTAAAGTTCCATTTTCCCATAAAGTTTCTGCATTGTGCTTTAAGAATACAATATATTTATCTTTATCACTTTTATCCAATCTTGGCTGTTGAATTAATTCCGTAAAATATCTAACAAAAATACCTTTAAACAGCCCACCATCTCCTGTACCTTCACTTTTAAGAATTGAATTTTCAACTAAACTGCTTATTGTATAATTTGCAGCTAATACTGCGTCATTCAGATATGCTTTTTCGTTGAAAATTTTAAATAATTCAACTGCCGATCCT
Organism: uncultured Paludibacter sp.; assembly: GCA_937927845.1. Lineage (GTDB taxonomy): Bacteria > Bacteroidota > Bacteroidia > Bacteroidales > Paludibacteraceae > Paludibacter. The sequence goes on from CALFXE010000179.1 coordinate 11,132, forward strand.
ATATATGTACCTTGGTTATAAGTAAAAATCCAGTTCTTATTTATTTCTCCTGTTGTCGAATTAATATTATCATAAACCATCCCGTTTTGAGTATTTACTAATGTCGACTTAAGCCAATTATAAATATTAACAGCCCACTCTTTATATTGTTCATCACCAAACTCTTGATATAATCGTGCAGCTAAGATACAAGCAGGTCCGTTTGAACATGCATTTTTACTGTATTCCATGCCCTTCTTCCATGTTATACCACCCCCGGCATTTTCGTTCCATCCTACAACTATGTAGTTCCATATTTGCACAGCAGCATCTCTATATTTAACATCATTTGTAACCTTATATGTTCTTAATAATGCCAATGCATTCCATTCCATATCATCATAATACTCATTGTAAAAAGTATTACCGTTTTTTTTCTTAACACCTTCAAACCATTTATCGAAATAATTCAAATAAACAACATTATCTGTTCGAATGTATGCATCTACCAACACATCAAGAGCATGAGCTTGAGGCCAATATTGGAATGTGAAGTTTATATTATTATCAGTATTAAAATACTTTTGATTTGAATTCCAATAATTATTTATTAATGATTCTACACTACTGTTTGCAGCTAAACTCCAATCAATATTTTCAGTATCATCGTCAGTAGGCTTTTGAATGTTATCATCTTCCTTCTCACAGGCAAGCAGTAAGATAACACATAGAAAACCTAAAATTACTTTTAAAAACCTCATGCTAATTACTTTTGTTACAAACAGTAAGAACCCCATATGAAAGTTCTTACTGTTTTTTATTACTCTATTTTGTTATTGAATGTGTATATGGTTTATCTGCTTGCAAATATATAGTATAATTTGCAGGCACATCATCAAAATCAGCCATTAATTTCCATTTATTATCCCATTGAGTTAAATTATCTGTTAATTTAAGATAATAATATGACTCCGGACTGGAAGGCGTTGGTCTTGAATCAGTTTGATTAAGTGTGCTCCATTCAAGTTCTTTTGTGTCATCATTTCCATAATTTTCTTTCACAAACATTCTGAATTTATACCTTTCATCACGCCCCCAACCTTCTTGTTTAAAGGTTACAGTTTGATTTTCAGCTTTAAATATTCCGTTACCAACATATGGAAGTTCAAAAAGCAGAGCATTACTTGGGGAGAAGAAGAATCCAATACCTTCAACTAAAGTAACGGTTGATGCACCAGTATTAAAATCAATGATGATTCTATATACACCATCTGAATTTACACTTGATTCTCCATCTTTTAAGACTAAACCGTCAGCAATAGAAAATTGATTGGGAGTGCCGGCATTTGAGTCTACAAAATGAAACATTGCTCCTTCTGTTATTTCAGTATAAATTTCAAATTCTCCGGTAGATATAGCTTTCATCTTTTGTGCTTTAGAAATATCAGATCCACCTTCAGAAGCTGCTCCGGTTATATAAACATCAACCGGAATATCTTCTTCAGCAAAGCCTGCAAGACGTTTAATGCTAATTATATTTTCAACTTTCGATTTTAGTGTTTTTGTACCTTTTGACGCAAGAACCGTCCACTTAATATCTCCTGTTTCAGAAGGTGTAATACCTAACATCCCTGCAATCTTATTCAATTGTTTATGTGATACTGTAACATTATTTGAATAACCATTTTTATCTGAAAATACTATATATGCAGGTTGTGAAAAGTCACCATCTGCTTTATCAAAAGCAATTTGATAAAGGGCAGGACCACTGTTTTTTAAATCAGCATAATCCCATTCAAAATAAGTAGAAGCAGATGCTGAAGGCAATAACACTATCTCTTTACCATCTATTGGTTCAATTAGACTTTCAACTGCTGTGAGCGTTGTGTCTATTTCTCCTGTTGTATTGCACATTGTTAGTGTCAATGTGGAAACCAACAAGAATGCAAAAATTATATAATTTCTTATCATAATAAATCATTATTTAATTATCAAATTATGCGTATAAGGATTTTCTGAATTTAAAGAGAATGAAAAATCGTATGTTTTATCACTCCAACCTGTAGTTGATGGATTCTTCCATATTTCATTATCTGTCCATTGTTGAACATTTGACTTTTCAACCATATAATAATAAGCATCATTACCTGTCGGTTTACTATCATTGCTAACAGCTCGCCACTCAGTTTCACCTTCATCACTTTCCATACGGAATTTATACCTGTCATCGTTGTTGTCGCTTCCAGCAAGGCCTGTGATAGTGTGATTGTTTAGCTCCCAAACTCCGAATTCTTTATATGGCAATTCAATTTTCTGTTGAGACCAATTCAAGAATAGATACACTTTGGTTACTTCTTTAGTTTTAAACGAGCCTATTGTAAAGTCGATATAGTATTTATATACGCCTGTTTTGGTTACTGAAGAAGTTCCATTTAATACTAATTTATCATCACTTACTGAAAATTCTGAAATAGTTCCTGTTTTTGTATCTACAAATTTAAATGTTTTGCCCTGAGTTAATTTTGTATAAACTTCAAACTCTCCTTCCGAAACTTTTTTCATTTTGATTGCTTTTGTAATATCACTACCGGCTTCGGTGGCTTCTCCTGTAATATACAATTCTTCAGGTATATCGGCAAAGCCCTGAAGGCGTGTAACTGTCAAATTCCTTTCCTGTGCAGCTTTCACCTGACTGATACCTTTGGATGAAAAAACAGTCCATTTAATTGTTCCCTGTTCGCCTGATCCTATTCCTGCCTGTGCAGCAATTTTATTTAATTGCTTGTGAGTCACTGTTGCATGGTTACTGCCTCCATTATTATCAGATGCTATAACGGTCAATGGTTGTGAAAAGTCGCCATCCGCTTTATCAAACGCTATTTCATACAAAGCTTGTCCACCATCTCCCGAATATGAAGGTTCCCATTCAAAGTATAGTATAGCTGATGCTGATGATTGTAAAACTAAAGCTCGATTATCTGTTGGTTCATATAATGTTTTTACAGCAGTAACTTCCAACCCTTTTATTTGCACATCATCTTTACAAGACAGCGTAAATAAAACTACTGAAGTCAATACTAATATATGTATTCTAAAATCTTTTAATTTCATGGTTTTTTTCTTTAATAAATTAATAACCTGTATTTTGAGATAAGTTCTTATTTATATCCCTCTGAGATTGAGGTACAGCAAATAAATAATCTCTTTCTGCGTCAAACTGACGTTTATCCAATTCAATGTATTGAGTATTGTTAGCAGCGAATTTAGCTCCATGTGGAGTTACGTTTAATACAGTTTCTATTGTTTGCCATCTACGTATATCAAATAGCCTCAACCCTTCAAAAGCTAATTCTGCACGTCTTTCTCGTCGTATAATATTCTGCATATCAGCAGTCCCCGGATAGTTCAATGATGAAGCATCAGAAAATCCTGCACGTTGACGTATTGCTTTGATAGTCTGATTCCAGATATCTGCACTCATCTCTCCTAATTCATTTTTAGCTTCTGCGTACATTAGCAATACATCAGCATATCTCATTAGAATTAGATTTAATCCTGCTGCAATGCCTTCGGGGGCTGTTGGGTCAAAGTATTTACGAACATAATATCCTGTTGCAGTAGCATTTTGTCCGGGACCGGCATATTCGTCTAAATTCGATACTCCGGCGAGAGCAGATGAGCCTGGCTTTATGTAGATAGTTGACAGACTTCCATCACCCTTTTTCCATTGATATCCATGATAAACTATACTTGCCTCAAAACGAGGATCTCTGTTGACATATGGATCATTTTCATCATATCCCGAACCAGCTTCATTGATACCCATTCCATTTTTCATTACATAATCATTTACCAACTCTTGAGTTGGTGCACATGCATTTATTCTTCCTCCTACTGATAAAGGTATGGCATCATACATTTCACTCCATGTTCTCAAATTAAGTGTATAACCAATATCTAAAATCACTTCATTATTATATTCGTTAGCAGGTAAGAAAAGTTCGCTGTAACTTGGAAATAGCTCGTAACTTCCATAATCACCATTAATAATTTTACTTGTAATTAGCGCAACATTATCCCAGTCATTCTCATACAAATATGTCCGAGCTAATAAAGTCATCGCAGCTCCTTTGGTAATCCTTCCTTTATCTTTTTCTGCATATTCTCCATTTCTTGGCAAATCAACATTAATTGCGTTTAATTCATCTCTGACAAACGTCAAAACATCTGCTTTAGGAGATCTTGTGATAGTATTTGCTTCTTGAAGTGATATATTATGGTCGAACAAAGGAACATCGCCATAATGACTTGTTAATCTGAAATATAAAAACGCACGTATGAAGCGTGCTTCGGCTTTCATCCTTTTCTTAATTGATTCATCCATATTGGGTACTCGATCAACATTTTCAAGAAAAGTATGACAAGTTTTAATTCCGGCATAGCAATCACTCCATTCATTAGCAAAGCGTCCCAAAGCGGCATCAGCTTGTCCTGAAGTTATTATTTTCTCGTTTGTGTTTCCTCTTCCTTCATAAAGATTGTCACTAAGTCTTTCGTTTGCAAAGAAATAATTTGCATTAAACATCTGACTATATGCCATACTTAATACCGCTGATGCTTTTTCTGTTGATGTCCAATAATTTAAATCTGTAAATTTATTGGTTGGCGCTAAATCTAAATCATTACATGAACTTAATACCGCAATGAAAAAAGATACGGAAGATATATATTTTAAAAATTTATTTTTCATGACTTGTTTTCTTTATTTTTTAAAATTCTAATTCTAAACCGAACCCATAATATATTAAAGTAGGATAGTTGCGTGCACTATTGGCTCCAACTCCTCCAATACCACCCATATTATTTCCAAATTCAGAAGATTCCGGGTCTATAAATGAATTTCGTGTTAATGTAAGTGGGTTCTGTGCATTTACACTTACACGTAATTTCTGTATACCAGCTCTGTTTACTATTGCTTTAGGTAAAGTATAGCCTAATTGTACATTCTTTATGCGAAGATAAGAACCACTTAGCAAATAGATATCAGTTCCTGCTCTTCCCCAGTTATTGGTACTTGATGCTGAGCCTGGAGCCACAAGTCTGGGCCACCTTGCATTAGGAGTTGTTGGAGTCCAATAATCTAATTGGTGACGATATATTGCATACGAATAATTCGAATGAAACGGCTCAACAAGTTCACCTCTGACGTACATATCACGTTTACCAACACCTTGAATCAACATGCTGAAATCAAAGTTCTTATAAGTTGCATCATATGTAAAGCCAAATGTATATCTTGGAAAAGCATTACCTAAAACCACCCTGTCTTTTTCATTGATTACACCATCAGGCACAACATCTACATACTTAACATCACCCGGCTGCACAGTTGAGCCGACAGGCAATGCACTGTTTGCGATCTCTTCATAACTCTGGAAAAAGCCATCTGTCTTATATCCAAAATATGATCCTAATGCTTCACCTTCTCTAATTAATTTATACATCTGATCACTTTGATCAATTCTCTCTTTACCTCCGAAGTTTGTAACTTTATTCTTCGAATCAGCGATATTCAGATTGAAATTATGCTTTACTTCTCCGGTTTTTAGCCTGTAATTTAATGTTAACTCCCAACCTTGGTTTACCATTTCACCTGCATTTTCATTTGCTGAAGAACTACCAAACACTGATGATACTTCAGGTGTTAATAATATGTCCCAAGTCTTCTTGTTAAAATAATCTACGGATACTGCTAAGCTATTCTTGAAGAATGAGGCATCAACACCTATGTTTAAATTACCTGACTTTTCCCATGTTAGATCTGGATTTCCATAGGTATATCCTGTACCCGGAACTGACAGATTATTAAAGACATAAGTATTAGTGTACATCTGATATACCGTTTGGTAAGCATAATTAGCAACATTTTGATTACCTAACACACCATATGATGCTCTTAATTTTAAGTCGCCAACATTAGCCCTGTAATAATCCATGAAATTTTCTTCAGACATTCTCCAAGCTGCTGAGAAAGATGGGAAAAACCCCCAACGTTCTGATTCTTTAAATTTTGAAGAACCATCATATCTAAAAGAAACATCTGCATAATATCTGTCTAAGTAACTATACCCCAAGCGTCCGAAGACAGAAGTAATACTTGTTTGGTCTGTATCATCATTAGAATTCTTATTATCCACACTTTGTATTGCATCATCTGTAGTTGGCAATCCTAAATCATCATCTGTATATTCCCATGCAATACGGCTCGCCTGAAAAGTATAAGATTCATTAGAAACTCCTATAAGAGCTGTGGTATGATGAACAGCATTGAAAGTTCTATCAAAGTCTAATAAAAACTGGGTACTTATGGTATAGCGTTTATTATTATAATCCTCTGTTAGTTTTTTAGGATTGATGTTTACCACAGGCGTTTCTAAATTAGCAGATGAATACAAAGGGACTTTCATATCTCTACGAAAACGATGATGTTGTGTTAAGTCAATACCTACAAGACCTTTGGCAGTTAATCCTTGAATAATTCTATAATCTAAATTCATACTTCCTATGAAATTATCTTCATCTTTCTTCTCATAACCTCCATCCTTTAATTTTGCTAAAGTATTGTCATCACCAATTACATCATTTATTAAGTACTTACCATCTTTTTCAAATTGATAATAATAGTATGGCGGAATACGTGATGAGTTAATTATCACATTTCCTGTACCTCCTGCAATTGTTCTCTCATCTTTTCTATTATATGCCATTAAGGATGTGAGTTTGAAGCGATCATATTCTGTTGACAAATTCGTTCTGAAGTTGTATCTCTCCAAACCAAATCCTCCAACAAAGTTACTTTCTTGATTCAAATAACCTGCTGAAACCATATATGTTGTATTTTCACTACCTCCTGAAACATTAATATTATAATTTTGATGAAGTCCCTTTTGCATGATTTCATTATAATACCAATATTCTTCATTCCGGTGGTCATATAAGTCTCTTATTTGTTCCGGAGTAAAGATAGGCGCACTGCCAACATTCATATTTGCTTGGTTTCTCAACATTGCATTCTGCCACCCATATACCGGCTGAAAAAGAATTTGAGGATCCTGATAACCGACTAAGCTGCTCAACTTCACGTTAGGCTTTTTGGTCTTCAAACCTTTCTTTGTTGTAACTAATATTACTCCATTTGATGAACGTGAGCCATAAATAGCGGCAGAACCGGCATCTTTTAACACCGAAATATTTTCTATGTCATTCGGGTTGAGATTATTTAGAGTACTTGTGCTTGATATTAGTCCGTCAATTACTATTAATGGGTCGTTATTCCCCATCGTACTGATACCACGAATATTAATACTCATGTTATTGTCATTGGGGTTCATATTTCTTTGCTGAATAATAAGATTGGCTGATGCACCTTGTAAAGCTTGTGTTGTATTGGAAACAGGACGGTCTTCAAAAAGATTGGATGCTATTCTATCTACAGCCCCTGTTATGCTTTTTCTTTGTCGTGTTCCATAGCCAATTACAATTATTTCGTTTAACAATTTCAAATCTTCTTCTAAAACTATCCGTAATTGATTTTGATTTGTAATTTTCACTTCTTGCGGAATATAGCCGATATAGCTAATATGTAAAGTTGCATTGTCCTTTACCTCTATCTCAAAATTTCCATTTATATCGGTAACAGTACCTTTATTAGTACCTTTCTCAGTGATATTAGCTCCAAAAATAGGTTCGTTATTATCTCCGATTATTGTACCGTTGATCCTCTTGTTCTGCTGCTCATACACTTGTGTTTGATTTATTACATCATTAGCTGAAGCCGGAGAATGTTTTGATAATACTATATAATTATTCTCAAAAGAATAAGCAACATCAGTATCATCAAAGGTTGTTGAAAGATAAGCGGATACTTTATCTGAATTGTTTTTTAGTTTTACTTTTCTTGAAGTGTCTATTTCCTGATTGCTATAGACTACAAGATAATCTGTCTGTTTTTCTATTTCATTGAATAGTTGCTTTACTGTCAAAGTGTTATTCTTGACTTTAACGAATGCATCTTGTGCCCTCGTGTTCGAAGCTATTAGCTGAAATGTAAAGGCAACAAGTAGGAATAAGCAAATTCTTGTACCTTTATAAAATCCTTGAAAAGGATTTATATTGCCAAATAAGTGTCTTAATAATATTAGAAATTTCATGTTTTTGTGATTAATGTTAATATTAAATACAGTAACTCATTGTTGTTTAACTTAGTAGTGAGTTAATCTCTTTATTCACACAATTTATTTAACCGGATCGTATCATAGGCATTTAATTTTATAGATTATTGTTTTGATAATGTTATAATATTGTTTTCCATATCTTTCTTTATATTAAACGGCTGAATTTTTTGTATAATTCTTAAAATTTCATCAATTCCATCACGCTGTCTGAATTTTCCCGTATATCGAGTATCTACCAATTTAGCATCAACTATATTAATTTTAATATCATAATACAGTTGTAATTTCTCTAAAATATCATTTAACTTCTCATTTTCAAATGCATAAATTCCATCTCTCCAAAGAAAATAATCTTTATGCTTAGTCGAACTTAAATACATTTTTCCTGATTTATATGTAGCCTGTTGATTTGGTTTCAGTGTAATAAACTCATGTTTAAAATTCTTATCATAAACCATAAGCGAACCTTCAATCAAATCCGTAGCTATAAAACCTGATTCAGGATAGCTATGTATATTAAATTGAGTTCCAAGTACTTTTATCTCTATCGCCTGTGATGAAACTATAAAAGGTTTTTTCTTATCTTTAGCAACATCAAAATACGCTTCTCCTATAACTTCAACTTTTCTATTATGTCGAGAAAATTTTGCCGGATATTTTAATGTTGATTTTGCATTTAACCATACTGTTGTCCCATCTTGTAACGATATTTTAGCTCTTTGCCCCGCCGGTACATATAATATATTGTTCTCTGAGCTCTCTTTTAAATCATAATAAAATTTAGTAAAAAAGAATGTAGACGTAATAAGTATTGTTATAATAGCTGCATACTGAAACATTCTTATTACAATATTTCTATTTTTTATTTTATTTGCTTTTGTGTAAAACAACTTTAATCCTTTTTTCCCCTCTTCATTATCAACAGAAGAACTTGCAAGTTTACTTAACGCATAAATATTCTGCATATTAATAAACTCTTCTTTTAACCCAGATTACGCATTAGATATTTTAAATGGGAACTCGAAGGCATTTGCATAGT
>CALFXE010000180.1 GCA_937927845.1 uncultured Paludibacter sp.
TTTTCCAACCGCCACATCGTTCCATCTTTATTGAAATAATTCCCGTTACTGTTTGCCGAATACATGAAAGAAGGTTGTTTGTACGAACCACTCTTGTCATATCCCGGAAGCCACACATCGTTGTACAATCCGCGTTCGATGACCGAAGCATAGTACGGACCGCTGTATTCATATACCCATTCGGCAAGGGTGGAGTTGGTGGTTCCATACAACTGCATCATCAAGCTAAATCCTTTGTAGTCGGCACCCACCGTAAAGTTCATGGTATATTGAGGATGGTCGGGATATCCGTAAGGCACCCAGTCGTTAGCATCGATATATCCATCGGCATTGTAGTCGATTTGACGGAAATTTCCCGGCATAGACTGAGGGTTATTAAGCCACATTACACCTGTGTACATTTCGTCCCACGATTGAATCACCCCTTCATTTAAATAACTGCGGGTTTGTCCGATTTGATAGCCTTCATTCTTCTGATAACTCGGTAACAAGAATGGATCTTCGCGGTAAATCACTTCATCCTTAGCATATGAAATAGCTGCCGATGCAAAATAATTCAATTTAAAATAAGTTGATTTTTTAAACTTTAGTTCCAATTCCCACCCATGTTCTTTGGTTTGTCCGATATTGGCTGCTACCGGATCGGCACCAAACCAAGGCGGAATATTACGTTGTTCGGCACTCATAAAGATATCTACACGATTGCCCCAATAGTAATCGAAATTTACAGACAAAAGATTCGACAGGAATATACCTTCAAAAGCAATGTCATTCTTGGTAGCCGTTTCCCATCGAGCATCAGGGTTACCAATATTACTTATATCGTAAGAGGTGTAAGGTGGAACACCTGCTTGAGGATATCCTACTTTAGCACTGTTGGTAACTTGCTTCCATTGCGACACATACAACCACTTGGGTATATTGTTGTCGCTCCCAACCTTACCCCACGAGTAACGAAGTTTCATGAAATCTATATAGGATTGAGTGGGCTTCATAAAAGATTCGTTGGAAAGAACCCAACCGGCAGCCAAGGAGGGGAAGAATCCGAACTTATGTCCTTTGTCGAACTTTTCCGAACCGTTGTAGGCTCCGTTAGTTTCAAACAGGTAGGTATTTTTATAAGCATAAGTCACACGGGCAGCCCATTCTTCACGATAAGAAGGGAAGTTTGCTCCGGTAGAACTTTCACGTCGTTTAAACAAGAACAGTCCGGTTACATCATGACCACCTTTAAAATTTCTTGAATAGTCCAATGATGTCTGATACATCAAATTCTGATATACATTGTTCTTAGCTGTTTCTGATGTAATAGACGGCTTTTGTGTAATAAAGTCGAAACCATGTTTTGAATTCAAATAAGCTGTAGGATAATTCCACACTTCGTTACCACTTCGCCAATCGATGTATTTTGTTGCCATGCGCGATGCTGCTATATTGGGACCTTCAGAAAAATAATAATTTTGAAAATTAACTCTTGCATTCAAGGTTAATCCTTTAGTCACAAAATCGAGTTGCTGTTTGAATGAAAATGTGGTATTAATATCTGTTCGTGTATTGGTAGTCATACCTCCATAATTTAATAACTCAACCGGATTTTCCATATTGTAACCTGCCAAGTTATTAGCAAAGGTACCGTCTTCGTATCTAATGGGATAATCGTCTGGACCTTTTCCATAAACACCAGGCCATATCAAGTAGGCTTCGGCACCCATCGAATTTTCTTTCCCTGAAGCTCCGTCTATATCTACACTGAATGTTGTTGTAGGAGTAGGTTGGAAGTCGAAATTGGAGCGGAAGTTAAACCGTGCATAATCGTTTTTCGGAATATAGCCTTGACCGAAATCATGGGAATTTAATACGTCACCATCATATAAATACGATATAGAGTTAAAATACTTCAAAAATTTGGTACCTCCACGGATATCTAAATTTACCTTTTGTGACCACACTTGCTTTCTCAGCATTTCATCTCTCCAATCTATATCAGAAAATTGATATGGTAAATCTTGATCTCTGAAATGCTTTAGTTCAGCTACCGGAGTGATATATCCCCATGTAGTCGGGTCAACAGGTACCTGTGCTTCGATAGCTTGATTCCGCATCCAGCGTGCTTCATATGAGTTAACAAATTCAGGCATTTTAGATACCGTTTTCATCCCTACGTTGGCATTTACACGAAGGTTAGGCTTACTTTCTCTACCCCTTTTGGTAGTTACCAAGATAACCCCATTACCTCCTCGTACCCCAAATACGGCAGTGGCGGAAGCATCTTTCAATACAGAGATGGTTTCTATTTCAAAGGCATCCAAATTATTCATATCGCGCTCAATACCATCTACCAAAATAAGCGGTTCCATACCGTTCCATGTCGATTTGGCACGGATGAGTAATTGTGCATCATCTTGACCGGGTTTACCGCTATAGTTCAAGGTAGTAAGTCCGGGAACCATTCCTGAAAGTGCATTGGAAACATTAGTTACACCAGAAATCTTAGCTATATCATCACCTTTAATATTAGCTATAGCTCCCACCACACTTTCTTTTTTCTGTGTACCATAGCCTACCACAACAACTTCATCTATAGAGAAAGAATTATCTCTAAGTTCCACATCGTGTTTATTGGAAGTAACTTTAATCTCCACACTTTCCTTCCCTATATAGCTCACCACCAAAGTACTTCCCTTGGGTGCATCAATACGGTACACTCCGTTAAAATCAGTGATAGACCCGGTAGTAGTACCTTTCACCATCACCGTAGCACCTATTAATTCTTCATGGGTAGCTGCATCGGTAACTTTACCGCTTACTGCCTGTCCTAAGGCTAAGCCATGCATCAGCCACAAGCACGAAGCAAGTAGGAAAATATGTTTTATAGGCATTATCTTGTTCATACTGAATAGATTTGAATTCGTTTAAATTTTTTCAACTCGTACATAATACGCTCCGGTCAAATACGCCCCGCTTTTATCTTTAAAGAAGGCTTTTAAGGTATTAATACCCTGAGGCATATCTATTTCAATCGTAATCTTGGTAGCATTGGCAGCAGCATTTGCACTTACAGCAGCTTGATTATTAAGTGAAACAGCTCCCGCCTTGATGGCAAGCGAATTACCCGGACGAATGCTTGTACCGCCCACAGCTACCGAAGGACCTACTTCCGACAAAGGTCGATTGAGGTGGAAGGGCCACCTGCTTAGCTCCAAACGGTAGGTACCTGCTGTTGCTACATCGATAATCCAGTATCCATTCGGGTCGTCTTTGGCTAAGGCAACATTCCACTGGGTATTAGGACCGGTACCTATCCAGTCGGAACTGGCTAAAATCACCGGATTCGAGATTGGATTTCCTACTACCAACGGAATAAATGTTTCATTGGGATCATTTACCGTAGTCCACCATCCTTCGTAGTAATTCTTCATCTCATTCACAATATCGGGATGTTGAGAAGCCACGTTGGTTTGTTGTCCCGGGTCATTGGTCAAATCATAGAGTTCATCCTGTTTTACTAATCGCCAGTTATTCCATACCACTGCCGAATTGTACTTGGCCGGATTTACGTGATTACCTATCTGCACCACAAACTTCCTATCGGCAAGTGCTTGACCTTTCAATACCGGCTTCAAGCTCACCCCATCAAATTGATGCTGAGAATCTAACTCTAAGCCGAACAAATCAATAAAGGTAGGGAGCAAATCTTGAATTTCTGCTGCTGCATCTATCGTTCGAGGCAAACCAAATCCGCCTTCGGGATATTGGATAAAGCAAGCTGCACGGTGACCGCCATCATAGATATCCCCTTTTTGTCCGCGCATATAGGCATTAAACACGTCTACACCACCTGTTCCCCCATTGTCGTTCATAAATACCACTAAGGTATTGTCTTTCAGTCCTCTTGCATCTAACCATTGCATCAATTTACCTACGTTCTTATCAATGTTCTGTACCATCCCTAAGAATTGGGCGGTCTTTTCGTCCAAGGTCTTGCAATACGAGAGGTAATCTTCTTTGGGTGCATACACAGGTCCGTGCGGAGCATTCAAGGCAATGTAGGTAAAGAAAGGTTCATCATTATCCTGCTTTTCTTCCATCCATTCCATCGAATTTTTAAACCACAGGTCGGTACAATACAACTCGGATTGAACTACCGTCAGACTATCCATATAGCGCGTGCGGTAATAATCGTTGTCGAACTCCATTTCCGAAAGTAATCCCCAGCCTTTTATCCATTGAGATTTAATAAATCCTCTGTCCATCGGACGGTCGGGATAATTATCTCCCAAATGCCATTTTCCGAAGATACCGGTTTGATACCCATTTTCTTTAAACACTTCGGGCATGGTGATGATGTCTCTACGCATCATACAGCTTCCGTTAAGTACGGTACTTGCCTTGTTGTGCATGGCATCTAAGCCGGTGAGTAACTGTCCACGTGTAGGTGTAGAGAGCGGCGATACATGAAAATTGCTGAACCGTACTCCCTCATCGTGCATCTTATCCAAGTTGGGTGTTCTCAGTATGGGGTTTCCGTGGCACGAGAAATCGCCATAACCTTGGTCATCCGACAAAATAACTATTACATTCGCTTTTTTAGTGGCTCCTTTGGAAAAGAAAGAAACCAGAAACAATAAAAATACATTCAGGATGTTTCTCATACGTTTACATTTTATTTTTCTATGGTCCTATAAACTTGTCTATCAGTTTTTATATCTTCAGAAATAAGCAGCATCTTATAACTGAATAGGTATAGCCTAATGGCTTTCATCGGTATATATCAGGCAATTGAGTGCCCGTAAATAATATCCTTTCGGTAAATCATCTGCTACTATTTTCACAGTATGCTTTCCTTGGGGTAATTGATACTTCCAGAATAGCTCTAAGCGACGGGTTGTAAAGTCGGTCGGGAACAATGCTTTCTCTACTTCTTCTCCATCGATATAGAGGGTAGCGTTGAGAACCTTTTCCGGTGCATTGGCATTGACTTTTCGTGCTGCACCCTTCAATACAAAGCCGGTTCCTTCAAACTCAATTACCAATTCATTCGCTATATTTTGCTTTATCTCCCTCAATTCGATGGGATGCATGTTTTCAAAGCTTTTTTCGTAACGCACGGTTTCAGGCTGTTGCACCTTGATGGTCACTTGTTTAGCATCTACCTTGCCTCCATTGCGCACAATCATGTCTTTGGCATGCTTCAAGCCTATTTCATACACCTTATTCAAGGACATATCCGTGTATTTGAAATCCAAATCTTCCGCTTCTTTCAATCCCATTCTCCAATATTCAGGGATATTGCTGTACCCCAACATCGTACCTAATATACCTCCGGCATTGGACGGGTTGCAATCCGAATCCTGACCGGCACGCGTCGAAATTTCAAGGGTTTTACCATAATCGCCATTACCGTATAAAAGTCCTAACAGGATATAGGCAGCATTAATCTTTGCATCGATATTAAAGGAATCGAACACACCATCGGGGCAACCTATTTCCGACGACCATTTCTTTTCCAATTCAAACCAAGTCTGCTTCCAATCGTTCGGATATTGCTTGTGCCATTGTATCACATCCTGCATGCATTTGTAAAAATCACTCTGCACAGGTATGGTCTTCAATGCCTCGTTCACCACAGTATTGATATCATCAAAGACGAATGCCAAGGCATACATAGCACCTACGTAAACTCCTCCGTACCAGCCATCACCATAGTTCATAATATGACCTATCTTATCGCTGATGTCAGAAGCATTATTCGGCATTCCCGGCGACATCAAGCCTGCAAAGTCGGCTTCAATCTGATAATCAATATCGTCGGCATGTGGATTATGCAACCAATGACCCGTATCCGGTGCTTTCATCCCTTGAAGAATGTTGTAACGTGCCGCCTGATTGGCATGCCATAGCTTGTATCCTGCGTGAGCAAAGGCATGCGCAAAGGAATCTATCGGCGCATCGTAACCCAAGCGTTCAAACACTTCTACAAAGGTTAGGTCCATGTACAAATCATCGTACAAACCCGGATCTTCTTCCATCGTTTTTTTGATATAGCCATCGTACCATACAATGGGCTGATAATCTTGTATCATCGTACCTTTATAGCGAAACTCGGTGGGTCCACCGTAAGTTACACCAATCACCTGACCTGCCCATCCCCCTTTAATCTTATCTTGCAAAGTTTCTACGGATAGGGTATGTTGCGTAGGATATTTGGTTGCTGAGTTGAGTACACAGCCTGTAGGCAGTACCATACATACCAAGAGTGTAAGTGTCCATTTTAATGTTGTTCTTCTCATATAATTCTTCCTTTTGTACCAACTACATGTACTATATGTAGTTGATGATTCGACATCTGTATCCAATTACTCCCGTTTTGTAAACTCACAGTCTTTTCCAACATGCCGGACAGGTTATAGATATATGCTTCATTTGAAAAACCTTGATTCTGAATTAGAATGTGCGTATCATTGACTCTATGTATCTTCACTCCTTCGGAAGTAAGACCCAAAAGCGCATTGGCATCATCCTGCCTTTGAATGGCACCTAAATCAGGCGTTTTATCAGTAGGTATCGGATCATTAAAGAAATCCAAGAGATATCCTAAGCTTTGTCCTTTACCAACTGCCGGACTTCCTTGTTGCAGCACATAATCCTCCGGATGGAGTGCACCTGCATAGTTCACAAACAAAGGATTACCTTGTACTAAGCTCTTTCCGGGACCTTCCTTACCAAGGTTGATGGTACCTGAAGCGGCAAAGTATAAATTATTCTCTATAATATTTTTCGGGAAAGAGGTAGTATTAATTCCTGTATTGAAAATAGGTATATTCTGTTCCGTTACAATGATATTATTCCGGATATAATTTTTGGTATCGTTACCTGTGATATTAAATACACCCCAATCCACTGCATTCTTCTTACGTCGTACTATCGTATTATTTTCTATGCTGAAATTCTTGCCTTGCCATACAGCAGTAAAGGTTTGATAATCATCGGCAATATTATGATGGATTTTAAAATCTTTATAGTCCGGGTTCTGCAATACATCCGTCCACGTTACTTCCAAAAAGCCTTGACAATCACGCGTGTAGTTGTGATGAATATGTATGTTCGACTTAGGGTAACGCGCATCATCCACCTCAAAAGCACCTCCATCGGCACCGCCTTCTGAATTACCTGCCCAACCGATACGTTCGTCCACTGCACTGTAGTTAATGATACGATTGTAGCTGGCTTCCTGATTATCGGCTCCAAACCAAATTCCCAAGGGACCCCAATTCCATTCTTTCATTACGCGGTTGCAATCGTGGATGTAGTTATGGGTAATCAAGGAATACTCACAATAGGTACGGATGGCTGCCGGACAATCGTAAAACTCGTTGTTACGCACGATGCAATGTTGCGAACCTTTATCCAAATACAAAGCACCCATTTCCCACACTGCCCACCCGCCGTCGGTTACATAGTTACCATCCACATAAATCGTGGTTTCATGAAAGTACAGGTTTTCGATGATGATGTGACTTCCTTTCACACGGATGCAATTTCCAAAGTTATCTTGTTCGAATACCTTATTGGTAAATGCCGGAGCGGGTAAAGACTCATCTCCATAAGCACTAATTACAATCGGATTTTCGGCTGTACCGGATTGTAAAACATAGAAAGTTTTCTCATAGTGAGACCCACGTGCAAAGAGTACCGAATCGCCGGGTTGAAGCACGGCAGTATTCAGCTTATCCATCGACTTCCAAGACGTGGACACAGTCAATCCATCGGCAGTATCATCACCATCTACAGAGCTTACATAATAATTCATGCAAGCTAATGGAAGACAAGCGCAATACAGCATTATCATCATCAAACTACTATGTCTTTTTGTCGGTATCATACGAAAATCTAAAAGTGAGATTATTTAAATATTGGATTCGTTAAATTCTCCACCTGTGTTTTGGTAATAATCAGCCAATTGGCTGCTGTTAGTTTCACGCCGTTAAATACCACATTATCAAATACAAATCCTGTGAAATACTCCTCCGGTTTTATATTCGAATTAGCCGGTATCTTACCTTTAATTTCATTTTCAAACGCTGTATCCATGGTCATCTTTACGTTCCAGTTTTTCAGAGTCAATCCTTGAATTTTATTCGGAGTAAAATTATCGGGAGTGATGTTAAACACCACCGGTACTGCATTTTCCGTAACTACATCTTCTATTACCCAGTCCTTTTGCAATCCCGACACATCATCTCGTTCTCGATAGTAATTTCCGATGCAATTGAGCAATCCTCTGTTAAATCCGGGTTTATTCCATTCGGCATGCAACACATCTACTCTACTTATCTTTACGTTGGTAGCATTGGAAGATGTCCATGCCATTTGAATGATGCCCCCATTATTGAGTTGCCAAACCACTATATCCGACCAAGTGATATTGTTTCTATAAATCTTGATGGCATCGTCGTTTGCCCAAATAAAGCAATTGGAAACGGTAGAACCTTCATAGGCTGCAATGCCGTCACAATTATATACCCAACCACCGATTATTTTCACCCATTTTACGGTATTATTCTTTCCTATCAACCGCACGGCAAAATACTTGGGATCAGCCACTACAATACCTTCCAAATGAATGCGATCGCTACCACTGATAGCTTCAATGCAATGGGATTCACGGTAATTGAGTCTTCCGGAAGAAAGCACACCGCGACCGTAAATCTTAACATCGGGTCGTCCTGCCATCAACAGACTTCCATATACCCAAGCTCCATCTTTTAAATAGATATTCTTAATGTTCGAAGGCACTTGATACACACCTATATCATGCAAACCGGCATCAAAATACAAGGTATTAATGGATTGCCCTATCTGCCTCAGCGTATCTTTTGTTGCATTTTCCAACACCTTAGTTCCGGTTGCATTTTTATCAGGTACATCCGTTTCTTTCGGATTCGCAAAAATGATTAAGCCATTTTTATAGCCGGTAGCACCGACTTCCAAGGAATACTGACCGGGCTTGGAAAGGGTAAACGAAATAATATTGCCACTCGTAGCAGGAGTAATCCGGTGCCGGGATGGCAATACTTTCGTTTCAGACCCTGTAGATATTTTTGCAGAAATAACTTTTACTTCTACCGTAACTGTTCCCTCCATAGAGAAATTCACCCAACTGATGGTTCTATCTTTAAAAATATCTAAGGGAAACTTGTCATTTTCAGCCATATTCATGTATCCTGCTTCGTACTCAGGACAAGTACTTTGAAATACAACTACCTTTTCTTTCTTATCGCCTTTCAATATTGAAATCTCATAAATATCAGAGATTGGAACACCCGCATCAACATACACCTCAGGCTCTATCCCATTCATGTATTCATGGGTAGTAGTATCGTTTGGTTGAGGAACTATAATACCTATATTATTTTCCTCTTCCACACAAGAAAAAGCAAATAACACGAATAGACTTATTATATAGTTCCGAAAATGATGCATATATAGTTATACCGGATATGGCTGTGATTGCAGCCTTACATGTTAATAATTCTGTAGACGTAAAAGCAGATTACAACTAAAAATCAAACAGTCGTAACCCGACAGATCCAGTTTAATTTGCTCCAGACATAATGATAGCGGCAAGTCCTGCAATAAAGAATACGAACATCAATGCTAACAGGATATTGATTGCTCGCGTCGATCCTTTAAATTCTTTCCAGATAAAGATACCCCAGATAGCTGCTACCATAGGTGCTCCTTGACCCAATGCATACGATATAGCCGGACCTGCCTTTTCAGAGGCTATATAGCTGAACAAGGTACCGATACCCCAGATAACACCACCAAATACTCCAATTAAATGTGTATTAAATGACCCTTTAAAATATTCTTTATACGATACGGGTGCACCAACAAATGGCTTTTTCATCACCACCGTATTTACAATAAAATTGCTAATGAATATTCCTAATGCAAAAATAAAGAAGGCTGAATAAGGTGTTGCTTTACCTACTTCAGGGCTTACAAAGTTTTGTAAATCCATAGAGCTTGCTACAAAGCGGAAGAAGAATGCCATCAACACACCGGCAATCAGTGCTACGATAATTCCTTTTTTACTTTGACCGCTTTGGTCAGAACCCTTTTTAGCCGCTGCAATACCATTTAATATAATAGCTACAGTAATCAAGGCTACTCCCAAAAAAAGAATAATGGGGTCGCCTTTAGGTTCACCAATGAAATTGACAATAACCCCTAACACCAACGCAATACCCACTCCCAGCGGAAAGGCTACCGCCATACCGGCTAAAGCAATAGCTGCCGATAATAAAATATTTGCAATATTAAAGATAATACCTCCTGTAAAGGCACTCCAAAAATTAGTACTCTCTACTTGTTGTAAGTCTTCTATAAATCCTCGTCCGGAATCTCCAATACTTCCTATGGTAAATCCCATTACAATAGACAAAAGAAGGATACCAATCACATAATCCCAATAAAATAGTTCGAAACGCCAAGTTTTACTTGCCATCTTTTGAGTATTAGCCCACGAACCCCAGCATATCATTGTTATAACACAAAACAAGACAGCTAATGAATAACTACTGATAATAAACATGGTATTAATAAAAAATGAATTAATAAATTAAAATTTAACTTCTTCTCTATATGGCAACGCCACTTGAGCTCCTTCTCGTGTAACGGTTATACTTGCAGCTTTTGTTGCAAATTTAACCGCATCTTCTGTTGACATAGCTTCTGATAAGCCAACACAAAAGGCACCACAGAAAGTATCTCCGGCAGCAGTGGTATCGACCGCATTGACTTTATTAGCCGGAACAAATGTGAAACTTTCCCCTTCTTTTATTATTGCACCTTTGGCTCCCATAGTAATAATAACTACGGAAACTCCTTTAGACGATATGATATCTGCTGCTTGTTTGGCAGATTCTAAGTCACTAACCTTTATTCCCGAAAGCATTTCGGCTTCAACTTCATTAGGAATAATTGTGTATAAACACTTTAACAGTTCATTGGGGAGAAATGCAGCCGGAGCAGGATTTAGAACAACCTTGACACCCTTCTCATTTGCTATTTTAGCAGCATATTCAACCGTCTCAATCGGACTTTCAAGCTGCATCAGCAAAATATCAGATGATTCTATTACTTGCCGAGCCTTATCAATATCTTTAGTTGTTAGATTAGCATTAGCACCGGAAGCTACAGAAATACAATTTTCACCATGTGAATCAACCATTATTAATGCAACTCCTGAAGGTAAGTTATTATCAGAAAACATATAATCTGTGTTTATATTTTCTTCTTCATATAATTCAACTGCTTGTTTTCCAAAGAGGTCGTTTCCTGTTTTTGCTACAAACTTTACATTTCCTCCTAAACGAGCTATTGCAACTGCCTGATTTGCTCCCTTTCCTCCGGGGTTCATCATAAATGCACCTCCCAGAACAGTTTCTCCGGGAACCGGCAAACGATCTGACTTTATAACCATGTCAGTATTACAGCTACCTACTACAACAATGCTTTTTGTATTCATGAAAATTAGATTAAGTGTTTGATTAATGCCTAAAACTCAATGCAAACATAAATATCTTTATATTGAATAAAAAACCACATTTTGTTATAAATAACAATTATATTATTACACATCAAACTCACATATAGACACATAAAACTTATAATCAGACAATTACAAATACATCAAATCAGCCATTATAATAATTACAAATATATTTATTAACTTTGTATCATTGTTAACATAAATACATTATTTGATTATGTCTCGATTATCATCTTTAATACAGCTCATCGATTCTCTTTCAAAAGCAGAAAAGAAAAAAATTTCAACCGTTATTTTTCCATATGATAATGATTCAGATTATTCAGCTTTATATAAGCTAATTTCGAGTAATCAAAATATGAATACTCAAAAGGTAAAATCAGAATTTCAAAAAATCAGACCTAAAGCTGCATTTAACACTTCTGTAAATTATCTTTTCGACACTTTACTTACAATACTTAATCAATTACGAATTAACCAGGATAGTTATTACACATTATTTAACATGTTAATGAATGCTAAGCTCCTATATGAAAAATCAATCTACAACGAATGTTTTCAGTTACTTACAAAAATACAAACTGATGCGTTATATTATGAAAATTACTCTATACTGTTTATTGCTCAAAAAATGGAACTCGACTATTTACTCAGT
The DNA here is from genome assembly GCA_937927845.1 of uncultured Paludibacter sp. GTDB lineage: Bacteria > Bacteroidota > Bacteroidia > Bacteroidales > Paludibacteraceae > Paludibacter. The sequence goes on from CALFXE010000180.1 coordinate 12,216, forward strand.
CTAAACTTCCCTGATATTACCGAGAAAGAATTATTAAATAAGCAATTTAAAGTAAATGACACCATCAAAAAAATCAGAAAGCTAAACGAACACGCTTCTCTATATGAACTATTGAAATACAGGATACTGCATAAGGGACCTGTAAGATCACAAACACAAAAGCAAGATCTGAATGACTTAGTAGTGAGTGAAATGAGTATAGTCTCAAGTTCGGGATTTGAAAACTTTGACATACAGAAAAATCATAAATTATTTCAATCTAATTATTTAGTTCATGTAGGAGATTATAAATCTGCTCTTAATTCATACTATGAACTTAATAATGTGTTTGAACAAAATATGCATTTGCTTAGCAATCCGCCTATGTATTATTTAGATACGATTGAGGGCGTATTGAAAACTCTCCGTTCAATACGCAATTATGATGAAATGACTTACTTTATCGATAAATTAAATGATTTAGAAAGTTCATCTGTTAGTTTCAAACTGCAGATAGATAGTGTTGTATTCTTATATAAATTATTGCCATTTATAGACAGATGGGATTTCAAAGGAGCACAAGCAATAATAAGCTCTAATAGAGAAAGTATAATCGACAAAATAAATTTTTTAAATCCGGATAAACAGATACAAATTCAACTATATATATCTATCACCCATTTTGGATTAAAAGAATATTCAAAAGCCAGAAAAATAACTACTCAAATTATGCAGAGTGAAAGACAAATTTTTCAATTAGCTGCATATAGGACAATTAGACTTATACATTTAATGATTTTACATGAGCAAAAAGAATTTGATTATATTGAGTTTGAAATCAGATCTATTAAAAGGGGAATCAAAAATAATGACAAAACTTTTAAATTGGAACAATTGGTATTATCAATAATAAGTAAAACTCCTGATGAGTTGAATAAGGCTCAAAGGTTGCATCTTTGGAATAAAACCGAACCAAAATTACATGAAATCCGTAATGATAAATTTGAAATGCAGCTTATCAATGTTTTTGATTTTACAAAGTGGATTGAGATGAAATTAACTTCTAAGTCGTGATACCACAAAAGCAAGCCAAATCATAAACACATCCTCATCCCTCCACAACCACAGTTACTTTCTCAACTTTGCCGCCAAGTGGAGGATTAAGCTTCGACAGGGAAATTGTAAGATGCTTAATTTGTGGAAACTGTTTTTTTAGTGCACCAAGTATCCTTTGAGATATATGTTCTATCAAGTCGGATGGAATAAGCATTTCTGATTTGATAACATCGTAAACCGATTGATAATTTAAGGTATCATCAAGATTGTCGGTTACACCCGCCTTTTGAATATCAATATCCATTACCGCCGTGACCAAAAAGGTATTCCCTTCGGTTTTTTCAAAATCATAAACGCCATGATAAGCGTGAAACTCCATATCTTCAAGAATAATTTTTGCCATAATTTTTTAATAAGTGATTAGTGATTGGTGATCACTAATCACTAACCATTACATCAAACCCTTCAGCCTTAGCTTTATCGGCAATTCGATTAAGCTCGGCAAGTGAAATTTTCTCCAACCCTTTAGTCGGTGCTTCCCTATCTATAGTATATATCATAACCTGTCGAGGTTTGATAATTTTTAGAGCATCTAACCACGCATTAAGTTCCGTTTCGGTTGTGTTATCGATTACACCATCATCCAAGATTCCACGCAAAAACATAGTCTGAATTATCAAATTACCTTCAAATCTTTTCAATTGCTCAATCTGCCATGCAACATTAAAATACTTCCCAACAGGACGGTCAAGTCGCCTGACTGTCTCATCAAAAGCCGAATCAAATTTCAAGATATTACTATCCACTTTCAATAGTGCATTGAAAATCGAAGTCTTATGCATACGAGATGAGTTAGACAGTACGCTAACTTTGGCTTTTGGACAATAACGATTGCGAAGTTCAATAGTATCATCGATTATACCTTCAAAATGAGGATGAAGCGTTGGTTCACCATTACCCGCAAAAGTTATATTATCGGGATATAAATCCTCAGTCACCATTTCTTGCAACTTTGTCTCAAGAGCCTCGTAGACCTGTAGCCGCGTTGGTATGGGCGATTCCTTGATAGTTGTGTTAAAGCCACATTCGCAATAGATGCAATCGAACGAACAAATTTTAGCATCCACCGGAAGCAGATTAACCCCCAGCGAGACACCTAAGCGGCGACTACGAACCGGACCGAATATTATTTCATTAAAAAGAATCACAGTGTTTAATAATGTGTTAATGTGATTAATGTGCTAATATGCCAATGTGCTAATGTGGTCTATAGTCTATGGTCTATAGTCTATGGTCAATAGTCTATGGTCAATAGTCTATGGTGTAATGTTTATGTAGAGACGCCCAAATTGGGCGTCTCTACCACCAATCACCAATCATCATTCACCAACTCCTCACTCTAAATATCACCCTTAAGGTGTTTCAGAAATGGATAAAATGCAAGGCGCTGAGGATGAGGACGAGGGAGCATACTGAAGTATGTGACCGAGACCGAACTCCGAAAGCAACGCCGCAGTTTGCCATTTATGAAATACCGTAATCTACAGTTTTATGATTATCCTCTCCCCCAACTGCTTAGCCAAATCCTTCTTGGTTTTCTCCATAACCGAAAGCTCTTGCATTATTTCATCTACACGTTCCGAATTATTTGTTTCAGAAGCCTCTTTCAGTTGCAATAACTTCGTTTTAATCATTTCGAGAAGCAGTTTATTTTTAAACTCATAAACCACGCGGGGCACATGCTCATGCAATTTATCAGCAACACTTTCTATCTTTTTCACTTTTGCATGAATCTTACTAAGTGCATATTTATCTGTAATCAAATCTGCCGTAAGTCTCACTATATCAGGATTGGAATGATACAGAAAAAACTTTTCAGCATCAAAATCATCATTTTTATAATTATTTTCGTAATCTTTTAAAAGCAACTGATGTAAATCCGAACTAAACATCAACTGATCCTGATTCAACTCCTCAAAAATAAAATCTGCAACTATCCAAGCCTCATCAGCAGAATTCTTCACACTTGGATCTACCATTTTCATCTTACCATATCGAATCAGAGTTTGTAAGATATTTCTTTCCTCCTGAACATATAAATTCGATTGATTTATTGTTGTAGATGCAACAACCGGAGCATTTGAAGTCTCTGCTGCTTCCGGAGTTTTAGTAGCAATTTGAGCCGAATCGGTTTCGCTCTTCTTCTTCAACTTGTTGATTTCGTGATATAGCATAGCCTCATCAACCTGCAACATCGTACTGCATTCCTTCACATATTCAGCTCTGATAACCGAATTAGGAATTATAGCAATACTTTTCACTATATCAAGAATTAAATTCGCACGTTTTATCGGATCTTTACCTGCATCAGTCATCAACAGATTAGTCTTAAAACGCATAAAGTCAACTGAATTTTGCGTAACAAACTCAATAAAATCAGAAGAGTTATGTTTACGTGCAAATGAATCAGGGTCTTCACCATCAGGTAAGAGCAGCACCTTAATATTCAAACCCTCCTCCAACAGCAAATCTATACCACGCAAAGAAGCCTTGATACCCGCAGCATCACCATCGTAGATTACAGTTACATTTTCGGTAAAGCGATGAATCATACGAATTTGTCCCGCAGTCAGAGCAGTTCCCGAAGAAGCTACAACATTCTCAATCCCACTCTGATGCATGGAAATAACATCAGTATAGCCCTCGACTAAAAAGCATCTTTCTTCCTTTACGATAGCTTTTTTAGCGAAGTAAATTCCGTATAACTCATTACTTTTATGGTAAATTTCCGACTCAGGCGAGTTGACATATTTAGCCATATTATCCTGTTTGCGCAGGATACGACCTCCAAAAGCCACCACCTTACCTGAAATAGAGTGAACAGGAAACATCACCCTCTCACGAAAACGATCGGTAAGCTGACCGTTTTCATATTCTAAGCTAAGTCCGGTTTTAACTAAATAAGTCTTGTTATAACCCTTACTGATAGCTTCTTGAGTAAAATCATCTCTCTTATCAAGACTGAACCCAAGCTGAAATTTCTTTATAATATCTTCTCTAAAACCACGCTCTTTAAAATAAGACATGGCAATAGATTTACCATCGATATGATTATGAAGAATATTTGAAAAATACTGCTGAGCAAACTCGTTGACAAGAAACATACTTTCACGGTCGTTGCGAATATTCTTCTCTTCTTCCGTCAGTTCTCTTTCCTCATATTCGATATGATATTTCTTTGCCAAGAATTTAAGTGCCTCATAATAATTGAGTTGCTCGTGCTCCATAATGAAATGCACAGAATTACCACCCTTACCGCAACCGAAACACTTAAAAATACCTTTTGCAGGAGAAACACTGAAAGAAGGAGTTTTTTCATTATGGAAAGGACATAGTCCGATTAAGTTGACACCACGTTTACGCAGCGTAACATAATCCGATACCACATCCTGAATAACCGCAGCATCATGAATCTTATCTATAGTCGATTGATCAAGCATTATAAATTACATATCGTCCCAACCAATACCTTTATATTTACTGATATCTTCATCGTCATCGTCGTCATCATAACCCTCACCATTAAAATCATCATCAAAGTCCTCATCATATTCAGAATCATCTCCATCAGGCACATCTTCATCTGTTATATCATCGTCAAGTTCATCATCCTCATCACCTTTAGGAAATACTGTTACAGGACGATGCACAAGCTCCACAATTTTATTTGATTCCTTATTAAGTTCCTCCCAAATTAAATCCTTCAACTCGGCTATACCCAAACCGGTAACCGAAGAAATAAAGACATAACGCACATCATCAGGCAGTTCCTCTTTCATTTGCTCCATAAGTTCATCATCGAGCATATCTGCTTTGGTTATAGCCAGAATAACCTGTTTCTTTGAAAGTTCAGGATTATAAGTTTCAAGTTCGGTCGACAAGATAGCAAATTCCTTTTTAATATCATCACTATCAACAGGAATCATAAACAGCAAAATTGAATTTCTTTCTATATGTCGAAGAAAACGAAGTCCAAGTCCCTTACCCTCCGATGCTCCTTCGATAATACCCGGAATATCAGCCATAACGAACGAACGATTATCGCGATACGACACAATGCCCAAGTTAGGCACAAGGGTAGTAAACGGATAATCAGCAATTTCAGGCTTAGCAGCCGACACCACCGACAAAAGAGTTGATTTACCTGCATTAGGGAAACCTACCAAGCCGACATCCGCCAATACCTTCAATTGCAAGATGACATTTTTCTCTATACGAGGTTCGCCGGGCTGTGCATATCGTGGAGTTTGATTTGTGGCAGAGCGAAAATGCCAGTTACCGAGACCACCGCGACCGCCTTTGAGCAGTACCACCTCCTGACCGTGTTCTGTAATGTCGCACAGGAACTCGCCCGTATCGGCATCGTGAACAACAGTACCACAAGGAACATCAATGATTTTATCGGCACCATCCTTACCAAAACTGCGACTGCGACTGCCTGCACCACCATCTTCGGCAAAGACATGACGAGCAAACTTCAGATGTATAAGAGTCCAGTAATGCTGATTACCACGAAGTATAATATGTCCGCCACGACCGCCATCTCCGCCATCGGGACCACCCTTAGGCACAAATTTCTCACGATGCAGATGAGTAGAACCCGCACCACCTTTGCCTGAGCGACAATATATCTTAACGTAATCAACAAAATTAGATTCAGCCATAAAACACTATATTACACACTTTTAATACAAATCATCAATAGCCTTCACAATACGATCGTTCACCTCCTCAATCGAACCAAGTCCGTCTATAGGTACATATTTATTCAAAGACTTATAAAACTCAATAACCGGAGCAGTTTTGGCTCCATACACTTCTAATCTTTTGGATATCACCTCCAAATTATCATCATTCCGACCGGAAGTCAGTCCGCGCGACAGCAATCTATTAATAAGCTCATGATCAGGAACAGTGAGTTCCACCAACACATGCGTTGAACTACCCACCTCATTCATCATCTTTTCAAGTTCTTCAGCCTGCTTAACAGTACGCGGATAACCATCGAAGATAATACCATTATATGTAGAATTCAGACTCTGAACAGTTTGAGCAACCATTTTATTAATCATCTCATCGGGCACAAGCTGTCCTCTCGAAATATAACTGTCCGCTTCGACACCGATTTCAGTTTTATTATCAATCTCTTTACGAAGCACCTCACCTGTGGAAAAATGCTTCAATTTAAATTTATCGATAATTAACGCACTTTGTGTCCCCTTTCCACAACCGGGGGCACCAAAAATTATCACATTCAACATTATTTAATAAACTATACCTATTATAATTTTAAAAACTAAACCAATCTTTATCAATCTTCGCAGACAGTATAAATTTCTTTTAAGTTACGACCGTAACCATCATAATCCAAACCATAACCCACAATAAACTGAGTAGGTATTTTCATGGCAACATAATCAACCTCAATATCACGTTGAAGAGCCTCAGGTTTTTGAAGGAAGGTACACACTTTTATACTCTTTGCTCCTTTAGCAATAAGAGACGCAATAATACGCTCCATAGTAATGCCCGTATCCACAATATCCTCTACCACAACAACATTACGGTCGACCACACTCTCATTCAGTCCGATAACCTCCTTAACATTACCACTTGTATACAAACCCTCATAAGAAGAAAGCTTCACAAAAGTAATTTCGCATGGGAAATTCACAATCTTCATCAAGTCGCCGGCAAACATAAAAGCACCATTAAGCACACAAATAAAAAGAGGATTTGAGCCGGCAAGATCTCGGTTTATCTCCTCACCTACCCTTGCTACAGCATTCTGAATTTCCTCCTCTGAAATAGAAAGACTGAAAGTTTTATCGTGAATTTGAATTTTATTCATATAAAAATAATGTGTTTAATGTTTATGTAGAGACGTGTCGCGACACGTCTTTACTTAAATCGTGACACGTCTTTATTTTAAAAATTAAAATATCCATGGAAATTTAAAACAATCTTCATTATATAGAGCATAATCGGCATTGCCGTTTACAGCAAATGTTTTGACAACCGCAGCCTCATGCATAAGCTCTTTTGCCAGATTAATAGTAGCACCGGATTTAATACGATCATCTACCAACAGCACACGTTTTCCTTTCACATCAAAATCAATCGGACTCAACAACTTAGGCTTATCATAAAGCGGACGATGATTGCTATCACGCAAGTTTATCCGCAGCACTTCAAGCCTGACTTTCAATCGCTGATTAAGGATACCCGCAGGAATAACGCCACCATCAGCTATCGCTACAATAATATCAAAATCCTCAGAAAAAGGAATTTCTCTAAAGCGGGTAAGAACCTCATCAAAAGAATGTTGAGCCATCAAAGATTATTTTCTGATAATTTTTAACAACAAATATACACCTATAATTTGCAGCAACATACCGGGGATACCAATTCTAAAATCCTGAACAGCCACAAAGAAATCCTTTACAATAGCCCATTCAACAAGAGAACCTATAATCTGATATGACAGAACCACAATTAGCAGACTTATTATTGATACAGTCTTTTGACGAGATGCGATTAAAGCAGCAACAGTAGCGAGCAATACCGATTTCACCAAGATTACAGGTAAAAAAGCAAGGACAGGCATACCGAACAAAAGCGAATTAACCACAGGCGATAGAACAGCAGTCAGCAATCCCGTAGCCAAGCCATATTTATAAGCAGCAAATAAAGTAAAAAAGTAAATCGGCAAAAGCATAGGACCGCCATTCGGTATTATATGCACCAATTGAGGTAAAATTATATTGCCGGCTATGAACAAAAAAGCATATACATACGTTAGATATGACTTGATGCCATAATTATATAAATTAATATTAGTTATCATAATAAATTTATTTTAACTTTGTTTGTAATTTAAGGCACAAAAATACGCAAATAATATTATCTTTGCATACTTATTGAAACGAGTATACGTTTTTTAACTCGTTTTCATTATTTATACAAGAAAAAAATTGTATGAGGACCCGAGAAAATGAATTGCAAAACATATCTGTTGTAATAGATTTAATCTTTATAAATCTAATCTTTGCTCTATGTGCATTGTTATTATTTAAGAATGCATTTATAGTAAGGGAACATTTTTATCTTTCACTGCTTATATCAAATTTTTCGTGGATTCTTGCGTTTGTTCTTATAAGGAAGAGAGTCATCTTCAGAAAAAAAGGATTCAGAGTTCGTTTTAAAAGAATATTTAATCGTTCTTTGATGTTTTTGGTATTAATGACGTTTAATACTGTGTTATTTATTTCGATTGTAGGCTATCTATGGGGTTACATTCTTGTATCAAGTATCATATTTATCGTAGGGAAGTTAGGAGTTAACTTCCTGTTTTTTGTCACCGTAAAGTATTTTCATTTAAAGAACAAGCGCGTTAAAAGGACATTACTTGTTGGCAACAACCGTACAATGAACAAAGTAGAAAAAATTATCAAGTCAAATCCGATTCTGAATTACATGTTTATTGGATATATAAGTGATAACAATGATGTTATCAGTGAATTAACCTTAGGAGCAAGAAACGAATTACAAAAAGTTATTTTAGAAAATAGAATTCAGGTAGTATTTGTAGCAATACAAAATGCAGATGCATTAAAGTCGTGTTACACCTTAAATAATGATTTATTAGATACATGTAACAGATTAGGTGTACGATTATTTTATGTGCCTGAAGAGAATAATGTCGATAAAGATGAGTATGATGTAGAATATCTAAATAAGGTAACTATAATCAATCCTCAACTAATTCCGATGGATTCTATCGAAAATCAAATAAAGAAACGAATTTTCGATGTGGTTTTTTCCACAATTATAATTACTTTTGTGCTTTCGTGGCTTTATCCAATAATTGCTTTGCTTATTAAGCTAAGTTCTAAGGGTCCTGTTCTATTTGTTCAACAGCGTACAGGAGTTAATAAAGTTACATTCGACTGCTATAAATTCAGAAGTATGGCTGTCAATGTGGATGCTGATAAGAAGCAAGCTTCGAATAATGACCCGCGGATTACAAAAATTGGTAAGTTTATCAGGAAAAGCAATATAGATGAACTTCCACAGTTCTTTAATGTATTAAAAGGTGATATGTCGGTAGTAGGACCTCGTCCGCATATGCTCGCGCGCACAGAAGAATATACAAAGTTAATTGATGACTATTTAGTGCGTCATTATGTAAAACCGGGTATAACAGGGTGGGCACAAGTAGAAGGTTTCAGAGGAGAAACCGAGCAGTTGTGGAAAATGGAAAAAAGAGTTGAGCTTGATAAGGAGTATATTAACAATTGGTCGTTAGACTGGGATATAGCAATTATTTGGAGAACAATTTTTAAGATGAAAGCGTTTAGAAATGCGAAGTGAGAAGTGGGGAGTTTGGAGTTTGGAGTAGAGAGTATGGAGTAGAGAGTAGAGAGTTATTAGCTGCAGAGCAGCGTATCATTAAACATTAAACGATAAACATTAAACGATAAAAAATGAATTTTGGAAAGTTAGTAAATTTTGGTTTTATTTTGGTTGTTGTATTGCTTTCGGGATGTAAATCATACGAAAAGGTGGCTTATTTGCAACAATCGGGGTCTGATGCTGAATTTCCGGATTCGGTACAATCACCAATCCCCTCACCAATTATCAAGGTAGGTGATTTATTTATGATAACCATCAACACTAATACTCCGGAGGCTGCAATGCCTTTCAATCTGCCTTTGGTGCCTGCCGGTGATTTTTCAAGTACATATAGCGGCAATAACAGCAACTATTTATCGTATGGCTTGGGAATGCAAAATTTCCTTGTTGACATGGAAGGAAATCTGGCTTTTCCAGTTATAGGAAAGATGAAAGCAGCAGGATTAACAAAATTAGAGCTCGAGAAAAAAATCAAGGAAGCTGTTTATCCTAAATATATTACCGAAGAACCTATTATATTAGTGCGTTATTTAAACTTCAAAGTATCGGTATTGGGCGAGGTGATGCGACCGGGCTCGTTTATTATCGACAACGAAAAGCTATCTATTTTGGAGGCTCTTGCTTTGGCAGGCGACATGTCAATTTACGGCAAAAGAAATAGTGTTCTGCTGATACGCGAAAACGATGGCAATCGCGAAACTGTACGGTTAGACATACGCAATAAGAATTTAGTAAACTCACCATACTTCTATTTGCAGCAAAACGATGTGATATATGTTGAGCCTAACGATTCGAAAGCACGTTCATCGGCAATCAGCTCAGCCGAATCAATATCTATATCTATTGTAGGTACGTTAATATCAATAGCAACCTTAGTAATTAATATATTAAAATGAATATAAGCAGGATAGACCAACCAAGGATAGAAAAACCAATCGACTGGCGTGAACTTTTTGAGAGATATGGTGCATATTGGCGTTGGATATTGTTGTCGGCAATAGTGTTAATCTTTGCAGGATTATTAACCTATCGTATGCAGCGTGATACATTTCAGCTTAAATCAGCAGTTCTTATTGCTGATAATTCTTCAGGTGGGCAAATGAGTCAGCTCTCTGTATTGAAGCAATTAGATTCATATGGCATATCAAGCAACTCTTCAAACATATACAACGAAAAACAAGTTATTAATTCAGGTGAGTTAATTAAGAAAGTTGTAAATGATTTACAACTATACTATTCTTACGAGAAAAGATCTTATCTAAAACCCATCGATCTCTACAATGAAAGTCCGATAGAAGTACAGATGGATTACGAAAATTTATTACTGATTGAGAGACCTGTTGAATTAAAGATTTCATATGATTCTGATGGATACTACTATATTAAAGGTTCAACTTTTAAAGAGGAAAAAAGAGAAAAATTTACGTTGAAAGTCACACAACTCCCTGCTACTGTCTCCACTCAGGCAGGCAAAATTCATATTACATTAAAAGATCCTACACAAATACTTAAAGAGGATATATCCGTAAAGATAGATAATCCAATTACAGTTGCAAAATACTATCAGACAAATGCAATGTCTGTTGAAGTTCCCAAAAAAGGAGACATAGTTATAATTACAATTTCTGAAAATAATATTCAGAAAGGAAAGGATTTCTTAGTCCGATTGATAGATTTATACAATCAGGATGCAATAGATCAAATCAACAAATCAGCAAATTTCACGGCAATTTTCATAGATGGCCGTTTGGCTATACTTACTGACGAGCTTACTAATGTCGAACAAAATCTTCAGACATACAAACAACAAAACAAACTTACTGATATAGAATCTGATGCAGAGTTATTTCTACAAAGAAGTAACTTATATGACCAGAAACGCAATGAAAATGAAATACAGTTACAATTGATAGAATATATTGAAGATTTTCTTCAGGATCCGGCAAATAAATATGCATTGATACCAAATCTTGGCTTGACAGACGTAGGCTTAGTTGCAGTCATACAGGAATATAATAAAATATTAGTATCACGAGAAAGAATAGCAAGCGGTTCATCGCACAACAATCCTACATTGCAGACCATGGATTTACAGATACAATCAAGCCGTCAATCCATACAAAACAGTATAGCTACTTCTCGCAAAGGTTTACAAATCAGCATACGTGAATTAGAAAATCAGAATGCATTTTTAACTTCACAACTAAAAAAGATACCACAGCAAGAACGTGAGTTTCTCGAAATAAAACGTCAGCAAGAGATAAAAGCTTCTTTATATATGTTTTTACTTCAAAAGCGAGAAGAAGCATCTCTGAGTATGGCTATTACAATCCCAAAAGCTCGATTGTTGGATGCTCCTGACGGAGCAGACAAGATAGCACCAAAATTGGCAATCATAATGTTTATTGCTCTATTTGCAGGCTTATTGATACCAATAGGATTTTTATATTTAAAATTCTTATTTACAACCACTTTTGTCGACAGAAAAGAGTTAGAGTCACTTACAGATGTACCGGTGATAGCAGAATTGACTCACCAAAAAGATTTAGATGTAATTATCGACCATCAAACAAACTCAAGTGCAAACTCGGAGCTGTTAAGATTGTTACGTAGCAAGTTACAGTTTGTAATGAACCATCCTAAGGAAAAAGTCATACTTGTAACTTCCACACAGATGGGAGAAGGAAAAACCTTTGTAGGTATTAATCTTGCGGTATCCATTTCTCTTACCGGCAGTAAAGTTTTATTAATAGGATTAGACTTACGCAAACCAATGTTAGCAGCACATTTCGGCATTACCGATCAGGCGGGACTATCATCATACCTTTCGGGCATTGAAAATGATTATAGTAAACTTATACATCAAAATGCAGAATTCCCTAATTTAAATATAATGCCGGCGGGTATTATTCCACCTAATCCAAACGAATTGATGTTAAGTACTAAATTAGATGATTTACTATCTGAACTTCGTAATCAATACGATTATATAGTATTGGATACAGCACCAATAGGAGCAGTATCGGACACTTTTCTGCTAAAAAGGATATCCGATCTATCCCTCTATATTTGTCGTGCCAATTATTCAGATAAACGTAATTTGGAATATTTAAACAGCATTAAAAAAGATGATTTGCTCCAAAAACTATATATTGTTATAAATGATGTAGATATTGAATCGAAGAGGTATGGAAGCAAATATGGTTATGGATATGGATATGGCTACAAAGCAAAGCAGTAGGACGGCAGTAAAAAAATGGTATGTTATTTATACAACTCCAAGATCTGAGAAGCAAGTAAATCAGAAATTACAGGACGAACAAATTAAGACTTACCTGCCTTTACATTTAAGTCCGCGCCGCTGGTCGGATCGCATTAAGATGGTAGAAATGCCACTATTTCCTTCATATCTGTTTATACATACCTATCATCATAAACTATATGATATAGTAAAAATGCCGGGTGTGGTAAGAATAATATATTTCGAAGGAAAGCCTACTGAAATCAGAGAGAAGGAAATAAATGCTATTATCAAATTCCTTGAGTATGCTAATGGCAAAGCCTGCAAAATAGAATTGGATGATGAAGTCCGCATAGCAGTCGGTGCTCTTAAAGACACCGTTGGAAAAGTGATAAAGATTAAAAAGAAGTATGTGGTATTACTGCTTAAAGATTTAGGCTTACAGGCGCAAGTGATGCTGGATGGAGTGGTGAAGGTGTGATTGGTGATTGGTGATTGGTGATTGGTAGATACGCACAAATTGTGCGTCTGGATGTTGGTTTGGCGAACATATTAGCTGCAGAGCAGCGTATCATTAAATATCAACAAATCTTAAACTAAAAATTAAAGCTTCTCTGGTTGGTTCGTATGGGACTGACGGGGCTTTGCTGTGAAATGAGGTAATGTTCTAATATGGAAATATGCTAATGTGGAAATGTGATTTTATTTCATTTCAAATAAGAGTAAACGAAGATAATATACATCATATTTAAAATTATGGAACAGAAACATTATTTTTGTACTCCATAATTAATTAGAAGAATGCGATTTATCTCAGCAGTTAATGCAAGGCTTAATCCTCGTTAGTACATCGCCGCTATATAGACTGACAATGCAAGTAAATTGCCTTTTATCAAAAACAAAGAAATTGTACCGATATTATTTCTTAAAAGCAACAATAAAACGGGAGATCACATTTTATTCCCTGAACAAGTGATTGGTGATTGGTGAATCGACACATTGGCACATTAACATATTAGCACATTAACACATTATTTAAACATATGAAACTTTATATTAAAACATTAGTTCTGTTATTCTTATTACTTCCTGTGCAGTTGCCGGGGCTTGAAAATAATGTTCAAGCACAATCGTCTACTTTAATGCATATGGCACAAGGTGAGCTACAGAAGCGAGGTTTGAAGGAGAAAGAAGTGCGCACACGTTTATTAGAAAGAGGAATTGACCCTGATAATATCGCTCCCGCTGATTATCCTCGCTATCAATCTCAAGTAATAGCAATATTAGACGAATTAGAAGCAGAAAAAAAATCTGCTACACAACCTATTCAGATTAATGTAGGAACAAATCCCGCACAATCAGTTGCATCAGAAGCCGGAAGCAATACACTGATAGATGATGACATAGAACTACCTGAAACTACCCCTGCTGAAGCTGCGGCTGAAGCAGCACAAAGGGTTGTTCAAGCAGCGGCTGCCGAGAAGGAAGCACAAGAAGCCAGTTCCGGACGTATACGCAGGATTTACGGTCATTCGCTATTTACAGATCAGAGTTTGGATGTATTTCGCACTACTGATGGCGCACAAGCTCCTGATAGCTATATACTTGGTCCCGGTGATGAAATCCATATCAGTATTTTTGGTGATTCTCAAACTGATATACAACAACGTATTGCTGTAGACGGATCTATTCAACCCAGCGGAAGTCCGAAGATCTTCTTAAAAGGACTCAGCTTAACTCAAGCTCGTTCTGCAATCAGCAATAACTTAGGTAAGTCATATCGTTTCCGCCCCGATCAATTGGCAGTAACTATAGTAACAGCACGCACCATCATGGTGAATATCTTTGGTGAAACACGCTTAAGTGGAAGTTTCAGCCTGTCTGCGCTGAACTCAGCTTTTAATGCATTAGCAGCAGCAGGCGGACCGACTGAAATAGGATCTGTACGTCGCATCGAGTTGATACGCGATAAATCCAAACGTGTAATGGATGTGTATGAGTTTATGCAGAATCCGGGTAAACGCTTTGAGTTTGAACTACAAAATAATGATATTTTGTATGTACCTGTAGCTCAGAAATTAGTAAGCATAGACGGAGCAGTAAAACGTCCTATGTCATACGAAATGTTAGATAATGAAGACCTACAAAGTTTGATACGTTATGCAGGCGGATTGAATATGGATGCTTATCCTGAATTTCTACAAATTCAAAGATATGAGCAAGGCGAAGAAAAACTTTATGAATATAAACTAAATGAAGTACTGGCAGGTAAAACCAAAGTTGCCCTAATGGATGGAGACTTGGTACGTGTAAAGAGTATCAGTAAACCCATGGAAAGTTATGTGGAAATTGAAGGGAGTGTTTATTATCCGGGAAGATATGATTTGACATCCAATACAACATTAAGTAAACTGTTACAAACGGCAGTACCCGGATTTCGTGCAAAAACCGATTTCTTACTATTGGAACGTCTGCGCCCCGATAATACTCGTGAAGTACTGACCTTGGCTTTCCCCGGTCATGAAGGTGCAGCCGATTTCAGCCTGCAAGAGCGCGATCATATACGTATACTTGACTTGGCAACTTATAGTGATGTAGGAACTCTATCTGTACAAGGACATGTACGTCAACCATTCGAGCGCAGTATGGCTTTAGGCGACAGGCTTACAGTAGATCAGGCTATCGAAATGGCAGGCGGACTTCGCACCGGTCATTATCCTATAGCATATATCTTCAGGCATAATCTGCTAAACCCTGTTGAAGTGGAATATATTCGTTTGGAATTAGACAGTGCAGCGCATGTAGCTTTACAACCCGGAGATCAACTTAATATTTACGATAAGAGCAGCTATACCGATGTAGATCAAATCAGCGTGTTAGGGGCAGTGCGTAAACCATTTTCACGTAATTTTGCTTTTACCGACAGACTAAGTGTTAAGGAGGCAATAGAAACAGCAGGCGGGTTGCAGCCCAGCGTATATCCTATTGCTTATATCTTCCGTCGTAATCTATTAAACCCGGTAGAAACGGAATATATTCGCATTGAGTTGGAGCAGGCTCAGAACATAGCATTACAACCCGGAGATCAATTACGAATTTATGATAATTCTACATATACCAATATAGGTGAAATAAGGGTAGCAGGTGCAGTTAAAAAACCAGGAAGCTATACTTTCGATACAAGTATGAGTTTGCAAGACTTGTTGGTTAATGCCGGAGGCTTTAATGTAGGAGCTGCATTTAATAGAGTAGAGATTTTCAGACAGATTCTTTCTCCTGTAGAACCTGTTAAAATGGATCTTATAACGATAGAGGTGGATAGTAGCTATCAATTAGTCAAACCTGTACATTTCAGTCTACAACCCTATGATGTGGTGGTAGTACGTATGACTCCCGAATTTAACACCGGAAGGGTGGTGGAATTAAATGGTCAGGTAAAATATCCAGGTCCTTATGTATTGGAGAATAATAAAACCACTTTAAAAGATGTAATCAAACAAGCCGGTGGATTACTTAATGATGCCAATCCATATGGAGCACAGATGATACGTACATATAATAAACGTGGTTTTATAAGTATCAACTTAAAGAAGACCATGAACTCAGGTAGTAAAGTCAATCATAATCCTATTTTATTTGAAGGTGATGTTATCAATATACGCCGTACAGAAAATGTGGTGGTTCTTTTAGAAAACGGAACACGTATGGCGCAATATTCAGAAACACCGGAAAATTATCAAATCAAAAATGTGGTGTATCAGGGTCCTAAGTCGGCAAGGTGGTATATACACAAATTTGCAGGAGGTTTCCAAAAAAATGCTAACAAAAACAGCGTAACCGTTACCCATGCCAATAATCAGATGGAAGCAACCAAACATTTCTGGTTTTTCAGAGATTATCCTACAGTGCAGCCCGGATCTACCATTACCCTGCAAATGGATCCTGAAAAAATACGCAAGGAGGCAGAACCTAAAGAAAAAGTAGATTTAGAGAGCACTTTATCTCGTAGTTTGGCTACGCTGACTTCTACGCTATCGCTTATTTTATTATTACAACGATTATAATAAAACCTCTTATGACTAACTCAGAAGAATATTACGATGCACCTCAGGTAGAGAACAATTCCGAAGATGACGAAATTGATTTGATGGCAATTGCCAAGACCTTATGGGCAGGACGTAAAACCATATTTATAGCTCTAAGTGTAGGTGCAGTTTTGGGTTTATTGATTGCCCTCTTATCACCCAAAGAATATACAGTAAGCACTGTAATGGTACCTCAAATGAATGTAAGCAAAACTTCACAATTAAGTGGCTTGGCTTCATTAGCCGGTGTTGATTTAGGTATGGCTGAAAGTGCAGAGCTATCACCTATAATCTATCCCCAAATTGTACAATCTGTTCCATTTATGTTGGAATTAATGTATACTCCTTTACATTTCAGTGAGGTAGACAAACCGGTATCTTATTATGAATATTATACCGAAATAAAAAAGCCTTCGGTATTAGGTACAATAAAGAAATACACCATAGGTTTACCCGGACTATTACTTTCAGCAATACGAAAAGCTCCTGAAGAAATTGTTTTACCCGGAGATATAAGTGACAAACCTATTTCTATGACTGAGCAAGAATTTGAGCTTAAAAAAGGCTTTAGTGAAAGAATAAACTTATCCGTAGAAAAAAAAGAAGGTTATTTGACTTTATCCGTTACTATGCCGGAGCCTTTTGTAACTGCCGAATTGGCTCAAAAAGCACAAAATTTACTTCAACATTATATTATTGCATATAAAGTAGAGAAATCGCAAGCAGAGTTGGATTTTATTCAGGAGCGTTATGATAATGCAAAACGCGAAGCAGAGCAACATCAGATAGAATATGCCAAACTATCCGATCAATATAAAAATATAACCAGTAATGTACCAAATGTAGTATTACAAAAAGTACAAACTCGTATGACCATAGCTAATGGTATTTATCAACAATTAGCAGGACAGTTGGAGCAAGCAAAAATTCAAGTAAAAAGAGATACGCCAGCGTTTACAATAGTAGAACCAGTAACTGTGCCTATTGAAAAATCAAAACCAAAAAGAGCGATGATATTAATAATTTGGGTGTTTTTGGGAGGAGTTACAGGAGTAGGATGGGTATATGGAAAGAAGATCTTGGTTAGTTTAAAAAATAAATGGGAGGAATACGAAGATACAAGTGTCAATGAATAGAAAGTTTTTTAATATTATACAGAATAATTTTCAATTACAATAATTTTGTTGTATCTTTGTAGCAAAAGTATTATCATATGAATAAGCGAACCAACATACGTCCATTCAAGACAAAAAAAAGTATACTGAAAGCACAGGACACACAAGGAACAATGCTTGAAGAACCTGTCGCTTATTATCAGGTAAACGATAGCTATATGCACCGTATAGGAACCATCCGAAAAGGAGTATCGTATGAAGAGTTGGTTCATGTAGGCGACATGCTTGATATACCTGTAAAGTCAGTGCTTGCTATTGTAGGCATTCCTCAAACGTCCTACAATAAAGGCAAAAGAGAACATGCCTTGTTAGGCAGTCGCGACAGTGAGTTGGTGTTATCAATAAAATCACTCGTGACGTACGGAACAAAAGTATTTAACAATGAGGAAGACAAATTTCATCGTTGGTTGAAAAAACCGAACATATCTCTTGGTGGTGAAACGCCCACAAATCTCTTAGATACAATTACCGGAATTCAGGAGATCAGAAACTGTCTCGATAGAATAGAATATGGAAACTTCTCCTGATGAGAGTATACAGGGTTGAGAGAGAGAAGCATCTACATGAAACGTTAACGGGTATAGGTGCGTCCAAAACAAGTGCAAACAGGTGGAACAGCCGTTACACACGCTTGGTATATACCGCAGAAAGCAGAGCGTTGGCAACTCTCGAAGTAGCGGTTCATGTAGATATTAACGAGGATTTACCTGCAGACAGACATTATGTCGAAATCGATATTCCCGACAATATCATTATTCAGGAAATAAGTCAGGAAGATCTTCCTGACAATTGGGATGCAAAACCGCCAATAGTAATTACACAGATTATAGGTGATGAGTTTGTAAAACAGAACGAAGCTGCTATACTAAAAGTACCCAGTAGTATTGTACCGCAAGAATTTGATTATTTAATAAATCCTATGCATACGGATGCTCAGCGAATTAAAGTCGTTGATACAATGCCGATGCGATTTGATAAAAGGTTATACCTTAAAAACAATCCTACTTAATTTATGTCTTTAAAACAGAAAACCGTAAACGGAGTCTTATGGAGCGCAGTTGATAATTTTGCGGGACAGGGAATTACCTTTATAGTGGGTCTTATCCTTGCGCGATTATTAACACCATCTGAATATGGTTTAATAGGAATGTTAGCAATTTTTATTGCTGTATCTGAATCCTTTATCAATAGTGGTTTTTCGAATGCGTTGATTCGTAAGAAGGACGCTACTCAAGTGGATTTCTCTACGGTCTTTTATTTTAACTTGGTAGCAGGGGTCCTTTTTTATTTTATCCTTTTCTTTTCTGCGCCCTATGTGGCACTCTTTTTTAAAGAACCTCAACTTGATTCTTTACTGAAAGTTTTAGCTTTAGGGTTGATTATCAGCTCACTGACCATTATCCAACGCACAACCCTCACTAAGCGTATAGATTTTAAACTTCAAACCCGTATATCAGTAATCGCAGCTATAGGATCTGGAATTATTGGTGTCACAATGGCATATAAAGGCTTTGGTGTTTGGAGTTTAGTGGCTCAGACTCTAAGCCGTCAAGCCATTAACTCTCTCTTCCTTTGGCTGTGGAATAAATGGCGACCTATATGGGTGTTTAGTATAGCATCTTTCAAGGAGCTTTTTGCTTTTGGTTCGCGCTTACTTGTTAGCGGTTTAATAGATACAGTTTATAGAAATATTTATTACATTGTAATCGGTAAGTTCTTTTCTGCACAAGAATTAGGATATTATACCAGAGCACAAGCATTTAAAGATTTACCTGCGCAAAATCTAAATGAAATAATGTCTCGCGTAACGTATCCTGTGTTAGCTCAAATTCAGGATGATAAGATTTTGTTAAAAGCAGGATACAAACGGATGATTAAATCCATTATGTATGTCAGTATGATTCTGTTAGCTGGTATGGCTGCTATTGCCGAACCTATGATTATTACATTGATAGGAGAACAGTGGCGCCCCAGTATTATCTATCTTCAATTACTTACTTTTGTAGGCATGATGTATCCACTTCATTCTCTTAATTTAAATATGCTTCAAGTACAAGGACGTTCTGATCTTTTTCTTCGTTTAGAAATTATTAAAAAACTTATCGCTATTCCTGTTATCATAATAGGAGTTTTTTTTGGTATCAAAGCGATGATAATGGGTATGTGGGTAAATACGCTTATTGCTTATTATTTGAATAGTTATTGGTCGGGTAAATTTATTAACTATCCAATGCTTGAACAAGTGCGGGATATTCTACCCGGTTTAGGAATAGCTCTTTTGATGGGTACTGTCGTGATGTTGGTTGGTAAACTAATTCCTTTTTCGTACTTTTATAAGCTTATTATACAGTTTCTTGTTGGAGCAATTTTGACCTTTATTCTGAGTGAGATTTTTAAACCTGAAGCCTATTTGGAGTTAAAAAAGATTGCTTTAGATACATTTAGGAGAAACAAATAATTGATATATTAACATACAATTACAACATCATATATGATACCCGTAACAAAACCCTTTCTCCCTCCTTTAGAGGAATATGAAAAATACCTTGAAGGTATTTGGAAACGTGAGTGGCTTACGAATATGGGACCATTAGCTAATCAGTTAGAGATGGCTTACAAAAAGTATTTTGATGTAAAACATCTGCTTTTTGTTACTAATGGAACCATAGCCCTACAGCTTGCCATTAAAGCGCTTGAATTACAGGGTGAAATAATTACTACCCCATTTTCATTTGTTGCTACCACTTCTACCATTGTGTGGGAAAATTGCAAACCTGTTTTTGTTGATATAAATCCTGAGACTTTAAATATCGATGCCTCAAAAATTGAAGCAGCCATTACCGATAAAACATCTGCTATTTTGGCTACACATGTATATGGCAATCCTTGTGATGTAGAAGCCATAGAAAAAATTGCCAAGAAGCATCAATTAAAAGTGATATACGATGCAGCACACGCCTTTGGAGTAAAGGTGAATGGAAAATCAATTTTTGAATACGGTGATGTTTCCACCCTTTCCCTACATGCTACCAAGATGTGCCACACCGTAGAGGGCGGGTTAGTGGTAACCAAAGATCCCGATTTATTGAAAAAGATGGCACGCATGCGTAATTTTGGCATTTCTGGTTTCGATAGTTTTTCAGAATTAGGTGTTAATGCTAAAAACTCCGAATTTCATGCGGCTATGGGTTTGACCACTTTAGCGTATGCAGATGCAATCATTCAAAAGCGCCTGGAATTAACAGCTCGTTATGATGAAAAACTTAAAAACTTACAAGCATATCGTCCTACATGGCATACTCAATCTAACAATTTAGGAGCTTATTATGCCGTAGTTTTCGATCAGGAAGAACAAATGCTACGCACCATGAAACATCTTTCAGATAATGAAATTGGTACTCGTCGATACTTTTACCCCAGTTTAGCTTCTGCTCTTCCATATCTTGAACAGAAAGCGATGCCTATTACAGATGATATTGCGTGTCGTGTTTTATGTCTCCCTATGTATTATGATCTTAGCTTTGAAGAGATAGATATGATTTGCCGCAGGATATTAAGAGTGCAGAATAATTAAGGATAAATAAATCACAAATTATTCATACATATCAACGTAAATGCTATATCTTTGTAAACGCAAAAGTGATATTGAAATTAACGTAAAAGTGATATTGAAATTAACGCAAAAGTGATATTAGAGGGTGAATATTTATATAGGATAGCGGAAAACGAGATAACAGAAACTCTTGCTGCAATGGGAGCTGTGCTTATTCAAGGAGCACGTGCGGTAGGGAAATCAACCATTGCAAAGCATTTGACTCAAAGTGGTATTTCGCTTGATACTTCCGCATCATTAATAGAGCTTGCTAAACTAAGTCCAGAAGTAATTCTGGAAGGTGCGACACCACGTTTTATAGATGAGTGGCAATTAGCTCCCTCTATATGGAATGCAGTGCGTCATGAGGTTGATGTTCGGCAGACAACAGGACAGTTTGTGTTGGCGGGATCAGCTACTCCAGCCGATGATGTTACGAGACATACTGGTGCTGGACGAATTGGACGTGTTACCTTGATGCCTATGACTTTGTATGAAAGTGGTAATTCAACTAAACAGGTTAATTTTAAGAAGTTATTTCAAGATGATTTCTCTACAGTAGGTGGTTTCGGTGGATTGAGTGTATAACAGTATATACAAAAAATTATTGTTGGAGGTTTTCCAAATCTTATTCATAAAACAGAAAAACAAGCACGTATTTATTTATCAAACTATTTAGATGATATCTCCAGAGTAAATTTAGGAACAGATATTATAAAAACAGATCCAGTAAGGATGAGGGCTTTAATACGGGCTATTTCGCGCAATATTGCTACAGAAGTATCAATAGCTAAACTTGCTAAAGAAGCCGAATTGGATACCGATAATTTGTCGGCACAAACAGCACGAAAATATATGGACCAACTTTCCCAAATATTTGTATTACAAGAACTGCCAGCATGGTCAACCCATATCAGATCGAATGTACGACAAAGAGTTAGTCCTAAATGGTTTTTTTGTGACCCATCTTTAGCTACAGCAGCTCTTTCTTTATCTTCAGATAAACTATTGAAAGACCTTAATACGCTTGGGTATTTATTTGAAGCATTGGCTATTCGTGATTTGCGAGTTTACGCTCATGCTCTTGATGGTGAAGTATTTCATTACCGTGATGAAACAGGACTTGAAGTAGATGCTATAATTGAATTACGTGATGGAAAGTGGTTGCCTTGTGAAATCAAGCTTGGAGGAGATCAATCAATAAAAGAAGGAATTGCCAATCTTATCAAATTACGAGATAAAGTAGTTGAGAGTAAATCACAAGATATGGTTGGAATGTGTATTATTACTGCGGGTAAAGAAAGTTACACGCTTCCAGAAAGTGGAGTGCATATAATTGCACTTTCGCATTTGTTTATAGATAATTAAAAAAGTACAATGACAATCGCTATTATGCAACCTTATTTTTTGCCTTACATCGGATATTTTCAGATGATTAAAGCTGTAGATAAGTTTGTTTTTTATGATGATGTAAATTATATAAAAGGAGGTTGGATAAATAGAAATCGGATACTTATTAATGGAGAAGCACAGTATATTAATGTGCCACAAAAAGGTGCTAGTCCAAATAAATTAATTAATGAAGTTGGAGTAAATTATCAAACCAAAGATTTTGCTAAGCTAGAAAGAACTATAGAGTTAGCTTATAAAAAAGCACCTTACTTCAAGGATGTTTATGCTATAATAAAAGAGCTTTACTCAAAGCAATATAATAATTTAGCAGAGATAGCTGCTAGAAGTATTCAGCTGATATCAGAGTATTTGGGTTTGCAAACTGAGTTTTATGTTTCTTCTGAACATTTTTCAGAAACTAAAGGACTGGATAAAGCAGATAGAATACTGGCAATATCTAGGTGTTTCAATGCAGATACTTATATTAACGCAATAGGAGGAAAAGAACTCTATAGTAAAGAAGAATTTGAAACAGAAGGAATTAAATTACAATTTATTCAATCAAAACCCATTGAATATACGCAGTTTGATAATGAGTTTGTACCTTGGCTTTCAATTTTAGATGTGTTAATGTTTAATAGTGTCGAGGAAGTTAATGACATGTTGGATCAATATGAGTTGGTATGAATGAGCTGGGTGGATATTTTGAATTAGAACTACAAAGGACTAATGAATATCATCAAAATGCTATTCGTTTAAATACGGGTAGAAATGCTTTTGAATATATCTTAAAAGGAAAAGGATATAAAAAAGTATATCTTCCGTACTATACTTGCGATGTTATGTTAGAACCCATTGAAAAACTAGGTGTTTCTTATGAGTTTTATTCAATAGACCAGTCTTTTTCTCCCGTTTTTGATTTCCAAAAAATTAAAGAGAAAGACGCTTTTCTTTACACCAATTATTTTGGATTGTGTGATAAACATGTCGAAGACATATCAACAAAAGTAAGAAATCTTATTATAGATAATGCTCAAAGTTTTTATTCGCATACTCTACCGGAGGTTGATACATTTTATTCACCTAGGAAGTTTTTTGGTTTGCCTGATGGCGCATATCTCTATACGAACAAGCGCTTACAAGAAGAGTTAGAAGTTGATGTGTCATACCAAAGATGTGAACATTTATTAGGAAGAATAGATATAAATGCATCATCTTTTTACAAAAGCTTTGTAGAAGCTGATAATTCCTTGATTAATCAGTCCATAAAACAGATGTCTCGTTTAACACAAAGGTTATTATCTTCTATAGACTATGAGAGAACTGCTAAAAAACGAATAGAAAATTTTAAGCAGTTACATCAGGTTTTAGAAACAAAAAATAAATTAGAGTTTAATTTAGCAGACTTTGGTGTACCTATGATTTATCCATATCTTATTGATAACGGAAAAGAGTTGAAACAAAAATTGATAAAAAACAAAATCTATGTCGCAAGCTATTGGCCCAATGTTTACGATTGGGCAAAAAAGGATAGTTTTGAGTATGATTTAGTTGAAAATTTAGTTTGTTTACCAATTGATCAGAGGTATGGTAAGAATGAGATGGAAATAATAAAACAATTGATCTAATGGAAAAAATAGTAATTATAGGTGGTAGAGGGACTGCCATTGTTATAGCAGATCAGATTCATGATGCAAATAAAAGGTTTGGCCAAAAGATAGAGGTTATAGGGCTAGCTTTGGATGATCGTTCAGGAGGCGACAGTATTAACGGTTACCCAATCTTATGTGGTATAAAAGATTTATATGCAAAATATAAATGTTACGATGATGTAAAATTTGTGTATTCATTATATAGGCCAGATGTAATGAGAGAACGAACACAATTATTATATGACTTAAATATTCCAATGGAAAAGTTCACAAATTTTATTCATCCATCTGTTATGTTAGCTAAATCAGTTGAAATAGGATTTGGCAATATTTTATTGGCTAACGTCGTGGTTAATTGCAATGCAAAGCTTGGAAACTTTAATACGGTTAATTCAGGAACATTGTTGGGACATGATATAGTGCTGGGTAATAACAATTATATTGCAGGTCATGTGTGCGTGGGGAGTAGCTTGTTGATAGGTGATGAAAACTTTATAGGGCTAAATACATCTATCAGAAATGGTGTAAAAATAGGGAACAATAATATTGTAGGAATGTCTTCAAATGTAACTAAAGATGTTGAAGATAATCAAATTCTTTATGGAAACCCTGCTATAATAAAGCCTAAATTAAATAATATAATAAGATAATGTAATGAAACAATCCATTTTAGGTTTATACTACGAAGAGTTTGAAGTAGGAAAAACTATACATCATTCTATATCTAAAACTATTTTTGAAAGTGATAATAATTTGTTCTCGCTTTTAACAATGAATCACCATCCTGTTCACACTAATCTTGATTATGCTCAAAAAAATGAACATGGAAAAATATTGGTAGTTGGGACATTGGTTTTTTCTATAGTAGTAGGAATGACAGTTCCGGATATAAGTGGAAAAGCGATCGCAAATTTAGGATATGAAGACATTAAACATTTAACCCCTGTTTTTCTAAATGACACGCTATATGCTAGAACTGAAATTATAGATAAAAGGGAATCTGCTTCAAAGAAAGACAGAGGAATTATTTATGTTGAAACAGTAGGATATAATCAAAAAGGAGATGATGTTATAAGTTTCAAAAGAAAGGTGTTAATCAAGAAAAAAGCATATGAAAAGTAAAATATTAATGCGCAGTTTAATGTTTGTTCCAGCTCATAATGATAAACTTATGGAAAGTGCTTTGAGACGGAATGCAGATGTGTTGTTACTTGATATAGAGGATTCAGTTCAACCTTCCAACAACAAACAAGTAGCCAGAGATAATATAAAACGTTACGCAAAAGAAGGTCGCTTTAAATCTCAGGTTATATTTCCACGTGTAAATGACCGAGAAAGTGGACACTTATTGCAAGACGTTTATCAACTTGCTATTCCAGAGATTAGTGGTTTTATGTATCCCAAATCCCATAGAGGAGAAGATATATATTTTTTTGGGAAACTCTTAGAAACCATTGAATATGAAAAAGGTTTACCCATTAATACATTTAAAATAATAGCTTTAATAGAAACGCCGTCTGCCGTCATGAATATTCAAGAAATATGTGCAGCCTCACCAGAGCGACTTGTGGCAATAGCATTTGGATGCGAAGATTTTATGACAGAACTTGGCGGTAAGCATGATGAGGAGTATCAAAGTATATTTACAGCACGTTCCATGATAGCAATGGCAGCAAAAGCAAATCATATTGTGCCAATTGACACAGTACACATTCGCGTACATGACATGGAGGATCTTGAGAAAAACCTAATAGTAGGTAGAAATCTTGGTTTTGAAGGAATGTTAGTACTCAACCCCAAAGAACTATCATTAGTACATAAATACTATTCGCCTTCAGAAGAAGAAGTTCAATGGGCAAAAGAGATGCTTTTACTTTCAAAAGAAGCCGTCAAACACGGACAAGGAGTAGCTGTTAAAGACAATAAATTTATCGGTCCCCCTATGGTCAGAATGGCAAAAGATATATTGGAGAAGAATAAGTTGTGTGAGGAGAGGGAGTGAGAAATTATAGTTTTAAAGTACATTTCAAACTTATTCAATATATGTAAATAGTTTTAAATAAAAACGAGATGGAAAAATCTAAAAAATATAAAAACGCATATTTTTCAGCTGAAACAATTAGAAAAGTATTAAACTAAAAATTATCAGAAGAGATAAAAATGTGTTAGCTACACTTAAAAGAGAATTTGAGATATCGAAATATTAAAACACAAAACAATATGAAAGCAGATGTACAATATAATGATTTTGTTGGCACTTCAGCAGCAGACATTAGTGATTTTTCGCATTTAAATGATTTTTTATCTGCAAGAGGTGTAGATACGAGCAGATATGATAGTATTGGAGCTAGATTTTATGCTGGATATAGTCATTCTTTCTCAGCATCCATTATTTGTGTTGATAAAGAAACATCGACACCAAATAATCCTTATATAGTGACTATTAGGTTTGAAAATAAATTTGAAAAAGATGAGTTTTTTGATTTGTTTAAACGTTTTAATGTTGTGATATTGAAAAAATATGGAGGGTATAAGGATAGAGAAATTGATGAAGATATAGTATTTGATGACAGAGAAATCTAAATGATTAGATTAAATAGGATAAAATGCAAAACAATTATAACTATACCCCACTTCCAGAACCCATCCCAATCTGTGAGCAGAAATGGCCAGAAGGTACCATCCCTTTGGTTTCTACAGGGACTCTCACATACAACCACGAACCCTATATTCGTGAATGTCTCGAGGGAATTTTAATGCAAAAAACTACATTTCCAGTAAGAGTTTGTATTTTTGAAGATGCTTCCACAGATAAAACAGCTGAAATTGTCAAGGAATATGCTAACAAATATCCTAATCTGATTTTTGCATTTTGCCAAAAAGAAAACACCTATGGTAAAGGTGAGATTAGAAAGAAAGCCCTGCAACCTTATTATGAATGTCGAAATGAAGCTAAATACATTGCTCTTTGCGAAGGTGACGACTATTGGATAGATCCGTTGAAATTGCAGAAGCAGGTGGAGTTTTTGGAGGAGAATCCAGATTATTCAATGTGTTTTCATAATGCCTTTGTTTATGAGACAGCTAATCAAAAAAGGAATATTTATTTATTCAATGATTTTTCTTTAAATTGCGATTTATTGATTAACGAAGTTGTATCTAAGTGGGTTGTTCCTACAGCAAGTATCTTGTATAGAAGGGAATATAGTGATTACCCTAATTGGATGGCGCGTATCTATAGTGGTGATTATTCATTATTACTAAATATGTTCATCAAAGGAAAAATAAGATACATAGATGTTGTTTCCTCTGTATATAGAAAGAATCTGAATGGAAATTCAGTTTCTACAAATATCAATAGTAATTTTGTGCGTAGTCAACACATAGAATTATTAGAGAGTTTTAATAAAGGTACCAATATGAAATATGATGCTGTAATAATAGATCGCATAAAACATCTAAAAAAAGAAATAGCCTTACGTGAAGCTATTTGGCAACACAAATACCATAAACTTATATTTATGTTGCCACATCTTTGGAAAAATCGTTCAAGAATATTACGCTAGACTAATAATATGTTTTATTTTATATTATTGATTGTATTAACAATATTGTCTGGATGTTTATACAAAGGTCGAATCATATCAAAAAAAACTGCTTGTATAATCATTTCAATATCTGCAATCATTATATATGGTATAAGGAGTGCAAATGTTGGTAACATAGATATCCCCAGATATGTTTATATTTTTGACTCTTTTAAGTATTTGAGATTTAAGGACGTAGCAACACAATATACAAAAGATCTAGGGTTTTATTATTTCTCAAAGTTTATATCAACTATCTTTCATAATTATAATCTATGGTTGACTGCTATCGGAACACTATTCATTTTAAGTGTCTCTACCTTAATTGTAAAGTTTTCTAAAGATATTATTATATCATACTTTATATTTTTTACATTTTTTTTCGCAATAAATTTCTCGTTATTAAGGCATTGTACAGCATTATCATTTGTGGTTCTGGGATATGTTGCTATAAAGGATAAAAAGACACAGCAAGGTTTGTTTTTTTTAATACTTGCTTCTTTGTTTCACTTATCATCAATAATATCTATGTTCTTATTTTTATTGAAAAAAATCAAATTTGGCAAATGGAATTTTGTGATGATGTTATTGACTGTTTTTATATCTAGGTTAATTCCTGATTTGTTATCAAAAATAGTTTTACTTATTAATATGGATAGATTAAGTCATTATGCTTCTTCTGAAGTAATGAGATTAACAAACTCTGCATTCATAATTCATTTTACCCTATTTCTTATAATTTTACTTTTAATTAGAATTAAAGATAAAAGGATCTTACAAAAATACTCCTTCGAATTAAATATGTATACTGTTGGAATTTCTTTCTATGCTTTAGTTGGAGTATTAGCAGAATTCTTGAGAACTGCAATGTTTTTTTCATTTATTCTAATAGTATTACTACCTAATATTTTAAATGATAATTTAAAGTCAAAAAACAGTCCATTCTTTTTACTTGGTGGAGTAATCTTTATAGTTATGTTGTTAATATATTTTTTCTCTACAGTATTAATTGATGCAGAGCTACTTCCATATGAAACAATTTTTACAAACTAAAATTTAAATCATTAAACTAACTATTCAATGTATTTGCCAAAGATATCAATAATTACAATCACATATAATAGTGAAAAAACAATAGAAAATACAATCAAAAGCGTTATTAATCAAGAGTATAATAATCTGGAGTATGTAATTATTGATGGGGTTTCGACTGATAATACTCTTAATATAATCAAAAAATATACTGATGAAATAAACTTAGTCATATCTGAACCTGACGAAGGTATTAGTGATGCTTTTAATAAAGGAATCAAAAACTCAACAGGTGAAATTATTGGTATTATTAATTCAGATGATTTGTTGCTACCAGGGGCATTACAAATAATTGCTGAAAATTACTCTAAAGAAATTGATGTTTATAGAGGTAATACTATAATTTGGGATGATATAACAGATGAGAAAATAAAAGTTATTCCTACAATGAAATTCTCTAAATATAAACTTAGCCATAATGTGTGTCATCAAAGTACATTCGTAAATAAGAGCGCATATACAAAATGGGGTGTTTTTAAAACTAATTATAAATATATGATGGATGTCGACTTATTAATTAGATTCACTCAAAATAAAGCTGTTATGAAATATATAAATCAAGATTTAGCAGTGTTTAGGCTTGGCGGCGTTACAGATTCGTCTTTTCTCGATAAAATAAGTGAAATTGAATCAACAGTCATCGACAACAATGGCCGGTATATTTATGCTAAATTAAAAGTTGTTTTGTGGATTGCTTATCAGTATTTAAAAAAAATTTCATTTACTATATTTAATCCTAAGAGAGTTAGAGTTATAAAGTATAAAAAATATTGAATTGATTAGCTTGTAATCTATTTTATCATTTGCAGATCTACTATCATTAAGATAATTAATTCACTTTTGAAACAATTGATACTATTACTATATTTATTGCAATATATAATCTTTCAGTTAAATCTTTCTATCTTATGAAAATAGCATTATTAGGTGATGGAGCATTCTTCGGAAAATTCTCCATTAAGAAAGGAAAAACCTTCTCCGTATTTCAAACTACAGCCGATTTACTAAGAACATATGATTATGTTGTATTAAACCTTGAGACTCCATTTGCAAGTAATACAGCAAGAAAATTTGGAAGTAAATCTGCCTATATAAAATCAGATTCGGATAATATAGAATTACTTAAATATTTAAATGTAGATGCAGTTTGTCTTGCAAACAATCATCTTTTTGACTTTGGTTATGATGCTTATGAATTTACTAAGAGTATTTTAGTGGAAAATAATATAAAGTTTTTTGGAACTGAAGGTGGAGATTTAAAAATTGAGATTAATGGTAATAAGATTTGTTTTAGTGGATACTGTTGTTATTCAACAAATCCCTTAAATTTCTCTACAAAGGGCATCAATATTCTTGATTTTAATACTGTGTCAAATAAGCTTATTGAAGACAAGAACCAAGGATATAATAGTATCTTAAGTATACACGCTGGGCAAGAGCATATTAATTATCCAAATTATGATCACATTGAATTTGCTAGGAAATTATCCACAGTACAGCCTTATGTGTATTATGGTCATCATCCACACGTACTACAAGGTATAGAAAGAATCAATGAATCAATTATTGCGTATAGTTTAGGTAATTTCTGTTTTGATGATGTATATACTGAAAAATCAAAAGATCCACTAATAAAAATGAGTGATAATAATAAGGAGTCAGCAATTTTGTCATTAGAATATAATAATTCTAAATTAATTGGGTATTATCTCATTCCATTGTACGACGGACAGATTTGTGATAAAGAACAAAGTGAAAATATTTTAAAGAAAATTTCAGAATACTCAAACTATCTAAATGAGAACAAAAAATTATACAACAGAAGAAGAACCGATCTTATTAATACATATATTAAAAATAGAAAAAGTAAAAGAGATATAAATTGGTATCTTAAAAGATTAAATATTAACTCAATAAAACTGATTGTGAACAATAAGCTGAATCAGAAAAGATACCATAAATCTATTAAAAAATATTTATGATAGTTACACAAATTTAGTGATCATTTTATATTTTGTTACCAAAATAAGGAAATTAAAATTATCAGGAAAAAAGTGAATTCTCTTTTGTGTTGAATAGTAGATTTCTACTAGATATAATGTTCGCAACTTACTATATGGAGACAACTTATAGGCTTTGCGATGAATTGATAATAATGACTCATAAACTGGTATAATATTTCGAAGATAAAATAAGAAAAAGCTATAAAAAAATTGTAGTGCCAATGACCGTCAATCTATAAAGGTTTTTAATTGAAATATACAATCGGTTAGGAGATTATATTACTTACTATGGTGATATTGGTGGGAATACAGATGAGTGCAAAATTCAATTACAGCTCTTAGTTATATAACCGATGTTTTTCATATCTAAAATTGGACTTATAGGTAGAAGTAAAAATCCTGATAAACGGTTGAAACTGAAAGTATATGTCAAAAAGAATTACTATGAAAATGTTGTTTTTTACGGAGTAGTTACTATGGATGAAATCCACTTTTAACAAACATAAAAATGTTGGCTTTTGTTAGGCTTTCAAGTCTATAATCATTTGGAGGATTTACCACTAAATTGGGTGAACATCCTTCTACTAGACAACCTACCATCGTTACATCAGCTGGTGAAATTTCGCTTTATATCTAAATTGGGAAACACTCCTCTTTAGTTCTACTATATGATTATAGTGCTTTTGTAGAGACAATAAAGTTTGTAATGAATCATTACGAGTAAGCACAGAAGAACCCCGGTATAGAAAATCACATGTTTATTGAACTTTTAATTATAAATTCCATGCAGAAAGAATAAGTGAATTTTTATTCGAGCTTAATACTTTTTCTTAAATGAGAATAAGGCGAAAGTAAGTAAATTGCTCCGAAAATATATGTTGCATTAAAGATTATAAAAAATATAATAAGGTTTTTAGATTTCATATATAAATATAATATGGGTTACAAAAAATTATTTCCAAATAGATCATTAAGAATTAAATTAATTCAATTGTTTAATTTTATACCAGATGTGACGATGGTTAGACTTCAATACTTGATTAAAACTGGTAGAATTCTTAATCTTAAACATCCGAAAAGATTTACCGAGAAGCTTCAGTACTACAAACTTTTTTATAGAGATCAATTGATGAAGCAATGTACAGATAAGTATGATGTACGAGACTATGTTGCAAAAAAAAATTATAGTAGTATACTAAATGAATGTTATGGAGTTTACGATAAAATAGAAGATATAGACTTTGAGATATTACCAAAATCGTTTGTTTTAAAAGACACATTAGGAGGTGGAGGTAATTCTGTAATAATTGTAACGGATAAAACCAAAATGGATTATAATAGAATCTATCGCCAAATGTCGTCTTGGCTAAATGAACCTGTTAATAAAAAGAACCCCGGAAGAGAATGGGTATATGATGGAATGAAACATAGAATCATTATTGAAAAGTATATAGAATCTGATTTTGAAAAAGGTGGCCTCATTGATTATAAATTTTTTTGTTCATATGGAGAAATTAAATTTCTATATGTGATTGCTGATAGACAACTTGGTGGTAAAGCTGGCTTGGGTATATATAATATTGATTTTGAAAAGTTTGCAGTAAATCGTGCTGATGAGCTGCCATTAGAAAGAAACATCCTAAAACCAGGAAATTATCAAGATTTAATTAAAGTTGCAACTGATTTATCAGAACCATTTCCAGAAGCACGCATTGATTTATATAACGAAAATGGTAAAATAACTTTTGGTGAAATAACTTTTTTTGATGGAAGTGGATATATGACTTTTGAACCAGATGAGTATGACGAGACATTTGGTGATATGTTTATTTTTAAAGAGAGCGAATATTGGATAAAAGGTAGTTGTAATAAAAAGTCGTAAATTATTATTGAATTTATCGTATTATTTTTAAATATGCCCAAAATATTCATCATAGTTAACGTTGACCAGTTTTTTCTTTCACATCGAAAAGAAATTGCAATGAGTGCTAAGCAGAGTGGTTATGATATAACCATCATTGCAAAAGATACCGGAAAAAGAGATGAGATAGAGAATATTGGTTTACGTTTTATTGATCTTCCGATAAATAGTGTGGGGAGTAATATATTTGAAGAGAGCAGAACATTAAATTTTTTATATAATCTAT
>CALFXE010000181.1 GCA_937927845.1 uncultured Paludibacter sp.
TGGACGACGGCGTACGCATTAACTATCCAAAGTTTGGCGATTTACTAGTGAAAATCCCAGGATTAGAAAAAGAATAAATAAAACTTTAAATTAAATTTGAAATGAACGTAATTGAAGAAAATTATAAGTCCGTCAGTAAAATATTGTTGTTAACTGATAAAGTTATAGAAAATCCGCAGGTATCTCTTCATTCAGTTGCTCCTTCATTAGGTGTTTCGGTGGTTGGGGGAGCAATTGGGTTTATATGTTATCCAACAGTACCATTTTTGCTATTTAAATTGTATCGTTGGTATATTGACAACCTCGAAAAAGAACGATTGTTGAAGGAAACGATAAAAAAACAGCAGGCGATCATTGCTATGTTAAAAATGGAGAACAATAGAAGTGTACAAGAGGTTAATAATCTGCAGGAAATGCTTGAAATCTTGATGCAAACAGAAGCAGGAATCAGAACAGACTTTTCGGTATAATTATGGGAAGATATGAGTATTCCGACAGCGAAAAAGAACTTAATAAAGTTCTTAAAATGCAAGAAAAAGATTTAACAGATTTGAGTGTCTCTGTAGGGACTCAAAATAAAGCTCTGGAAAGTTTAAGAATGCAGATTTTAGATCTTGCTAAAAGAAAAGGGCTTGATGTTAAATCATTAGAGAAGTTGCAATCAGACAAATTGATACCCGACGAAAAAATATCTTTAGCTAACATCCCCAATTGGGAGTCGTTGGCTAAAAGAGCTAATACAGAGATCGAAGGGGATGTAATTCTGGAAGATTTACTTACAAAGGATGAATTTAACTTTTGCATTGAAGAAATTGAGCGCATAAATACTGAATTTGCAAATAAGACGAGGTTAAGCGGGGTTGATCTGTCGTTCCTTCTGATAGCTACAGCTTTACAGTCTGTTCGTTGGCTGCTTATTCAACATATTTCTGGCAGTTTAGGTGAAAAAATTGAGCCCGGTAGCCGTTTGCTTCATAATGATAAAGCGATAAAAGATGAAGTGAATAGAAGTAACAGCTCATTTAAGAATATGTTTTCTGAACACGGACATCGTGAAAGCCGGAGAAACTATAAATCGTGGGAAAATATTATTTTTAATAGTGTGCCTTACGATACCTCTATAAACTCTTCAACTTTCGGCGAAAATCTGGAAGGGAGATATCATCGTTATAAAACTTTAGGACATGATCCGGTGCTTGGGTGGATTTTTGGAACGGCTAATATAATAACCGATACAGTTACGTTATCAAACTTTAACTCTTATCGGATTAAAAGATCTCCAGGTCCCCGGTTTGATGAACAGACTAATTTGTTTCAGATTTTTTATGAAGTGTATGATAGTACAAAAGAGGACTGGCTTAGATTACCTGCAGGCATTTTTGCTCAATTTGTACATCTTAAATCTGATGCTTTTACAAAGCTTGGATTGCCTGTTCCCATATTGGAATCTTTCTCCGAAAATCTAGCCGGAAAGTTGTATCGTAGTCAATATGACTCACTTTGTTTAATGAAAGATCTAAATATAGTTGGGAATCAGGCTATGTTTTCAATAATTATTAATATGGTTATTGGTCTGGTTCATGGATTGTTCTATAATCCTGAAAAAGATGGTCAACTTGAATTCTATGAAGTTAGAACAAGGAAAATTTTATCAATTTCCAATGCGTTGGCTTCTTCTGGAAATGTATTATATGCGTTGTTATCTAAGGATTTAAAAAAACTGGATGTTGGAGGAATGCTGGTAACAATTAGTAGGTTGTATACAGATGTTCGATTCATAACTAAAATAAAGAGAGATTTTATAAATGGAGAGCTTGATAAAGTCCTTGAAGAAGAAATCAGACAGATTGATGAATACTTTCAGTAATTTGTCAGCTCTATTTTTTATGTGCCTGTTCCAAAATGCAATCTTTCAAAAGAAAATAATATGAAGGAATATTTAAATCGCATTTCAGATGCTTTAAAGAAGTTGTTTGACCGTCATCGTATCGTCTTTTGGTATGATGAGGGTGCAACGATGTATGATATTTTTCAATCGCTGGATCTGGAGGGGGTGAATAAGCTGGAGCTGGACGGAAATGCATTTTCCTTGAAATATAACATGGTGGTTGCAAATCCGGATTCAC
>CALFXE010000182.1 GCA_937927845.1 uncultured Paludibacter sp.
CTTTCCATGATAACTCCTCTGGATGGAATTGATATCCTACTAAAAATGGATAATTTGTTGATTCTATACCTTCAATAACATCATCGTTAGTCTTTGCAGAAATAATAAAGTCTTTAGGTAACTTATCTGCTTTTTGAACATGAAAACTGTTAACATCCCATGTTTCAGCACCTACTATTTCGTATAACTTGCTATCTTTATTAATCTTAACTTCATGCCAAGGCTCTCCACCATATAAGTTTTGCTTATGACCATCAATAACATCATCAGACAAACTACCACCAAAAACCTCCAGTATCATTTGAAACCCTCTGCAGATTCCTAATATAGGTATTCTTTTTTCATAAGCTTTCTTCATTAGAGCAGCTTCAAAATCATATCTTATTGGCTGCTGACCTCTTAATGTTGGGAGTCCTTCTGTTGATTTTCTTTTAACATCCCCTCCTCCTGTGAATAGCAATCCATCAACTACATTTAATATGGCATCTAAACAAGAATCTACAGATTTGTCATTATATTCTGGAGTTATTAGTAATGGAACTCCACCATATTTAGATATCGCTTGCGCATAAGGACGTCCTGCATAATAATAACCGCCGCCTTCAATAGAATCACCCAAGGTTTCAACGCTCCATGGGCATGTTACTCCAATAACTGGCATTTTCATTTTGTACCTCTCTTTATTTAAGTGGTAGTGTCAAGTAGACACCCCTATTTTTTATGACATTATAGTA
Source organism: uncultured Paludibacter sp. (assembly GCA_937927845.1). GTDB lineage: Bacteria > Bacteroidota > Bacteroidia > Bacteroidales > Paludibacteraceae > Paludibacter. The sequence goes on from CALFXE010000182.1 coordinate 735, forward strand.
TAAGCAAAATTAGTGCCAAACCCTATATAAACTTTAATTAATAGTTGAAGTCATTGCAGTGTTGGGTAATTTGACTAATATTATAGTTGCTTTTAAAAACATATTTAATAATAATGTCAAATTTTTAGGCACCTTAGTTTAATATTTGGTTTTTACTGGTTCCTTTATCTTATTATATAATACTTGCCTTTCTATCCCTAAGACTTTGTAATTGGTGCTAATGTGGATGTTCAAACAGTTGCTAAGAGGATGAGACATTCGAATGCCCGAACTACAATGGTGTCATATATTCATTCATTAAATGCCATAGAAAAGAAATCAGCAGCTGAATTAAAGAACTTAATTAATGATTTAATTGCCAAATAATAAATGGGCAAATTTTTAGCGAAATAGTGCTAAAAATTCGCCCGAAACTATTAATCAACATAACTACTGATTTAAACATATTGCGAAACAGTTTTGTATAAATATAAAAAATAATTTATAACACGAGGTCAGAAAAACGGTAGTTTTGAATGTTAAAAAATAATTTTTGTTCCAGGTTTGCCAAGGGCAAATTATATAGTTCTATATTTAATTATTAATAAATATTCAACAGTCAAAGCTAACCATCTACGGATACGTCTATCTTGTCTGATTCTACATTAAATAGCTCAAAAGTCTTTATTCTCTTATTATAGCTCTTCTCTGTTCCTGTACTTCTCCTTTATCAGTACAAAGTCAATTGAAAACGCAGTTACCATTATTATAAAATAAAACCGAATTTTTCCAGGTGTAAAATGCTGCCTTAGATCAATCAAATTATCATTAATACTCCCTCATCTTAAACACATATGTTTGTGGTCTATTCTTAGGTATAACTAATTTTGAGTACTTTACAATATGTTCTCTTTTCAAAGCATAAAACCTATCAACTTCATCAAGCAAATTATTTAAAACTCTATCAACCACTGAATCAATAACTTTCTTAGTTAATAGAAACCCCACAATTCTATTTCCAATCTGAAATATTATCTCTGGATCTGGTATAAGAGCCTTTCGTGATGACCCCTTTAAGTAGGTTCTTAAAAAATCTGTTTTAAAAAATTTGCCAGAATTTCCCCGAGATCTCTTTTTTTCTAAATACATAACGCCAGTTGTTTCAAATAATTATCTTATTAGGAAAAATAAAAAGACACTAACCTGTTATAGTCAGTGCCTCTCATCAAGTGGTTAATTACATATTGCTAACTTTGTCGATCTCATGTGCTTCTTTATATTTTAAGCGAGTAGCTTTACCTCCCCTAATGTGTCTTTCAGACTTGTTTTTAAGCAAAACTTTTTTGACTTCGCTTGCAGCTGGAGGGTTCAGTTTGGGAAGACGTTCTGTTACATCCTTATGGACCGTACTTTTGCTGACGCCGAACTTTTTTGCAGTCTGCCTTACAGTAGATTCAGTACTTATAATATATTCCGCAATTTCCATGGCTCTCCGTTCTATGTAATCTTTAATGTTTAACCCCCTTTGGCATTATACCGTCTTATTTTAATTTTTATGCATTTATTTGTCCTATTAGAACCTTTACATTAATTAATATAGTCCATGGGATTAACATTTTTTCCGTCAACCAATAATTCAAAGTGCAGGTGGGCACCGTCTGATGCTTCAATACCTACTGTTTTGCCTATGTTTCCAATTGCCTGACCCTGCTTCACATGTTCACCTGTTTTTACAGCAGCTGATGCTAAATTACTGTAAACCGTTTTAATGTTGTCTCCATGATCAATAATAACTTCTGTACCTGACAGCTCTGATGTATTGACAGACATCACTGTTCCCGCCAGTGCCGATTCAATGAGAAGTGTATCTTTCGGCTTGATGTCCACTCCTTTATGTACTCTCCATTCTCCTATTGCTTCGTAGTAAATGAGGTCGTCCATTGTAAACTCTCTGTATATTTCGCCAGCCAGCGGAGTTTTCATCGAATTCAAATCAATTTTATTGTTCGGGGTATCTTTGTCTTTATCCTTATCATTGTTTGCATTCTCATAATCCTTGATTATACCTTCAACATAATCCTGATATGGATCTAAGTTAACGCCTATGTTTTCATTTTCGGCATCTTTTCCTGCCAAATTGTTCCCTTTATCTGGACCCGGAGTTGAAGAATATCTCCAAACTATTGCAGTGGCTAAAATAACTACACAAAGAGCAATTATAAAGAAACTTGTATCTCTGTGCTTCAGTTTAATAAAGAAATTTTGCATTTTCATTTTTGCATTTTTAAATCTTTTATTTTTCATACAATCCTCCTGATACTTCTTTATTTATCTTGTGATAGTGTGTCCCACTTTTTACGTTTAATACAGAATTGTTCTAAAAATTTTTATTGTTCATAAAATTATAGTAAAACTTATGATGAAAGGGTTGATTTTTTTGTTGAACCGTTTGATTTATGCCTTGGCGGTATTTGTTATGCTTCTTACTGTACCGAGTTTATCTCTTACATTTTTTGAGCAGAAGGTTGATACGCCAGTTAAGGCAGAAATATATGAGACAGCAGAGAATAATGCAGATCAGGAAGACAAGACTATCGAAATAGTTGAGGAATTTGAAAAAACAAGCATTGAAGAACCGAAATTAATAAAAATTTATAATGTTAGCACAGATAAAGTCATGGTCATTGATTTTGAAGAATATTTAAAAGGTGTGGTTGCTTCTGAAATGCCCGCTGAATTCAATATTGAAGCACTTAAAGCTCAAGGAGTCACAGCACGTACCTATTTATTGTACAGATTGAAGAAATATCCTGACGGTCATCCTGACCATCCCGGAGCGCCCCTTTGCACAAGTACTCATTGTCAGGTCTGGAGCTCCAAAGAAAGCCTGATTGCATCCCACAGTGAAGAATGGTATGAAAACTACTGGGGAAAAATTGAAGAGGCAGTCAATTCAACAAAAGGGCAGATTTTAGTATATGAAGGTAAAATTATCGAGCCCTTGTTCCATTCAACAAGCGGAGGAAGAACTGAAAATTCGGAGGATGTTTTTTCAACTTCCGTTCCTTATTTGAAAAGTGTTGAAAGTCCTTATGAAAGTGATGCACCTAAGCTGCATGCATCAGTTAAAATATCTATTGATGAATTTATTAAAAAATTGAAATCCTCCTACGGAAAACTGGATAGCTCAAAAAATAATCTCAGTGAAAAAATAAAATTAGGTGAGGTAAGTGAGGGTGGAAAAATAAAAACAATTTATGTAGATGGGACAGAAATTACAGGTCGGGAAATAAGAACCATATTTAATTTAAATTCAACTAATTTCAGCTTTATTCAATCAGGGAATGAAATTGAGATTGTGACCACAGGTTATGGACACGGTGTCGGAATGAGCCAATGGGGTGCAGAGGGTATGGCCGGCAAGGGTTACGGCTATCTGGACATATTGAAGCATTACTTTACAAACATTAACATTGCAAAAATCAAATAAACTAATACAATATTTTGTTATTTTTTATATACAGCTTATGATTAATGTGCTATCATTAAGCTACATTAAATTAAAAGAAGGGAAACTATAATGATATTCATAAATGATCAAGCTTACGATGAATTCAAGGTGCTTTTAGACGATGCCGGAGTTGAATCATACAATATAAGAATAGGAATAAGCAACTATTCCTGCAGCGGTCCGATTTTCGGCGTTTATGTTGAGGAGCCCACAGACAAGGACGATGTGGAAAAAATAAAGGATATTACCTTCATTGTGGA
>CALFXE010000183.1 GCA_937927845.1 uncultured Paludibacter sp.
TTTTTCGGATGCTAATGCTTACAAAGCAAGTGTAGCAGAGCAACATGCTGCCGGGAACCATGAAAATTGCGATATTCTGAATGATGGCACACACCAAGCATGTGGCTATGCAGAGCATTCGGGAACTAAGCATGATGGAACTCATCACAACGGAACCGACCACGGAACGCACGATGCGAACGGGCACTCTCATAGTTCTCATGGTCAAAATCATAACGGAGGACATAATTAATAATTTCTATTACTTGCTCAAAAACAAGAATAGAAAGACAACAGTAATAAATTAAATCATGAAAGTAATCTTTTATTTATTTTTCGCATCAGCTTTATTATTCACATCATGTAGTAAAGACAACGATATTCAAGGTCTTGAAAGTTCAGATAATGGTGTAACAACCCGTGCTTCAAATCTTGGGTATTCAGATGTTAAATCGTACACATCAAGCGTTTTATCACAATGTGCTTTGGGTAATCATGAGAATTGTGAAATCCTTGCAGATGGTACGCATCAAGCATGTCCTTTCCCTGACCATGATGGTATTACGCATGACGGGAAGCATATTAACGGAACTGCTAAAGGAGGTCATTCTCACTATAACGGAGAAACTCATAATGCAGCAACCTGTACTGACAAAAGTCATAACCATGGAACAACTAATGGAGGGACACATGATGTAGCAACCTGTAACGATATTACACATAATCATGGTGAAACCAACAACGGAAATACTCATGATGTGGCAACCTGCACAGATAAGAGCCATAATCATGGAACCACAAACAATAGCAACAATCATAATGGTGGTGGGCATCATAAATAAAAACTTTAAGTACGTTTTCAAGAAGAATATGTCAAAAGTATAGTTTTATACTTTTGGCATATTCGTTGTAAATGTTTAGTAATTAAATTATACATGAAAGAATCAATAGAAAAATTACTTGAAAATCGGGATATTAAACCGACCTCTGGTCGTATTCTGATTTTTAAAGCAATGAAAGAATTTGATAGTGCGTTCAGCCTTGGAGATTTAGAGAATAAATTAGTAAGTGTTGATAAATCAACTATTTCACGAGCCATTCATCTTTTTAATAATAATGGGCTGATTCACAGTTTTGATGATGGATCTGGGGCTATCAAATACTCGATTTGTAAAGATGATTGTAATTGCGAAGTGAGTGATTCCCATATACATTTTTACTGTAACTATTGCAAGAAAGCATTTTGTTTAGAAAATATTCTTATGCCTAAATTTGAATTGCCTCAAAGCATGGAAATGGAAGGCATAAACCTTGTAATAAAGGGTTATTGTGGAGAGTGTGATAAGTTTGCAACTTAGTTGCAAGTATTTTTTTATATCTTTGCGATAATAATAATATTTTAGTGAAAAAAGCAGTTTCCATATCATTTATTGCATTATCAACATTAGTTTTGATGTTGGTTGCAATTGTGCCTCATCATCATCATGAAGGGACTGCTTGTATTGTTACAGAATACTGTGAACAAGATGATGCCATAAACGATGAACATACCCATCATGGCGATATTCCAAAGGGCGACGACCAATCTTGTGTTGCCGAAGTTGATTATATTGCATCTTCATTCGACAATGGAATAAAATACAAAGTGGCAAAATCAGAAAGCCACGATGATAATTCATATTCTTTCTTATTTCCCATATATTTTCTTGTTTCGGACTTTATCCTAAATCCGGAATACTTTTCTTCAAAACTGGATTATGGGGAATTTATTTCTTTCTACAAATCAGCAGAAGCGAACCAATTTAATGGTTTGCGTGCCCCGCCTTACTTACTTTCTTAATTTATAAACCTATTCACATTAAATAGGTTATTTGTATATCCGATTGAATCGGATGTATAGGGAATGGTACATATTACAACCTTATTTTTTGTATAATATATGTCATTAAGAAAGAAAATGGTAAGTCTACTAATACTATGTTCTTCCATATTTTCATCGTATGCGGCTAATGCCGACAATGAAAATACAATAGAAATAGAAGCTGATAGTATTTCTGATAAATCATCCAAGTTTCCATATAAGCAACTGATTATTCCGGCAACTTTAATGGCTTATGGAGCCGTTGAGACAACACTTGCACCGAATAAAAAGTTATTAAACTATGCCATAGGTCATGAGGTAATAACTCACCAACCTGAAAAGTTTCAGATTGACGATATTACTCAATATGTTCCTGCTGCAAGTGTATATGCCTTGAATTTAGCTGGTATAAAAGGTAAAAACAACTTTAAAGACCGAACAATTATTCTAGGTTTGTCGGCATTGTTCACCGCCGCATCAGTAAATAGCATAAAATACACAGCAAAAGTAGAAAGACCCGACAAATCGGCAAACAATTCATTCCCTTCGGGGCATACGGCTGTCGCTTTCATGGGTGCTGAATTTTTATGGCAAGAATATAAAGACGTTTCTATATGGTATGGCATCGCAGGATATACCATTGCTGCCGGAACAGGGATATTTAGAATATATAATAACAAACATTGGGTAGGTGATGTAGCTTTTGGTGCAGGTCTTGGAATACTAAGCACAAAAGTTGCTTATTGGATATACCCTTACATTGAACAAAAAATTTCAAAGAATAATCGCGATAAGAAAAACATGTCTCTTCTTCCATTTTATAATGGACAACAGGGCGGTCTTTCCTTTTCAATTCAAATTTAATATATCAAAAAAATGAAAATATATATAATTGGTTTATTTATTATAGCAGCAATGCTGCTTACAGGATGTGATTCAACAACTAAAAAGGGCAATCAATCATCAAAAGAAAACAAAGAGCAAATTAAAAACGATGACCATGAAGGTCACGATCACAGCAAAGATGATGACCAAAAACACGATAATCATGAAGGTCACGACCATAGTAAAGACGAGAAACACAAACATTAAACAATTGATAATAGGAAGAGAATTTCTTTATTCAATTAAAATTTAAATATCAAGTAAATGAAAACGTACATCATTAGTTTATTTATAATAGCAGCAATGCTGCTTACCGGATGTAATTCGGAAAAAAAGCAAGATAATTCATCAAAAGACCCTCATGAACATGTTGAAGGAGATGGACACGACCATTCAAATGAAGATGAACATGACCATTCTGAAAATGACGGACATGATCATGAGGGTGAAAAGTTAAAAGAAGAAGGCGGGCATGCAGATGAAATCCTTTTTACCAAAGAACAAGCTAAAGCTGTCGGATTGACCATCGAAACAGTTTCAGCAGGAACCTTTAATCAAGTAATAAAAACAAGTGGACAGATACAAGCGTCTCAGGGAGATGAAGCTACAATCGTGGCAACATCAAACGGTATCGTATCATTTGCAAATCCTTCAATAACAGAAGGGGCGGCAGTACGAGCAGGTGAAGCGATTGTAACTGTTTCTGCAAAGAACATACAGGATGGTGATCCAGCTGTAAAAGCAAGAATTGAATACGAAACAGCTCAGAGAGAATTTCAACGTGCAGAAGGACTTGTTAAAGAACAGATTATTTCGACTAAAGAGTTCGAGCAAATCCGTCTTCGTTATGAAACAGCAAAAGCAGTTTACGGAGCGCAGGCTTCCAATATATCAGCAAGCGGAGTACGTGTAACTTCCCCAATAGGTGGATTTATTAAAGCCAGATTGGTTAGTCAGGGTGAATATGTTTCGGTTGGTCAACCTATCGTTACTGTTTCTCAAAACAGACGTTTACAACTAAGAGCCGAAGTAACTGAAAACTATTACAAAAGTTTGAAAAGTATAAGTAGTGCAAACTTCAAACCATCGTATGACAATACGGTTTATAAGCTATCGGATCTGAACGGTCGTTTACTATCTTTCGGAAAAGCATCAGGAGTATCCTCTTTCATACCAGTTACGTTTGAATTTGATAATATAGGCGATATTATACCCGGTTCTTTTACCGAAGTATTCCTCCTTTCAACTCCACAGAGCAATGTGATTTCAGTACCCGTATCATCCATTACCGAAGAACAGGGTTTATTCTTTGTTTATACACAGCTGGATGAAGAAGGTTATAAAAAACAAGAAGTTACATTAGGTCAAAACAACGGAGACAGATTACAAATCCTTTCGGGATTAAAGGTCGGAGACAAAGTTGTCACCAAAGGTGTATATCAGGTTAAGCTGGCATCCATTTCATCAGTAATGCCTGAAGGTCACAATCATTAATCTTTAACTCGAAGTGTTATGTTGAATAAAATAATAAAATTTTCCCTTAACAACCGCATGGTTGTTTTGGTTGCATCACTCCTGTTAATGCTGGCAGGGACATATACCGCCTCAAATATGGAGGTGGATGTATTCCCCGATCTGAATGCACCAACGGTTGTAGTGATGACCGAAGCCAAAGGCATGGCTCCCGAAGAAGTGGAGCGTTTGGTTACTTTTCCTGTGGAAACAGCATTGAACGGAGCAACCGATGTACGTCGTGTTCGTTCTTCTTCTACTGCGGGTTTTTCTATCGTGTGGGTCGAATTTAATTGGGGAACCGATATTTATATTGCCCGACAAATTGTATCAGAGAAACTGGCTGTTGTTAAAGATGCCTTACCATCCAATGTTGGTAATCCGACATTGGGGCCACAATCTTCTATTTTAGGAGAGTTAATGATTGTAGGGCTTACAGCAGATACTACTTCCCTTCAAGATTTGCGAACGTTAGCAGATTGGACTGTACGCCCGCGCTTGCTTTCAACAGGTGGCGTAGCCCAAGTTACCGTTCAAGGAGGAGATATCAAAGAGTATCAAATTCTATTAAATCCTGAAAAAATGAAACACTTCGACATCGGTTTGGACGAAGTGATAAAGGTAGTACAGGATATGAATCAAAATGCAGCCGGAGGTGTACTTTATGAGTATGGTAACGAATATATTATTCGTGGGATTCTTTCTACCAATAAGCTATCCGAGTTAGGTAAATCCGTAATTAAAACAACGAATGATATTCCGGTATTGCTTGAAAACATTGCAGATGTAAAAATAGGCAACAAAGCTCCGAAATTGGGAATTGCTTCAAATCATGGCAAGCCTGCGGTATTAATCACGATAACCAAACAGCCTGCAACAAGTACGATTGAACTTACTGACAAATTAGATGCGTCGCTTGCAGAGCTGCAACAATCGCTTCCAAAGGATGTGAAAATATCGACAGATATATTCCGTCAGGCGCGGTTCATCGATAACTCCATAAATAACGTACAGAAATCATTATATGAAGGGGGTATTTTTGTAATCATCGTCCTTATCATATTCTTGATGAACGCCCGTACAACCGTTATTTCGCTTGTTACTATTCCTCTGTCGTTGGTTTGTGCCATACTGGCACTTAAATTTATGGGCTTAACCATTAATACAATGAGTTTGGGAGGTATGGCTATCGCTATCGGTTCTCTGGTAGATGATGCTATTGTGGATGTGGAAAACGTGTTTAAGCGACTGCGAGAGAACAGGCAAAAACCAAAAGATGAGCAAAAAACAGTAATGACAGTTGTATTTGATGCTTCTAAAGAAGTGCGTATGCCTATTTTATACTCAACGTTAATTATTGTGGCGAGTTTCGTGCCTTTATTTTTCCTATCGGGAATGGAAGGTCGTATGCTTGCTCCCCTTGGTATCGCATTTATTGTAGCATTAATTGCATCTACCGTTGTCGCATTGACACTTACTCCTGTGCTTTGTAGCTATTTATTGGGAAAACCCAAAAAGGATGATAAACCTGAAAAAGAACCTTACGTTGTACGCAAGCTAAAAGAGGTATATGGAAAGGCTTTGCAATGGACATTAAATCATAAAAAATGGGTACTTGGAGGAACAGGTGGTATTATGATCGTAACCATAATTATTTTCTTTACTCTTGGGCGTAGTTTTCTACCTCCATTCAATGAAGGTTCATTTACAATCAACATAAGTACGCTTCCGGGCATTTCTATCGAAGAATCGGATAAAATGGGTGTGATTGCTGAAAACATTCTTCTCTCTATACCCGAAGTTCAAACCGTTGGTCGTAAAACAGGACGTGCCGAGTTGGATGAACACGCTTTAGGTGTAAACGTATCCGAAATCGAAGCTCCGTTTATACTTGATAAACGTTCTAAAGATGAAGTATTGGCTGAGATTCG
>CALFXE010000184.1 GCA_937927845.1 uncultured Paludibacter sp.
TGTAAGCTCACCTTGACTACTAACGATTAAAAGTAGAGTTTTTTTGTTTTACGATCATACTTTTTGCCCTATAAACCCTGGAGCCAGGGAAAAGAAAATCTCTCATACTGTTGCTGCGTTTACCAAGCTTTCCCAGTTGCATTGTTCATCTGCTACGAAAGTTGGGAAGTTTGTTTGCTTCAGATGTTGTTCTAAAAAAGCAACCGGTGGTTTATAGTTCAAAGATTGGTGTGGCCTTTGATTGTTGTATATCCACATCCATGCGTGCGCCATTGCCTGTGCTTCCTTTATCCTGCTGAAACAATAAGCATCCAGCACTTCTTCCCTAAAGCTTCGGTTGAACCGCTCCATAAATCCATTCTGAAATGGTTTGCCCTTCTCTATAAACTTGAGCTCTATGCCACGCTCTCTTGCCCATGAGGCAAGTGCCTGGGCAATGAACTCCGGACCATTATCAACCCTGATCTTTTGAGGTATACCACGCCAACCTATCAACTGATCCAATTGACGGATTACCCTTCTACTGTTTAGTGTGGTGTCAATAGTAATACCAAGGCATTCACGATTATAATCATCAATAATATTCAAAGACCGAAAGTTCACACCTGTGCGCAGCACATCATGCATGAAGTCCATAGACCAGGTAATGTTGGGATGGATCGGCTGTAACAAAGGCTCCATCACTCTCGCCGGCAAACGCTTCTTACATTTTCGTTTTAGATTTAATCCCATTGAGGTATAAATACGGTACACCTTCTTATGATTCCAATGATAGTTCAAATGTCGCAGGTGGTAATGCATCATCCAGAACCCCCAACGGTTATGCAGGATCGACAATTCTGACAACAACTCCCTTATCTGATCATCATCTTTAGGTTGTGGCCGGTAGTAATATACCGATGGCTGAATGTGGAACCAATTGCAGGCCTGCCGAATACTGGTTTTGTAATGCGTATGGCAATAAGATACCAGTTCCCGTTTTTCGGCAGGCCCTAAAGCTTTTTTTCGATCACGTCTTTCATGACGGTGATCTGAAAAGTCTGCTCCGCTACAATACGCTTGTACTGTGCCAACTCTGCTTCAAGCTCTTTCATTCGCTTGAGCTGGTTGACCTCCAAACCGGAATATTTACTTTTCCATTGATAGAAGGCCGCCTGGCTGATGCCATGTTCGCGGCAAATTTCAGAAACGGGCTTTCCCGTTTCCTGCTCCTTTAAAATGCCAAGAATCTGGCTCTCTGTGAATTTCGATTTTTTCATTGCTTCAACTTTAAAATTAGCATTTTTATCTACTTTTAAATGCTACGATTTAAAGGGAAGCTTACA
>CALFXE010000185.1 GCA_937927845.1 uncultured Paludibacter sp.
TTGCCATTGCTTCTTTATTAGGCTTTTGAAGCACAATGATATATCTGTTATTATGTTCAGCCTTAGATATATCGGCGAAGATTTTCACATCTGAAAAAGAATTTTTATTATCTGATTTATAAATTATGGATCCATACGGATAACCAATATCAATGGCCTCATGTTTAGATAAATAATAATAACCATCTCCCAGGTTTTGCTCGTTACACGAAATAATTACAGTTGTAAATATTACAATAACAATGAATCGATGAATCGCTGAACTGCTCATGTTCCATTTATTTAGAATATCTCTAAAACACTCGATAATATCCATTTTTACTAGTCGCTTTAAAATTGATATTGGGGTTGTTATAGCGTATATTAAAATCAAATCCCCGTCCTATCGGCTTTCCCCACCATGTTCCAAAATTTCGTGCTCTATTCTTTACAGAATTATTTGGGCGATAATTATAATGATATTTTTAAGAACATCAGCAGTTGTTATCCCTGTTCTTCTAAAACTGGTACCTCCGTATGTTGAAGCTGTTTCATACGGCAGAGATAAAAAAGCCTCATGTGTTTCAATTGCAAAAATGCCTCCAATTGCATCCTCTGGAGACATTGTCAGGCCCGTCCAATCTATTTTACCATTGTCAACTTCAATATCTTGACCTTTTCCTTTTCGCCACCAATTGTCAGCTTCATTTTTTTGAAGTTTACCGTCTCCGTTTAAATCCCAAGGAGTCTCTTTATTCTTTTGAGTTACGGTATGTAATACATGATTCAATCCTGCTACAGTACCACCTACTAAAGCTCCTCTCCAAAATTCACCACCCGAAGCTTCTGCCCCTATCCCCCCGGCCAATGCTCCAAAACCAATTGTACCTGCAACACTGTTTGATAATTGAGGAAATATTTCTCCAAAAGCAAAAGCGCCATAAGAGCCCAATGCACCTGAAGCAAAACCCTCCCAGAAGTTACCTCCACCCAAAACAGAAAATCCTCCTTGTGATACACCCTGTGCTAGTCCTTGTGTTAGCACGTTTCCGATAGTCTGAGAAGTACCCTGAAACACATTCCCTATTCCGTAAGTAACAGCACCGGAAAGTGGTCCGATTCCAACCGACTTGCCAAATTGCCCCCAGCTCCAATTATTGAATCCTCCAGAACTCGCTGCCACACTCACTGTATAAGTTGCGCCTTCAATTACCGCACCAATGACTACCGCTTTAATCACAGGTATCAATAAAGCCGCGAAAAAAAACTCCCCATCCGGATCCACAAACTTCAGCGGATTGCCGTTTGCATACAGGTACCTGTTATAGCCACCGGGGCTAAAGGGTATGGGCACGTAATTATCCGGCGACAGCATGAGGCCTGTCATAGGATCGTACATGCGGCCGTTCATGTTGATGAGGTTGAAAGCTGCTACGTGTTCGTGCCCGGTAAAGCCGCGGTAGAGCCAGTCGGGAGTTGTCGGTACACTTGTATAAGTCCAGTTGGTAGGGTTACGTTTTCTGCCCCAGGCATCAAAGTTTTGTTCGGCTACCAAACCTCCCGATGCATCTGTGACAGCAAGAATACTGCCTAACTGATCTGTGTATGCATTGTATCTTGTAATAACACCATTTTTCTTGACGATGATATTGCTCAATCCTGCGGGTCCGGATATATAGTAAATTTCGCTGGTTACACCACCTTTGGTTACCAGTTCCATATCACCCCAATAGAGTTTGGTTTCTATAGTGGACCCGTTTTGTTTGAGTTCCGATTTGATGCGTTGCTTGTCGCTGCCGTATGTGTAGGTAAGCTGGTAGTTATTTTCTGTTATAGTAGCCGTTTTTAAAAAGGAAGTATAGCTGATATTCCTTTCGTTGGTACCGATGACAACAGAAGGATTGGCACCATTGCTGATAGTAGTAAGATACTTAAGTTGGTGAATCTTGTTAGCGTCGTAGCTGTAATTTCCGATGTCGGTTTTCTGCATGATTTTGCCCTGCGCATTCGGGTCGTAGGTGATGAATGATGAATCGCTCGTGAAAATTGAGTAGCAGGTTGAGGATATTATTGAAATACTTTTCGATTTTATTTTATAGTAGATATACTTGATTTTTTAGATTACAAATCCTAAGATTAAAATTATGATTATAGTACAAATGAGTCTCTGTTGAAAAGAACTCCGTTCTTTTTTACCAGACATGCTGGATTGTTGATAATTATGACAGGAAGTTATCAACACTGTTTATTTCTATTTAAGTTCATGTTTAATATTCCATTTTTGAGAGGGTTGATTTCAATTAGTCTCTAATAATATTAAAATACACAAATCCCTCGAAGATCAAATTACCCTCAGAGGAAGTTTTATTTTCAGTCTGTTCCCTTGGTTTATAATAAACCAAACCATCAACTGAACATTTTGTAATCTTTAGTGAATATGGAGCTAATATTCTTTTTAAATCATCACTTAAATAAGAATCTTCAATTAGATGTACGACCTTTTTATTACTCGGATTACTGAAGTTCTCTCCGAATTGCTGAATATACTGTTTCGTAATATTCGTAGAAAAGCCACTTATCGTTCCCATACTTAACCTTAAAGAAGTCAATTTACTTAGATCAAACTCTTTGGATGCGTGATCAAGAATCAGTTTTAACTCTTTAATCTGTTCAGGATAGTTCGGTTTAGAAAATCTCTTAAATTTTCTTTGTCTCTCAGTTACCTCAGCCGAATCAGCTAAAGCGAAAGAATTGTAAGTTTTTTTTAAGGCCGAATAATTAAGAAGGATAAAAATTCTTTCATTTGTTTTATTTTGTGAAATGATACAAGAAAAACCAGAAGTGTCATTCGCAATAACAACGAAGTATTCTCTAGAGAAGTAGTTCGAAGTTGAAATTTCCTTGGGAATAATTTCTGATAAAACCGTTGTGTCAGCCCGTTCTTTTAATTTTTCACCCTTATCCGACACTAATTCTGATTTATTAAAATCAGTGTTTGGAGTGCAATTGTAAGGAAATATAAAGAGTAGAATTATAACTAGTAACTTCATAATCTTCAAATTAGTGCCAATAATATGTTGTTGTAGAGTATATCTGGTGAGCTGGTATACCTCGATAAATAATATCCAAGTGTCCGGTTACCCCTCCCGTAAATCCAGTTTGAAAAAAGACAGCATTTTTAAGTACCCAATTGGGTTTCAATAGCCTGGGAGAGCTCCAAACATTAGATTTAGAAAGATAAATCTTCATGGTTTCAGCTCTGATAAAATAGTACTTTCCATCTCCTCCCTGATAAGTACCGGGATACCCGGCTGGTATTTCAAAACCACCGTAATTTAATGCTTTACTTAGCCGCGCAGCACAAGTATTCTGGAATTCTTGTGGCTCCCTTGCTGCCCATTCACCCAAAGGCCCGCCAGTCGAATTATAAAATTCTGAGGGGCCGGGGTAGTCATTTACAGACTGCTTATAGACATCATACATTTTTTTCAATTGGGCATCATAAAATTTATTTTGTATGTTTTGTTGTAAATGGTTTAATCCCGCATTCATCACGCCAATTGCCGTCCCTTCCCAAAAGTTGCCGCCAGTTAATGCTGCCCCGGCACCGCCTGCCACACCAGAAAAAGCATAAGTGCCAATTGAAGAATTAGCAAATTTACTGTACATCATAAAGGCTGAACCTGCCAGAGAACTCAAGCCTCCCGATGCAAAACCCGTCATAAAATCACCACCAGTGAACTCCGAAATTGTTCCACTTGCAAATCCGTGCGTATATGCTCTTGCAATTTCTCCGCCTATTCCATTACTTCCGACCGATCCAAAAGCAGAACCTATTCCTGCTGTTGCAACACCTGATATAGCCCCTATTCCAACCGACTTGCCAAATTGTCCCCAATCCCAATTATTAAATCCTCCTTTACTAAAGGCGACACTTGCGGTATAACCAGCACCCCCAATTACTGCACCCCATAATGCAGCGTCTATAAACGTACCTATTCCCGGCAACAATAAACTAAAAATAAACTCCCCATCCGGATCAGTATATTTAAATGGATTCCCGTAACAATACGCGTATCGATTATAATTCAACCAATTCCCCGGAGCTTGTACAAACGGATCAGGACTAAAGAACTGCGCTGTCAGCGGATCATAAACCCGTCCGTTCATATTAATGATCCCGAACGCATCTAAATGCTCATGCATCGTGTAGCCCCGTCTTACAATCCAA
>CALFXE010000186.1 GCA_937927845.1 uncultured Paludibacter sp.
TGACAAAACAGGTATATTCCATCCTTTGCAATTGACTTCTTCACAGAAAGCAAGAGCTGAAGCCTATATTGCTATAAGGGATACCTACATAGATCTTTATCAAAAGGAAGCAGAGAAACAAACCGAACATAACTCAGAAAGAGAAACCCTTAACTATTTGTATGATGCTTTTGTAAGAAAGTATGGTAACCTGAATAGTGCTGATAATATTAAGCTTATTAAAACGGATAGTGCGGGGAAAGAAGTACCGTATCTGGAACGTACAATTGGTGGAGTGATACATAAAGCCGATGTATTTAGTCATCCTGTTAGTTTTTCCATCTCTACACTGGCAACGGACAATCCAGAAGAAGCATTAGCAGCTTCATTAAACAAATACGGAACTGTAGATCTGGAATACATGTCTGAAATCAGCAGTATGTCTGCCGATGCTCTTAAAGAAGCCTTGAATGACCGTATTTATTACAATCCGTTAGCTAATGAATACGAAATAGCGGAACGTTGGATTGCAGGAAATGTGGTTGAAAAGGCACACGAACTTAGAAGCCATGTTGAAAATAATCCTGAGGATAAAGAAGCTGCACGAAGCTTAACTATATTGGAAGAATCCCGACCAAGAAGAATAGAGTTTGAAGAACTTGATTTTAATTTAGGTGAGCGATGGATACCGTCCGGAATCTACGCACGCTTTGCCTCACATCTTTTCGACACAGAAGTAAGAATACACTATTCAGATAGTTCAGATGATTTTTCCGTAACCTCTAAACAGGGCAATCAACATATTTGGGAAAAATATGCCGTAAAATCGGAAAGCAGAACATTTGATGGAATTGCGTTACTGAAACACGCTTTAGTAAACACGACACCCGATATTACTAAAAAAGTTACGATTGGAGATCAAGAGGTTAAAGTAAGGGATATGGAAGCCATACAAATGGCAAACAGTAAAATTGATGAAATAAGAACAGCCTTTACTGAATGGCTCCATGCTCAAAACGATGAGTTCAAAACACGACTTACAGATCAATATAATGATAAGTTCAATTGTTTTGTCCGCCCCAATTATGATGGAAGCCATCAGGATTTTCCTGGTCTGGATCGCAAGGCTTTGGGCATAAATGATCTTTATGGAAGTCAAAAGGATACCGTTTGGATGATTAAGCTGAATAACGGAGCCATCTGCGACCATGAAGTCGGTGCAGGAAAAACTTTAGTAATGTGTACAGCGGCACAGGAAATGAAACGACTGGGTTTGGCTCATAAGCCAATGATCATTGGTTTGAAAAGCAATGTTCATGAGATTGCAGAAGCCTATCGTACTGCATATCCGCATGCTAAAATCCTGTTTCCAGGGAAAGATGATTTTACACCTCAAAAACGCTTGCGAATCTTTGGCGATATAAAAAACAATGATTGGGATTGCGTGATATTGACGCATGATCAGTTTGGAATGATACCGCAATCGCCCGAAGTACAAAAGGAAATTCTTGAAATTGAACTGGATAATGTAGAACGAAATCTTGATGCTATGCAATCGCAAGGTGCTGAAGTAACAAGAGGTATGCTTGCAGGAGCTATCAAAAGGAAAGAAAACCTCGAAGTAAAACTTAAAACGCTGCAACACGATATTGAGAATAGAAAAGATGATATTGTAGATTTTAAAATGATGGGTATAGATCATCTGTTTATCGACGAAAGCCACCAGTTTAAGAACTTGATGTTTAATACCCGACATAGTCGTGTAGCAGGATTGGGAAATGTAGATGGTAGTCAGAAAGCCCTGAACTTATTGTTTGCTATACGTACTATTCAGGATCGTACCAATGCCGACATGGGAGCTACCTTTCTTTCGGGAACCACCATCAGTAACTCTTTAACGGAGTTGTATCTGTTATTCAAATATCTTAGACCAAGGGCATTAGAAAAACAAGGTATAAACTGTTTTGATGCATGGGCGGCTATTTATGCAAGAAAAACTACGGATTATGAATTTTCTGTAGCCAATAATATTGTGGCAAAGGAACGATTTCGTTATTTTATTAAAGTACCGGAGCTAGCTCAGTTCTATTCTGAAATTACAGATTATCGCACAGCAAAGGATATAGGGATTGACCGACCGGAGAAAAAGGAAATACTGTACAATATTCCACCTACACCAGACCAGGCAAAATTTATACAAAACCTGATGCAGTTTGCAAAATCCGGGGATGCTACCTTGCTTGGAAGACCGCCATTATCTAAAACGGAAGAAAAAGCAAAAATGCTCATTGCAACAGACTACGCACGTAAAATGTCGCTGGATATGCGTATGGTGAGTGGTGCTTATTATGATCATCCTGATAACAAGGCTTCGCACTGTGCCGATAATATCGCCAAATATTACCAAAAGTTTAATGCACAAAAAGGAACACAATTCGTTTTTTCTGATTTGGGGACCTACAAGTCCGGAGAGTGGAACGTGTATTCTGAAATCAAGAAAAAACTGGTAGAAACACATGGTATTCCTGCTCACGAAGTCCGTTTCATACAGGAAGCTAAAACAGATAATCAACGTAAGGAGCTGATTAAGGGAATGAATGAAGGTAAAATTCGGGTACTATTTGGCTCTACAAGTATGCTTGGAACAGGAGTCAACGCACAGAAGAGAGCTGTAGCTATACATCATTTAGATACACCCTGGAGACCTAGTGATCTTGCCCAAAGAGATGGTCGGGCAATTCGTAAAGGCAATGAAATAGCCAAGCATTTTGCCGATAATAAAGTGGATGTGGTCATCTATGCCGTAGAAAAATCACTGGACAGTTATAAGTTTAATCTATTGTTCAACAAACAACTATTCATAGACCAGCTAAAATCAAATAATCTCGGTAAGAGAACTATTGATGAAGGAAGTATGGATGAAAAGTCAGGAATGAATTTTTCTGAATACGTAGCAATTCTATCAGGAAATACTGACCTTTTAGACAAGGCGAAAGTAGAAAAGCAAATTGCAGGCTTGGAAAGTGAGAAACAGGCATTTAATAGGTCAAAATATAGTGCTAAATATAAACTTGAAGATTTCACAGCAGAGCTTAACAAAGCTCAGTCGCGACATGATCGTATGAGTCTTGATTGGAGTAATCTGCAACAACGTATTCAAAAGAACCAGGATGGTACGATTGTAAACGCTATTCAGCTCACAGGTCTTCCTGCTACTGCTACCATCAAGCAAATAGGTACTAACCTTAATGAATTAACAGATAAATCCCGAACAGGTGGAGATTATGAAGAAATCGGAAGTTTATATGGTTTTCAATTATTGGTAAAAACCGAAATGTCAGAAAAAGATGGAGTCGATATTCGAGTGAACCGTTTTTTTGTACAAGGCGAAGGAAATATAAAATATACATTCAATAATGGAATAATGGCGAAAGAGCCGGAAACTGCCTCAATGAATTTTTTGCGGGCACTGGAAGAACTACCATCCTATATCGCTAAAGAGCAAGAAAATATAACTGATTTTCAAAAAGATATTCCAATACTTCAGGGAGTAGTGGATGGTATATGGACAAAAGAATGTCGACTGAGCGAGCTTAAAACCGAACTTGCCGCAATCGACCGTAAGATTCAACTATCCATTACACCCCAATCAAATAAACAGGAAGATACTCAAAATGAGGCTAAGCTACCAGAATTAACTGCTTCAATGACAAAAAATATAAGTACTAAAAATACATTTTAGCGTAAATATAAATAAACTCTCACTTATCGTCCTGTTCATCCATTTTTTTGCTTAAAACATCTCTAAGAGAGTCTAGAAACTTGGTTTTGTTGATTTTCCTATTACGTAGTTCTAAATAAGTATGATAAAAATCACCGATATCTACATTAAACATTCTTGAAAACACTCTTGAGATCTGTTTGATATCAGCATGACCATAATCCAATACCCCCTGAGCTTGCAAGGCATAAATAAGTTCAACTAATGCAGCTTTACTTCCTGTCCAGTTCAAAGAATAGTGTGGACTTTTTGCACTTGAAATGTTTGAAAGCCCAAAAATTCTGTCTTCAATATATAGTTGGATAAGATCATTTGCTAAAATTTTTGCAACTTTATAATCATGGCTAGTACAGAATCTATGATCTGTCTCAAAATAATAACTATCTAAGCTTAGTTTGATATCATATTTCCCTCGCAAAAAATATTTATCATCTAGGTAAGTACTATTTGTTCTGTAATATTTGTAAAACTCAAGATTATTATCAAAATATAGCTTCAATTTTGTAATCTCATTTTTTAGATACTTTTTCGTTACCTTATCTCCACCATAAGGGATTTTAGCCTCAATCTTATAAATACCGTTGTAATAAATCAACTTAGCAACAAACTGCGGTTTTATCTTCTTAAAAAAGCAGATTTCTTCATTAGCATCTTTAAAACCCTTTTCAATGATAAACTCCTTTACCTCGTTGAGTTTTTTTTGTGCAATTTCAATTGCGTCTTCTGCAA
>CALFXE010000187.1 GCA_937927845.1 uncultured Paludibacter sp.
GATTCCCTCTTTTTTTCGCTATTTCTTTTTATCTTTACCGGACACTAATGATTTTCAATATAAAACGGGTTAATCAAATAATAAATTATTGTAACTTCAACAACAAATTAATATTTTACAAATATCACCTATCAATCCCCCAACCATCAATTAATTTTCATCAACTTACTTAGTCGAGCCTTAAAAAGCCCCATTTAGTATTATTTTATTGTTGATTTGGTGAAACATAGAGTTTATCAAATCAACAATTTGTATTTTAAATTCGAGCCAAAAAGATGATTTCCATTTATGCATCATCCTTTTGAAGTTAAATACAGCTGCAGCAAGCATCACTGTCATTGCCATTAATACGAATGCTTTCCCTTAAAATCAATAATCCTACCATCAATCGAATCGGTTTTGCCGGACGACCATTGTCCAAACAATATCATGGTGAGAACGAATCTTCAAACATTTGCTAATCTACTTTATTGACCAAAATGTACATCGGATGTTTTTGGTTCAACATATTCTCTAATCAAAGAAACATACTGCTCTGATTTGATCAACAATCTCCCTATCATCAAGATTGACACATTAGCACATTTACCACATTACCACATCATCCTTTTATCATTATCAGTAACATTTTAAATTTCTCTGTAGCATTCAGGGCATGAGGGACATTGGCTGGCATAATGATACTTTCACCTGTAATCAATTCGTGAGATTTACCATCGATAATTACTTCGCATTTGCCATCAAGTACTTGAACTATAGCATCGAAAGGTGCAGTATGTTCACTCAATGCTTCACCTTTATCAAATGCAAATAGAGTTAAATTGCCTTTTTCGTTTCTTAAAAGGATTTTACTTACAACCGAACCATCTGCATATGATACGCTATCAACAAAATTAAACTTTTCACTCTTTGGGAAACCTTTACTCTGAGGAGCCGGACTGAATTTGTAATTACTCATAATTTAAAATATAATTGTTTATAATTGTTTTGTTTTTATCTGAAATGGTCAATGGTGATTAGTAATTAGTGATTGGTGATTGGTGATTAGTGATTAGTGATTGGTTTACATCACATTTACACATTAGCACATTAACATATTGGCACATTAACATATTGGCACATTGACTACATTCTTCACAACAAATACTACTTTATTGTATTATTTTGCAAAAGTACTAAATTATTTAATTATAAAAAGGTTTTAAGTTCAGATAATTTAATTCTACCTTCATAAATAGCCTTACCGGTAATTACTGCCGGAACATTATTTTGCTCTAAGATTTCAATATCTTTTATCGAACTAACACCACCACTTGCAATTAAATACATTGAAGGTTCTTTATCAAGTATTTTAGAATACAGCTCTATAGCCGGTCCCGCAAGCATGCCGTCTTTACTAATATCTGTACAAATAACCTTATTAATACCTTTATCCATATAGTTTTTCACAAAAGGGATTAAATCTAAATCGGTTGTTTCTATCCACCCTCCTACTGCAATTTTTTCATCTTTCACATCTGCACCTAAAATTATTTTATCACCGCCATATTTTTCTATCCATGAGATAAAAATTTCAGGATTTTTCACAGCTATACTACCGCCTGTAACCATAGAAGCACCACATTCAAAAGCAATTCTCAAATCATTATCGGTCTTTAAACCACCACCAAAGTCGATAATAAGATTCGTTTTGGCTGAAATTGCCTCAAGTACTTTGTAATTCACAATATGCTGAGCTTTAGCACCATCTAAATCAACTAAATGAAGTCGACGAATACCTGCATCTTCAAATTGTTTGGCAACTTCGAGAGGATTTTCATTGTATACGGTTTTTTGAGCATAATCACCTTGCGATAGTCTGACACATTTACCATCAATAATATCAATAGCGGGAATAATTTCAATCATTTTATCAGTATTTTTTAATGAGCTGCAAATTTAAGGAATTATTTCTTTAATTTTAAACTTTATTTATTGAGGGTTGTTATTATTGTAAGGTATAAAAAAGATTGTTAATAATGAATTTCAAAAAAGGTGATAAGGTAGTTATCATGGGTGGGGGCTTTGCAGGCTTACAATTAGCTAAAACACTACGCAAAGCCGATTTAAGGGTAATATTGGTCGACAAACAAAATCATCATCAGTTTCAGCCTTTGTTTTATCAGGTTGCAAGCGGTCGATTGGAACCATCAAGTATCTCATTTCCATTCAGAAAGATATTTCAAAGTAGCAAAAGTGTAGATTTTCGTATGACAGACATTCGGAGAATAATTCCTGAAGAAAATAAATTAGTTACAAGTTTCGATAGAACAATTACTTATGATCATTTAGTAATAGCAACAGGTTGCAAAACAAATTTCTTCGGTAATGAGGATGTTAAAAAACATGCTTTTGCAATGAAGACTACACAGGATTCTATTGATATCAGAAATAAAATTCTTTTCAGTTTTGAGAAAGAGATATTTGCAAAGCCTGAAGAAAAACAAGCATGGATGAATATTGTAATTGTCGGTGCAGGTCCGACCGGCGTAGAATTATCAGGAGCATTTGCCGAATTAAAAAACAATGTATTTCCTAAAGATTATCACAATGTGGATTTTTCTAAATTCAATATAATATTAGTTGAAGGCAGCAAAAACACATTAAACAATATGAGTAAAGCATCACATAAGGCTTCAAAAGAATATCTTGAAAGTTTGGGTGTGATTGTAAAAACTGAAACTATACTTAAAAGTTACGATGGGAAAAAAGCTGTTTTAAGTAATGGGGAAGAAATTCCATCAAGAAATTTGATATGGGCTGCAGGGGTAACAGGAAATACAATTGAAGGATTAGAGAAAGCTGAGTTGGTACATAACAGATATGTGGTCGACCGAACCAACAAACTACTGAATTATGATAATATTTATGCTTTAGGTGACGTTGCATACATGGAAACGCCCTTATATCCTAAAGGACATCCTCAAGTGGCTAATGTCGCTATTAATCAGGCGAAAAACTTAGGTAAAAACATCTTAGCTTCGTTGAAAAATCCTGATTTAAACCCAAAACAATATGAATATTTAGATTTGGGTATGATGGCAACAATAGGTAAACACAAGGCTGTTGTAGAATTACCGTTCATAAAGTTTAAAGGACCGTTGGCTTGGTATGTTTGGATGTTTCTTCATTTAATGCTGATTTTAAGTGTTAGAAATAAATTAGTTATATTCTTCAATTGGGCTTGGAGTTATTTCACAAAGGATACTTCATTAAGGCTGATAACTTATATTGACTACGAAAAAGATAATGTGGTTGATAATTGAGAAATGTAGGAATAGTAGGAATTTAGAATGATTTTTTGTTTTATCTTTGTGGGTCAAAATTTAAAATAATGACTTGGACAAAGGCTCAAATATCTATTCTTATTATTGTTGCTGTAATCTCTTTTATAGGTACGTTTTTAATTTCATCAATTAATATAGCTATTCCTTCGATTGAGAAGACTTTCAACTTAGATGCTATAGCTTTAAGTTGGGTTATTACAGCTTATTTACTTTCATCTGCCATTTTCCTATTGCCGGTTGGCAGAATTGGAGATATAATCGGAATTAGGAATGTATTCAAAATCGGCATTGTTATCTTCACTATTTCATCTCTATTATCCGGTATTGCTTTTTCTGGCAGCTTGTTAATTACATTTAGATTTATACAAGGAATTGGAGCAGCTTTAACAAATACAACAGGCTCGGCTATTTTAGTTTCTGCTTTTGTACCTGAACATAGGGGCAGAGTTTTAGGTGTGTCTGTATCAGCTACTTACTTAGGGTTGTCATTAGGACCTTTTTTGGGAGGTATACTGACACAATATTTAGGATGGCAATCGATTTTCATAATATCATTTATATTAGGTGTCTTTTCTACAATTGCTGCTTTCAAATATCTTAAAAAAGAAAAACTAAAAACAATTACTTTCAGGCAATTCGACTGGCAAGGTACATTGTTGTTTATGCTTGGATTAGTGTTATTGGTGATTGGCTCCACAAAAATACCAAGTATCATTGGTTGGATTTCAATATGTTCAGGTATTTTACTTCTAATAATATTTTGGTTATTCGAGAATAAAATTCAGATACCAATTTTCGAAACTAAATTATTTGCTAAAAATAAGTTGTTTGCATATTCAAATATAGCTGCACTTATCAACTATAGCGCAACTTCTGCAATTGTGTTTCTTCTCAGTATATATCTTCAAAAAACACAAGGCTTATCTCCAAAAGAAGCGGGAATGATATTGGTTGCACAGCCTGTAATCATGGCTATTTTCTCTCCGATTGCCGGTCGCTTATCCGATAAAATTCAAGCAAGACATCTATCATCACTTGGTATGTTACTCTGTGCTACCGGATTGGCAATGTTCAGTATGCTAAAGGAAAATTCTTCTATCGGATATATAATTTTCGTTTTAGTATGGGTTGGATTTGGATTTGCGTTGTTTTCATCACCAAATATGAGTAGTATCATGGGGTCGGTCGACAAGCAAAGATTGGGATTTGCTTCCGGCACTGCTGCCACTATGCGTGTTTTGGGTCAGATGACAAGCATGACGATAATTACTTTGTTTTTTGCAAGTCTCTTTAATGGTAATACAATAGAGTTAGTAGATAATGCTGTATTTATGAAGGTAATAAGATATGGATTTGGGAGTTTTTCAGTATTATGTTTTATAGGAATATTTTTTTCATTTAAGAGAGGAACAGGTTTGAGGGAAAATGTGATTTAAACCATTTACCATTTTACTATTTACTATTTACTATTTACTATTTACTATTTACTATTTACTATTTACTATTTACTAATTACTAATTACTATTGACCATAGGAAAATATATAAATAAATTAAAAATCATGATAAGAAGAGTTTTTACTAATGTATTAATAGTGTTTTTATTAGGGTTTGGTTTCAGTTTGAATGCCCAAAATAACAAGCGTGAAATGCGTGCTGCATGGATAGCTACAGTTGAAAATATCGACTGGCCCAAAACAAGAGGTAATGTGCTCGAGCAGCAAGCTGATTTAGTTAAGATGCTTGATGAATTGCATAAAAGTAATTTCAACACTGTAGTTTTTCAGGTACGACCTACCGCCGATGCGCTGTATTATTCAACATTAGAGCCATGGTCGAAATATCTTACCGGTCAGCAAGGTAAAGCTCCCCTCCCCTTTTTCGATCCGCTACAGTTTATAATCGAAGAAGCACACAAACGATGTATGGAGGTGCATGTATGGATTAATCCTTATCGAGTTTTGAATGGTGATAAAATTTCGGCATTAAGTCAGAACCACATTTATCACACAAATAAAAATCTGATATTGGAGTATGGAGGCAAATATTATTTTAATCCGGGTTTGAATGAAACCAGAAAATTTCTAAATGATGTTGTAAAAGACATAGTAGAAAGATACGATTTAGATGCTATACATATGGACGATTACTTCTATCCATATCCGATAGCAGGTAAGAAATTTCCTGATGATGAAACATTTAAACAGTTTCCACGAGGGTTTACTAATAAAGAAGATTGGCGTAGAAATAATGTCAACATGGTCATAGCTGAATTACAAAGTACCATTAAAGGTATCAAACCATGGGTAGATTTCGGCATTTCACCTTTTGGAGTTTGGAGAAATGATAATGTCGACAGTAGAGGCTCGGCAACAAGAGCCGGAGTTCAGAATTACGATGACTTATATGCTGATATCTTAAAATGGCTGAAAGAAGGTACTATTGATTATGTGGTGCCTCAACTATATTGGGAAATAGGTAAAAAAGTAGCAGATTATAAGATACTTATAGAATGGTGGTCGAAAAACTCATACAACAAAAACCTGTATATAGGTTTATATTCATCAGCATTGGAATTCAAAAAAGAGCCGGAATGGAAAACTCCAAATGAAATAGCTCGTCAGTTGCGACTAAATAAAAACTATCCTGAAGTTGACGGGGCAATGTTTTTCAGTGCAAAATCGATAATAAAGAATCTTCAAGGATTGAATGACAGCTTGCAAACAGATTTCTACAAGCATAAGGCTATTTGTCCGGAGAATCGAAATATAATGGGACTATTGGCACATCAGCCTGAGAATATCAGGATACTTAAAGATCACAAAGATGCAATTTTGATATGGGATGAAATATGTGAACAAGAAGGTTCGGAGATATCCTATTATGTAGTTTACGCTTTTAAAGGGAAGAAAGTCGGCGACCTACAAGATGCTGCCAATATACTTACGTTTACAAGAGAAAATTATATCGATCTACAAAAACACATACCTGATATAAAAGGATATTACACTTTTGTAGTTACTGCCGTAAATAAATATAGAAAAGAAAGCATACCTAAATATGGAGTAACAAGGAAAATGTGAGTCATATTACTACATTTATTCGTTTCTATTTTTTATTTGTTCATAATAATTAAAATCCATACTTTTGTGGCTTTTATTCAAATCTGACAAAATGAATTATAACAAATTCTCTACAAAACCTCATTATCAGATATTAGACGGACTTCGTGGTGTAGCAGCTGTCATAGTGGTTCTATTTCATCTTACAGAGCCTCTCGCAACTAATAATCTCGATAATATTGTTAATCACGGGTATTTGGCAGTTGATTTTTTCTTTCTTCTATCAGGTTTTGTAATTGGTTATGCTTATGATGACCGCTGGACAAAATTAACTTTTGGAGGATTTATGAAAAGGCGTCTTGTAAGATTGCAACCGCTTGTAATATTAGGTATGACTTTAGGTGCAATTGGTTTTTATTTCACAGATTCAACTATATGGCCTCTTATTCACACAATTCCGGTTTGGCAAGTGCTTATTGTAATGTTAATAGGTTATACACTGATACCTATTCCACTTTCGATGGACATACGGGGTTGGGAGGAAATGCATCCATTAAATAGCGTAGGTTGGTCATTGTTTTTTGAATACATAGTGAATATTCTATATGCACTCGGTTTAAGAAAGTTATCTAAAAAGGCTCTAACTGTTTTTGTGATACTGACAGGTGCATTACTCGTTCATTTAGCTTTAACAAGTGAAAGTGGAGATGTTACAGGAGGTTGGACACTTAATTTTCAGCATATGAGAGTTGGAATTACCCGTGTTTTATTTCCTTTCTTTGCAGGTCTGCTTATGTCGCGAGTGGTAAGACCGGCAAAAATTAAAAATGCATTTCTTTGGAGTAGTTTGTTACTCACAGCCGTATTGATTATGCCACGAATAGGTGGTGCTGAACATCTATGGATGAATGGATTATATGAATCGTTTTGTATTATAATCGTATTCCCTATTATAATATATTTAGGTGCCGGTGGTATTCTGCACAATAAAGCTGAACAGAAAATCAGCAAATTTCTTGGCGATTTATCTTATCCGCTATATATGACGCATTATGTACTTGTGTATTTTCATGTTGCATGGGTTAGTAACAACGAGGGTATCACAATATTACAAGCTCTACCTGTTGCTATGCTTACATTGGTTGGAACTATTATTTTAGCTTATGTCAGTTTAAAGTTTTTCGACGAACCAATAAGAAAATGGCTAAGGAAGAAGTTGAAATAAATACACAAATATATCGATTTTATATTCCATATTTTAATTTTTAATATTCTCAATAAGATACACCAAGAAACTATTCCATTATTAAAGTTTCCTAATTTATAATTATACATCATTGATTATATGCATTATACATCTAATTAATGTTTTTTAATATTTAGAATAAAAAAGTTTATATTACTTTTGCAACCGTTTATGGAAGAAGTAAAAGAAAATATAATTAAGATTGCTTTAAACCAGTTTAATCAAATTGGTATACGTAATGTTTCCATTGATGATGTATGTGCGGAATTGCGCATATCTAAAAAGACTTTCTATCAGTATTTTAAAAAGAAGGAAGATTTGATTGATTCTGTGATTGAATACGAACGTACACAACAAATGCAGAAGGTGCAGAAAACTATCAAGGATAAAAATGCTATCGAGGTTTTCGTTTTTATGATCAAGGAGATGAAAAAATCGACAGAATGTAAACCTTTTATGTTTTGGCACGATTTAAAAAAATACTATCCTGCGCTGTTTCAAAAATATGATCAGGTAAAAAAGGATGCTATTCGTCAAGCTTTCGAACAAAATATTACACAGGGAATTCAAGAAGGATACTATCGAACTAATTTAGATATAGAGCTTTTGTCATATTTTCATTCAATTCAGATAAAAAATACTTTTGAAACTATGATGCATGAGTCTCCTAAAAAGTACACTTTAAAGCGTTTGACCGATTTCTTTATAGATATGATAATTCACCTTATAGCCAATGAGAAAGGGCTAAAATTTATTTCAGAAAATTTATCGGATAAAAAATAAAATTTAAAATATGAGAGGTATAAAAAAGATAATGAATCTGTTTATTGCAATGTTACTTATGCTTTGTACCGGTTTTGCATCGGCACAGCAAAATGGAAATGCAGAGAAAGCGGACACATTGACATTGACTCTTAATCAATGTATTCAAATTGCTTTTGATGAGAGTCCGACTATACGCATTGCTGAAAGAGAAATCGAACGAATTGATTATTCAAACAAAGAGAAATTTTCCGGATTATTTCCATCGATTAGTGGTTCTGCATCATATTCTCGTACATTAAAAAAGCAAAAAATGTTTTTTAATATTCCGGGTATGCCTGTCAATCCTGATGGTATTGAGGTAGGACAAGACAACACTTTCGTAGGAATGCTTTCTGCATCCATGCCTATCATCGCTCCTACTCTTTGGGCAAGCTTGAAGATGAATGAAACGGAAGCGGCTTTATCACTTGAGAATGCACGATCATCAAAATTATCACTTGTAAACTCTGTGACTAAGGCTTATTATGGGGTTTTGCTAACTCAGGAATCTTATAAAGTTTTTGAAAGAAGTTATGATAATGCTGCTGAAAACGCAAAAATCATCCAAAATAAATATGAGCAGGGTGCAGTATCTGAATTTGAATGGATACGTGCAGATGTGCAAATGCGTAATGCTATGACTAATCTTGTATCTGCCGAAAGTGCTATAAACCTCAGTCAGTTACAATTAAAAATGCTGATGGGATTGGATATGAATGTACCAATCAATACTGTTGAAAAGCTATCTGATTATGAATCTAAAGTGTTTAAAGAAGCTATTGATGTAAGTGCCAAATCTTTAGATGACAATTCAGACCTGAAACAGTTTGATTTACAAGCTGAGCAATTGCGTCAGTCTCTTGAAATTCAGAAGACTACATGGCTACCAACTTTAGCTGCAACAATAAATTATCAGTATATGACAATGCCTAATGATGATGTTGCTATTAAAAATTATTATTGGTTTCCAACTTCAACGGCAGGAATTTCTCTCTCTATTCCGATTTTTCAGGGAGGAAGCAAACATTACAAAGCCAAGCAGATACAATCTCAAATAAGAACAATGGGCGACCAACGTGAAAATCTGAAACGTTCGTTGGAACTTCAAGCTGTTACTTTTACAGATAATATGATTAAGGCGATAGAGAAAATGGAGTCGGGTAAAAAGGCTCTTATTCAGGCTGAAAAAGGCTTGTCTATTTCGCAAAAAATGTATGAAGTGGGTGCAGGAACTTATTTGGACGTAACCAATGCTGAGTTGGGATATATTCAAGCCGGACTGTCATACAATCAATCAATATTTGATTTTATCTCGGCTAAAGCTGATTTAGAAAAATTATTAGGTACTTCTATCAATTAAAATTAAACTTACAAAATATATGAACGCTTTTAATAAAATTATTATTTCTCTGTTTGTCATCGGACTAACTGCTTGTGGAAGCAAAAAGGACTCTCAAAGTACGGTAAACGGTTCAGGTGATGATAAGCCTAAGGTTAAAATTGAGAAAGTCGTATCACGCGATGTTGAGCAAGTTTATGAGTTTACTGCTACAGTTGAACCTATAGTAAAGAACAATATAAACCCAACTACTCCCGGAAGGATTCGTAAGATTTTCGTTGAAATTGGCGATAAAGTTTCAAAAGGTCAGAAATTGGCAGAAATGGATGCAGTGAACTTAGTCAATCTTGAAACTCAAATCGATAATATGAGAAGGATTTACAATCGTGTTTCTGAACTGTATAGTGTGGGTGGAGCATCTCAGCAGGAATTGGATAATGCACAACTACAGCTTACGGTTGCAGAATCAAATCTGAAAAATCTTCAGGAAAATACATCTTTGATCAGTCCGATTAGTGGCATTGTAACAGCAAGAAACTATGACGATGGAGACATGTATAGCGGTCAGTTACCTATATTGACTGTTATGCAAATAAATCCAGTGATATTAAAAATCAATGTATCCGAAACATTTTTCAGCAAAGTAAAACCCGGTATGCCTGTCAATATAGCATTAGATGTTTATGAAGGTGAATTATTCCAGGGGAAAGTGAGTTTAGTGTATCCTACAATTGATGAAAGAACACGTACCTTCGCAGCAGAAATAACTTTAAGCAATCAGAATTCTAAGGTTCGTCCCGGTATGTTTGCTCGTGTAAATATAAACTTCGGTGTACAAAACAGGGTTGTTGTACCCGACCAAGCCATAGTAAAACAAGCCGGCTCAGGTGCAAGATATGTATATATTTATAAAGATGGACAGGTTAGTTTCAAACAAGTTGAACTTGGCAGGCGCATGGATACTGAATACGAGCTTATTTCAGGAGTGGAAAGCGGTTCTGATGTTGTAGTGTCCGGTCAGGTTAAATTAGCCGATGGCGCAACAGTCGAAGTAGTGAATTAAACGTTACACATTAAACATTAAACATAATGAGTAGTATATACGAAGGATCAGTTAAGAAACCTGTTATGACAGCACTTGTTTTTGTGGCTGTAGTAATATTAGGTCTCTTTTCATTAAATAAATTACCTATAGACTTATTACCTGATATTGAGACGAATACCATTATGGTTCTGACCACATATCAGGGTGCGAGTGCAGCTGACATCGAGACTAATGTAACTCGACCGCTTGAAAATTCGCTTAACACAGTAGCAAATCTGAAGAAAATCAAATCGTCTTCACGCGAAAACCGTTCGATTATTTCTTTGGAATTTGAGTATGGATTGGATATAGAAGCATTAACCAATGATGTGCGAGATAAGCTCGATATGGTGAAGTCATATCTTCCGGAGGGCACAACCGAGCCTATCATATTCAAGTTCAGTACAGATATGATTCCGGTTATGATGATTTCAGCCACTGCTGAACAAAGTTTGCCTGCTTTATACAAAATACTCGACGAGAATGTAGCTAATCCTTTAGCTCGTATCTCAGGAGTAGGTTCTGTGTCGGTCAACGGTGCACCGGAACGAGAAATCCAAGTGTTTGTAGACCCTTCCAAGCTCGAGGCTTATCATCTGACTATAGAAAGTATAGCACAGGTTATAAGAATGGAAAACGTGAATACTCCTGCCGGAACCATTGATATCGGTAATGAATCATATTCTTTACGTGTACAGGGAGAATTTATTTCACCATTAGAACTAAATAACTTGGTTGTAGGCTCTTATGCCGGTAAAAACGTTTATATTTCCGATATAGCCGTAGTAAAAGATGATTTGGAAGAACGTGCACAAGAGGTTTACACAAACGCAGTTCAAGGTGCAACCATAGTAGTGCAAAAGCAATCTGGCTCTAACACAGTAAAGATTGCTGAGGAAATACACAAGATACTGCCTGAATTACAAAAAAATCTCCCATCGGATGTTAAGATAGAACCTATTATGGACACATCCGACAACATCAAAAAAACCATATCAGGTCTTGTTGAAACTGTGATGTATGCATTCCTATTCGTTATGTTGGTGGTACTTGTTTTCTTAGGAAGATGGCGAGCAACAGTGATAATAATTGTTACAATACCAATTTCTCTAATCTCTGCTTTTATCTATTTAGGATTTACGGGAGGTTCGCTTAACATTATATCATTAAGCTCCTTATCGGTTGCAATCGGGATGGTTGTAGACGATGCCATCGTAGTACTTGAGAACATTACAACTCATATCGAACGTGGCAGTCGCCCCAAAAGCGCAGCAGTTCACGGAACAAGTGAAGTTTCTATATCGGTTATTGCATCAACTCTAACACTGTTAGCTGTTTTCTTCCCTTTAACAATGATTACAGGTATGGCAGGTGTGATGTTCGAACAATTAGGTTGGATGGTAACTATCATTATGATTGTATCTACAGTTGCTGCTTTGACACTTACACCAATGATGTCGTCTCAAATGCTGAAGATGAATCCTAAAAAAGGAAAGATATATAAATTCTTCTTCACACCTATTGAAAAAGCTTTAGATTATATAGATGTAAAATATGCAGATTTAGTCAACTGGTCGGTACGCCACAGAAAGACTGTAGTATTCAGTTTATTTGGTTTCTTTGTATTAAGTTTGATACCTGCCAGATTTATAGGTACAGAATTTATTCCTGCCGAAGATAATAGTAGAATTGCTGTTACTGTTGAGTTACCAATAGGCACTCGCTCAGAGAGAAGTAAAGAAGTGGCTGAAACGCTTTATAAGACTTGGCGACAAAAATATCCTGAATTAGATATGATTAATTTCACAGTCGGTCAGGCAAGCAGCAAAAACGTATGGGGTTCGTTGCAAAACAACGGTTCAAACATCATTTCATACAATATAAGGATGATAGACATGAATGAACGTCAACGCTCCGTATTTGAAATATGCGACAGCATGCGTGTTGATTTGGACAATATGCCTGAAATAAAAAAATCGAATGTATTGGCAGGTGGAGGTATGGGAATGATGGGCGGACAATCGACTCTTGATGTTGAAATATATGGTTATGATTTTTTTGAAACCGACCAAGTAGCTGCTGAATTAAGTAAACGTATTGCTAAAGTACCGGGCTTAGTCAACGTGAAAATCAGTCGCGAAGATTATCAACCTGAATATCGCATACAATTCGACAGAGAAAAATTAGCCATGAATGGTTTAAATATGGCTACAGCATCAAGTTTCTTGCGTAATAGAATCAACGGTCTGACTGCCTCACTATTCCGTGAAGATGGTGAGGAATATAATATCAAAGTTGCATACGCACCTGAGTTCAGACAATCAATTGAAGCTCTTGAAAATATTTTGATATATAACAGTCAAGGTCAGTCTATTAGAATTAAAGATTTAGGTAAGGTAGTGGAAGAATTTTCACCTCCTACGATAGAAAGGAAAAATCGTCAGCGTTTGATTACCGTATCTTCAACAGTTTCAGGTACTACCATCGATAAAGCTGTTGCCGGAATCAACAAGGCATTAGACAGTATGACAATACCTTCTAATATCTATACAGTTATAGCGGGTACATATTTAGATCAACAAGAATCTTTTGCAGACTTAAGTGTTTTACTTCTGCTGATAATATTATTAGTTTTCATAGTGATGGCTTCTCAGTTTGAATCTCTCACCTATCCGTTTATCATAATGTTCTCTGTGCCTTTTGCTGTATCAGGTGTTATTCTGGCATTCTTTATAACAGGGGTGAGTCTGAATATGATGTCGTTTGTCGGTATTATTATGTTAGTCGGCATCGTTGTAAAGAACGGTATTGTGTTAGTCGACTATATCAATCTTAATCGTGGTAGAGGTATGGGTGTTATTCAAGCAGTTATAAACGGAGGAAAATCGAGATTACGTCCGGTATTAATGACTACACTTACAACTATTCTTGGTATGGTTCCATTAGCAGTTTCAACCTCAGAAGGTTCAGAATTATGGAAGCCAATGGCTATCACTGTAATCGGAGGACTAACAATATCAACAATTTTCACATTGATAATCGTACCAACCGTTTATGCAATCTTCGCAGGCAATGGAGTGAAGAGAAACAGAAAGAAGTGGAGGAAGAAGTTGAGAGCATAGTGATTGGTGATTGGTAACTGGTAATTGGTAACTGGTGATTGGTAACTGGTGTTTATAAATATTTTCCCATTAGGCAATTCTTTACTCCATAGTAACTTATGGGCTTCATATAATTTTGTTATATGGTGTCAATGCACATCTATAAATATGTGTTGTATTAGCTGCAAAGCAGCGTGTCATTTGTAGCACAAAATTGATTTAGCTAACATATTACGATTGCAAGAGAGTTCCTCGCTGTACGCTATCCGACCGACTACAGCCGTAGTCGGTTGATGTGAAAAGTCAAGATGACTTTACTCATAAATTTCTAAAGTTTAATTCAAAAAAACGCTTAATTCTTGATTTTTATTTTTTTTACACTTGCTGCCAACGAATAGCACTAAGCGGCATACCCGATAGGGTTGCGTTTAGTGCGTGTGTGCGCTCTGCATAAACAGAACGCACCTGCTGTAAAGCAAGTGAAAAAGTGCAAAAATACAAATATTTTTGGTTAAACAATGCTTTCGGCTGGTGTATTTTTTCCAGAGGGTGAAAGTCCCTTATACGTGGGTTAGTAGCCCTAAGTATTAGTAAGTCGCAAGCTGGTTGTTGGTGACAACAGCAGTGAAGGGGGAGAGAGTGCAGAAATGTCCTGTGGACGTTTCGAAGTGATTGACCCGACCGAAGGTCAGACTGCAAAATCCGGTACTGACGAACAGAAACGGTATATGAGGCATATCTGTTTTGGGTAAGCAACCCCATCCTTGTAACGCCCAAACTGGTTATTTGAGGGCAGGTATGTAGATGCCGCAGTGATTGGATGAAGGAAAAAGCTCTTACCGGGGGAGGTCTCAGAACAAGGGAAACCATAATCTGAGAAGTCAGCAGAGGTCATTAGATGAATTGGATAAGGAATTGTATAGGCAGGGAGCAAAGTATGTACGATAGCTCAAAGATGTGGACGGTTGGGTGCGAAACCGCTTGCGATGCTGTATCTGGAAACAATGGAAGAAGCACAAACGACGACGGAAAAATCTTCTTCGCTTAGGGGTCGACTATGAACACTCATACAGTTTTAGTCGCAGTCGAATGGTACATGGGCGGTCGCCTGTAGCACGATTTTACGCACTACTATTACAGTGGAGCGTTTACAAAAGCAAGGTTATGAATCTTTACTTGTTTATTATCAGAAAGTTGCGCCATTTCTTAACGAACCGCTGTATACGAGAACCGTACGTATAGTGGTGTGAGGAGCTCTCCCTGTCGGTTAAATACCGGCAGGGCAGTCTACTCGATTATACCCTCGTTATATTTCGTTTAATTTTTTCAGAATTTCTTTTGTTTTTTGGAGTTGAGTTTTCAATTCAGGGTCTTGTGTTTTTACTGAGATTCGTTCAATTTTTTTGATATAGTTTTTAAAGAAATTATTATTCTCTTCTGCGATTTTCAAACTATAATTCTCAAATTCAGTCAATAATAATTTTGTGAATTTATACATTTTAGAAATAACATTTATAAATCCAGTAAATTTTGCAAAAATCTGTTCGGTATCTAATGATTTAAGCATTTCATAATATTTCAAAGGTTCCTTGTCGTAATGAACCGTTAGATTTCGAATATTTTTTACTGATTCAAAATGCTTGTTGTAAAAGTCTTCAAGTTCATTTGTAATTACTTCATAATCTTGAATCAAATTAGGAAACATGGTTACTGACTTTTTGATATTTTTATACCAAAAAGATTTCAATCTTTCCGAGTAGTCAAAATCTCTATTTTCTTCGACCTTAACAAAATTGTAAATTTTCTTGTAACCTTCATTAATTACAACAACACCTTGTTTCAATGAGAATAGTTTCTCATATTCTGTTTTTCCATTGACAAATACGCTAACTATTACAGATAAATCTAAATGTAGAATTGTTATAAACATATTATACTCAATAACTTTCTTTAGCTCAATTAAACTGTCTACAGTCGCAATAGAACTATTTGAATCTGTGTTCGATTTTAGAAATTTGATTGTCTTTTCAATACTTATTATATATCTCTCAAAATCAGATAGATTTAAATAAAATGAGCTTAGGGTTTGTTGTGCACCAGTCCTAATTTTTTCTTCAGTTTCAGGTGAAATTATTTGATTCATTTGAAATTAGTTTTGTATAGTTTTTAAAATACCATTTTCAAAATATAAATAATTTCCATTCCCATAAACCCATTGTTCATGAGCGCCATAACTACCGCTTGTTTTGTTTATTTCTTCTGGTTCTCCCCAAGATTCGATACACATTTGTTTTGTAAATCCAATCCTAACTTTTCCTTCAATTATTAGTTTAGAATTTTGTTGACCATACTTTTTCATCAATTTGTTGTTGTAGGCAATTCTATCATTATGTTCTTCTAATGTTTCTAGTTTCATGTGTCCAGTCAAAAGCTTGTATAGATAAATGAAAGATTTCCCAAATTGTGGATTCTCAAGAATCACAATTATTTCATTATATTGACCATCTTCAAGTGATACGTCTACACATTTCCATTTTGTCCCTTTAGGAATATCCTTTCTGTCTGAGCCTTTAACAATATCATTCAAGTCACCTTCTTCTGATCCAGGAAGCCTATTGTTTAAATAATAATATTCTTTACCAACATAAAGTTTCTTTAATTTTTCAAAATAGCCGAGTGTAATGAAATCATCGAAATGATTTATATATTCCTTAGTTAACAAATAGACTTTATCTTTGCTCTCTGTTTCAATCAATTCTAATAAGAACTTCTTCTTATCCCAAGAATATTCGGATTTGTTATTGAGAATTATTCTGTTCACATAAAAAGACTTCCCTTTTAGAGCTTCATAGTCACATACTTCATATTTACTACCATCTTTAGGTTGAATGGCTTTATAAGGTTTATTATTGTACTCTTCAAAGATTGGGTTACAATATAGCAAACTCAAATAACCTCCTCGTTCTTTTGCGAGTTTATTTTCTTTTAAATAAATCGTTTGCCCTATATGTTGAAAAGCATTTTCTGAATTGATATTAGATAAACTGTCATATAATATTTTAGTCTCAACACCTGTTTTTTCAGGTTCAACTTTGAGTTTGGTTATCTGTGCATCTAAATTTATAGAAAAAATCAAAGAGAAAATAATTAGTTTTCTTAA
The DNA here is from genome assembly GCA_937927845.1 of uncultured Paludibacter sp. Lineage (GTDB taxonomy): Bacteria > Bacteroidota > Bacteroidia > Bacteroidales > Paludibacteraceae > Paludibacter. The sequence continues at coordinate 17,122 of CALFXE010000187.1, forward strand.
ATGTCTATTTTTCATAATTGAATCATGTTTTGAGATTATACTGCTGATTTTCTTTTTTTTATAATGGGGCATAACGGCAGTCCGTCTAAAAACCGTCATTATCACCCAAATACACGGCAAAAATAC
>CALFXE010000188.1 GCA_937927845.1 uncultured Paludibacter sp.
TCTTAAAGTTTGAAAGGGGAAAAAAATATATCAACCGAGAAAATCCGCTGATCCCTAATTACCCCTATCCCACCTTATTAACAGCAGATTTAATATTTATTTGGTATACCATATGCAAATGGATGTATCGATCAGTTAATCGATCAATTAGAAGAATATGAGATTCTAAAATTGATTTATTGTTTAACTACTAAAACGCTAAGTTATGAATCTTAAGTTAAGAGTGCTTGATTTTATTAGTCGGCACGTAGAGGGGGTGAGGATTTCAGATATGGAAAAACCTCTTAATGAAAAGAGAATGAATTTGGGCTATGTAACCAAAAGTCTATTAGAAGAAGGTAAAATTCATAAAATAAACGATTTTTACTATCCTGTGTACGAAGACAATTTTAATGAATTTTAATTTTAAAAGGTAAACTAAAAACGCACTAAAAGGAAGATACCATACAAAAATGAAAAGATATTTATACATATTAGCATTATTAAGCATCTTGCCATTTACCAATGCTCAACAGAAATATACCATTAGTGGGTATATATCTGATATACACAATGGTGAAACTCTAAGTGGTGCCACTGTCATTCTAAAAGATCTTCCTGAATACGGAGTTGCAAGTGATTCATATGGTTATTTTTCGATAATTGTACCTGAAGGCAAGCATACTATAAAAATTAATTACATCGGCTATCAAGGTATTGAATATCCTGTTGACATGACAAACAACATTAGGCAGGATTTTAAAATGGAGTTTTTATCTACATTGCTTGCTGAAGTGAATGTTTATCCTTACAAACAAAATGATAATATCATAAAAAACTCTATCGGTATGGAAAAACTCACTATTAATGAAATTAAAAACGTACCGGTATTTTTTGGCGAACCTGATATTTTAAAAACAATTTCATTAACACCAGGTATTACTTCTCTCAGAGAAGGATATGGAGGTTCTTTCGTTAGAGGTGGAAATAACTCACAAAACTTGATTTTACTTGATGAAGCCGTTGTTTATTATCCTTATCATCTTTTAGGATTTTTTTCTACATTTAACAATGATGCCATTAAAGACGTTACAATTTATAAAGGAACTGCTCCTGCTTATTATGGCGGCAGACTTTCGTCGGTTATGGATATAAGGATGAAAGAAGGTAATAATCAATCATTTGGTGCAAGCGGAGGCATCGGACTGATTTCTTCGCGCCTTACATTAGAAGGTCCTATTGTTAAGGATCGTGGCTCATTTATAGTTTCAGGAAGAAGAACATATGTAGATATGCTGTTGAAACTTGCAAATAACCCGGACATCAGCAACAATACATTGAATTTTTATGATATAAACGCTAAAGTTAATTTCAAAATTAATGACAACAACAGAATTTTTATATCAGCATATCAAGGTCGCGATGCTTTTGCAGTGCCCAATCACTTCGGTATGTCATGGGGAAATAGAACAGCAACATGCAGATTAAAACATTTCTGGCACGACAAATTATATAGTAACACCTTTGTAGCTTACAGTGATTTTGATTATGATGTTGCTTTAGCATTCGAACCTTCTACTTTCAATTTATTATCAGGTATAAAGAGTGTATATTTCAAACATGAATTTAGTTTTTTCGTTAATAACAGGAGTATGTTGCATGTAGGGTTTGATAATATATGGCATAATATTAAAACGGGGCAATTAAAAGCTGATGACAATGCTATAGTTCACCCTAAAGAGTTGGAAGACAGATTTGGTCAGGAAAGAGCAATGTATTTAAATAATGAGTATAAACCGGCTGATAATTGGTCATTAAACCTTGGATTAAGAATAAGCAGGTTTAGACTTCATGGTCCAGGCACTTTCTACAAATATGAAAACGGATTATTAAAAGACTCTCTCGTTTACACATCGACATCGCGAATTAAAACATATATAACACCTGAGAAAAGATTTAATATCACTCATATAATAAATCAAAAGCAGTCTGTAAAATTTGATTATTCTTCTAACACTCAAAACATTCACTTGATTTCTACTTCAGATGCTTCTTTACCGATAGATATTTGGCTTATGACTGGTTATAACGTTAAGCCACAAGCATCCGATCAGGTTTCATTAGGGTATTATCGTAACAGCAAAGATGATATGTATCAATTTTCGGTTGAGACATATTATAAATGGGTTATTAATCAAGTTGACTTAAAGAATGAAGCTGATATAATGGCAAATGAGCATTTGGAGAGAGAACTTGTATATGGTAAAGGAAGATCATACGGACTTGAATTTATGCTCAAAAAGGCATATGGCAGACTTTACGGGTGGGTTGCTTATTCACTTTCAAGAACTGAACTTAACATGCCTGAAGTAAATAATGGTCAGTGGTATCCTGCACGTCACGATATTACAAACGATTTGTCGGTTGTAGGGGTATATCAATTATTAAAAGATCTCACTATATCAGCAACTTGGGTTTATCAAACAGGAAATGCAGTTACTTTTCCAATTGGTACTTATACAATTAATGGAGAAACTAAATACTTATATGGCGACAGGAACAGTAACAGAATGCCGGATTATCACAGATTAGATTTAGGTCTGACATGGAAAATAAAATCAAATTCAAAATATGATAGTAGCATCAACTTATCAGTATATAACGCATATGCAAGAAAGAATGCTTTTTCTATTGATTTTAAACCCGATCCTGAAAATCCTGAAGAAACACAAGCAGTTATGACTTATTTATTCACAGCAATACCATCATTAACATATAGTTTTACAATTTAAATATCACTATTATGAAAAGGACATATTCAAATATTAGATTGGAAGTTGTTATATCAATAATGATATTGACGAGTACGATTTTCTCATGCACAGAACCTATTGAGTTCTCATTCGAACCGTCTACACCTCAGTTGGTTGTAGAAGCTAAAATTGCAGAACTTCAGTATGCAGAAGTACAACTTACAAAAACAGCCAATATAAATGCAAACGCATCTGACAATTTTGTAAGAAATGCGTTGATAGTAATCGAAGACAATATGGGTAATTCTGAAACATTAACAGAAGTTTCACCGGGACGCTATTTGTCATCGAATATTAAAGGTAAGACCGGCGTAAATTATAAACTATCAATACTAACAGATGGACATACACAAATTTTAAAATCGGAAGATATAATGCCTAAGCCGGTAAACATAAGTAGATTGAGAGCAAGAAAATCCATTTTACCGGGGTCAGATTGTCTTTCTTTACCTGAATGGGAAGTTATTGTAGAGTATGATGATCCTGCTAATGAAGTAAACTATTATAGATTTGTTGAATATATAAATGGAAAAGTAAATTCATCTTATGTGGAAAACGACAAATTAAACAATGGAAAGTCGAATAAAAGTTTCCTGACATGTGCTAATAGAAATTTGAATTCGGGCGACACATTAACTATCGAAATGCAATCAATATCCAAATCTGTTTATGAATACTTCTATGGCTTCAGTCAGCTCAATAAAATTATGCAGGGAACATCAGGTACAAATCCTACAAGCAATGTAATCGGAGCTAATTTAGGTTACTTTAGTGCATATTCAGTTCATGTAAAATCTATAATAATCGAGTAAAAAATTTCTTAGAAAAAAAATGTTGATTAATTCTACTTGGCAGCCCCGTTTGTATGTGAATATCGACGGGGTTTTTGATTAATCCTCTATCCGTAAGCTACGGCTACGCCTTGCATACGGTTGTTATACATGATAATGCTCCTGCCGAAGCTTAGATAATTTTACGGATAATCATTATTTTTGTTTTGAATTGAATTGAAAATTCCCTAATTTTGCCAATCTAAATTAAAAAACTTATAAAATGATTTTAAAATACTTACCACAAATTATAGCAACATTAGTTACATTATTACTAATTTCTGCTCTGAAATTTATAACGAAAAGATTAGTTCACAAGTATCGTCATTTTAATCAGAAGTTTGAAGCTCGTTATAATCAGGTCATTAGGATATTCAATATTTTTTTTAATCTTGCCGCAATCATAATTCTAATAATGGTTTGGGGGGTAGATACAAGAAATTTATTTGTTGCGTTATCTTCTGTATTTGCTGTTATTGGTGTGGCATTATTTGCACAATGGTCGATATTAAGTAATATCACGGCAGGTATAATCATCTATTTTTCAGCCCCATACAAAATAGGAGATTTTATTAAAGTATTAGATAAAGACATGCCAATTGAAGCAAGAGTCGAAAGTATCAATACATTCTACACTCATTTACGTACACGTGATGGCGGAGTACATGTTTTTCCAAATGCATTATTATTACAAAAAGCTGTTGCAGTATTGGAAGAAGAAGAAGAAGAAGAAGAAGAAGAGGAGGAAGAAAATACGACTAAATAAAAATCACGAATCCATAAGTTCCGAAAGTCTCTTGTTAATATCATCTTCGGCTATTTTACGTTTTGTTATATCATTAATTAAGACATGACGTCCTTTCTGACCATCATAAATCACAGGAGTTGAACTTATTTCAACATAAATTGTATCTCCGTTTTTAAGTAAATGCCTCCGTTTATGATGATTGTTTTGCTTACCCTTAACATTTGAGATCATCTTAACAAACTCAGGAATATCCTCTGGTGGACAAATATCAAACAAAGTCATAGAAAGAAACTCTTCATGTGTAAAGCCATATGTAGTTATTGCCGATTTATTCACCTCTAAAAACGCCAACGAATCTATATTGTAAATCCACATCGGTTGAGGGTTATTTTCAAACAAATAGCGATACTTTTCTTCACTTGCCAATAAGGATTTTTCAAACTCAACCCTGATTAAAAATAACCCGATCTGACTTGCATAAAGTTCTGCAATTTCACTATTTCTTAAACTATCTCCTTTATTGAAAAACAGGACAAAACAACCTAATCTCTTATCTTCTCCAGCAATATGGATTATAACAATTTCTCCAATATTATATGAGTTTCTAATAATTTCTAAAACTGGTTCTGGTAATGAATTTTCCTGCAAATCATTGATACTATTATATTTAATCATTGTTGTTTCACCTGTACTTACAGATGGATATAACGGTATCTCCCATTTCTTTTCAAGCAGATTATAACCTAACACATTAATCGAGTTCTTCGAAAAATCGCCATTGCCAATAAAGCTCTTAATCATATACTCTTTTCCGTTAATGTCGTAAATATTTAGAGCCACCATAGTTGCACCGGATATTTCTCGCATTAACTCCGATATACCTTTGTAATTGATTGTGTCATAATTAGAATATATAAAACTTGAAGACTCATTAATGATTTTATTCAATAGATCCTTCTTGACTTGTAGCTTTGCGCTAGCAAATACTTTTTCAGTTGTATCGTTTATCAGCATGTGAACAGCTTTCATATTATCCCATGTTACCTGTATTGAAGTAACTTCAACATGCATCAACTCTCCGTTTTTTTTCAAATGTCTTGCATAAACTTTTGAGCGATTATGTTTTAGTATCATTTTTAAATTTTCATCAAGAGCGCTTATATCTTCATTAGGTCTAATATCCTTTAAAGTCATATTTAAGAACTCTTTATGAGTATAACCATAATGCTCAATTGCAGAGCTATTTACTTCAATAAACCTCAAAGTTTCGAGGTTAACAATAAACATTGGTTCCGGATTATTTTCAAATAATAAACGATACCTTTCCTCATTTTGTTTAATCTCTGCTATAGACTGTCTTCTTTTATATAAATTGACAAGCTGCTGAACAAACACTTTAAAAAGATCTTGCTCAATATCTGTATAAATATGGTTTTGCTCGATCGAATCAAAACTCACATAACCGATACAGACTCCATTATCCATCATAGGAATAGCAATAACGCTTTTTATACCGTATGGAGAAACAGAAGCACGTACGTTAGGTTGGTCGTATGAATCAATATCATAAACATACACAATTTCGCCTTTCAAATGGGTATCTATCCAGTTATCCATTTTATCAATCGGTATATTCTGTAATATTTCCTTGCGTGAAGAAAAACCTTCGCTACACCATTCGTAATCAATTTTTGCTAATTTATTATAAAAATCATAATAAATAATAAAACTTTGGTCAGCTTCTACAAATTTTGAAATTTCTTCAAGTGATTTATGAACTGCATTGTCAACTTCATTTACAGGTAAATTTACAAATGAAGTAGAAATATTCATTATCAGCTCTGTAAACTGAAGCTGTTTGTGAATCAATATTTTATCATTTTCCGCTTGAAAATCCGTATTTGCGGTGGACATATTCGACATGAAGAAATTTGTAATTATGGTGTTTAAAAATATTTATTGTAGTAAACAACGCAAATGTAAATAAAAAATACCGATATGTCGATAGTTTTATATGCTAAATAAAAAAAATATATCTGAACATTTAGTTAATATCTATTGTTAAAATATCAATCTTGAACGGTTATGTGTATATTTTAATATATCTTTTTTATTATCTTTGAAAGATTTATTTAGAATTTATGTGTAAATATGCATTTTTCACATCTAACAGTTTTAAAACAAGAATAAATACATAAAATATGGTTTTTGATGCAGAAATGATTAAGAGAGTTTATAACTCATTACCTGAAAGAATTAATAAGGTAAGGGACATATTGAAACGCCCATTGACATTAACAGAGAAAATTCTTTATGCTCATTTACATATAGATGAAGTTGCTAAATCATTTGAGAGAGGTGTCGACTATGTGAATTTCTCACCCGACAGAGTTGCTATGCAGGATGCTACTGCACAAATGGCACTTTTACAATTAATGAATTCGGGAAGAAAGCATGTTGCAGTGCCTTCAACAGTTCATTGCGACCATCTTATCCAAGCTCATATTTCAGCTAATGTCGACTTAAATACTGCTAATAATAACAATCATGAAGTTTATGAGTTTTTAAGTAATGTATCAAATAAGTTTGGAATTGGATTTTGGAAACCGGGTGCAGGTATAATTCATCAGGTAGTATTGGAAAATTATGCATTTCCGGGTGGAATGATGATTGGTACAGATTCACACACTCCGAATGCAGGTGGCTTAGGTATGATAGCCATCGGTGTAGGTGGTGCTGATGCAGTTGATGTTATGGCAGGTATGCCTTGGGAATTGAAAATGCCAAAAATTATAGGTGTAAAACTTACAGGAAGAATGTCGGGATGGACATCGCCAAAAGATGTGATACTAAAACTTGCAGGGATTTTAACGGTAAAAGGTGGCACTAATGCAATAATCGAATATTTCGGGGAAGGCACAAAGACTATTTCGGCTACCGGTAAAGGCACTATTTGTAATATGGGAGCGGAAGTTGGTGCTACTACTTCTATATTTCCATTCGACCAAAAATCAGCTGATTACCTTATAGCAACCGGTCGTAAAGAAATCGCTGAATTAGCTTTATTGAACTTTGAACATCTACAATCTGATTCAGAAATCATTGCAAATCCTGAAAAGTATTACGATAGAATAATCGAGATAGATTTAAACACTCTCGAACCATATATAAACGGACCTTTTACTCCTGATGCAGCATATACCCTCTCGGATTTTGCTAAACAAGTTAAAGAGAAAGGCTATCCTCAAAAAATGGAAGTAGGATTGATTGGTTCGTGTACAAACTCTTCTTATGAAGATTTAACTCGAGCTGTATCAATAGTTAAGAAGGCTCGTGAAGATGGATTAAAAGTGCAATCGCAATTTATCATTAATCCAGGTTCCGAACAAGTGCGCTATACTGCTGAAAGAGATGGAATTCTCGCTGAATTTGAAGCTGCCGGTGCAACTATTATGGCTAATGCATGCGGACCATGTATCGGGCAATGGAAGAGAATAACAGAAGATAATGAACGTCCTAATTCAATAGTCACATCGTTCAACCGTAACTTTGCAAAAAGAAACGACGGCAACCCGAATACTCATGCTTTTGTATCATCTCCTGAAATAGTAGCTGCGCTGACAATAGCGGGTGATTTATGCTTTAATCCTATGACGGACTTATTGGTTAACGATAAAGGTGAGAAAGTAAAGTTACAAGAACCAAAAGGTTACGAACTGCCAATAAAAGGGTTTGATGTGAAAGATGCAGGATATATTGCTCCTGTAGTTGATGGTAGCAATATCGAAGTAAATATCGCCCCTGATTCGAATCGTTTACAGAAACTTGAGGCTTTTAAAGCTTGGGATGGTAAGGATTTGTACGATTTACCGCTATTAATTAAAGTAAAAGGTAAATGTACAACCGATCATATTTCTATGGCAGGACCATGGTTGCGTTTCAGAGGACATCTTGATAATATTTCTGATAATATGTTGATTGGTGCTGTAAATACATTTAACGACAAGACCAACTCCGTAATAGATGTTGAAACAGGCGATTATATTGCAGTTCCGGCACTTGCTCGAAAATATAAGGCGCAAGGTATAGGTACTATTGTAGTTGCTGAAGAGAATTATGGTGAAGGTTCATCACGCGAACATGCTGCTATGGAGCCACGCTTCTTAAATGTAAAGGCTATATTGGTGAAATCGTTTGCCCGTATTCATGAAACAAATCTGAAAAAACAGGGAATGCTGGCATTAACTTTCGCAAACAAAGATGATTACAATAAAATTCGTGAAGATGATAAAATTAGTGTAATCGGACTTGAAAGCTTTTCTCCTAATGTAAATCTGACAATTGTTCTAAATCACAAAGACGGCACTCAGGAATCTTTTGAAGTTGTACACACATACAATGAACAACAAATCGGATGGTTTAAATCAGGAAGTGCATTAAATGCGATGAAATTAGAATAATTGGTGAATAGTGATTGGTGAATAGTTAATAGTTTTGAGTTTTGAGTTATGAGTTTTGAGTTTTGAGTGTAGACTGTCTATAGACAATAGACAATAGACAATATTAGCACATTGGCATATTAGCACATTATCACATTAGCATATTAATAAACAGGCATATTAATTAAAACAAACATATATATAAATTGTTATGAGCAAAAAAAAGGATTTTCTGATATACAAATTATCAGAAACTGTAAAAACAACAAGTCGCATCGACAAAGAATTATTTACCAAATTCAATGTTAAGCGCGGATTGAGAAACGAAGATAATTCGGGTGTACTTGTTGGTTTGACCAAGGTAGGCGATGTTGTTGGCTACGAGCGACTACCCGAAGGTGGTTTAAAACCAATACCCGGGAAATTATACTATCGTGGTGTCGACTTAGAAGATTTGGTGCACGGTGTGATGAACGAAAACAGATTAGGTTTTGAAGAAACAGCCTTTCTTCTTATGTCGGGTTATCTTCCTGATAAAGAGGAGCTAAACACCTTCACAAACATCATCAATGTATCAATGGCTTTAGACACTAAAATGAAAATGAATATTTTAGAGTTAGAAGGTCAGGATATCATGAATATTCTTGCAAGGAGTGTTCTTGAAATGTACACTTATGATTCACATGCTGATGATATAACCCGCGATAATCTTGTACGACAATCAATCGAATTAATTTCGAAATTCCCAACTATAATTGCTTATGCTTATAACATTCTCAGACATAGTCAACAAGGACGCTCATTACATATCCGTCACCCGTTAGAGGGTGCATCTGTTGCAGAAAATTTCCTTTACATGATAAAAGGTCCGAATAACTACACAGACTTGGATATCAAACTGTTAGACTTATGCTTAATGCTTCATGCTGAACATGGTGGAGGAAATAACTCAACATTCTCGGTAAGAGTTGTAAGTTCAACTCAGACAGATACATATTCGGCAATTGCGGCAGGTATCGGTTCTTTAAAAGGACCTTTACATGGTGGTGCAAATATCGAAGTTAAAAATATGTTTGATCATCTGAAAGAAACTATTAAAGACTGGACAAGCGTTAAGGAAATCGATACTTATCTGAACAGGATGTTGAACAAAGAAGCATACGACAGAAAAGGTTTGATTTATGGAATTGGTCATGCTGTGTATACCATTTCCGACCCTCGCGCCCTTCTTTTAAAAGACTTAGCACGTAGTTTGGCTGTAGAAAAAGGTCGCCAAAAAGAATTTGCTTTCCTCGAATTGCTTGAAGACAGAGCTATCAATGCATTTATGAACTTTAAAGGAACTGATATTAACAAACAAGTTTGTACTAATGTCGACTTCTATTCAGGCTTTGTATATGATGTAATGGGACTTCCGACTGAGGTATTTACACCTTTATTTGCAATGTCGCGTGTTACAGGTTGGACTGCCCATCGCATCGAGGAATTGAATTTCGCAAGTAAGAGAATCATTCGTCCGGCATACAAAAACGTAGGAGACAAAATATCGTTTGTTCCGTTAAATAAAAGATGAGAAAACAATGCAAAAAATAAAAGTACAGAATCCCATAGTTGAACTTGATGGCGATGAGATGACCAGAATTATTTGGTCGTTTATAAAAGAACAGTTGATTTTACCCTATTTAGATATTGATATTAAGTATTTCGATTTAGGTATTGAGAATAGAGATGCTACTGAAGATCAAGTAACGGTTGATGCAGCGAATGCAATCATTAAATATAATGTTGGAGTTAAATGTGCCACTATAACACCGGATGAAGCTCGTGTGAAAGAATTCGATCTCAAAAAAATGTGGAAGTCGCCCAATGGTACATTAAGAAATATCATCGGCGGCACCGTGTTCCGTGAGCCAATTATTTGCAGTAATGTTCCCAGATTAGTTCCAGGATGGGAAAGACCTATAGTTATCGGTCGTCATGCATTTGGCGATCAATACAAAGCAACCGATGTTGTTATCAAAGGCAAGGGCAAGTTAAGGATGACTTTTACTAACGAAAATGGTGAGACGCAAGAGTGGGAAGTTTATGATTTCAAAGGCGATGGAGTTGCTCTGTCGATGTACAATACTGATGAATCAATCTATGGATTTGCAAGATCATCTTTTCAGGTTGCATTAGATAAAAAATGGCCATTGTATATGTCGACTAAAAACACCATTCTCAAGGCATATGACGGAAGATTTAAAGATATTTTCCAAGAAGTTTATGAAGCTGAGTTTAAGTCTAAATTTGCTGAAGCAGGAATTACATACGAACACAGACTAATAGATGACATGGTTGCTTCCGCACTAAAATGGAACGGTGGTTTTGTATGGGCATGTAAAAATTACGACGGCGATGTTCAATCTGATACTGTTGCTCAAGGATTTGGTTCGCTTGGCTTGATGTCGTCGGTATTAGTAACGCCTGATGGTAAAACAGTTGAAGCCGAAGCCGCTCATGGCACAGTAACCCGTCATTACCGTCAGCATCAACAAGGCAAAGAAACATCAACAAATCCTATCGCTTCAATTTTTGCATGGACAAGAGGTTTGGCTCATAGAGGCAAATTAGATAATAATGAAGCACTGATAAATTTCAGCAAAAAATTAGAAGATGTTTGTGTAAAAACGGTTGAAAGCGGTAAAATGACTAAGGATTTAGCAATATTGGCTTATGGAGATGAAATAAAAAGAGACAACTATCTAAGTACTCAAGAGTTTCTGTCGGTTATTAAAGAAAACTTGGATAAGGCGTTAAGCTGAGCCTCTCATGGGACTCGAACCCACGACCTAATCATTACGAATGATTTGCTCTACCAACTGAGCTAAAGAGGCAAAAACAAGTGCAAAAGTAAAAATAAATTCAATTTCATACAATAGATACATAACAGAAAGTAGAAAAACATAACAAACATAATTATTGTGGCTCATTATAGAAAGAATAAAGCTCATTTCATTCTATAATTGAGCCATATTTTATATATTTGTGAGCTAAATAAAAATATTGTAATAATTAACGGACATCTATATCGTACCTCTACAATTTACTGATGAAACAGTCAAATCTATTTTTTAAATATTCTGTATCCATAGTGATAAATTAAAGAATTTATTATTATATTGCAACGTTTTTAAAAATCTAATAAAAATCATTTATGAGCTATCTGAATTTTGATAAAACATTATTAGTCAATCTGGATAAATCTCTGGCTAAAGAGATGATACGTACAAATCGAGCCGGTGCTTATAACAGTACAACCTTGATTGACTGCAATACAAGAAAATATCATGGGCAATTAGTTACTCCTTTGCCCGAAATCGACAAGTCAAATCATGTGCTGTTGTCTTCATTAGATGAAACGGTCATTCAACATGGAGCAGAGTTTAATCTGGGGATACATAAATATGAAGGAAATAACTTTAGTCCGAATGGTCATAAATACATCCGTCAATTTGATTGCAATGTAATATCACGGACTATTTACAGGGTTGGCGGCGTAATTCTATCCAAAGAAAGGATGTTGGTTTCATTTGAACCAAGGATTATTACAAAATATACTCTCATTGATGCCCACTCTCCTACTACACTTCGATTTAAACCGTTTTTGGCATTTAGAAATGTCAACGAACTTACATATGAAAATAATCAGGCTGACACTTCTTTTATCGAAGCAAAGAATGGTATAAGTATGAGATTGTATGAACCATATCCTTATCTATTCATGCAATTTTCAAAAATGAATACATATACACATATGCCGACATGGTATAAAAACATTGAATATTATAAAGAGCAGGAAAGAGGATATGATTATAAAGAAGATTTATTAGTACCGGGTTATTTTGAAATGAATATCAAAAAGGGAGAGTCAATTATTTTTTCTGCCGGGATTACAGAAATATCTCCTTTAAAACTTAAAAAATTATGGGATGATGAATTGGCAAGAAGACATGAACGTGTCGATATGTACTCAACTCTAAAAAACTCTGCACAACAATTCTACAAACGTATTGGAGATAAAACTTATTTATTAGCCGGATATCCGTGGTTTGCTGCAAGAGCCAGGGATCAGTTTTTTTCATTACACGGATGTACGTTATCCATCAATAGATTAGATTATTTTGAAGCTATAATAAAAACATCTATAGAAGAGATAAAGCAATTTCTTGAAGGTAACTCTTCTGATATACAATTAGAAGAGATGGATCAACCTGATGCTTTATTGTGGTTTATTACGGCAATTCAAAGATATGCAGAATACACATCTTTAAGTGATGCTGCTGAACGTTTTGATGAAATTTGTACTGATATTATTGAATATATCAGAAAACAAAAACATCCGAATATAATTTTACACAACAACGGATTATTACATATAGAAGGAAGCGAACGTGCACTAACATGGATGAATGCTGTTGAAGACGGTTTTCCAATAACTCCGCGTACAGGTTATGTTGTTGAAATCAATGCTTTATGGTACAATGCTCTCAAATTTGTTGCTTCTATGAAACGCATAAGCGGAAATGAACATCGTGCCGATTTAACCGACTATCAGGCTGAAATGGCTCGTGAATCATTTGTCAACACCTTCTGGAATGGCAATTATTTGCATGATTTCGTGAATGGCAATTATAAAGATATGGAAGTCAGACCAAATATGCTTTTTGCAGTCGGACTACCATTTTCTCCTCTTGATGCAGCAAAACAAAAAGCGATTGTCGACTTGTGTACAAGAGAGTTACTTACACCTAAAGGATTACGTAGTTTAAGTCCCAAAAGTGGCATATATCGACCGAATTACATAGGTGGTATGCGAGAGAGAAACAGAAATTATCATAATGGACCGGTATGGCCTCTGTTCTTTGGTGTTTTTGCAACTGCTTATTTAAATATCTATAAAGATAGAGGTATATCCTTTATTGAAAGATTATTGGTAGGCTACGAAGCAGAGCTGACAGAGCTATGCGTTGGTACTATACCGGAATTATTTGATGGCAACCCTCCGTACAAAGGACATGGTGGGATGTCATTTGCAATGAGTGTTTCTGAAATTCTTAGAGTCCTTGAGATAATGAAAAAAATGAACCTCGAAAATCAAGAGTAGTATGAAAGTGTTAATGTTCGGATGGGAATTTCCTCCTCATATATTAGGTGGCTTAGGTACAGCAAGTTATGGTTTGACACGTGGGATGGCTGAACAGAATGATATGGAGCTTGTTTTTGTTATTCCAAAACCGCACGGAGATGAAGATCAGAGTTTTCTGAAAATAATCGGTGCATGTAACGTACCTGTTGTATGGAAAAATAATAATTGGGATTATGTTAATCAAAAGATAGGTAATGTAATGCATCCTGATGAATATTTCTGGTTAAGGGATGGTATTAAATACGATTTTTCAAGAATATATACAAACGAACTTGGATGTATCAACTTTTCAGGGAAATATCCGGAGAATCTCATTGAAGAAATTTCAAATTATGAAGCTGTAGCAAGTGTTTTAGCACACCAGATGCACTTTGATGTAATTCACTCACACGATTGGTTGACATATCCGGCAGGTGCTTTTGCTAAACAGATAAGCGGTAAACCTCTTGTTATTCATGTTCATGCCACCGATTTCGATAGAAGTCGCGGTAATGTAAATCCAACCGTATATTCTATTGAAAAGCGAGGAATGGACATTGCCGACCATATAATCACTGTTAGTAACTTAACAAGAAATACAGTTATAGAAAAATATCATCAGGATCCACGTAAAGTTACAACAGTTCATAATGCTGTAGAACCTTTGCAGGATGCAGATTCTTTCACCAAAACCGAAAGAAAAGATAAAATAGTTACATTCCTTGGCAGAATAACAATGCAAAAAGGACCGGAATATTTTGTTGAAGCTGCACATAGAGTTTTACAGAAAACAGATGGTGTACGTTTCGTGATGGCAGGTAGCGGCGATATGATGAATGCTATGATTGAATTAGCTGCTGAAAGAGGTATAGCCGATAAATTTCATTTCACAGGCTTTTTAAAAGGCAGACAGGTGCATGAAATGCTTGCTGAAAGCGATGTGTATATGATGCCGTCAGTTTCAGAGCCATTTGGAATATCTCCATTGGAAGCAATGCAAGTTGGTACTCCTTCAATTATTTCAAAACAATCAGGATGTGCCGAAATTCTAACTCATGCCATCAAAACAGATTATTGGGATATAGATGCAATGGCTGATGCAATTTATGGTATAGTTAAATATCCGGCAATGTACGAAAGCATGAGAAATTTGGGTAGAGATGAAGTGAATAATATTAAATGGTACGATGCGGGGTTGAAGGTAAGAGCTATATATAATAGCGTTTTAGGATGGTAAAATAATTTATAGTAAACAATAATGAATAACATATTTATAAACATTAAATAATACGTTTATGAAAAACATATGCTTTTATTTTCAGATACATCAGCCGGAAAGGCTAAAAAGATACCGTTTTTTTGAGATTGGTCAAGATCATTATTATTACGATGACTTCCAAAACAATGAAAACATCAGGCGATTAGCCGAGCAATCTTACCTACCTGCAAATCAAACAATTGCAGAGATGATACGCAGTTCTAACGGAAAATTTAAATGTGCTTTTTCTATTTCCGGTGTTACTTTAGAGCAATTACAACGTTTTTCTCCTGAGGTGATTGATAGTTTCAAAGAACTTGCAGCAACGGGTAGTGTTGAGTTTTTAGCTGAACCTTATGCACATTCTTTAGCTTCCGTTTTTGATGAAGAAGAGTTTCAATCGCAAGTTAAAATGCATTCTGATTTGATACACAGTCTGTTTGGCAAAAAACCGAGTGTATTTAGAAATGCTGCATTGATTTACTCTGATGATATAGGAGAAGCAGTATTGAAAATGGGATATAAAACCATATTAATCGAAGAAGCAAAGCATGTGATGGGATGGAAAAGTCCTAATTATATGTATAGCCATTCATATTTGAATAAGTTAAAAATCTTAGTTAGAAATATTAAATTATCAGAGGATATATTTATGAGGTTTTCAAATCCATCATGGAATGAATATCCTTTAACAGCTGAAAAATTTGTTGATAAGATAGCTGCAACATCTGCTGATGAAAAAATATTTAATGTGTGGATGGGTTACGAATCCTTAGGAGTAGTTCAGCCTGAACATACAGGTATTTTCAACTTCTTCAAAGCCATTCCTTATCATGCTATGGAAAGAGAGATAGGTTTCGCGCTCCCTTCTGAAATAGCAAAGGCTAATGAGATAACAGGTAATCTAACTGTTCCATTTCCTTCGAGCTGGTGGGGGCATGAAAAGGATTTAAGTCCATGGAAAGGCAATGACCTTCAAAATGAAGCACTTGAGAAATTATACCAAGTCAGCGAAAGAGTACGCATGAGTAAAGATAAGCCTCTTTTACAAGATTGGCTGCATCTGCAAACAAGTGATCATTTTCGATATATGAGCCATAAAGAAGCCTATGGCAGCAATTATGAATCACCTTACGATGCATTTGTAAACTATATGAATGTATTGGCTGATTTTCTTGAAAGAGTGAAAATGCAGTTCCCTTCAAGCATTGATAATGAGGAACTAAACGGTTTACTTAAAACAATTACTCAACAGGGTAAAACTATTGAATTATTGGAACAAGAGTTAGATAAATTGAAGGCGAAGAAAGCCAAACAACAGAAAGAATAGGCAAAAATGTATATCTTTGTGCTGCAATTCTGATAAACACAGAAAAATAATCAGCAATCTGCACACGAAGAATAACATAATGAAAGAACATTTAGATCAGAAAATATTTCATATCATCTCGGATATAGCTACTGAAACAAACAAAGAATGTTATGTAATTGGTGGTTATGTCCGTGATTTATTTTTACAAAGACCTTCAAAAGATATTGATATCGTTGTTGTAGGTAGTGGAATTGAGTTTGCCGGACTTGTTTCTGCAAAATTAGGTAAGAAATCTAAGCTTACCGTTTTCAAAAATTTCGGTACTGCACAAATCAAATTTAAAGATTTAGAAATAGAATTTGTCGGAGCAAGGAAAGAATCGTATAGAAGTGATTCACGTAAGCCTATTGTTGAAGATGGGACACTCGAAGATGACCAAAATCGCCGTGATTTTACAATCAATGCATTAGCATTAAGTCTTAATAAAGCAACCTATGGGAATCTATTAGACCCATTCAATGGTTTGGATGATTTGAAGAACTTTGTCATCAGAACTCCTTTAAATCCTGATATTACTTTTTCAGATGATCCCCTCCGAATGTTAAGAGGAATAAGATTTTCAGCTCAGTTAAATTTTTATCTCGAAGAAAATACTTTCGATGCTATTGCAAGAAATAAAGATAGAATTTCGATAATTTCGAAAGAAAGGATAGCTGATGAACTGAATAAAATCATTCTTTCGCGTAAACCTTCAATTGGGTTTATACTATTAGAAAAAACCGGACTTTTAGAGCTTATTTTCCCTGAACTGTTGGCATTGAAAGGAGTTGAGACTAAAGATGGTGTAGGTCATAAGGACAATTTCTATCATACTTTGGCGGTTTTAGACGGACTAAGCGAAGAGTCTGATAATCTGTGGTTGCGTTGGTCTGCTTTGCTACACGATATTGCTAAGCCGCGTACTAAACAATTTGATGCAAAACACGGATGGACATTTCACAACCATAATTATGTAGGTGAAAAAATGATACCGGGTATTTTCAGAAGATTAGCTTTACCCCTAAACGAAAAAATGAAATATGTGCAAAAGATGGTTTCATTGCATATGCGTCCTATTGTGTTAAGTGAAGATGAGGTAACTGACTCGGCAGTAAGACGTCTACTCTTCGATGCAGGAAATGACATAGACGAATTGATGACATTATGCGAAGCTGATATTACTTCAAAAAATCCTGAAAAGGTTAAACGATATAGAAATAACTTTCAATTAGTAAGAGAAAAACTGAAAATTATTGAAGAAAAAGATAGAGTCAGAAATTTCCAACCACCTATTGATGGTAATGAAATTATGACAACTTTTAACCTCCCTGCCTGTGCAATAGTCGGTGAAATTAAAATGAAAATTAAAGATGCAATTCTTGATGGTATAATCCCAAACGATTATGAAGAAGCTAAAAAATATATGTTTGAAATTGCTCCAAAAATGATTGCTGAGGCGAAGATGTAAAAAAACCGTATCATCTATGTGCCAAACATTAATCAGTAAAGATTATTTGGCATTTAACACCTTCTTCAAATTTGCAATATACTCATGGGCTGTCAAGTCTATTTTCGTAGGTACTACAGACACATAGCCATTTGCCAATGCCCATTCGTCAGTATCTTCGGCTTCAGGCTCATGATTTTCAAAATGTCCTGTCAGCCAATAATAGTTTCGCCCTCTCGGATCAGTTGCTTTTGCAAACTCTTGTGTCCAATGCCCTTCACATTGACGAGCTATTTTCAATCCTTTAATATTTGCTTTTGGTGAGTTAACATTCAAGCATAAACCATATGGCAGTCCATGTTCTAAAACCTGCTTTGTTACTTCAATAATATAAGGTTCAAATTCAGAGAAATCAGCATCTGGATCGAAATTGCTTATTGAAAAGCCAATTGAAGGCACGTCGTTTTCACAACCTTCGAGAACTGCACCCATAGTACCGGAATAAATTACATTTATTGCAGCATTGGAACCATGATTAATTCCGGAAACAAGCAAATCGGGTTTCTCATCAAGTATCTCATTGAAAGCAAGCTTAACACAATCAGTTGGTGTGCCTGTACATACATAACGAATTAATCCAGGTTTATCTTCAACCTTTTTAAATCGAATAGGCTTCTCAACAGTCAGAGCATTCGACTGACCGGAACGCGGTCCGTCAGGTGCCATAACAACAACATCGCCTAATTGCATCATTAAATTTGTTAGAACTTTTATACCTTTTGCTGTACTACCATCATCATTGGTAATTAAAATAACCGGTTTCTTTAAAGACATTCTTTTATCTGATTTTTAATTTTTTCTTGGTTAAATACAAAAATACAATATTTACAATTATAAAATATGCAATATCCCTACTATCTATTACTCCTCTACTTATCGATTTATAATGAGCATGAATTCCAATATTTTCAATAAATGATATTGTTCTCCCTGACTCAAAAAGCATTGCTAACATATCAAATCCGTAATACATCATAAAGGTTATGGCGACTCCCACTACAAAAGCACCCATTTGATTCTTCGACAATGAAGAGGAAAAAACACCTATGGAAACAAATACTGAAGCACCGAATATCAATCCTATAAAAGATCCCCAGAATGCTGCCAAATCAACATTTCCAACAGGTTCAGCTATATAATATACAGTGATTAAAAATATTATCGTTGGAATTAGAGTGATTATTACTAATATCCACGATGCCAAAAATTTTCCAAACACAATTTGAAAAATTCCAATAGGCTTAGTAGCAAGCAATTCCCATGTGCCATTTTGTTTCTCATCGGCTATTGTTTTCATTGTTAATGCCGGACAAAGAAAAATAAACAACCATTGAGAAATCTCAAATAAGCTATTTAAATTTGAGTATCCTGAATCTAATATGTTATACTGCCCCGGAATAACCCACAGCATCAAACTTGTTGATAGCAAAAACACTACAGTAATTAAATATCCTGATAAGCCGGTAAAAAAGGAAGTTATTTCTTTTCTTAAAATGACAGAAAACATGAATAGGGTCTTGAAAATTGTTGACTTGTGCAAAGGTAACAATAAAAACTAATTATTTTCGAAATACTCTAATGTTAAATTTTCACCATCAAAAACACCATAAGAGAAGATTTTAACGAAATCGCCCAAAATAACAACATGAGCATTATTTTTAAGCTTCAAATTCAAATCGATATGGCGATGACCAAAAACAAAATAATCAATATCCGGTTTTGATGAGTAGTCTTTTGCGAACAGCACAAGCTCTTCATTGTTTTCACCCTTGTAATCATTATCATCATCTAATATCTTTTCCCTGTTTTTCTTCGACCAATAATAACCTAAAGTCTGCCCTAAACGAGGAGGCACTAAGCTAAATAGTTTCTGTGATATTTTGCTATGAAACAAACGTCTTAAAACATTAAAACCCTTATTCGTTTTTACTAATCCATCACCATGAGCCAAGAAAAAACTTTTACCATGATGTTCAACTACCAAAGGTTGATAATGAACTTTAAGTCCTATTTCTTCCTCGAAATATCCAAATGTCCATAAATCATGATTCCCTATAAAAAAATGTATTTCTATACCGGAGTCGGTTAATTCAGCAAGTTTGCCAAATAATCTGACATAACCTTTAGGCACAACTGTCTTATACTCAAACCAGAAGTCGAACAAATCACCTAATAAATAAATTCTTTCAGCATCCTTTTTAACCATATCAAGCCACCTTACAAGTTTCATCTCATGTGCATGAGGGTCTTTTTCCAATAATGACCCAAGGTGTGAATCTGAAAGAAAATAAATCATATGTGTGATAATATTATATTTTACAAAAATCCTAACTCCAATTGAGCTTCCTCCGACATCATATCTTTATCCCAAGCCGGCTCGAAAACAATTTCTACTTCAACACTTTTTACTCCTTCAACGCTACCAACTTTCATATGAACATCTTCAACTATAAAGTCGACAACCGGACAATTCGGTGAAGTTAATGTCATTTCAATAAGCAAATGTCCATTTTCCTGAAGATCAATCTTATAAATCAACCCTAAGTCGTATATATTTACGGGTATTTCCGGATCATAAACTGTTTTAAGCATTCTTACGATATTTTCTTCTACCGTAAGAAATTCATTTGTATCATTTATTTCGTCCATTTTTACTTTATTTTTTATGATTTACTGAATATTGTATAGTATCCATTAGGGACAACAATATTAAGATAAAACAATCAATAAATCAAATAGTTTATTTATTCATCACTAATCTGTCGAACTCAGGCACCGCAGACACTAACTTTCCCTCAATAATTACCACAGTATCAACACGTGCTTTCAGACTCAGTTTCATATCAGATTTTCTGTAAATCATCTGATGAAATACATATTTAAAACCTTCTTTCTGAACATTAATTTTAACAATAAAATCATCTCCGGGTCGCAATGGAGTTTTAAAAGCCATTTCGATACGAGCTACTACTGCATCAACTCCACGACTATGCATCTCAGCAAAACTTACATTATTAACTCTAAGGTATTCATGACGTGCATGTTCGAGATAATTTTGATAAACTGAATTATTTACAATTCCTTGAATATCACACTCGTAATCACGAACCTTCATTTCAATTTCAAACGGGTATTCCATATTTATTTTTTACGTATAATAGTTAAACCATCTCTTATTGGAAGAATAATTTTTTCTATTCTATCATCACTCGACAAATAATCATTAAACTGCTTAACTGCTTCTGTCTGATTATCTTTATCATCATTTTCTTTTAGCACTTTTCCATCCCACAGAGTGTTATCAATAAGCATAAATCCACCTGATTTCAATTTTGGAAAGACAGTATCATAATAACACTTGTATTCTCTTTTATCCGCATCCATAAAAATCAAGTCCCAAACTTCTTCAATTTCAGTCAATTGCTTTTTTGCATCACCAATTATTAACTGTATTTTTTCTGAATAAGGAGAATTATCAATGTTGTCTTTTATAAAATCTTCAAGCTCATCATTACATTCTATAGTATATAATTTACCATTTGCGGATAATCCTTCTGCCAAACATAATGCAGAATATCCTGTATATGTACCGATTTCAAGGATACGTTCGGGCATTATCATCTTACTGAACATAGATAAAACTCTTCCTTGCAAATGTCCCGACAACATACGTGGATTTATCATTTTAAGATGAGTTTTACGATTTACCTTAGCCAGATATTCCGGTTCATCATCTATGTGCGATAATATATAATCTTCTAGATTCATTAAAAGTACTTCAAACTTGACAATTGATTTTCATCAAATACCAGACGTGCAATATCTTGTAATTTCTCACTTGTCATTCTCATAATTTCATCTTTAATAACATCCATAGAATCCACTTTACCGTATCTCAACAAGCTCTTTCCCAACCCAATTGCATGATTTTCTTTTAATTCCATAGAAATAGCCATCTGTCCCAACATCTGCATTTTATATTTCTTCAACTGATTTTCTGCTATTTTTTCATCACGTAATTTTCTCAAAACCTGAAATAACAACTTTTCGCATTTTTTGAAATTACTTTCATCACAGCCAAAATAAACAGTCCAAATACCTGTATCTGTTAATGGCTGAAACACTGAATCAACATTATACACCAAGCCGTTTTTCTCGCGCAAAGTTAAGTTTAACAAGCTATTCATTCCCGGACCGCCAAGCATATTATTAAGAAGGAACATTCCGATTCTATCCTGATGATGAATATCAAAACATCTATTTCCTGTTATATAATGTGCCTGAAAAGTATCTTTTTTAATTGATTGATGCTCTTTTACATATAATCCGGGAGATGTTCTGTCAATAATCCTCTGTCTATCCGAACCATTAACCAAATACTTTTCAGCCCATCGAATCAACTTTGCATCATTTATTTTACCGAGTACGAAAAACACCATTTCGCCCGGAAGATAGAACCTGTCAACGAAACTCTTTGTATCAGCAGATGAGAATTTTTCAATCAAATCAGGCTTTCCTAAGATGTTATGTCCGATTGGATAATCAAATACTATGTCCTCAAAATCATCATAAATTAATTCGGACGGACTGTCATTATAAGATTGAATTTCATCGATGATAATTACTTTCTCCTTATCGATTTCTTTTTGTGGAAAAGTTGAATGAAACACAATATCACCGATTAACTCTACTGCCTTTTCGAGATGTTCGTTTAAAATAGTGGCATACACAACTGTTTCCTCTTTTGAAGTATACGCATTTAACTCACCACCAACATTCTCTAACCTATTGATAATATGGCTTGAACGTCGTTTATTAGTACCTTTAAACAAAAGATGTTCAACAAAATGAGCTATTCCCTGCTCATTTACACCCTCATCCCTCGACCCTGCATTAATAACCATTCCGCAATATGTTACAGCCATATTGTCGGGTTTATGTATCAACCTTAATCCATTGGATAAGGTATGTATCTGATATTCCATTAATTGATTCTGCTTTATTTAAAAACAGTCACAAAGATACAAGTTTTTTGAGTATTATAATGTTTAAACCTTGATTTATGTATTTGTGCGATTATGTTGATTAAGATGATGTCTTAACCTTGATTTATGTGCTTTCATTGATTATATTGATTTATAAAAGATATATGATGATGTGATATTAGGTATTTATCATAAGAATCATATAAATCATAAAAATCAAGGTTTAGACAGTTATAATTTCTCCACTTCTTTTTCCGAAAGACCAGTTATTTCTACAATATTATCAGTGGTAAAGCCTTTAGCTTTCATATTTCGGGCAATTTCGGTTTTCCCTTTCTTTAGACCTTTGCTTAAACCTCTCTCCATCCCTATTTGTTCCCGATATTCCATAGCTGCCAGATTATCACGATAGATTTTAAGACTACGCTCATAACGTAACCTGTCTGCTCTGCTCAAAGATGCCACATCCATAACTTTCGCCAAATCACCAAAGATCACATTGCGATCGATAAAAGGTATTTTTTCAAGTTTTTGCATATTCTTTAATATATAAATCCAACAATCAAAATCCGTTTCACACTCTGCTTCCGTTTTGGTAAAATAGGGTAGCTGAATAAAAATAGAACGCATCACATCCTCATGTTGTTCACCTGTATCACGATCAATTGTGACTAAATCAGTACGAAGTTTGCCGAAGTCTGCATTAAAACGGGAATCTATAATAAATATCCCATAAACAGTCTTTATATCATACTTCCATCCGTTTCCACGTTCGCCCTGAAGGACTACGGCACGGCACTGATAATATGAAGTACGCTTGCGGAAATTAGCCTGATTTGCTTTCTGCATTTCCACAATGACGTACTCACCAGATTCGGTGATACAATAGACATCGTAAACAATAGTTCGCTCATTTTC
Organism: uncultured Paludibacter sp.; assembly: GCA_937927845.1. Classification (GTDB taxonomy): domain Bacteria; phylum Bacteroidota; class Bacteroidia; order Bacteroidales; family Paludibacteraceae; genus Paludibacter. The sequence goes on from CALFXE010000188.1 coordinate 23,996, forward strand.
CTGTGCAGGGAGAATTTCCTTATCTAAATACCGGATGTCTCTGATTTCTATTTCGCCTTTAAGAGTGATATTCAGAAAATCCAATAAAAAAGCTTTATTCTCCTCCTGACCAAAAATTCGCTTGAATCCCATATCGCTCAGGGGGTTGATAAACTGTGACATAGTTTTTTGTTAGTAATTAAACTTTTGCATCGCCATCACGATACACCACAAAAATACGAAATATGATTTGAATAAAAACCATTAAAAGGTAAATTAATCGGGTAGGATGAAAAGTTTTTACCTTTTGCGTGCAATTGTCTGTATTATGATTTATTTGATTAATGTGATTCTTATGATAAATACTAAATATAACATCATCATATACCTTTTATAAATCATCTTTATCACATTAATCATAAAAATCATGGTTTAGACATCATCTTAATCATAAGAATCACACAAATCATAGTCTATACACCTGCCGCTCAAACGTTCGATTATCGCTCTTTACATTTTTTACGACACTCGTTACCATCTCCTTCAATTCATTGATAAAAACTCCTGCTTCGTAAGTTCCTTTTTCAATCTCACGTAATTTTTTCTCCCATAAACCTGTCAGTTCTGCCGATTTTAATAAATCTTCCTGAATAATATTAATCAGCTCAATTCCTGTTGAAGTTGGAATAAGATTCTTCTTTTCTTTGGAGATATAATTTCTTTTAAATAAGGTTTCGATAATAGCTGCACGAGTAGACGGACGTCCGATTCCGTTATCTTTCATTGCATCTCTAAGTTCTTCATCGTCAACAAATTTGCCGGCAGTCTCCATTGCCCGTAATAAAGTAGCTTCAGTATATGGACGAGGAGGAGTTGTCCATTTTTCATTTAAACCCGGAGTGTGCGGACCACTTTCTCCCTTTTGAAAATCAGGCAATATACCCGTCTCTTCATTATTATCTGAATCTGTCTGAACATCTTTATTAACATCTTTATTAGTATCATTCGATTGCGATTTATCATCAAACACAACTCTCCATCCCGGTTCAAGGATTTGCTTCCCTGTTACTTTAAACTCAAGTCCGGCAGCTTCGCCAAGCACTGTTGTAGTGGATATTTTACATTCAGGATAGAAATTGGCAATGAAACGTCTTGCAACCAAATCATATACTTTTTTCTCATCAAGTGTAATATTTACAGGATGTACTCCAGTTGGAATAATAGCATGGTGATCGGTAACTTTTTTATTATCAAAAACCTTTTTTGATTTTGGTAATTTATCTTTTAAAAGGCTTTCTGTAAGATGTGAATAATCCTTTAAACCTTTAAGTATATTCAGGACTTTAGGATAAATATCTTCACTCAGAAAGGTAGTATCAACACGAGGATATGTGGTGAGCTTCTTTTCGTATAATGATTGTATTATTTTTAATGTTTCATCTGCCGAGAATGCAAATTTCTTATTACACTCTACCTGTAAAGATGTTAAATCAAATAATCGTGGCGCTGATTCTGTTCCCTTTTTAACCGCTATATCAGTTATCTGAAAATCAACTTCTTGTATCTTTTGCAGTAGCTCTTTACCTTCTTCTTCAGAAGAAAATTTACCTTTTGAGCATGAGAAAACGGTATCTTTATAGACTGTTTTCAACTCAAAATATCTTTCAGGCTTGAAGTTTTCTATTTCTAAATGTCTGTTTACAATCAATGCTAATGTTGGGGTTTGCACTCTACCTATTGATAAAACTTGCTTATTTTTTCCATATTTTAGAGTGTAAAGACGGGTAGCATTCATCCCTAACAGCCAATCACCAATAGCTCTTGACAATCCCGCTTCATATAAATTCTGATAGCTTGACTGATCTTTAAGAGATTTAAATCCTTCTCTGATAGCATCTTCCGTTAGAGATGAAATCCATAATCTTTTAACAGGAACTTTACACAAAGCTTTTTGCAAAACCCAACGTTGAATAAGTTCTCCTTCCTGACCGGCATCTCCGCAATTTACTACGCCTTTAGCATTAGCAATCAGCTCTTTAATAACATTAAACTGTTTCTGAACTCCTTCATTGCCCATAACTTTTATACCAAAACGCTGAGGTATCATAGGCAAAATACTCAAAGCCCACGCTTTCCAATGAGGTGTATATTCATGTGGTTCAAGCAATCCGCACAAATGACCGTAAGTCCACGTAACTTGATAGCCATTGCCCTCAAAATAGCCGTTTTTCTTTGTTTTGGCTCCAAGGATTTCAGCTAAATCACGTGCAACAGAAGGTTTTTCAGCAATACAAACAATCATATATCATTAATTATCTAAAGTAATTTTCTTTATCAGCATACAAAAGTAAGAAAATTAGACAATTTTCAATTAAATGTGTATTAATTGCAAATTCTTTATAAATTTGCATTGAATTTTTTAGATTAACTATTTAACAAATATATATGGATGAATTAAATGCTATTGTACAACAGGTTATTCAGGTTTCACCAACAATGAAAGTTATTAGAATTGCACCTGTAGGATGGGAGTTACCGGATTTTAAACCCGGTCAATTTGTTGGTTTGGGATTATATCCTTCAAATGAAAAATGCCCTGAGGCTACTGAGGAATATGTAGTGCCAAACCCTGATAAATTAATAAAGAGAGCCTATTCTATTGCTTCTTCTAATACTTCCAAAGAGTTTATTGAGTTTTATATTACTTTGGTTCATTCCGGCTCTTTAACTCCAAGATTATTCAATTTACAGATTGGAGATAAAGTGTGGATGGGACAACGTTTTACAGGTATGTTCACTTTGGATGAAGTTGACGAAAATCAGAATATTGTTTTAATTGCAACAGGCACAGGGGTAGCACCTTATATGAGTATGTTACGTTCTGATGCTTTGAGGAGAAAAGGAAATATTGTAGTGATACACGGAGCAGCTAATTCGTGGGATTTAGGTTATTCTTCGGAACTCACTTTATTACAGAATATTGCTCCTCACTTTGATTATATTCCAACTATCACCATGCCCGAAAAGGAAGTAACAAAATGGCATGGTCGTACAGAATGGATCCAAGAAATCTGGGAAGATGGAACTGTAGAAAAGCTGTGGAAATTCAAACCCACTCCTGAAAACACTCATATCTTCTTATGTGGTAATCCAAATATGATAAACGGAATGATTGAAATTATGGGAAAAGACGGTTTTATTGAACATAGTCGCAGGCAACCCGGACAAATTCATGTTGAAAAATTCTAAATTATTTTAAATGGAAGAACTAACACTTATAACACCAACGTTTTTATTTTCAGCAATATCTCTGATATTTCTTGCATACACCAATAGATTTCTTTCTTATGCACAATTAGTTAGAAATTTAAAAGATCAATATATGAAAGATAGATCGGCAATCACAAAAGCTCAGATAATGAATCTTAAAAAGAGGCTGAATCTGACAAGATATATGCAACTTTGCGGTGTTGGGAGTTTGTTATTATGTGTTGTTACAATGTTTATTATATATCTTGGTTCTCAATTAGTTGCTGCTTACATCTTCGGTTTGGCTGTGTTGTTACTTATTGTTTCTCTCGGACTGTCAGTGTGGGAAATACAGATTTCAGTAAAATCGCTTAAAATACATTTAAGTGATATGGAAAAATAAAAATAATATGAAGAATGGTTTTATACGGGTCGCCGCTGCAATTCCTGAAGTCAGGGTTGCCGATTGCCAATTTAATGTTGCTAAGATAATTGATTTAATTGAACAAGCTCAACAAAAGCAAGTTGAAATAATATGTTTTCCCGAATTATCAATAACAGGATACACTTGTGGAGATTTATTCTTTCAAAATCAATTACAAAATGATGCAGAAAAAGCATTAACTGAAATAATTATTCAATCATATTCAAGTAAGATGATTGTGATAGTTGGCTTGCCTTGGCGATTTCAAAACCAATTATTCAATGTTGCTGCCATTATTCAATCAGGGAAAATATTAGGTTTAGTTCCGAAAGCACACTTACCAAATAGTAATGAATTTTACGAAAAGAGATGGTTTACTTCAGGGTTAGATATTTCGACACAAAACATTGTGTACAACGAATCTTTAGTTCCTTTTGGAGTAAATCAACTTTTTAACTACGAAAATACTGTATTTGGTGTTGAGATTTGTAAGGATTTATGGGCAACCAATCCACCTTCAACTCAACATTGCTTAAATGGTGCTGATTTAATATTTAATCTTTCGGCAAGTGATGAGCTTGTTGGTAAACGTAAATATCTCCTCCAATTAATTGAACAACAATCAGGTAGATGCTATTCAGGCTATATTTATTCATCCGCAGGATATGGAGAATCTTCGACAGATCTTGTATTTGCAGGCAATGCGATTATAGCTGAAAATGGTAAAATCATTGCTAAATCCGAACGTTTTTCATTGAAATCTCAATTAATTATTTCAGAAGTTGACATTGATAAACTTAAATCCGAGAAATTAAAAAATTTCAATACTCCTAATATTCTGAATAAAGCAGTTTATTGCAGAACAAACTGTGAGTCTGCAAACAATACATTTGAAGGTTTAACGAGAAAGATTAATAAACATCCGTTTATTCCTGCTGATGATGTTAAAGAGGAAACATTAAATGAAATTATAGCTCTACAGACCACTGCATTAGCTAAAAGATGGCAACATACTAATGTTGAAAATCTTGTTATAGGTGTTTCGGGTGGTTTGGATTCTACTTTGGCATTGTTAGTATGCGTAAAAACTGCCGACAGATTAGGCTACGACAGGAAAAGGGTTATTGGTATTACTATGCCGGGTTTCGGTACCACCGGCAGAACTTATCAGAACTCAATTAAGTTAATGCATTCACTTGGAATTTCTTCCAAGGAAATATCTATTAAGGATGCTTGTATTCAGCATTTTAAAGATATCGAACATGATGTAAACATCCATGATGTAACTTATGAAAATGTTCAAGCTCGTGAAAGAACTCAAGTGCTGATGGACTTTGCAAATAAAAATAACGGACTTGTCATCGGCACCGGAGATTTATCCGAATTGGCTTTGGGTTGGGCAACATACAACGGAGATCATATGTCGATGTATGGCATAAACAGTGGAGTGCCAAAGACTTTGGTCAGAATTTTAGTCGAATGGGCATCACACCGGATAAACAAAGAATCGGAAGATATTTTACAGGATATTCTTGCAACGCCTGTAAGTCCGGAGTTATTACCTACAGACAAAAATGGGGACATGACTCAAAAAACCGAAGATATAGTTGGTCCGTACGAATTACATGATTTTTTCCTTTATTATTTTGTGAGGTTTGGCTTCACTCCCGATAAGATATTTTTCCTTGCTAATCAGGCTTTTAAAGATGATTATGCTGAAGATATTATTGCTAAATGGCTAAAAGTCTTTCTAAAAAGATTCTTTTCTCAACAATTTAAGCGTTCATGTATGCCTGACGGACCGAAAATCGGAACAGTAAGTCTGTCACCTCGAGGTGATTGGAGAATGCCAAGTGATGCAATAGGGTTTCAATGGGATTATAAATGAGAATCTAATCAATTATCTCACCTGCACCTTGACGCAGAATTTCAAAAACATCACCTGTGCAGTCGATAATTGTTGATGGTTGCACACCTCCGTATCCACCATCAATCACTATATCCACCTGAGAACCAAAACATTCATCAATCAATTCAGGATCAGTAAGGTATTCTAATTCATCATTAGTAAAAATAGAACTTACCATAATAGGATTTCCTAATTCTTTTACAATTTCTAAAGCAATAGAATTATTAGGCATTCTTATACCTACAATTTTCTTATTTTTAAATAATTTTGGTAATCGATTGCTTCCATTTAGCAAAAAAGTAAATGGTCCGGGTAAATTCTTTTTAATCAACTTAAAAGCATAATCATCCATTTTAGCATATTCACTAATCTGTCCGATTTCATGACAAACAAATGATAGATTGGCTTTTCGTATATCTTTATTTTTTATTTTGATTATCTGCTCAACTGCACGAGCATTAAAAATATCACAACCAAAAGCATATACAGTATCTGTCGGAAATATTATAATACCTCCATCTTTTAAAATTTCTACAATCTTACCAATCTGCTGAGGATTTGGATTTTCTTCGTAAATTTTGATTAACATATTATATAACTTTAAGTTGCCATTTGCCTTTTTGTAAATATATGAATGATCCTACACCCAAAATCGACCAATAAACAAACTCCGACATCCATACTACCGATACAGGTTGAGGATTAATTATCGCAGTATAATAAATAAAAGCCAGATAAAAAAATAAAGTTCCAACTTCTAATGCGAAAGCTGTCTTTGTGTTACCTGTACCTGATACAGCTTGAAACAAAATACTGCCGATTGCACAAAACAACATAGCTATAGATACAACCTTCATAACAGGAACAGACGCTTTAATTAAATCTGGAGAATTAGTATAAATACTTGCAAATAATTCAGGAAAGAAGTATGTGAAAAGTAAAACCGGCGTTACAAGCAACAATGCAACACCTAAAATTTTATTTATAAACGGTAATACTTCTTCCCTCCTATCCGCACCAATCAAATTACTGACAAGAGTGCTGACAGTAGTAGCCAAAGCCGAACCCGGAATCATAAGCATAACGTACAAACTACGTCCTATATTAGTTGCAGCCAACGCTCTCTCTCCCATTCTCTCTATAAAAATAAAAAACACAAACCAAGTGGAGATTGATATGAAAAACTGAAACATAATGAAAATTGAAATTTCTAAAACATGACCGATTATTTTAAAATCAAATCGTTTCCATTCATACAACTTATATTTCTGAAATTTTCTGTTTAGTAGGGTATATATAAATAAGTACACAGAAGAACATGCTTCGGCAATTACTGAAGCGAGTGCAGCTCCTGCAATACCCATTTCCGGAAATCCCCAATTACCAAAAACCATTGCATAGTCTAAAATGATATTGACAACTGCTGTTATAACAGCTGAAACCGATAAAGCTCCTGTTTTTGTTACACCAACAAGTAAACCCCTGAACATCACATTAATAAATGCAAAGATAAAACTCCATTTTCTCCAATATAGATATTCTAATGATGCATGATAAACTTGATCAGAACTAACTAAATACTTCATTATTCTATCATTGAATACTGACGAAAACAAAAGAAAACAGACTGATAGTATTAAAATAAATATCATTCCATTACTGAATATTGGTCCAATCGAGGCATAGTCTCGCTCGCCATTTCTTCTTCCGATTATTATTTGGGAGCCTTGACTAAAACCAAAGCCAATCATGAAAATTGCTAAGAAATACACACCTCCTATTGCAGATGCACCCAATGCAACTTCACTAACCCTACCAAGAAATGCAGTGTCAGTAACGTTTATAACATTCTGAACCAATAATGTAAGAAATACAGGATATGTAATATTAAATATATTTTTTGCTGAAAGCATAATCTGACTTTTATATAAACTTACTATGATAATAAACTTATACCCAAGCAGATAAAAATTATATTATCATTTTTTAGTATACGCCGCTGATGTTATGATTATTGATTTACATATTGGCACATTGGCATTACTTGTCCCGATTTATCGGGATTAACACATTATTTAAATATGGAACTTGCAAAGATATAAATTTTAGCATTACTTTTGTGTGGCTGCATCTCCTTTATATGTCAAAATTCTAAAAACTCATAAAATGAATCGTTCAGTAAATTATTTTATTCTTATTCTTATAGTGCTGTCACTCAGTCTAAAATCTTCTACCTTAAATAGTCCCACACAAAATGAAGATGTTTGGAAACAAATTGATACTTATTTAGAACAGCAACTTCCTGAATCTGCAAAAAAAGAGCTTGGAAAACTTGAACTTATTGCTGAGAAAATTAATGATATTCAAGAGAGAATTAAGATTAAACTCTATGAGCTGAAAATAGATATTAGTAAAAACCCTGACTCTGCACCTTTAAAACTAATAGGGTTTGAAATATTCACCGAGACTCTAAAATTAAGTCCTGAAAAACAATTAGCGTATAGCATTTCAGCCGAACTGTATTTTGATTATTATAAAACTAAGAAATATAATATAGATAGAAGGACTGATATAGCCAACGACAATCTACCTGCAGATATTTCTACATGGACAAAAAAACATTACGAAACAAAAATCAAATATCTATTAGATAAATCTTGGGAAAATCAAGAAATTACACAAGCTGTAAGTCTGTTATCTTTTGAAAAACTATTAAACCGGAATGGCAATGAAAATTACGACACTCCTACTGTCTTTGATTATTTAGCAAAAAAAAGAATACAGTTTTTTCAATATTTTGAAGATAAAGAAAATGAAATTAAAACCCATATCTCATTAATTGATTTCAGAAAAAAACAGCAGGACACTACATTAACTGTTTTAGCAGAACTTGCTCTTATAGCCTCTCAATCTGAAACTGACTATTATATTGAAACTTTAGACAGTTTAGAAAATTTTTATAAACCATCTGCATCCATTGTTGAAATTCTTAATAATAAAGCTAAATATTACCTGCAACATTCTGAAATTGATAAAAACAAAAAGAAAGCTCATGAGATTTGCACATATGGAATACAACAATTTCCTGAATACCCACGTATAAGTTTACTTAAAAATATTATTGCCGACATTGAAGAAAAAACTATAAAATTTGGTGGTAAAAATCAAGCTAAACCGTTTAGTAAGCTAACTTTAGAGTTGGAGACAGAAAATATAAATGAATTAACTTTAGAAGTATATAGACTTAAAACTACTGCAGAAGAATTTGTTATTGGAGAATTAAATCAAAGAATCAATCCTAACAAGTCACCGTTTGATAAAGAACTTATAGAAACCCTTACTATCCTTGTTTCACAAAATTCTGATTTTGAATCTACTAAAACTATTTATAATTTAAATACTAAAGGATATGGAATATATGAATGTGTTGCATATCCAAGTGGGGTAAAAGATCAAAACTTAAAATTCAGATTTACAACCACTGATTTCAGCATTATTAAAAGAGCGGTCTCAGAAAAGGAAATAGCTTATTATGTAGTTGATAGAATTACAGGTAAACGCATTAAAAATGTTGCTATTTCATTATATGAATATAAGTGGGCAAAAGATAAATACAACTTAAATTTAGTAGCAAAAGGTACAAGCAATTCAAAAGGCTATATACAATTAAAAAGTAGTAAGACCTATGGTGAGGATATTATAATCTTACGACATAAAGGCGATAGTTGTTTTACGAGTTATAGTTACATACCATTTTACAACACAAATCAAGATACTGATAATAAACAAGATAGAATTGATATGTTTACAGACAGAACTATTTACAGACCCGGACAAATTGTGTACTTCAAAGCAATATCATACTCTTTATCAGAAGAAAAGCAAGAAGTTACAGTAGGGCAAAACATAAATTTTGAGCTTGTTGATGTTAATGGGTCTATAGTCGGTACAAAAAGTTTAAAAACCAATGATTTTGGTTCTGCATCGGGTGAATTTGTTTTACCTTCTGATGGTTTAAATGGGTATTATAGTATACGAGCTAACAGTCGGCATACTACCAATTTCAGAGTAGAAGAATATAAAAGACCAACTTTCGAAATAACGCTTGACAATCCTAAAGAAGAAATTAGTTTTGGTAAGAACATCAATATTACCGGTGAAGCTAAATCCTATTCGGGCTATACTTTGTCTGATGTTTCAGTTAAATATAAAATAATTCGATATGTTCATCCTTTCTGGAGATGGTTTATCCCTGCCAACACAGAAAAAATCATTAAATCAGGTGAAACTAAAACTGACAGTAAAGGAATTTTCTCAATTGATTTTATACCTGCAAAAGATAAAAACATCAGCGCAAAAGGTACAAAACAGATTTACAATTATAAAATTGAAGTTGATGTTACCGATGCAAAAGGAGAAAGTCAGCATCAACAACTTTATATTCCCGTTGGCGAACAATCGATGTTCATCTTTGCTGAAATACCTCAAATCATCAATAAAAAAGAAATACAAAGTATTAAAGTAAGCACAAAAACAATTACAGGAGAAAAGCTAAACAAAGAATTATCATACAAAATTTTCAAGGTAATTGATACAGATGAATATATTGAAACTATAGACTCAGACAAATCAATCAAAGAACTAAAAGAAGTATATAAGTCAACTCATAATACAGAAAACGAGAATTTAACTATAGATTTAAGTAAGTATCAGTCAGGTAGATATAAAATAGAATTTAGCACTTTAGACAAAGACGGACAAGAAATTAAAACTGAACATTTCTTTGTATTGTTTGATAATAAGGACAAAAAGCCTCCTGTAAAAACATATATCTGGTCGTTAGAGTCTGATATTGAATGTGTACCCGGAGAAAAAGCTTTAATCAGATTCGGCACTTCCGTTAAAGGAGCGAACGTATTGATGGAAGTTATGTATGGTGATAAAGTTATTTCTTCAAAATGGTTAAACTTTAGCAACACAATAAAAAGCTTTAAAGTTTCTTTCCCTGAAAAATTCAAATCCGGCATTATCATTAACTTCACCTTTGTCAGAGATGAAAAACTACTTCAAAAAACTATTCGTATCAAAGAGAAAAAGCAATCAAAAACATTGACACCGAAGTTGACAGTTTTCAGGGATAAACTGCTACCGGGAGAAGATGTGCAGTGGACTATCAACATACCTGAATTAAATACTGTTAATACTACAGCAGAAGTTCTTGCCGGTATGTATGATGCTTCATTGGATGCATTACAGGCACATAATTGGAGTTTTAATCCTGTGTATCAATCATATTTCCCAGCAGCAAATCAATGGATGTCGCATTTCAAACCGATACAATATAATTATCTTAATTATCAGCAAGATAAGATTCAAGTTCCATATTACGTAACTCCTTCTATAAATAAACCCGACCTTTTTGCATATGAGGTTGTAGTTGTTGGTTATGGAAGAATGAAAAAATCGCAAATCACCGGTGCTGTGAATCTTGCTGCACCCGCTGTATCGGAATCAACTTCAGAGACAAACTTACTGTTAGATGATGTGGTAAGAGATGCCATCGATATTGAAATTGATAATACATCAGATGTACCTCAAATTCAGAAAATCAGAACAAATTTCAATGAAACAGCCTTTTTCTATCCACATTTAAAAAGTGATAGCTTGGGTAATGTACAATTCAATTTCATTATGCCCGAAAGTCTGACACGCTGGAAACTTAATGTGTTAGCACATACGAAAGACTTATATTTTGGTCATACCGCTACAGAAATAATCACTCAACAAGATTTGATGGTGCAACTGAATCTACCGCGCTTTGTACGTCAATCGGATATAGTGGAACTAAAAGCCAATGTCGTAAATCTATCTGACACAAAACTCAGTACATCTGTCAGACTGAATATTATTGATCCAAAAACTGATGCTATTACATTGCTGAATGATACAAGTGCAATCAATATTGAAATTGAAGCTGGAGAAACGAAAACATTGACATGGAAAGTGAAAGATTTTGGTCATAGTGAGTTGTTAATCTGCAAAGTAGTTGCACAATCTGGAAACTTCTCTGATGGTGAACAAGAATATCTTCCCGTACTGTCAGATCAGATACTTGTTACAGAGAGTTATCCATTTACAGTTAAAGGAACGGAGTTATACGAATTAAAATTTGACAAAGTCATAAAAAACATTGATAAATTTGAAACAAAACTTTTAAATCTTGACTTTACTGCAAATCCATTTTGGAATGCAATAAAAGCTATGCCTGTACTTACAACTCCGGAAAATGAAAATGCAATTGATTATTATATAGCATTGTATGTTAATACCTTAGCAAACAAAATAGTAACAGACAATCCATATATTAAGGAAATCATAAAACAAATGAGCTTATTCGGGGATGCTGATTTCCAATCACCATTATATCAAAAACAAGATTTAAAAAATATTTCTATTGAGAATACACCTTGGTTAGCAAATGCAAATAACGAAACCGAGCGACAATTGCGACTTACATTGCTATTAGATTATAACCAACTGAAAATGCAAGAAAAGACCATGTTTGAAAAACTTCAGAAGTTACAATTATCTAACGGAGCATTCGAATGGTTTGCTGGAATGGGTCAAAGTCGTTGGGTTACGCAATTTATTGTTGATGGATTGGTAAAAGTAAAGCAAATAACAGGTGATAATAAATTCGATGATATGATAAATCAAGCATTAAAATATTTAGACGAACAAATAAACAAAGATTATCTATATCTAAAAGCACAAGTTAAGGAGTACGATAAAAAGATGACTATCAACTCGATGCAACTTCATTATTTGTCTATTCGCACACAATTACAGAATATAGTACCGTATAATGATAATAATGAAGCAATTCAATATTTTATAAATCAGACTGAAAAATATCATACAAGATTAGGATTATATGAAAGAGCCTTAGCAGCATTAACGCTTTATTATTCAGATAAATCAAATATTTATTTAGATATTATCAAGTCATTAAAAGAAAATGCCATTAAATCAGACGAAATGGGTATGTATTGGGCGAAAAATAAAGCCGGATACTTCTGGAACGAACGTCCGATTGCAGTTCACACGAAATTAATGGAAGCAATCAGTCTGAATAAAAACAATAATGCTGATATTGAAAATATGAAGGTTTGGCTACTTCGACAGAAGCAAACACAAGCATGGGACTCACCAATTTCATCAGTAAATGCAATATCTGCATTAACAAGTCTTGGTAATAGCACTACAGGCAAAGTGCCTCAATACCTAATTACAACTGACACAAAGATTGTTAACTCCCTACAAGGTAAAGCCGGGACAGGGAATGTAACACTTGAACTAACAACCGATGAGGTTAAAAAAGGCATTAAAGTGCATCCGGACGAATCAGCAAGCAATACTTCACGAGCTTGGGGAACATTATATTGGCAATACTACCAAGATATTAAAGATGTTCAATCATCAGGAAAGGAATTAAAAGTAACAAAACAAATGTATGTTGAGAAAATCATCGATAATAAAAAAACATTGTATCAGATTAATGATGTAAAAGATAAAACAGCTACTCAAATCGTAAATATCGGCGATAAAGTTATAGTCAGGATGATAGTCAGCACCGACCGCAATCTTGAGTTTGTAGCTTTGAAAGACGATAGAGCATCAAACTTAGAACCCGTTAAACAACTATCCGGATGTAATTGGAAAGAAAATGTTATTTATTACAGAACGGCAAAAGACGCATCAACGCAATACTTCTTTACCTTCTTACCACAAGGCACTTATGTATTCGAAGATGAATATTATGTTAGTAACTCAGGGGAATTTTCAGGAGGTACAGCAAGCATTCAATGTTTATATGCTCCTGAATTTATTGGAACAAGCAGTGGTGAAAAGATTTACGTAAAATAACAATTTACCTTTTAAGCGATAAGCATAATTCAAGTAATTCGTAAAAATATCTTTCATTGAAAGCTTTTTACTTTTTACACGCCTTATCATCAAAAAAGTTTTTATCTTTGTGAGCAATTGAGTAAAAATTTATACAAAATGTCAGATAACAAAATGGAAGAAATTAAAAAACCATCATTAGAGAAATTAAAAGCATTGCAATTGGCAATGGATAAGATTGAAAAAGATCACGGAAAAGGCACTATCATGAAAATGGGTGACAATAAAGTTGAAGAGGTAGCTGTTATTCCTACAGGTTCATTGGGTTTGGATGTTGCTCTGGGGGTTGGTGGATATCCTCGTGGTAGAGTTATAGAGATATTCGGACCTGAATCTTCGGGTAAAACTACATTGGCTATACATGCAATTGCAGAAGCACAAAAAGCGGGTGGCATAGCTGCTATTATTGATGCTGAACATGCCTTTGATAGATTTTACGCAGAAAAATTAGGAGTTAACACCGATGAATTATTGATTTCTCAACCGGATAGCGGTGAGCAAGCTTTAGAAATTGCCGATCAGCTTATTCGCTCTTCAGCAGTAGATATTGTTGTAATCGACTCCGTAGCTGCACTTACTCCTAAAGCTGAATTAGAAGGTGATATGGGTGATTCAAAAATGGGTTTGCAAGCTCGATTAATGTCACAAGCTTTACGTAAACTTACTGCCAACATCAACAAAACAAATACTACCTGTATTTTTATCAATCAGTTAAGGGATAAGATTGGCGTTATGTTTGGAAATCCGGAGACTACAACCGGTGGTAATGCTTTAAAATTCTATGCAACTGTACGCTTGGATATTCGTCGGGTTTCTCAATTAAAAGACGGAGACGAAGCTATAGGTAACCAAACAAGGGTGAAAGTAGTAAAGAACAAAGTAGCCCCTCCATTCAGAAAAGCTGAGTTTGACATTATGTTTGGTGAAGGTATCTCTAAAACAGGCGAAATCCTTGATCTTGGCGTTGAATACGGTATTATCAAGAAAAGCGGTTCGTGGTTCAGCTATGGTGAAACTAAATTAGCTCAAGGTCGTGATGCTTCAAAAAATGTAATTAGAGATAATCCTGAATTAGCTGCTGAGTTAGAAACTAAAATTAAGGAAGCAATCAGAAACAAATAAGGAATCTTGTGTTCTTAGATGAGGTTAGCGCAAAATACTTTGGTACGCGGATAACACGGATACAAGCAACGCTGATATATGCGGATTAAGAATCAGCGTTTGAAAATCCGCGTCATCTGCGTGCCATTCTTATACGGATGATTAGGCTATTCCAGTTGTATCTGTACAACCAGTATTGTTAGAAATATTAAAAAAGGGCTATCTCGCGTTTGAGACAGCCCCTTTTATTGTTAAACTTACATTTGTCTTATCCTAAAAAACTTTTTAGTAGTTTACTTCTTGAATGTGGTTTTAACTTTCGAATGGCTTTTTCTTTAATTTGACGTACACGTTCTCGTGTTAATCCAAACTCATCGCCTATTTCTTCCAAAGTCATTTCAGGGACGCCAAGTCCGAAGAATTTCTTCACTATATCTCGTTCTCTTTCAGATAAAGCATGAATTAAAACCCTCTCGATTTCGGTCGATAATGATTCGTTAATCAGTGCTCTGTCGGCATTAGGAGAATCATCATTCACCATAACATCTAACAAGCTGTTATCTTCTCCCTCAACAAATGGAGCATCTACAGATATATGTCTACCCGACACTTTCATTGTATCTGCAATTTTCTCTACAGGAATATCAAGTTTTTCGGCAAGTTCCTCTGCTGAAGGTCTTCTTTCGTTTTCTTGCTCAAACTTAGAAAAAGCTTTGTTGATTTTATTCAAAGACCCTACCTGATTCAATGGAAGACGTACAATACGTGATTGCTCTGCCAATGCTTGCAAAATTGATTGTCGAATCCACCACACAGCATAGGAGATAAATTTAAATCCGCGAGTTTCATCAAACTTTTCCGCAGCTTTAATTAAGCCTAAATTACCCTCATTAATTAAGTCGGGTAAACTCAAACCTTGATTTTGATATTGTTTAGCAACTGAAACAACGAAACGGAGATTAGCACGAGTCAGTTTTTCTAAGGCAAGTCTATCGCCGTTTCTGATTCGTTGGGCAAGTTCCACCTCTTCTTCTACTGTAATAAGATCTTCTCTTCCTATTTCCTGAAGATACTTATCTAAAGAGGCACTCTCTCTATTTGTTATCGATTTAGTAATTTTTAGTTGTCTCATTCCTCTTTTGAAATTTAGCGTGCAAAGTTAATAAATTATTTACACATAAAAAAACCAAATTAGTGGTTTATTCTAAATATAAACGTTTGAAAAACAAAAATGTTTTAAAAAAGCCTGCGTAAAATGTAAATCTTGTTGGGATATAATATAAAAATGATTATCCGAGTACTATTGACAAGCACTTGCCGGATAATCATTTAAAGATTTCTTTAGTTTAAATCAACTGCATAATATGCTGTTTTACCATTAGGATAGAAGCCTGTAACCCATAGAACTTTGTTTTGCTCGCCATTATCCATAACAGATTTCAAAACTGTTTCCACATCTTTCTCATCGTTGATTTTGATATTATTGATTTTCAAAATTATATATCCACTTTTTATACCTGCATTCTGGAATTTACCTTTAGCAACCGATTTCACTTCAATTCCATAATTAACACCAAATTTCTGAATTACTTTATCATCAATCTTTTTGAAAGTTGCACCCAATATATCAACATCTACATCTGCTGAAACAATACCCGTGTTTCCTTGTCTGTTTTTAAGTTCAACATTTAATGTCTGCTTTTTATTATCTCGTAAAACATCAACGGTTATTTTATCACCCGGACGATACCTGCCTACCTGCTCTTGCAGTTGAGCTACGGTTTTTACATCTACACCATTCACATTAGTGATAATATCACCTGTCTTAATTCCGGACTTTTCTGCTGCACTTTCTTCTACGACTCTCGCTACATAAGCTCCATCAAAAGTTTTAATCTTCTTGTCTTTAGCAAGTTCAGCATCGATATCTTTGATTTCTACTCCTAAAACAGCTCTTTGAACAACACCAAATTGTCGAACATCAGATACAATTTTCTGAACTATACTTGAAGGTACAGCAAAGGCATAACCTGCATATGAACCTGTTTGTGAAGCTATTGCAGTATTAATGCCGATTAATTCTCCTTTCGTATTTACTAATGCTCCCCCACTATTACCAGGATTTACCGCAGCATCTGTCTGAATAAATGATTCTATTTTCATTGCTGCATTAAGAATATTGATATTACGAGCTTTCGCACTCACTATACCGGCGGTAACTGTCGAAGTCAGATTAAAAGGATTTCCAACTGCCAACACCCATTCTCCTACTTTTAAATCATCTGAATTTCCAAATATTATATATGGTAAATTCTTTTCTTCTATTTTCAACAATGCAATATCTGTGTTAGGATCTGCACCTACAACTTTTGCAGTATATGTTCTTTTGTCATTTAGCACCACTTCAATCTCTTTGGAATTGTCAATTACGTGATTGTTGGTTACAATATAACCATCTTCCGAAATTATAACTCCTGAACCTGCACCTTCTCTTATTTGTGGTTGCTGCTGACGATATTGAGGTCCGAAAAAGTATTCAAAAAACGGATCTCCACTGTATCCTCTCATTCCCTGAACTTCCGATTTCACTTTTACGTGTACAACCGCATTTACCGTTAATTCCGCAGCTACCGTAAAATCAGTATCACCTGCACCTGACGAATTTTTGAAACTTGCATAACTTGCAGGAACTTTATCAAATGAAGATGTAGTTTTACCATCATCAATTGACGGTTTATTAATAACATAATTTGTAGCAATCGTAACTGAAACAACCAAGATAATTAAGCCAATAATCTGAAAAAATTTATTCCTTTTCATAAGTGTAATATTTTAAATAAATAAATAATGCTGGATTTTTCTAAAACCGGCACTAAATTAATCAAAAGTTATTCCTATATGAACTTCTGTCAGTTTGATTTGGTGTATTTTAACATTTGAATTTTAACATTTAAACCTGCTTAACGATGTAGACAGTTTTAATTAATTTTAATTACTTGCTTATCTGTCAAAACTCATATGGTCTGTCATATCTGTCACAAAATCACTATCATTTTCAAATTACTCCTTGTATCAACATGGCTTTTGCGACTTTCAAGAATCCTGCAACATTCGCACCTTTCATATAGTTGATGTAACCATCAGGTCCGGTACCATATTTAACGCACTGGCAATGAATGTCAGACATAATTTGTTTTAGTTTAGCATCAACTTCCGCTTCTGTCCAACTTAGGTGCATTGCATTTTGAGTCATTTCTAAACCTGAAGTTGCAACTCCTCCTGCATTTGCAGCTTTTCCCGGTCCGTATAAAATTTTATTTTCAATAAATAAATCAATGGCTTCAGGTGTACATCCCATATTTGATAACTCAGCCACACATATTACTCCATTCTTGATTAATTTTGCAGCATCTTCTCCGTCTAATTCATTTTGTGTAGCACCAGGTAGGGCAATATCAACTTTTACTCCCCATGGTTTTTCTCCATGAAAATACTTAGCTCCATATTTCTCAGCAAATTCAGCTAAAGAAATTCCTTTAGACCTCATTTCCAACATATATTCTATCTTTTCACCGGATATTCCATTTTCATCATACACATAGCCTTTGGAACCTGAAATAGTTACAACTTTAGCTCCCATTTCGTTGGCTTTTAAAGCTGCTCCCCAAGCTACATTCCCAAAACCTGAAAGTGCAATTGTTTTGCCTTTGATTGTTTCTCCTGCAGTTTCGAGCATCTGTTTTACGAAATACAATCCACCGAAACCTGTTGCCTCCGGTCTGATTAACGACCCTCCAATTTCCATATCTTTACCTGTAAGCACACCTGCATTTTCGCGAGCTAACTTCTTGTACATACCGTACATATATCCTATTTCGCGCCCTCCTACTCCTATATCACCTGCAGGAACATCTGTTTTAGATCCAATATTTCTCCATAATTCAAGCATAAAAGCCTGACAAAAATGCATTACTTCAGTATCTGATTTACCATGTGGGTCGAAATCGGAACCACCCTTAGCACCTCCCATAGGTAAAGTTGTAAGCGCATTTTTAAATGTTTGCTCAAAACCTAAAAACTTTAAAATTGAAGGGGTTACGGTTGAGTGAAATCTTAATCCTCCTTTGTATGGACCAATGGCATTATTGAATTGAATACGATAGCCTAAGTTAATTTGTATTTCTCCTTTATCGTCAACCCATGGCACTTTAAATGTAAATATTCTATCCGGTTCAACTATTCTTTCAAGAATTTTCGCTTTTTCAAATTCAGGATGCTGATTATACACATCTTCAATTGTTAATAATACTTCCCTTACTGCTTGAATGTACTCTTTTTCTCCGGGATGCTTTGCCTCAAGTGACGAAATAATGTTTTCGATGTTCATAAAAAAAAATTTATATGTAATTTATTGTTTTACTATTTATCTTTTATTGAGGATAAATAATATTATATAATCAAACTAATACCTGCTCATTGCTTTATCATTTTGACACAAAATACATGTCTTTACTAACGATAAGTCATAAAACGGTGCAAATATACGAATATTTTCTATTTATTTCGCACTTTTCAATTTTTTTGTTACTTCAATATAAAAAAAATAACAATCTTAACAAAAATGAATAAGTATTGCATATTCAAACATGTTTGTTATTTTTGCACCTGCTTTTTTATTAAAGGCAATAAACACATTAAAATAATGACAGAAGTAAAACGTAAAAAAGGGCATCCTAAAGGACTCTATTTGTTGTTCTTTACTGAAATGTGGGAACGTTTCAGCTATTATGGGATGAGAGGTATCTTAATCTTATATCTTACCAAGACTTATTTCGAAGGAGGATTAAATATCAGTGCACAAAATGCAAGTTTAATCTATGGATTCTTCACCGGGTTTGTTTATTTCACTCCTTTGATAGGAGGCTGGATTGCTGATAAATATATTGGTCAGCGGCATGCAATTACTATTGGTGGTATCACTATGATGCTTGGACAGCTATCTTTATTTGCATTTAATACCCATGCAGGATTGTACACCGGATTAGGATTATTAATAATCGGCAACGGATTTTTCAAGCCAAATATCTCTACACTTGTTGGTGGTTTGTATGCAGATGGTGATGAAAGAAGGGATTCAGCATTTTCAATTTTCTATATGGGAATTAATTTAGGAGCATTTATGGCGCCTTTACTTATTGGTTATCTTACCGACAATCTTTTCTCTTCCACTCATGAAACAGGAGTAATTAGTTATGGTTACAGGTATGGATTTTTGGCTGCTGCTATAGGAATGTTCTTTGGACAGCTATTGTTCAATACTTTAGCAAAGAAATACTTAGGTAATTTAGGTAGTCGCCCCGGAGCTTTACAAGCTTCAGCTCTTAGTACCGATGAGGTTGTAGACACTAAAAAGCCTTTAACAAAAGAAGAAAGGCAAAGGATTGTTGCTATTTTTATAATATTCGTGTTTGCAATATTCTTTTGGGCTGGGTTTGAACAAGCCGGATCGTCATTAAGTTTATATACAGATAGATATGTCGACAGAGTAGTGTTTGGATATGAAATTCCTACAGCATGGTTTCAATCGGTTAATCCTTTATTTATTGTTACTTTAGCACCATTATTCGGAATGTTTTGGGTATCAAAAATCGGCAAAAAAATCAGTACACCTATAAAGATGGGTGCCGGAATGATAATTTTAGGTGTTGGGTTTATGTTTATGCTTGCTGCTGTAGCACAAAGAGGTGGCGATATAGACGATATTACTGTAAAGGCAAGTTTGATATGGTTAGTACTTACATATTTATTCCATACTTTAGGTGAACTGTGCTTATCACCGGTAGGGTTATCGGTCGTAACTAAACTATCTCCTCCGAAATTAGCTTCTGTATTGATGGGCGTTTGGCTATTATCTTCGTTTGTAGCAAATATTGTAGGTGGTTTCCTTGCTTCTTCCGTAGAATCGATGGGAGCCGGTAAGATTTTCTTATATGTTGCTTTGTTTGTTATATTCTGTGGGATAGTCTTAATATCACTCAACAAATTCATGTTAAAACTAATGAATGGCGTTAGATAAACCATTCAACAGTTCTTCAATCGAGTAAAATTTTTCATCTCCTATTTTCCAGCAATTATCTTCAATGATGATTGCTGGTTTTGCATTAGCTTCAGCCAAATAACCTGCACGTGCTAAAGCTCTTAAAGTCCAATACATCTTGGTCTTATCTCCAAATACCGACACTTTCTTCGTCAACGAATAATTCATGGAGAAATTCCCATTTGTTGGATTAAAGATAAAATTATCACTTTTGAAAGTCTCGGTAAATTTTCCATTTAGCACAAGATCTTCAGGAACACCAACCTCTACCCCATCGTTTTCCGTCATTAACCACACCCTGTCTGCCGCCTGCAATGCAATATCAAGCTCATGTGTCGATATAAGCACGGTCTTCCCAGTTTCATGGGCTAACTTATGTAGCAGCAACATAATTTCTATTCTGTTCGGCAAATCAAGATGTGCTGTTGGCTCATCGAGTATAATTATAGGCGTGTCCTGAACAAATGCTTTTGCTATCATAACCCGCTGACGTTCTCCATCCGACAACTCTGAAAGCAATGAATGTGCTTTTTTTTCAAGATGCACCATTTCTATTGCACTTTCTACAACACTATTAGTTTGTTTATTGATTTTACCCCACCAACTTGTGTGTGGATGCAGTCCCATTGAAACAATAGACTCTACTGTTGCATTTTCAATATCAACTCTATCAGTGAGAACCAAAGCAATCAATAAAGCTCTTTCTCTTGAAGAAATTTTCTGAACATCAATATTATTAATATATGATTTGCCTGATAATGGTCGCAGTAAACCCGACAAAGTGCGCAATAAAGTAGTCTTGCCGCTACCATTTGGACCAATCAAGCAAACCATTTCGCCTTTGTTGACATAAAGATTCAAATTATGTTGAATAACAACGTCTTTTTTACTATCTTTATAACCTACTGAAAGCGAAGTAGTTTTTAAAACATTCATAAATAAATCCACAATAAATATTTTTCCGTAAAATTATGTCAAATAAAAGAATTAATGCATAGTTTTTTTGTTATTTTTGCAAATTAGAAATATATCAGATAAGAAATGTAAAATTATGCCACCAAAAAAGCCAAATAGAATTAAGACCGGACCGGCAAACGAAACCAAAACAATTCCTTTAAGCGTTTCAGAAACATCCAAGAAAAAAGCATCTAAAAAAGCTAAAAAGCAAAATAATGAAAAAGGTGCTTGGCAGGTCTTTGTGGGATTTATTACAGGTGAAAGATTACGCTTCACCATAGGTTTGATTATTCTTCTTTTCACAATATTCTGTTTTGTTGGCATGACTTCATATTTCTTTACCGGAGCCGAAGATCAGAGTAAAATGGAGCTTAGTTTGAGCGAATTAAACAACTCAAGAAACGAAATAAAAAATGCTGCTTCTGTTGCCGGTGCGTATATTTCTCACAAAATTATACATGAAGGTTTTGGTATCAGCTCATTTGCCATTGTCTTTTTTTCTGTTGTACTTTCATTCAGTCTTCTGAAGAAAAGGATTACTCCATTGTGGAAAGCATTCTTTCATTCCGCTTTTTGGCTTATTTGGCTTTCCGCAGCATTAGGTTTTGTAGACTTTTATTTCAAACCTCAGATTTTCTTTTATCTTGGAGGAAAACATGGCGTTGTCGCAAGTAAATGGATAGTGTCTTATATTGGGGAATTAGGACTAATACTCAGTCTTGCAGGGTCATTACTTGTTTACGGCATCCTTGTTACGGCTCAGACAATTGTGTTTTTAAGAAATTTATTCTCTCGAAAAAGCAAAACTCCGGATACTGATATAATTGAAGATAACATAGATGATGATTCATTTAGTGTTGCTATCGGTACAGAGATAGTACCTGAAGATTGGCTGCGAGATTCTTCAAAAGACGACTCTGAAGAAGAAATTGAAGATGAAATATCATCAACTTCCGACGTAATATTTGAAATTGAAAAACCTCATATCAATGAAGAAAATAGAACGTTAGATGCTAAGTCAATTCAAAATGATGAAAATGATGATCCTTCATATAATTTAGATAAATTAGGTCAATACGACCCAACATTAGATTTATCGCATTATAAGTTTCCTACTTTTGATTTGCTAAAAGTGTATGGCAGCGAAAATGGGACTCAGATAGATATGAAGGAGCAAACTGCTAATAAAGAACGCATTACTACAACGCTTCAGCATTACGGTATTGAGATAAAAAGCATTAAAGCCACAGTTGGTCCTACAATTACCTTATATGAAATAGTACCAAAAGAAGGTATTCGTGTATCGAAAATTCGTAATCTCGAATACGATATTATGCTTAGTTTAGCAGCAACAGGTATTCGTATTATTGCTCCTATTCCGGGTAAAGGTACAATAGGTATTGAAGTCCCAAATGCTGACCCACAAATAGTTTCAATGCATTCCGTTATTGCTTCCAAGAAATTTCAGGAATCTAAATTTGAGCTGCCTATCGCTTTTGGCAAGACTATTACAAATGAGATTTTTATGGTTGACTTAGCCAAAATGCCTCACTTATTAGTCGCCGGAGCAACCGGTCAGGGTAAATCAGTAGGATTAAATGCAATCATCACATCATTATTATATAAGAAACATCCATCAGTATTGAAGTTTGTATTAATCGACCCCAAGAAGGTTGAGTTTAATATTTATGGCGATATCGAAAAACATTATTTAGCTAAATTGCCTGATGGTGAAGATGCTATAATAACCGATACAACCAAAGTCGTAGAAACACTTAGCTCGCTATGTCATGAAATGGATGATCGATATGATTTACTGAAGAAGGCTCATGTTAGAAATATTAAAGAGTATAACGAGAAATTCATAAATCGTCAGTTAAATCCCGAAAAAGGTCATAAGTTTTTACCTTATATTGTTGTTATCATCGATGAGTTTGGAGATTTAATTATGACAGCAGGTAAAGAAGTGGAACTGCCTATTGCACGAATAGCACAATTAGCACGAGCTGTTGGTATCCACATGATTATTGCTACACAGCGTCCATCTGTTAACATTATTACAGGTGTGATTAAGGCTAATTTCCCTGCAAGAGTAGCTTTCAAGGTATCATCTTTGGTCGACTCACGCACTATTATTGACGGACAAGGTGCAAATCAGCTTGTAGGTAGAGGTGATATGTTATTTACCTCTGGTAATGAATTGATACGTGTTCAATGTGCTTTTGTAGATACTCCCGAAGTTGAAAATATCGTTCATCATATTACAGTTCAGCAGGGATATCCAACTGCATTTTACTTACCTGAATATGTTGGTGCAGAAGGTGAAGGCGTAGATGTTGGAGCTATTGACATGAGCAAACGCGATCCTTTATTTGAAGATGCTGCACGATTGATAGTTAGCACTCAGCAAGGCTCTACTTCCAATATTCAACGAAAATTCTCGATTGGTTATAATAGAGCCGGCAGGATTGTTGATCAGTTGGAAGTTGCGGGTATTATCGGACCAAATGAAGGCAGCAAAGCACGACAAGTATTGGTGATGGATGAATACCATTTAGAACAGATTTTAAAGAACTTGTA
The DNA here is from genome assembly GCA_937927845.1 of uncultured Paludibacter sp. Taxonomy (GTDB): domain Bacteria; phylum Bacteroidota; class Bacteroidia; order Bacteroidales; family Paludibacteraceae; genus Paludibacter. Next base: position 48,257 of record CALFXE010000188.1, read on the forward strand.
AAAGTATGAATTCAACAAAATATATACTTTCTATATTACTATTAATAAACTCTATTTTAGTCAGTTTCTCTCAGAACAAGACTGATGCTGAACAACTTACAAACAACTTCATCAACTCATTTCAGAAACAGACCATACAGTCGGATTTTACTATTAAGGTTTCAGAAAAAAATAGTGTAAATTCGCAACTGATTTCCGGAAAGATTATCTTGAGAGCAAACCAATTTTTCCTTGAATCGGACGAATTGAAGGTATGGTTCGATGGTAAAACCCAATGGGCATACATGAAAGAGTCGAATGAAGTAAATATTTCTGAACCTGAAACTGACGAATTAGCTCAAATAAATCCGATTGCCATTATATCGGCATTTAAAGCTGCAAGTCAGATTCAATTCAGCAAAACCAAAAGCCCTCAAAATCATGTTATTGAATTAACAGCAAAAAACAAGAAAGCAGATTTTAATAAGGTTATTATTCAAATCAATAAGACTACCGAAGATTTACAAAGTATAATGATTGAATATAAAAATGGTACACAAAATATTATTCAATTCACTAATTATCAGAAGGGTGTAAATGTAAAGCCCGAAGTTTTTAAATTTGATAAATCGAAAGTTAGAGATGCTGTTGTGAATGATTTGAGGTGATTAGTGATTGGTGATTGGTGATTAGTGAATAGTGATTAGTGATTAGTGATTAGTAAACAGTAAATATACATAAACATGAATGAAAAAGTTAGATGCCTTATAATAGGCTCAGGTCCTGCTGGTTATACAGCTGCAATTTATGCTTCGAGAGCAAATTTATCACCGGTTTTATATGAAGGTATGCAACCGGGCGGTCAGTTGACTACAACCAATGAAGTCGAAAATTTCCCTGGTTATCCTGAAGGAATTACCGGTCCGGAATTGATGGTTGACTTAAAAAAACAAGCAGAACGTTTTGGTGCAGATATACGTTTTGGTCATGCTACTGCAACTGATTTATCGAGTGCGCCCTACAAAGTTACCATAGATGGCGAAAAAGTTATTGAAACTGATACATTGATTATCTCTACGGGTGCCACTGCTAAATATTTGGGTATTCCCGATGAAACAAAATATTCAGGCTCAGGCGTTTCTGCATGTGCCACTTGCGATGGTTTTTTCTATCGTAATTTGAAGGTAGCGGTTGTTGGAGGTGGAGATACAGCATGTGAAGAAGCAATTTATCTTTCGGGCTTAGCCTCTAAAGTTTATATGATTGTGCGCAAACCATTTTTACGTGCATCTAAAATTATGCAAGAAAGAGTATTTAAAAATCCTAAAATTGAAGTTTTATTCGAGCACGAAACTGTTGGGTTAACAGGCGAGAGAGTTGTACAAGGTGCTAATTTAGTAAAACGTAGAGGACAATCAGACGAAGAACAGAGACATATAGAAATTGATGGTTTCTTCTTAGCAATCGGTCACCAACCAAACTCTGACATATTCAAACCTTGGGTTGAAACAGATGAAGTCGGATACATAAAGACCATACCTGGCACTCCCAGAACCAATGTACCCGGAGTATTTGCAGCGGGTGATGTTGCCGACCCACATTATCGTCAAGCCATTACTGCTGCCGGAACAGGCTGTCAAGCTGCTATTGAAGCAGAAAGGTATTTGGCGTTGTAATGTAAATTTACAATCGCAGTCATAGTCGTATAGAGAATATCTTTTCAGACTTCCCTAACGAGAGTAACACAATTGAAATATAAATGGACTCCTTTACTAATATTTAGTTTAGGAGTTCTTTTTTATATGGTGTATGCAGTAGTCCTGTCAGATATGAGGTACACTTAGAGTGTATTATGTGTCAAATTTTATTTACATCTCATTTTGTCTTGTCTTGTCTTTAATTTTCAACATCTATATCTATTTCAATATCGTTTAAACTATCAGTAATATAGTTTTCATATTGCAAAGCATCTGAAACAAATGCCTTTATGTCTTCCTGAATATAAAGTCTATCACCGATAAGATCGGGCTTAAAGGATATGTAAGCACTGTAATAAAAGTCATCACCATAATGGTATACCGGTTCTTCTGTATGGCGTGTCTTTGCTTCAATTTTCAAATAATCTTTTTCAAACCAAACTGACCAACTTCTCCAATAAGTACCACCTTGTTTATCTATTCCATATTGGATGTCTCTGTCAAAAATGTCTAAACAAACATTCCAATTTTTGAAAGTTATCGGTTTGTTTATAGTTGTAATTAATCGTTCAATTATTTTTGCTTTTTGTTTGTCTGCTTTTGTTGTATATCTCAAATTTGAAACAAAGCTTATAAACTGCTTCAACTTTTGAAGTAGTTCATATGTTGCCGCATCTGTTTCCCAATAGTTGTTCATATCGAAGGTATAATAAGTTATGTTTCAGTTACTTTATCTTTTGTCATATCAATAATTTGTTATCAACAAATGCTCTGTTTTTCTGTCGTTCCTATTCATAAAACTCACATTATATGATTTATCAAAATACTTAATGTTTATTATTTCTCTTTCATAAAGCTTATGAATAAAATCAGTATTTTTTATCACTAATAGCCACTTGCAGTTTGTTTCGTTTATAAGAAAATTAGCTAACCTTATTTGGTCGTTCTGAGTAAATTCATTTTGATCATAAGTACTAAATTCGGTATCGTACGGTGGGTCTAAAAAAATGAAATCATTTTTATTTGTGTTTTTCAATTTCATAAACTCGTAAAAGTCAGCATTTTCAATTGTTGTGTTTTGTAGCTTATTTTGTATTTCTTTACTCGCAATATATTTTACTTTCTTGTCAAGCGAATTACCATTATAGCCTATGCCTCCGTAAGGTACATTAAACTCTCCATCTGCATTGTAACGAAACATTCCACTATAAGTGTAATTCCGAATAAAAAAATAAATCGCACTATAAACAATTGATGAAATGTTATATTTTTCAGGTTTGTTGTACAACATTCTAAAATACATATAAAAAGAACTTTTAATAGCGGTCAGAATGTTTACATCAACATCAGAATCAGAGAGTAGTCCCTTCTCTTGCTCTAATTTTCTCATTCGTAACATTTTACGATTTAGATTTATTTTTAATTCCTTTGAATAAAAGAACAAATCAAATCCAAAAATAGACAATATAGGATCTGTGAAGTCGGTAATATTTTTCTCAACAAATTGTTTTATAGCATTTTTTACGTTAAACTCATCATTTTTTCTTTTAGTAAAATATATTTCGTTTAAAACAGATTTATGGAGTTCAAAAATAGTATCAAGCCTTTTCCAATAATTATCCATTTCAGATAATATACTGAAAAGTTCTTTGTTGTTTTTAGATTTTATATTTTGGTATAACTCAACTAAATCTTTTGATTTGTCATTTATGAAATAATGTTTTGCACTTGAAATAGCAAAATAGACAGCCCCTCCTCCTATGAAAGGCTCATAATAATTATCAATCCTTTCGGGTAAGTTCGGAATGATAACTTTCAATTCCTTTGATTTTCCACCTGGCCATTTCAAAAAGGGTTTTAATTCAACTTGTGTATTTTCAAATAGGACATTCATTTTTATATATTTATTAGACGATTTTTAGAAGCTTCAAAATAAATTTCTTCTAATTCTATACCTACAAATTTTCTGTTATTTTTTAATGATGCAACTCCTGTTGAGGCAACTCCCATAAATGGATCAAACACTATATCATTTTCATTTGAAGCAATTTTGATAATATGTTCCAGTAATTCAACAGGTTTTTGTGTTGGGTGTTTAGGATCTTTCAATCTTTCTGGCGCAGAACATATAGGTGTTTCAAAAAAGTTATGCATTTCTTTTTGGTTACTGAAATTCCATTTATGCTTTTTGTTCCAACAGCAAAGTATTATTTCACAACTATTCAAAAAACCATTCTTAAAAAATTTTGGTGTTGGATTTGTTTTATGCCATACAAAAAAATTAGTTGCATCAAATTTATGATCTAAAGCATCGTACCATTTCCCAATTAGGTTATAGCTGCAAAAAATAAATAAATTGCCATTAGGCTTTAGTACCCTCACGAATTCATCAGCAATTTTTTCAGGTTCAATATCCTTTTTATCCCAATCAGCAATATCGTTGTTAACATCTTGTCTCCAATCAAATTTTATGTTACCTGTGGAATGTTTTGCCAAATTATATGGAGGATCGGTCAAAATTAAATCTATAGAGCTTGCTTTAATTTCTTTTATTAAATCGAAACAATCACCTTGAACTATTGAGAATTTTTCTGTTTTCATTTATGAGAGATATTTGTTTTTAATACAGTCTAATGCCTCCCTTATGATATGAGCATTCTTTTTATACTCATCAATTACAATACTATATCCATCATCGGATTTACATACAAAATTCCAAAAATCCTCTCCAATTAATAATTCTTCATTAGAAAAGAATTGCTTAACTCGTACTTGTGTCCACGGTTTGTTCTCCCCATACCTATTATATGCCGTTGCGAAATAACATTTTATCACAGCTTCTTTTTCTAATGTGTTAGATAAAATTGCATATTGTTCAAAAATAGCTTCTTTTTCTGCTCGTGCTTTCTTATTATCCAAATCACCTCCAATTTTTAATTCAATTAGAAAATGTTCATTTGTTTCCTCATCAAATAAATAGTAGTCGCTTATATGAGTTTTTATTTCAACTTCCGTTGGGTTTTTAATATTACGTAGCAAATTAAAATCATCAACACTTGCTTTTTTAGGGTTTTTCGTGTTTTTATAGGCTTCGAGCAATTCTGCAATTTTAGCTGTTTGTTCGGGATAAAGTGGTCCACTAACCCTATCAGTAATAGTATAAAATATTTTTGCAATACTGATAGCCAAATTTTCGAGCATATTCCCTAATGAACTATCGAAGGAACGAACTAAAGCAGTATAATATTGTATTTCTTCGCCCAATACAGCAATGAAAACATTATGTATTTTCATGTTGAGAGTGCCGTCTGGATTATCAAATTCACTAATATGCCGTTCGCTAAAAGTTTGTGCAAAAGTGCGAACGTTTGAACTAACCAGTTCTCTAATAACTTTTTCACTTGGTATTTGTTTGTCCATATTTTATAGAATGAATAAAACTCAAAGATACAACTTTTTTAAATATAGCTGTGGTAGTATATTAATAATTTTATTTACTTGGTTTAGTTTTCTACATAGTTGCTACTGCTTACCTTAAATGACAGTTAACAATCACATCCACAACTCAAATCGTCTTAGCATATATATATTTGCTTTATGTAAAGTAATATCCTTTGTAATCCAAGGTATTACATAACTTAACAGATTTCTGTTTGCCGCGTATATCTAATATACTAAAAACACACAAATACATGAATCATTTGTTTAATATTCAACGATTTTATCAAATGATTGTATGCAAGTAATAAATTAATATCGCTTTGCAATTTTATTCGATTATTTTCCACCGTCCTGTTCTATCACTACCAATACGCTCCAGTTTCCCGTTGTCTCTAAGCTCTTTAATTTTGCGTTTTACGGTACTTAAACTTATTTTCAATCGTTCACTGATTTCGTTAGCCGTTATTTTATTGTCTCGCTTAATCAATGAAAATACAGTGTCATTTTGAGATTTTACAGTGTCATTTACAGTGTCATTAAGAATATGCATTTCTCGATTTTTAAGCGAATAATTTTCTTTAAGTAATAAGTTTGAAAGAAAACGAATCAAAAAATTTTCTAATTTGTGAATGCCTCTTGATCTCACACTTTATCAATCTTTACGCTTGTCATGGTCAGTGAGCCGGCAACAGGTTTGTCGTTGAAAATACTTACTTGGTCATTTTTATCTTTGAGTGCAAGTGCATAGAGCAAAGGCAAATAATGTTCGGGAGTAGGAATGGAGAGTTGGAAAGGTTTACCGTGTTGCGAATAATTGATTAAGGATTTATGGTCGTCATTTATGATAAATTGCTTCATCTTGTCGTTTGCTTCCAATGCCCAATCAAAGCCATAGGTTTCGTTTAATTTTCGCCATTCCACCATCCTTAAATTATGAACCATATTTCCGCTTCCGATAATCAAAACACCTTTCTCACGAAGTGATTGTAATTCTTTAGCAAGTTCATAGTGATATTGAGGCGTTTGATAATAATCCAAACTCAGTTGAATAACAGGAATATCAGCATTAGGATACATGTGTTTTATGACACTCCAAGTACCATGGTCAAGTCCCCACTTATCATCTAATCCTATTTCCGTTTTTTTGATAAGCGATTTTGTTTCTATTGCCAATTCCGGACTTCCCTGTGCAGGATATTGTACATCAAAAAGCTCTTGAGGAAAACCTCCAAAGTCATGAATGGTGGGTGGGTTTTGCATTGCAGTTACAAAGGTACCTCGCGTTTCCCAATGTGCACTGACACAAAGAATGGCATTGGGTTTGGTAATCTCTTTACCGATATTTCTAAAGTTTTGTACAAATTCATTCTCTTCAATAGCGTTCATCGGGCTACCGTGTCCCAAAAACAGAACAGGCATTTTTTTCGTATTATTAAACGGCTCTGTTATTTTATTTAGGGCATTTAGTTTCATAGCTACTCCTGATAAAGGCAATAATGCCAATGATTTTAAAAATTCTTTTCTATACATTCATCTTAAGATTGCTCACCGGTTTTATTTTTTATCCGGTTGTTTTTATTTTACAACCTGTACATACAACTGTCCCATTTCGTATTTTACAACTTTCACCACAGTATTTTTAGGAATAAAGCCAATTTCAGCTACAGCATCGTACACTTCTCCATCTATAAACACTTTGCCGGAAGGGCGTAAATCGGTGCTTGCTTTACCTTCCATTCCTACTAACGCTTTTTGCTCCATTGAAACTCCTATGTAGCCTGCATCTTTCTCCAAATTAGTATTTAATGCAATTCCTCTAAATAATCCTTTAGCTCCAATAAGCGAACTCAAATATATGACGAGAGCAAATCCGAACGAAATACCGGCTGTTACAGTCAATAATGCCTTACCTATCTTTCCTTCCTGAACAGGTCCGAAATCAAAATCTACATTTTCTAACAGACTAAGTGTTAATCCGCCAATTACAAAAATAATCCCTAATATACCGACAATGCCAAAACCGGGTATGACAAAAATCTCCAATGCAACCAAGATCAGACCTATTATAAATAACAAAATCTCCCAATTAGCTGCTAATCCTTCAATATATAAAGGAGCAAAATATAATAAAGCAGCAGCAATTGCTACAATTGATGGGAATCCAATACCGGGCGTTTGTAATTCAAAATAAATTCCTCCTATAATCAACATTATTAAAATACCTTGAATTATGGTGCTCATAAGAAATCCTCTAATTTCATCAATAGGAGTAGGTTTAAAAACAACCAAATCATATGATTCAATATTCAGTTTATCTGTTACCAACTCATCAATGCTTGAAACAATTCCATCACAATAGTTATATTTTTGTGCTTCCTGAGGTGTGAAAGTCAGTGTTTTACCTGAATCTATCAAATTAGGTACAACTGTTCGTTCATCTACCATTGCCTCTGCAATCATCGGATCACGTTTCCATTTATAAATAGTATCGTTACCGTTAATGATTGTATCTTGCCCATGAGCTTCGGCTGTAGCTCGCATTGTTGCACGCATATAGGATTGATATTTATCAGGCATTTGCTCTCCGGTTTGATTGACAACAGTAGCTGCGCCAAAACTTCCACCAGGCCTCATAAATATTTTATCACATGCTATTGATATCAAAGCACCTGCAGATGCTGCATTATTATCTATAAATACATACACGGGAAGTTGTTCGTTAAGGATTTTAGTACGAATTGAATCGGCATATAAAACTTCACCACCATATGTATTCATATGTATCAAAATTATATCGGCATTTTTTTCATGCGCTTCTTCAAATCCTTTTTGAGTATAAAGCCATGTCGCACTGCCTATTTCCTTTTTAATATCGATTTTATAAATAATTTTTGTTTCAGCATTTAAAGAGCTACTGATACTATTTATAACGATTAAAAATAAAGTTGTTAAAATAAAATGTTTCATTTTTTATTAAATTTTCGTCAAATATACAATAATTCAAAAATATATGTTTATATTTGCATCGAAAATATTATAGAAAAATTTTCGAAAGAGCTCTTTATTTAGTATCATTCAGTATAGACAGCTGACAATCAATCACTTGCTTAATCAGGAAGTTTTTTCATAATATGGTTTAGAACCCATATTAGGTTCTGTTTAATTATTAACAAATAAAAAAGGCAGAAAATGAAAAAAGTACACATTGAAAATGAGCTGGTAGCATTGCAGAGTAACATGAGAAATTTTGCTTTTTCACTCACATTAAATCGTGATGAAGCAGAAGATTTACTGCAGGATACTACCCTAAAAGTATTGGATAATCAGGACAAGTTTACTGATAACATCAATTTTAAAGGCTGGGTGCTCACGATTATGAAGAATATCTTCATAAACAACTATCGTAAGATTGTTCGTAACCAGACTGTAATTGATAAAACTGAAGATTTGCATCATCTGAATCTGTCTCAGAACTCAGGTTTTGAAAGCCCGGAAAGTTCCTATTCTGTTGGAGAAATCAAAAACAGCATCAATTCGTTTGTTGACGAATATAGGATTCCTTTCTCTATGCATGTTCAGGGATATAAATATGAAGAGATTGCAGAAAAAATGAATTTACCAATAGGAACTGTTAAAAGTCGTATTTTCCTGGCTCGTAAACGTCTTCAGGAACAACTAAAAGACTATCATTATTAATTAGCAGTATAAATATTTAGAGCCGGAGATTTACTTCGGCTTTTTTTATTAAAGATTGAAAAACATTTCGAGATAAATCTCAAATTACATCATATATTTATGAACGAAGGTATTATAATGCTTGGAAGCAATATAAATTCTGAGGAAAACATAACAAAGGCAAAAGAAAAGATCAATGACAAATATGAAATCATTGATGAGAGTACTGTGCTGATTACTTTACCAAGAAATAAAAAGTATAAGAATTATTTTCTGAATCAGGCTATAAAGATATTATCAGATGAGTATTTTATTGATTCTGTGAGATTTTTTAAACAAATAGAGCAAGATTTAGGTCGTACTTTAGAGGGTAAATCAAAGGGTGAAGTTCCTATTGATATTGATTTTGTATTCTGGAATGGTACTGCTATGCGAAGTGATTATGAAAAATGGGATTTTGTAAGGGCATGTATCGATCAAATAAAAGATAAACCTTCAACAAGCAGACTTTGATATTCGTAAAATAGAACGCAGATAAAGCGGATGCAAGCAACGCTGATATCCACGGATTTGAGATCAGCGTTTGAAAATCCGTGTCATCCGCATTCCATCTATAATTATTTTTGCAGAAATACATTCAATACCCTTTCTGCTTCTTTTTGGGCTTTTTCTAAGTCATCATTTACTATGGTAACATCGAAATGCGGAGCAAAGGAAAGTTCATAATTAGCCTTTGCAACGCGTAAATCTATCATTTCAGGCGAGTCTGTTCCTCTTGATGTCAGTCGTTCACGAAGTACTTCTATACTTGGCGGTGCAATGAATATTAATAGTGCTCGTTCACCAAATTGTTTTTTTATATTTAATCCTCCAACTACATCAACATCAAACACAATATTTTTACCCTTATCCCCTATCCTTTGAATTTCTGTTTTTAAAGTTCCATAATAAGTATCTTTGTAAACTTCCTCATATTCAATAAACTCATCTGCTGCAATTCTTTTGCGAAATTCATCAGGTGTAAGAAAGTAATACTCAACTCCATCTTTTTCGTTACCACGAGGTAATCTACTGGTTGCAGATATTGAAAACTCAATATCATAACCTCTTTGTAACAAATGATTTACAATTGTGCTTTTTCCTGATCCTGATGGTGCTGAGAATATAATTAGTTTAGCCGACATATAGTTTCTTTAACAACATTATTTTATTCGTAAACTGAGCTTCATTTTGAGAATATGCTCTATAATCATTACGATAAAAAAACAGTGCTTCTGTAAGCCGGGTTCTGTACCCTGCATGCAAGGTGTTTGTCATTTATCTGGGACAGTTGTCACCAACTACCTCAAGCGATCTACCCCCCGACATCAGACGAGCAGTCCTACATACGCCGGTATACATGATCTTGCAACCCATAGGATGTACGGCTATCTATGTTGCCATAAATACCGGTAAGCTCTTACCTCACCTTTTCACCCTTACTTCAGTTGCCCGAAGCGGTTATTTTCTGTTACACTACCCTGCCCTCACGAACAGCTTCCCGTTAGGAAGTATGGTGCTCTATGTTGCCCGGACTTTCCTCTTTACTTATTTGCAAAGCGACAAACCGAAGCACTATTTTTTCAGGCACAAAGATAGTATTTTGCCTTTAAAAACACAACTGAGACTTATTTAAGTAGATTTTACAGTAATTATTTATGTAACTGGAAGATAAATTCCAAACCGCCTTCTTTTCGATTTTTTGCTGAGATTCTGCCCTTATGAAAAAGCACTGCATTTTTTACAATTGACAGACCAAGTCCGGAACCTCCTGTATCGCGCGCCCTTCCTTCATGAACACGATAAAACCGTTCGAATAACCGTTGAAGATGCTTTTCGTCTCCTATTCCAACACCTGTATCATAAAATGAAAAGTAGTGATATTCATTATCTTCATTGAATGCAGAAATATTTATTTCTATATTTTCTCCCGCATGTCTAACAACATTCTCTATCAGGTTTCTAAAGATTGCATTGATTAATCCGGAATTACCTTTTATAGTTAGATTATCAGGTATAGACCAACTGATTTTAATATTCTTCTTAATGAGTCCTCCATGTACTTCATCCTTTAACTTCTCCAACAATTCAACAAAATTAATTTCTTCAAGCTCAAACGTATTAGGAGCCTCTTCTATTTCGGCTATCAAGCTCATATCTTTTATCAGTTCAGACAAAGTAATTGTTTGATTATATGCTTGTAGTGTAAAATATTGTTTTCTATCTTCAGGAATATTTTGATCTAAAACAGTCTCCAAATAAGCACGTATACTTGTAATCGGTGTTCTTAATTCGTGTGCGATATTACCTGTCATTTCTTGTTTCAACTGCTGCATTTTTTCCTGTTGAGTAATATCTGTGAGTATAACTTCAAAACTATTATCATCAAAAATTGTGGCTTTTAAGGAAAACACTTTACCATGCTTCTCAATTTTGGATTCGAAATAATTAACCTCTCGTGAAATAATAAATTTATGCAGATCAACAAACACATCGTCAAGCAAAATAACATTTGGATTGCTTACCGGATTATCAGTTATCTGATTAATATATTGAATAAATAATCCATTATAAAACTCAATCTCATTGAGTGAAGAAATGAAACATATACCTTCTTCTGAAATTTGGATATGCTGTAATAGCTTTTGCCTTTCAAGAAAGATATTCTTTCTATTTTCTTCCAAAAGCCGATAATTTTCGATAATTTTTCTACCGATTTCTCCTAACTCATCTTCAGTAAACTGTATGGATGTAGGCGACACTTCATGTGATTGAAGGGCAAAATTACGCAATTTATTAATCGAAGCACCAAACTGAGCGGTAATCTTGTGAATAACGAAGAGAAAAACTACAAAAAGTACAAGCAGAAAATATAGAAACATATTGTCGGCTTGAAGGAAATGTCGCAATTGAACAGTATGGGGCAATGCAACTCTTATATATCTGTCAATAAACTTTTTAGCATAATAAAGATATGGTTGATTATTAGTCTCTGATTTACGAATATATGAGCCGTTACCTTTCAGTTGAGCTATTTTAATTTCCTCTCTATTTAAGTGGTTCTCCATTGTAGAATAACTATCAACAATATTGTCGTACAAGACATTACCCTGTAAATCAATAACGCTTATCCTCAAATTGGATACTACTGAAGATATTAACGATAGGTTCTCTTTATAGCTACTTACATCATCTGTCAACGAATTTTGGATTAGTTCTGCATAAACATCTAATTTACCCTCTAATGCTTCAGTTTTAAACGTAGTTTCCCTTGATCGCTCAAAAACTATTATACCCATTGTAAAACAAGTAAATAGCACTGCAAAATACAAAAACATCCGTTGTCGATATGTCAGTTTCATATGTTTAAATAATGTGCTAATCCCGATAATCGGGACAAGTTATGCCAATGTGTTAATGTGGTCTATGGTCTATAGTCTATTGTCTAATGACTCCAAACTATTGACTATTGACCAATTACTAATCACCAATTACCAATTACCAATCACCAATCACCAATCACTAATCACCAATCACCAATCACTAATCACTAATCACCAATCACTAATCACCAATCACTAATCACCAATCAC
>CALFXE010000189.1 GCA_937927845.1 uncultured Paludibacter sp.
CCCTCTTTGACTGGGTGATCGAGAATCTGCTGAAAAATGCGCTCGATGCCATGGAAGGCAAAGGTGCCATCAGCGTGGATATCATGGAAGAAAAAGGACAGGTGCAGATTGATGTGACCGATACCGGCAAGGGCATTGCCGCCCAGAATATCAATCAGGTATTTAAGCCCGGGTTTACTACCAAACGAAGAGGCTGGGGACTGGGGCTAAGCCTATCCCGCCGTATCATTTCACAATACCACAAAGGGGAGATATTTGTAAAGCAGTCAGAAATAGGTAAAGGCACCACTTTCAGGATAGTACTCAAAAAAGAAAGCGCCTAAATGAATAAAAAGTAGAAACGTATAAAAGTTTAAATACTCAAATCCTGTATATTTGCCTCCCCAATCCCGAAAGGGTTACAGGGGCCCAGGTGGCGAAATTGGTAGACGCGCTACTTTGAGGTGGTAGTGGCCGAAAGGCTGTGCTGGTTCGAATCCAGTCTTGGGCACTCAATAGCCTTGTAAACGTTTGATTTACAAGGCTATTTTATTTGGTACGTGTCATTTTTGTGTCCTTTTATCCGCTTTCTACCACTATTCCTGACACACAAATGACACGCACTATGACACGCAGTTTTGCAGTGCTCCTATCGGCACATGACCTGCAAAAAGTGGTGGAAAAAACGGCCAAAAACACCCCCAAAAATGGCCCGTTGACACACACTTTGACACGCAGTCTGACACACAGCTTTGGCAGTGCTTTCCTGCTAAATTGTCCCTTTTCTTTTCTTGCATCCAAACAATTCTCAAAAGTTTCTTTCATCCGGTTTTCGCCGCCTTTTCCCACTCTAACATCCCCGCTCCTTTCGCCGCTTTGCAAAGTGGCAGTTTTCATCACTCGGGCATACACATTGAAGCTTTATTTCCTCACTTCTAAATCCGTATCCCTATGAATCTTCTTCAACGATCAAACCGGAAGGGCGATAAGATATTCTTTCACTATGACTATGGCCGCGGCCCTGGTCAACGCCCCGCAACAGGAATATTCGTTTATTCCAAACCGAAAGATGCAGCACAACGCCAACATAACAAGGAAGCGCAATCACTGCTTGAAATAAAAAAAAGCCAGCTCACCATCGAGCAACAGGCCATCGGATCAGCTTTCATACCCGCGCATAAGTTTAAAGCCAATTTCTTTGACTACTATGAGGAATATGTCAAAGAAAACACGAGAAAGGGAAACAGGCATCTGGCGAACAGCCTGGCGCAGTTTAGAAGGTTTGTCAAGAAAGACTTTATTACGCCTGTTGACATCACTGAGAATCTTTGTAAGCGGTTCCGGCAATTTCTGTTGGACAAATACACTGGTGAAACGCCCCTTAACTATTATGCCCGGTTCAAGTGGGTAATAAAAGCTGCCACCAAAGAAGGATATTTTCAGTTTAATCCTACCGAAGACCTCGCTTGCAAATCGAATCCGTCAGTTCGTATCAAAGCCAATTTGGAGATTGAGGATTATCTCGCATTGCTTTCCATTCCCTGCAGAAATCAGGAAGTAATGGCAGCTTTTCTTTTTTGTTGTTATACCGGTCTTCGTTGGGTGGATGTAAATAAAATGGTATGGAATGATATAAAGGGCAGCGTATTAATGACGCGTTTAATTCAGGCTAAAACTAAACAACCTGTTATTCTTACCCTTCATGAAATTGCCAGAGGGATATTAGAAAGGCAGCGCATAAAATTTGGAGAACTGGCTTTCGGGCAAAATAAAGTTTTCAGGCTGCCCACCCAGGATGGAGCCAATAAGGTATTAGAAACATGGGTCGCAGATGCAGCGATTGATAAGAAAATCACCTGGTCTTGCGCCCGACTCAGCTTCTCCATATTGTTACAGGATAAATTAGTAGATGATGCTACCGTAGCGGCGTTGATGGGTCATACGACTACAGAGCAGGTCAAGAAAATATATAAACGGCATCGCCCAAAAAATCAGCTTGAGAGCATTAATCAGCTCCCAATGCCGGAAAGACTGCCCTATTTTCTTGCATCTGCCAGTTAATAGAAAGGCGGCCATTGCGGTCGCCTTTGCTTTTTAATTCGTTATTTATTATTGTTTGACTAAGCCTGTCTACTATCAATTTAAACTAATGAAAAAGGCAACTACTTCATCGGTTTTCATCCAATATGCGTCGTGTCCACGTATTGAAAACATTGATTTCCTGATCTACTAACGAGTCTCGTTGAAATTCTAACTCAATTGTAGTAGAGGGCGTAGTTGTTCCAGGATAGTAATTGATTATTTTTACACAATCACACTTGAACATCTCACTGTAGTACCGAAATAGTTTGAAAAAAGGGTGATTTCTATCACAGCGCAAATAGATCTCTGTGGAAAATTCGCCTTTCCCAAAATTCTGATTAAAAATCATTCTCTTATACACTACCTTGTTAATAGCCGTGTCACTGTTTGCTCGTACTGGAGATGTCGCGTACTTGTTTTTCTCCAACTTCATAAAATTCCATGCTCCTGGAAAGTCATCCTTTCTATTAAGTTTATAAGAATTCAGCATTGTCGCGGTATCAGTAAAGCTACTGAACTCATAAAAGTCTTCTGTTATAAGGTCATGAAACAAATAGTGACTTAATACTATTTCTCTTGACTTTACACCAAATGTATCTATAAAGACAATTTTTTTGATTTCTTGAATAAAAAAGCTGTCCTTATACCATATCCGTGTATCAAACGTCATATCCAGGGCTTTATTCTTAAGCCAATGACTATGCGTTATTTTAACAACGCCTGAATTATTTTCTGTAGCCCTTAATGTTTGATGACAAGAGGTAATCCATAGCAACATTAATATACCAATATGGTGCTTCCTTAATATCATAAAATTAAAATAAGCTATCAAACCTCCAAGACGTATATCCTTCAATAGTAATCAGCGGCGCTCCATTTTTAGAATACTGCCCTCTTACTCGACTTGACGCATAGGAATCAGAGCGATTTACATCACTATAGGTCTCAAAATATAATACATCTAGCCCATTGCACGTGCTTGAGTGATGCGTTACTTTCGTAAAATGCCCTCCTTGCGGATCGGAAGAACGATAGCGCCCCCAACAATTTTCAGATGCCTTTACTTCAAATGCTCCCAGTTCTGGAGGATGCTGATATACAGTCCAAGTCTTTGTTCTAAATCTAGTAGGTTCTTCCTCTTCAGAGCCACCGCCACCGCCTCCACCACCGCCGCCAACTTGCATACAAATGGACGAACAGGTAGAAAACTGGTATTCTTCGCTTACGACAATATTCGTGAAAATATCATAGGTTATTAAATACCAATCTATGCAAATCATAGTGGAGGATGAATTTGGATCACACGGAGCCATCATGTCCCTCATACTGGAGAACTCATAGTCAGTATCATCTTTTCTAAGAATAAGTTTTATACTCTCATCAGTCTCTCCTTGATGAAAATAGCTAATTCCTTTGTTATTTAACGTTATGTCAGTAAAAAGATCAATCTCCATTGGAATAGTATTTTTGGACACTACGTTGCATGATTGATAGTATGAAGTGTCTTCTAAATCTGTTTCCAATAGTAAATACCGCTTTAACTCAGATACCTTACCGCTGTCATCTAATGGAATTAGGTCCCTCCGTATTGTTGAATTGTATTGAGTTAATTCTTCCTCCACAGCATACCTTCCAAAAAATAAAAATTCCCCGTATGTTGCGCTATCCTCTATTTCGTATTCTCCACTTGCGAGTATTCCGGATATAGTAACGTCATCACCAGCGGGTTCGGAAATCTTTTCCTGCTTTCGACAAGAAACAATAAGTAAAATAAACAGGATTAGGAATGATAAAATTTTAATCTGTTTCATAAGCATGGTTTGAGTGTAAGAATAAATTTTCATTCATTGTAATAGAGGTAATGTTATTACAATGAAACTGTTGCTTATAACGACGGATGAACAAATAAGCTCTTCGCTATTTAGTTAAAAACGCTTGAATGGCAAACTAGTCAATAGTGAAGTTATTGAATGTTACGAATTACTAAAAAGGTTTAATTTCTCTCTTTTTTTGGAGTGTATAGACTCTTCTTCTGTTAGATAATTTTCCATAATAGGTAAGGGTTTGCATTTAGAGGGCTTGATATTTGTTGCGCAACATTCCCTTTCCAGTACATTTTTTTGCAAATACCCCAAAAAATTTATAAAAGAACTGATGCAGAACAGTATGGGATGTTTTTGATCCCTATCAATATATCAACTTTCTATTTTGTATAATCTCTCCGCAACGTACGAAAAAAGCGATCTATCAGCCTGCTATCTGCAACAACAATTTCTGCCTTTGCCTGTAATCCCATCCTAAATTGAATTTTCTTTTCCTGATTAGTAACCAAATCATGCGGTAGAGAAATCTTTGCCAGGAATCCGCTATCACTAGGTATGTTGTTAAGATAAGCCAGTTCGCCCTCCAGAATACCAAACTCTTCCCAAGGATAGGCTGTCAGTTTAAGCAATACCTTTTGCCCAGTTCTTATTTTTCCAAGATTATACTGAGGAACGAAAGCCTCTGCGTAATAATTGCTGTTAGAAGGATTGACAAAGCAAATTGTCTGATCCGCTTTAATTTCCTGATTCTCCTGAAAGAATCCGACAAATGTAATCTGTCCGTTTAACGGCGCTATTAGAATGTATTTCATTTTCCACTCTTCGACCTGACTTTTCAGAGTTTGCAGCGCTTGAGTAAAAACTAGTTGCTGTTGCAAAATTTGATTGTCTAATTCTGCAACTTCCTTTCTCTTCTCATGCAATTGACTTTTGTTATTGATGATCGCCATTCTGACCTGCGGAATGGTTAACTGCTTGCTGATCAGTTTGCTTCTTTCGTTCCGGTACTCCATAGGCGAGATCACTCGATCTTTTTGCAGCGATTCATGCCCTTTAAAAGTAGTATCGCTTAACAATAGGTCGAGATTCATCAATTGATGCTCTTCTTGAAGTTGCCCTTCTAACTCTTCTAAAAACTGCATATCCCTAGTCAGCATACCACGCTTCTGCACATAGAAACCGTTAGATAAATAATTTCCAAACTCTTGAAATTTGGTCGCGAATGTTTGATAAGCCATTTGCAACTCTCCCAACCCTCGAAATCGCTGATTTACAAACAAGGTTAATTTATCAGGAGAATCTTCCAGAAAATAACCAATTGTGTCCAGCCAGTTGGAAAGACGGATAACTTCCTGGTGATTTGCTGTGCTTTCTAAAAACGCAAGAGGTTGCCCCTTTTCAACGGCCTCCTCGTTATGAACTAAAATCTTAACCAGTTTTCCGTTGGTTCTCGTAACCACCTCTCTTGGGCCGTCTATAGAATTCAATACAGCCGTCGCTGGCACGGTATCTGGGTATCGAATGAACCAGGCCAATGCTGCTACCAATACCCCAATAGCAGCTAAGATGGTAACCCCATGCCGCTGAACAAATGGCGGTTTGGAGCTGATTAGTTCCGATATATCTGCACTTCTTTTGATAAGCAGATCAGGATGGCCGTTTGATCGAACAGCGATTTCTTCGGAATTGAATCGTTCTGGCATAGGCTTGCTATTAAGAATAAACAGTATTTTTTGTCACCTTATGTTAGGCATCCAGTTCCAGTTGATTGCGCACCAACTCATAGTATAATCCTCGTTTCTTTGCTAGGTCTTGATGACTTCCCGACTCGACAATTTCACCCTGGTGCAGTACAATAATATTATCCGCGTCGCGCACGGTGCTTAACCGGTGAGCGACAACGACAACTGTCTTTCCATGAAAAAACGCTCTTAAATTGCTATGGATCTCTTTTTCGTTATTTGCGTCTAATGAATTGGTAGCTTCATCTAAGAAGAAATAAGGAGGGTTTTTATAGATTGTCCGAGCTATTATTATCCGCTGCCTTTGTCCACTGCTGATCCCATTGCCTTCAGCCCCGATCTTGGTGTTAAAGCCAAGCGGTAGGTTTTCAATAAATGTCAAGATATTTGCTACACGGCAGGCTTCTATCAGCCGGGAGTAATCTGGATATTCTTCTTGTACGCAGATATTGCCAACAATAGTGTCATTAAAGATATAGCTGTCCTGCATTACTGCACCAATCTGTTGCCTCCAAAAACGTAGGCTGATTCCGCGCAGAGAATGGTTGCCAATTGAGATTTCCCCCGTATAGTTTTCGTAATAGCCGAGCAGCAGTTTTAAAAGAGTGGTTTTACCGCTCCCGCTGACACCAACAATTGCGGTAGTCTTCCCTTCGGGAATTGTAAGGGAAACGCCTTTAAGCACCGGCTCATTTCCCGCTCCGGCATAGGTAAACGTGAGATTGTTAATCTTGATTTCCTTTGCTGAGGGAAGTTGATGTAAATATTCTGCTCCGAGCGGCTCTTCATCTTTTAACTCATGTATCTCGTTTAATCGGTCGAGGGATATTTTAGCGTCCTGTGCAGACTGCATAAACCCTATTAATTGATCAACCGGGCTATTGAGCTGCCCAATAATATATTGAATGGCCAACATTGCGCCCAGCGTCAACTGACCATCAATGACTAATTTGGCAACAATAAACGTAATAAGAATATTTTTACCTTCATTTAGAAAAACAGCACCAGCCTGCTGATACTGACTAAGGGAGAGACCTTTAAACGACAACTTAAAAAGCCGGGTCTGAACACCTTCCCATTCCCATCTTTTTAAGTACTCAGCCCCCTGCAATCGAATCTCTTGCATTCCTTCAACCAGTTGCATGGTAATCCCATTTTCCCGGCTGGCGAGCGAAAATCTCTTATAATCAAGTTTTCTACGGTAGCGGAGAAAGGCCCTAATCCATAAAAAATACAAAACACTACCTGAAAAGAAAATAAGAAAAACGGTAATGCTGTACTGTACTAGAACAATGGAGAATATAAACAGGTTAAATAGAGAGAATAGGGTTGACAGGGCGGTTCCTGTCAGGAAAGATTCTATACGCTTGTGATCACCAATTCGTTGAATAGTATCTCCGAATTGCTTGGTATCGAAATAGGAAATCGGTAAGCGCATCAGCTTAATCCAAAAATCAGAAAGAATGGAAATATTTATTCGTGTGCTGATATGCAAGAGTAGTCGGCTACGGATGAACTCAATAATCATTCTGCTAATAAAAAGCATGAGTTGGGCAATCAAGACTAAAGTGATAAAAGGAACGTTCTTTGTATTGATGCCGGTGTCAACGATATTTTGGGTAAGAAAGGGAAAGATGAGTTGAATAACGCTTGCCATCAACAGCGCCAACACGATCTGCAACAGATAAGACCTATAGGGCTTTAAATATGGCCAAAGTCTCATCCATCCTTTTTCTGGTTCTGCACCACCTTCCTGAAAGGTTTCCTCTGAATAAAATGCTGGTGTCGGCTCTAAGAGTAGAGCAATTCCTACAGGGGTGTGCTCTTCATCTACGGAATGTGCCCAATGCTGAGATAATTCTGTTTTTGTATATCGCAAAAATCCTCTGGCTGGATCAGCGACAAAGATGCCTTTATCCTTAGTCTTCGGGGTCACCACGACAAAATGTTGATGCTCCCAGTGTATGATGGCAGGCAACTTAGCTTCATTTATTAGTTGATGGCATGAAATGAGTACCCCCGTTGTTTTGAAGCCAATTTTTTCCGCTGCTTCTGCAATTCCAAGTAAAGAAACCCCCTGTTTGTTAAAGTGAGAAATCCGCCTCAACTGTTCCAAACTGTAGCTCTTCCCATAGTATTTTGCTATCATCTGTATGCAGGTAGGGCCGCAGTCCATCGCATTCTTTTGTCTGAAAATTGGAAATGAAGCCATAACTGTTTAAAGATGTTAAAAACAATAGTGTTGTTTGGCGGCGATATTTTCAGGAATCTTTGACCATTCCTGCCATTCCATTGTTTCGGGATTGTAGCCGCATTTTAAGGGTTTGCTATATATATCTTCAGGTTGCGTCAGGTATGCCCTGCAGTCTGTACAGATCATTCTGAATTCGCAATTCCTACATACATCAATATTTTTCTTGGCAATAGTCCCAATAAATTGAAATTCTGGACGGAGGGCAATGTCCCGCAGGCGGGTTTGGGTGATAGACCCGAAGGATTCCTTCATAGAGGGGCAATTTCTGATCTGACCATCTGCATCAATGCTTATTTTCTTGTATAAGCAGGTATTATGGGAGGTTGCCTCTATAAAGACTTCCCGGTTTATACTGAAATAGGCTGGGTGTATGATTCCGCAAAACTGGTGGTCGAGAATTTTCTGAGAGTAAAAGGAAACTGGTTTGACCAGCGAAGTTAAGATCACATTATCCTGGGGTGCATTGCAAATATTAATCCCGGATAATCTGGGAAAGCGGTCACATAGCTGAAGATAGGCATTCACCTCAATTGTTTCATCGTATTCAACCAAAAGGTCGATATTTTTAATTGAAGAATCATCAAAGAGTTGCAAAATCCGTTCAATTTTCTGCAACTCTTCCCGGTAGAAAAAACGTAACTGGACAGCCGGGCAATTTAGTTCATCAAGCTCACTAGTAATAAACTTCCAGTTGTGATTACTGTACTTCTGGCTATCAATGATACAATTATTGATAAGAAAAGGGCTTTCTAAGGATAAAGAAACGTCCGGGAACTGCTCTGTTTCGGATTCCTCACAAAAAAAGATATACTCATTATCCAATAGAAACTGAAAGTATTCCTCAATGACAGAACGGTTATCTTCTCCGTAGTGCTCAAATATTCTCTCCATTTCATGCCCCTTTTTGTCCACGAGAATTGCATACAGTTCGTTCGGAATGAAATCAAAGGATTGCCTGGATAAATCGCATATCACTGATCGTGATACACCCCTCACAGGAATACACCAGCTATGCAGGCGAAAATATATTTTACTCTTATCTAAAGTAGCGCTATTTGGCATCTGAAAGAACTGGCTGAATTATTTTAGAAATAGGTTTCGCAAGGTTATTCCTATAATAAATTGGCGTGTTCAGTTTAGATATTTTAAGCCCTCTTACACGCCACATATCTATTATTGGCATAATCCTATCCGGATAAAATTTAAGGAATTGAGTATAATTCACTGGCACACGCATCAGCTCCTCTGAACTAAACATTCTTTCCATAACTCATACTGATCTTTAAAATATTTCGCTATACGTTTTTCTATCTGATACCCACCGGCACTACTTACAAATCCAAATTGTCCGACTGGATTTATTTCAAGAAAGTAATATTCGCCAGTTTGGTCAACGATAAAGTCTATCGAACCGGAGTTTAGGTTTAACTCAGCCATCAGTTGAGCTATTGCCTTTTCAATCTTAGAGGGAAGTTGGTATCTGGTTAGCCTATTCGGTTTACCACTACTGCTTTCCAAGTTTCGCCCGTCTACCAGAGATAAATCATTAGATTGGGAGAAATTTGCAATAGAATAGAACTCTTCCTTAAAGACAAAAGTTCGGACCTCAAACCGTTTAACAATTGCCTGCTGAAATAGCGAGTAATGGAACTGAGTAGGCAATTCCCTTAACCTATCAGATTCAATTAAACTCGTTCGCTGCGCTATATGATAATGTTCCTTACGAAGCGTGGCTATATCCTGAATAGATTTGGTAATTACAGAACCCCAATGACGAGCAAATTCCCTTACATCTTTATTGTCTTTGGTAATTACCGTTGCTGGGGTTCGCAGACCGTATCTCCGGGCAATGTCTAATACGATTAACTTATTAACAACATAGGTAGTGGGGGCATTAATTGAAATCTTTCGCAGCAAATAATACACATATCTATTTACAGCCTCGACTTCATTAAATAAGTGACTTTGGAGGGTTGCTTTGAAGGACTCAGGCATATCAATTGTGGCAAAATAATTCTTTGGCAATGCAGGCAATGATCCTCTCCTAAACCATACGGAAGAAATGTCCCTGAGCTTTATTTCTTTATTCCCATCTCTTAGCAGTAAGTCAGGGCCATAATTGCTAACGGAAAGGCTTATAGATACCTGCTGATTGCTTTCCACATTAATTCTATGAAATGGAATATCCCATCGAATGAGCCACTCCAATACATTGGAAGTGCTGGAATCAGTCTCTTCTGAAAATACTAGAACCATAATTTCTTAACAGCCCCTTTTTGCGTTAGATCAGAAAGAAATACTTTATAGTCTTCCTCTGGCATATTCTGTCGAAATAATTCTAAATTCAAATCGCCCGAACATCCCTTAAAAAGAGTATTTTGTAGTAAAAGCACATTCTTAGGAATATCTTTTTCCAAACTGTCGAGATAATACCTCTTCCGATTTGAATTGACAACTTCTATCAAGCTATCTGATTGATTCATTTCAAGAAGATGATTATTAATAACTATAGAAGTAGCGCCGAAACCTAAATCGGGCTGACCATCTAAGTACTTTTTATTCACGCTGTCAATATCACTTCTATACTCAATCAGTTGGGCAAGAATACTGGGTTTGACCCGCCCATTCTTTATATAGGCATATAAAACATTATCCAAATCTGTAAAGCCCCATCGCCTGGCGTGCCAGGCCACTAAGAAACACGCTTGCAGGCTCTTTTCTCCCTGAATTGTTTCTGAATAGCTTGTCCTGCCTAACAAGGAAGCAATGAATTTTATATTCGCACTGTCAGTCCGGTAGAATCGTTCCTTACAGTCCGCGTTAAGGTTATTTGGGCATTCTTTTCGGACCTGTTGATCTACAGCCCGGATTGAATCCATGATTAAGTCAAACGCCGTTTTCTTCCGTTGACGAGTATATGCACTAATTCGACTTTTTATGGTAGTTGGGCATAAATTTAATACCCGGACATTGTTCTTTAAATCATTGACTAAATCTGGCTCTTTCTTTATCAAGTCCCAGATATACTCAACCTTTATAGAATCCTTTGACAACAGTGCGGTTTTAAATGCATTCCGCAAATCTGCATAGAACGGAGTTCTCTTTTTGAAGGCCGCACAATAATTAGCCACTGCTGCGCCGTAATCCTCATAACAAAGATTTCCTTCGGCCTGATAAATAAGCCGGTAATATTCCTTTAGATTATCATGAGTAGGATGGAAACTGCAGAAAAATAACAAGCAACTAAAACACCAAATGATACGCATACGGATAATGTTGAAATGTATAGTTTAATATTAATTGCCGCCTTACGGCAGCAATTAATATTAAGATTGATCAGCACTGCGGTGCTGTAGGAGAATCTTGGGGACTAGAAGCAGTGTAATAAATGTTACTTCCTTCTTCTCCACCCACGTTCAGACAGTCAGCCGACCAGGTTCTGGTTACGGTTTGAGGCCCACTTGGCGTCTGGTAAGTGTTCGTAGATGATCCTCCACCAGTGCATTCATCAGGAACAGGCATTGCATACCCTCCAATTACCTGCCGCATCTGGCTTTTTTCCAGTGTTTTGAATTTTGTTTTTTGCAAACTTTCCAACTTTTGCATATCGGTCTAATTAAGGTGAATAAAACGGTACTCTTTTTTTGACAGGTTCGTAACATCTCCTGCATTAAGTGGCCACCTAATATTTTTATTATGGGATAAACAACCGGGGCTAATATTGCTGCACAATAAGGGTTTATTCTTACAATGGTTGCCTTGTATTCGATACCATAACCTGTTCTATGTGTCATAACACAACCCGTCAAGGCATTACATCCCGTGGGGCAATGCTTGGATTCGACTAATTCTCGTATTAACCAAACAGGAAAAAGTCAGTGCAATAAAGTAGAGTAGCTAAACTATGGAGCGGTCATGAATTATTCAGGCGGGGGATGGCAAACAGAATGTTGCCAGACAATTATTCTCATGTGGGACAAGGTTTAGGTTTATAATGAAGTAAGATAAGAAAATTCTTTACTCGAAAAAATAAATTTTGAAGACTTTAAACCTTTTTTATGAATCCAGTTTTGGCCCCAGGAAACCTTTTTTGCGCCATCATTCTCCATTTAAAAGAGATGGCTTCCCTTGCATCATCTTGTCTAGGTCTACCTTTCGGTAATATCCCTGACTGGTTTTATAGATTCTGTGATCTTCGCATTTTTTAGCTAACTGAGTACGACCGAGGTTGCAATAAATCATGGCCTCCTCCGGTTTTAGATAGGGTTTAAAGCAAAGGGCAATACCTCTCATTACCAGTGTTTCATCTTTCTTCATCATAGGATCTAATTAAAACTTTCGTGTTATTATGCAGCCATTCGTTCAGTGTCTTCAAATATATTTATTTTACCACCCTGGTTAAACCGTCCCATTTGCACCGCCTTTCCTTTCTCCGGCACTTCTATCACTACGTCCACATCATGCTGGAACGTATTGGCTCCCCGGAACGCCCCGGCTTTGGTCGTCTGGAAAATGAAAATGAATGACTTGCTAGGATGGTCAGCTCTCAGCTTGTTCAGGTCATCCGGTGTCAGTCCCAACCGGCTTACGCTATCCAGAAATATAAAGTCAAATTGATCTAATAAATCGTAAGGGATATTTTCAGCGACCGTTAAATTCGGGTGCTTCACGCTCTCGATCTTCTCCTGTAGCGTTAAATCCAGCCCTTCTTCTTTGGCTACATACAAAACCTTCCCATGATTGCGGGCTAAGTACCCGGCAAAGTCAAGACATAACCAGGATTTGCCCAGTTTGGGTTTACCGAATACCATAGCGGTAAAGTTGCGGGATGGGTCGCCGATCAGGTCCAGCCATTTCCCCTGAAAGCCCAGCGTTTCAAATTTCAGTTTTGCAAAGTCCATACTGTTCATGATCGTTGGTCTGTCTTCCGGCCCGTTAAGCTGCTGACAGGAACAGCCTTCCAGGGAATCACACTTTCCACAACCGCAGGCACAGCCGTCTAAGGCTTCATTAATGCCATTTAACACCGCATCATGAATAACCAAGCTATCATTTTTACGGGCGGAAGTAACAAACGATCTAAGAGATTGCAGTATGCGTTGAATCGTTTTCATGTATGGGTCAGTACCAATGATCTTTCCCGCATTCATAGCCGTAGCGATCAGGTTATACAGGCGCTTGGCCTTTTCTTTGTCTATGCCTTTACCCTGTAAAGCAATATACCGTTTCATATACGATACCGACAGGCGTACTTTTTCAGAACCGGCTATTTCCTGCAATTGGGTAAAGATGTTACCTCTTACATTGCCGCTTAGTACTATTTTAATGGTTGCGTCCATATTGTCATACATTCCTATTAGCGCCGTCTGGATAAAATCAATATGTTTTGCGTAAGGGGAAGTCTTACGGATACGTTTTTCCACGATGGCCCGCTGCAGGGAATTAATAAAGCTGCGTACTTGATCAGCCGTCTTGGTTTTTCCGTCCAATAGCACAAAGCGTTTGATAAATCGAACTGCCTCATCCACCCGTTCAACCGGGCTTGCTTTATCGTTCTGTCTTTTTTTAACGGCAATTTTCGGGGCCTCATCTTTGATCTCATTATACAGTTGTTTCAGAGAGAAAATGAAATCAACCTTTTTTCCTCTGAGGACAGTTACATTGACGGTATCTCCATCTACCTGAACAGAATTTCGGGTAACGGAGCCGGACAATTTGCCGGTTCCGAAAGACTTTAAGGTATCGCCTCTCAATACAAAGGGTTTAAGCAGGCGTCTAGCGAGTTGCCGGGCTAACTGCTGCTGCCGGGCACTACTTTTTACAGGCTGCTTGGTTGTCTTTTTCGCTGGCGGTTGTTTTTGTAGAATTTCCTCATAAATGTCTTTCAGCGGAAACGTAAACTGAACAGCTACATTTCCAATTTTGGAAATATGGATTTTATTATTGCTTATGTCCGCATGGAATTTTGCATTGGCGCTGCCTAAATGACTTTTGCTAAGTTGCTGCATGGTTTCCCCTCTTAGTACATAAGGACGGATAAAGTCTTTGGCTATCTCTCTGGCTGCTTTTTGATCGGGTTGGGAAGTTCTGGCAGTACCGGAACCTTTACCTGAAGGCTGGGCAAGGTGCGCCGCCAGTTCCGCAATGTATTGATCTACGGCGGCCTTTATATCGCCGTCCGACTTGTAATACTTCCAGGTGGTAAAATTCTCCGTTACTTCCCGGACAAATTCAAACCCTTCTTTGAGTGAAGCGGGCAAACTGTCCACCTTTATTGTTTTGGCAGTCTTGAACAAATTGTCTTTGGTGATCATAGGATATGGTTTTTTATTTCTTTCCTTTTTGCAGCAAAGCCTTTGCTTTCATCGCCATAAGTTTAACCTTGTCTATTTTATCTGGTGCTATTGCTATCCGTTCAATGGCAGCAGCAATAAAGGCATCGGTCTGTACGAGTGCCGGCAATAGCCGGGCCTTTGTTGAAACATCTGCTTTATGCCATGCTGCATTAGCCAGCAAAAACTGTTTGATAAGTTCCTGCAGGTCATCTGCCAGGCCGCTAAAAGACTTTCCGGATCGTTCCAGGATCGCAGGATAGCGAGGTGAATATGTTTTCACCTGATTCATACCCGGTTCAATTGTTCAGTTAGCGTATTCATGGTAGTGGTAATGTCATTGATCGCTTCTCCTTCAGAAAAAATGCGACCCATATAAATGCGATTGGGTGCTAATTTGGCAATGGCCGTATAGGTGGATTGCTCGATGGTTTTAACGAGGTTCTCTCTTTTGTTAAACCCGTATCCAATATCGCCCGGCACTGTTTTTCCAAAATGATCGTAAACGCTGTATATACCTTTGAACCCGTCATAGCGGTAAAACCGGGGGTCAGAACTAAGCAGTGCCAGCAGGTTGGTATCTAATCCTTCGTCATAATTCTTCACCGGCACGATGCAAGCATAAACACTTCGCTTAAAATTATCTGGCGAGGTTCCTATTACAATACTGATCTTCGTGCTGATACGTGCCTGTTCCAGCAACTGCCCGACGATGATCGCACTGATACCACTGTATAAGAAATCCGCTGCTTGTACACCGGCTGATCCGCCACAGGATAGATAAATTTCTACGGCACGCTTCTCTTTGTCCCTTTTAGGGAAATAGGCGTAGATATTCTTACTCGTCGTACGGATTTTGGGCGACCCGTCCGGCTTTTGCTCAGGCCGCTCAATAACGGGTGAACCGTCAGCAAGCAATTCATATCCTTTTTTGACTTTCTTGACGGCTGATCTGTCAACTGTTCTGTTCAAAGAGGGACTGAATAATTCGGTCAGCCGGTACATCCCCATTGCTGCCCGGTCAAACAGGAACACGCCAAGCCCCATTGCATTGTACTCCACCTTCTTTACTTTTATCTTATCCTTTAAAAGCG
Organism: uncultured Paludibacter sp.; assembly: GCA_937927845.1. Lineage (GTDB taxonomy): Bacteria > Bacteroidota > Bacteroidia > Bacteroidales > Paludibacteraceae > Paludibacter. Next base: position 15,307 of record CALFXE010000189.1, read on the forward strand.
GTGTTACCGATGCCGTGACCTGGTTGTACATCCGTTCGATCAACTGCGGGTCCTTATAACTGGTAATACCCGCCTGTAGCTGCGCATAGGTCGTTCCTTTGCCAAACCAGGCCGGGTCGCTCTCTATCGTCCTTTGTATATTTTTTTGCGAAAAAAATGGGAGGTATTTACGGTTAAGCGTGGAAATATTTTCCATCGAATGCTTCACCCACTGTTGGTATTCCAGCAAATTGTTAAAATCATCCTTTATATAGGCTTTCAGCATCAGAATACTATTTTTTTGTTAACGGGGAATCCACGGTATTCAAATCCTTCAAATAACTCACTATACCGTATCCGCTCTTTTAGATTTCCTTGCTGCACACTTGTAAACGTAGAGAGATAACTATCCACCGCTGCTTTGAAGGTCTTGCCGTCGCTGGCTTTGATACCGTTTTTCGTTTTGCTATTAAGCCGCTCCCTTTCCAACAGGTAGGCATCTCTCGCATTTTGCATAAAGCGAAGGGAAAGTTGTGCTTCGTATTTCAGTTCCTCGATAACCGAACGCAAATGGTCACAAATGCTCCAGATCATATCGTTCTGTAAAACCTCCCGTTCGATAACTGGATTTTTTTCAATAAAGTACACGCTGCCGGAAAACCTGTCCAGCAGCGATAAGTCCTGTTTATTGTTTGCCCCATAGGTCACGCTTTCATTAATAGGGTAAATATTGCCCGTGGCAATGCAGCCAAAATCCTTGTGTTTGACAAAACTCTCTCTCCGGGAATTAAAGATCACGGCATCTGGTATTTTGGTCTTGGCCAGTTCATCATTGAACAGCCCGAAAGTATTAGGGTCTATCTTTGGCAGTTCGTCCAGTATCAATATATAGCCGTTTACCCAGGCTTCGATCAGTTTCCCTTCCACATATCCGTCCATTGTCTGCCCGCCGATGATCTCCGTGGGCGTTGTCCACTGCGAACAGTTAATGGTAAGATGCGTACGGTTGAGCGCTTTCTTTGCCAGCAGGATTTCCGCCAGATAGGTTTTGCCGGTCCCGGCGCCGCCTATCAGCAATACATTATTACCCAGCAGTACATCGTCCACTATATACTGAAAGCTGAGGATCTCCGGTTTTTTAAAAGCAGTAGTGGTGATACCGGGCAGGGCATACTGGATCAAAACCGGGGCCGCCGATAATTTTTGTTGCAGATCGGTGTCTAATTGATGGTAGGTTATTTTCGCCTGGGCCAGACTATCCTGTACGGCCTTTGCAATATCCTCCGTAGAAAACGGGGTACGCGGGTCTTTCAGGGCTTCAAACAGTTCATTGAACAGTTCGTCTATATTGGTATCCTGTGCAGGTTTTGCCTTTACTTTTTTAGAAACCGGCATAGGAGCTTTTCTGCCCGATGAAGGAGCTGGTGGCTCATCCGCCTGTTCCAATTCGAGTTGTTCGGTGAGCAGGCGGTCGAGTTCAAGGGCAGTAGCGTTTTCTTTGGTAAACCCTTCGCTTAATTTCTCGATCAGAGCATAGCGTTTCCGGGTATCCGCATCCTGGCCTTCAATCAGGTGTTTATATTGCGTGATGCTATACATAGCTATTTAATTAAAGTCCAATACCTCTGTACCATAATTCAGCAGCCGGGCGTTTTGCCGAAACTTTTCCAGCTTATCCGGATCAATACCAGACAGGCCGGATCGCTTTTTTTTACGTTCCAGTTCTACCCGTAGCTTCAGCAGTTCGAGTTCCGCTTCGGCTTCTGCTTCCAGTGAGTTTGTATCAGTGGATGGTTCTGTAGATGGAGTAAGTGCAGAAGGGGCAGGTGCGCCGGGGAATTTCACCGGGCTTCCGTCCTCGTTCATGACAATGACCCTTACAATAACACCTGTTGAATTAAATGCCTTTTTAAACGCACCATGGATAGGTTCGCTGACATAGGCGTTCTGTTTTTCGAGCAGTTGACGAAAAGCCATATCTTTTTTAAAGGGCCGGGAAATATAACCGTTCCCTACAACAGCAACGACCCGGCCACCGGGTCGAAGCATGGTAAGCGCGTGCGTTACGTGCGCTATGTCCTGTCCGTTCTCAAAGGGTGGGTTCATGATAATACGGTCATAGGTCATGTTTTCCGGTTTGGATGCCAGAAAGTCGTCGCCTTCAAGACCGTGGGTCTTCAAGTGCAGAATATCCCGTAAAGTGTCATTGACTTCAAAAGCGAATAACAAAGGATTTTTACCGGGAAACCGTTTTAAGACAGCATCGAGTATATCCCCTTTGCCAGCCGAAGGATCAAGAATAGTTTGGTTAAACTGTAAGTCAGCCATATCAAGCATCCGTTCGATCAGATCAGGTGGCGTGGGGAAGAAGCCTGGAATATTTTGCAGAAAGGCTTTTTCTTCCAACTCTTTTATTTTTTCTTCGTTCTCTTGCAGAATACGCTGCGTCATTGTTGGCAAATGATCGTCCAGCAGTTTTTGCTTTTGTTCATTTGCCTGTTGCCAGTCTTGTACGCTATGCAGACCAAGTCGCTCAAACTCTTCCTTCCTTTGTGAGAAAAAGTTCTTTATATCCCAATCTTTACTAACCTTCTCATAAAGGTTCAGTAACCGTATTTGTTCTTTGTTCCGGTAAACGCTGAGTAAAGGATATTGCACCATATCGTCTTTCCGGTATGCGTTTGCCAGTGCCCGCAGGACCCTTTGTATATCCAGCAAGCGGTAGCCATCTTGCCGCATGGAGGCAGCCACCCTTAATCGTTTGGCGGTAGGACGTTGTTTGGAAGTGGCCGAATGAATGAGCTTGTCTATATGCGCCGTCATGCCATCGGCTAGTTTGTCGAGCTTTGCGGCAATGGCCTCGTTTTCTTCCAGCGACTTATTTGTAGAAGAGGTGCTGGGTTCTTCTTCACCAATAACTTTATTATAAAACCGTTTAAAGTAAAGCTGCCCTTCGGAAATCAACTCCTTGACGGAAAAAGCACGTTCCAAATAGGACTTGGAATAAAAATACTTAGGCGGCTCCGTCTTTACCCAGAATTCAGTGCGCCCGCGCAAATTGCCATACTCTTGAAAATTTTTGACCCTTACCCAAAAGTTCAGCTTTTCATACCGGGTCGTATCTACTTGCACTTCTTCATTCGCCCATTGTTCTGCAAGCTGGCGGGACCTGGCATTATCTACTGCGTACCACATGGTTTGCTTTTCGGAAAACTGGAACCCGTGATCTTTTAATACCTGCCGTACCTGTTCAACCGGCTTTGCTGCGCCAAAACGAATTTCAATGCCGTCCGGCGCTTTCTTTCCATTGCGATAAGTCCTGGAAGTGTTAAAGGTGATTTCCGGTTTTATGGTCGTGATCTCACCCAAACCTTCTGCTTCCATGTCCATCTGAAAAAGAGCAGTCCCGGCCATAGCTTCGCCCGTCACGCCACCTGTAAAATAGGCGTTCCCGTTGACGATGATATGTGCCTGCGGACTGCTCATAGCTGCCGAAGTGCTTTAGCTGATGATCCTTTTACCAAGCTGGCGGTGATGTTTCAGAATGGCTCTTTGCAAGGCAATAGGCAGATTACGCTTTTGCTTTGCTGTTAACTGAAACGTTTCACCAGCCCCGTTTAAACAACCGCGTTTCAGTCTTTTCCTTTTTGCTGCCTTCCCGTCTCTGCTTAATACCTTAGCGGATTTTGATGTGCCACGGGTACTTAATAAATGCCCCGCTTCGCTAATGAAGTACGGCGGCCTGCAATTTGCAGCAGTCCGCTTACGTTTTTTTGTAGCCATATTGATTGATTTATGGTGACTAAAAGTGCTTACTCAATAGGGCCAGGATCAGGCGGGTCAGGATAACCCTGCAAAAAATCCGATGTCCATTCATTGAGTAGTTGCATTAGCTGTTCCGTACCGCTGATTGACGGACTGATCACACTTTCCGCCTGGATAAAAATGCTGTGCATACAGCACCCACCGCCAGTATCAATACGGACAATGTTATCCCGTATGGTCTGAATAGATCTTATCTGGTGCTTCATCAGGTAAAAAAAGCCGTCGTCACTGATGAAGCGGATGCTGGCCCCGGTGTCTATAATTTGATAGCTCATGTCTCAGGTGGTTGAACGTTCAGCGAGAGTTTCACCAATGATGGAACCTATAAAGCCGCCCAGCATCACATAAGGAACCGCATCCTTTTTGGCTGACCGGGCATACCAATAAGCCAGTAGTGATGCCAGCAGCGTACTGACGGAAACAATGGTTTTTTCTTTCATGGTTAGCGGTTGGTGAGGTAATGAGTAGCTATCCCGGAAAGAACAGCCGTGCCGATCGCCAGCCAGCGACCGCTGGCCCGTTGTCGTTTCATTCTTTTTTGCAGATGGATATAATCTTTTACCAGACTTTGCTGTTCGGCCAGCGATTGTTTAAGTAAAGAGGAAAGTTGCAGGTTCTCATTTTGGTGAAGTGTAATAACGGCCTGTTGACCTTCGATCAGGCTATCCTGTGTCAATGCCTGTACTTCGTATAAATTCTCCTTTATCTCCGTTTCTATCATAAAATCCGCAAGAAGACTTACTAACGAATCGCACTTTTCAGGATTTTCTGCAAAGGAGGTGGACGATCCACCTGTCTTTTTCAGCAGTTCCTTCGCCGGATAGCCGGGTGGGTTCAGTAGCTGTTTGATAGCAGCAGCTTTCGTTTTTGTCTTTGCTTTTGCAGCTTCCAGTTCCGCTTGGGTTGTTTGAAGTTGCCGGTCGAGTTTTTTGTTCTGACTTTCCAGCTCGGAGATCGCGGTCTGGTAGTGCGTATGCAGGCTATCGGCCTGCGCTTTCAGCAATTTTGCGTGTGCAACATTTGCCTGTTTGTCCTCTTTGCCGCAACGAGCCATCAGTAGGAAAGCTGCGCAGCAACCCAGGACAAAACTGATGAGAGCGATGCTTAATGTACTTCTGAAACGTAAAGAAATCATAGGGGATAGTTTTTAAAAATTCAGGATTTAGTTTTCTTTTCTATGGAATAGCCAAAACATCCGGCGCTCACCATGCTTACAAAGGCCCAGAACATGAACTCCGGCACATCCAGTTTAAAGAACTGCTGTGCGATCCAGCTTACAATCAGCACCACAATGAACAGAGCGGTCGCCAGTTCGCGCAAGGAAAAGTTGCCGTCCTTGTCCTTGAACAGTTGCAACAGGAATAATACAATGCGTTTTTGTTTCATGGTTTCATCAGTTGATAGACAAAAAACCCGGTTCCAATGCCGACACCTATTCCGGCAAGACTGATCGCCAGTTTCTTTTTCTCCGATCGTGCAATAGCTCTTTTATCAATCAGTGTATAAGTGAAGCTATTGCCGTATAACTGCCGGTGTTGTTCGCAGAGCTGCATGAAGCGGTTAAAATCGTTGATATCAGCAAAGACCTGGCAACCGGCAGAATATTTATCTACTTCCTTTGTCGTCCCATTGACCGAGGCCCGGTGAATATTGATACCAAACAGACCGGTGTCGGGTTTTCCGTTCATAAAATCCAGTACGGCGTTTCGGTCATAATCCCGCAGTACCGTGACCGGCCCGCGTTGCACCAGTGCATAATATTTCCCTTTGTGCAGCCCGATCTGGTAAGCGTTCCGGTACTGTCCCTGCTGTAAGATCGCCGTTCCTTGCGGGTGCATCGGTGAACGCAGCCAGTAGGTCCCCGGATCGGTAGTGGCTGCAAACAAGTAATGTATCCACTGACCCGCACTGTTTTTAAAGAACACATGAATCTCATCATCAAACCGGTTGGCTTCCGTACTTTCCGAGCGAACGCCGATTATGTTGAGTTCATAGGGACGTACATAAACCGCATAGTCCCTGCCTGCAATAGCCCGTACAATGGCTGCCAGCATATCAGGCTGCTTTACTTATCGGATCATAGTTCTCCAACCAAGTGGTTACATCAAAAGCCGGACAGCCCTTGATCCATTCAAAAGGTTCGATGACTCCGTTGTGATTGGTATCGGGACTGAAGTCCCGGTGTCCGCGGATCGTCGCATCGGGATAGCGGCCTGCCAGTTCCAGCAGCTTTGCATACATGGCCTGCTTTTGTGCATCCGTCCGGTTATCCAGTGCTTTGCCTTTTTCGTCAATGCCGCCTACATAAGCCAGGTGGATCGAATACCGGTTATGCCCCGCCACCCCGTTGGCAATGTTCTGTTCACTGGTAACAGTTTGAATCTCTCCGGACGGAAGGATCAGGTAATGATAGCCGGGGTTCTTCCAGCCTAATACATTTTTCCAGTAAGCCTTCATGCTCTCCAGCGTGACTGTAACCGGCGTTGCCGTGCAGTGAATGATGATAAATTCAATTGTTCGCATAGGAATGTTTTTATGACAGCATTAGTGCGCTGCTAATTGCGGTAAACATTTTTTGATCAGGCTGAAAGCAACAGATCAGGTTCATAGTTCCTGATCCAGTCCTTTACCGAAAAGCCGGGACAGTTGGCTGTTGCATCCAGTTCATTATGCCCGCAGATTTTAGCACCGGGGTATTTGACCGAAAGGGCCACGATCTTATTAAAGAGGGCTTCTTCCTGTACCGGGGTGCGCGTATCACCGAGCGCACCGGCTTTGTTGCGCCCACCTGCATAGGCTACATGGATCGCTTCTGCATCTACGGAAGGAAGATGTTTGATTACCGAATTTTCAGGATGAATCTTTTTGATCTCACCGGTGCGTTCTACCACATAATGAAAGCAGCCGTAGTGCTGGCTTACTTTCGGGTCAAAAGTGGCCGTGCTGTGAATGATGATGTGTTTGATATACCGTTTCATATAGTCGGATTTTTAGCTGAGGTATTGAATGGATTTAGTGCCCACCAAAAAATAGTTGCCGTTATTCTCAAACAGGGTATAGTCCAGCCGTCTGCTCACTTCGCTACCGAGTACCATCCGTGCAGGGACTTTTACTCCTTCAGTGGCATTGATCCAGACCGTTGTTTCTTCTTTGGTCACAACGGGGCGACCATCAAAGCCCGACAAGCTCCATTTGTTCCCATCATATTGCAATCCCATGCGCAGGAACTCCAATCGGATCGCTTCTTTCTGTGTGGTACTGGTAAACGTGTTCAGTAGGCCATTGACGATGGTTTGCCGGACGCTGCCCAACCGGTATTGCTTGAACACTTCATTGGCACGACTGTAATCGTCCACTGACTGCATTTGCTTTAGTAGTGATAATGTCTTGCTGTAATTCTTAGAGACTGCAGCATTGTAAAGGTCTTTACCCAGTGTGGACGTATCTGGTTTACTACCTTGTGTAAGCACATGAAACGTGCTTTCGTTGATGGAATCCGGCAGGCCCGCTTTTTTCAGCGCAGTGGCCGTCTCTGAACCAAAGTCCCCATCAGCTCCATAGCGGGGCAGGATGCTCTTGCCATATTTGGCGATCAGTGCCTGCTGCAACTGCCGAACGTTCTCTCCCTTGCTGCCTTTTTTGAGCGGAAAGCCTGAACTGGCAGTTGCAGTAGCCGTATAAGGCGTGGTGCTGGTTTTCGGAATGGACGGCAGCGTGATCTTCGGCGGGGTATAAGTTGAAGCAGGATAACTGCTCTGCACTGATGCACTGCTTGCTTGCAGGATAGCATCCAGATCGTTTCCTTGTCGGGCCTGTCTTTTTTTCTTCAAGTATTGCCAGCCAAAATAGCCGAGTATGCCCGCCGCACCGACAGCTACTGAAGTAATGATGATCCTTTTGACTCTGGCCTTCTTTGTGCTTCCCGTCTTTCGGTTATTTCGTGCTTTCATGTTTTCGGTTTTTTCATTAGGATGTCCATCATCGGCACATATTCCCAAACCTCCAATTCGCTTTGCAGGTCTTTAAGCAACTCACTGCCATATAAGGACTGATAGGCCGCCGCCGTTTGCCAGAAGTCTGCCTGCGTTCGCATTTCCATGAACACGGCCTTGATCGCGTCCTCATCTGTGCCTGGGAACATCCAATAAGTAATGTCAAAGGCCGATTTCAACCGCTTTGCCCAGGATTGGTATTGCAAGGGCGTGGGTTGAGCCGTTACCTCACTGCTGCCTGTTTCCGGTTTGGCCGCAATGATGGCCAGCATTTCACTATACTCACTTGTCGTCAGTTCGCTTTGCATGTCGGCCATCATACTGCGGGCATATAGTTTCTGATAAGAGTTGATCACTTTTCGCATGGCATCCTTACTGGGAATGGCTTGCAGTGTTTTTCGCAGTGCTTCCTCATCCGTTCCCCATCCCAACCAGTTGTCATTTTCAAAAGCCATGTTGATCTGCTTGGCAAACGTGGCAGGGCTTCCATCCTCGTAAGTTTTCTTTTCTTCCGCTGTAGCCCTGGCTTTTCGGATCAGGCTCCTTCCGATAAAGAAACTTCCGCCGATCATAAGCAAACCGACAATACCATAGGTCAGCTTTTCTTTGAGGGTAAACTCGTCGGGGTTATGGACGGAAGTTTCTGTTTTCATAGGAGGACACGGATTAAAACGGGGCTTCGTTATTACACTCCTAAGTATTTTTTAGCCAAAGCCGTTTTGACCGGATCATGCTTGATCACATGGGCCAGTTTGGATAATTCCTTTTCACTTAACCGGGACGCCAGCGTAGTGAGTGCCTGCATCTTGGCGTCAGCTTCCGGTTCTGTCTTGGCTTCAATGGTCATGGTGTATTGATATTTCATGCGGGTTTGGTTTCAATGTTGAGTAATTGGGCCACCGTCTGAAGATGAGAAGGCTCCTCAGCAAATTGGCGGATGACCTGCATCACCATTTCAAGTTGCGTTTCATCGAACACGGCATCGAGTTGTTCCAGCAAAGCCACATACGCCGTCCGGTCTGATTTTTCTTCCGGGGCTTGTTTTTCATAACTGGCGGCGGGTTGTTCAATTCCCGGATCTACAGCCGGTGGAGTGACCAATCCGGCTAATCCCATTTTTTCCAATGCCCCTGCATTTTTAACGGCCATCCGTTCCAGAACAGCACTACCTAATTCTACCAGGTCGAGCTTACCGAGCTTGTGCTTATTATCCCGCGCCTGTTCCAACTGCCTTTCCAGTTCTTCTGCGTATTCTTCGGCTTCTTCCAATTGTTTTTTGGTTTGTTCCAGTTCCTGTTTGATCAGTCGGGCCTCATGCTCCCGGTCACGCGCTTCCAGCTTTTCCTGGATGATGCCGTCAAGATCGCCCAGGCCATTCAAGGGCTTTGTTTGCCTGCTATGCTGGATATAATAGCAGTACTGGTCATTACGCGGCGAGGTCAGGGAATAATAGATCAGGATGCGTATTTTCTCCGTGTCCTCATTGATATAGTACTCATAGTTCTCGAACTCTTTTACATCTTCGGTCTTGGTAACGACCTTCAATCCATCCACAAATATTTCAAATGGCCGGGCTTGCCCTTTTGCAGCCAGTTCCGTCAAAAGATGCTTCAGCTTATCAATTTTCAGTTGATCGTATTTTTCTGTCGTTACGGGCATGGTGTGCATATTTTGGGAATGACCTGGATAAACCTTGCATGATTGAGAAACACGGATTGGTTCAGCAGCACAATGGTTCCCCGGTGTTCATATTCCAGTTCATTTGCCTTGTCTTCGCTTAAATCAAAAATGGCGGTGGCGCTCTCTACCCGGATCAAACAATAGGGTTCCACCAGGATAAAAAACTGGTTGTGCCCGTCTATCATCCGCGATTCATGCGGTTGCAGTACAAAATGACGAAACCGGATCGTGTACTCCTTTCCATAGCACAGTTCACAAGCTCTGCCGCGTATATATTCTAAAGCCAGATCAGTGGTCATGCAACACATTTTTCAATCCATAAATACAAGAACACTTCATACTCCAATCCCACAAATTCGTACTGTCCGAAATTGGCATCTTCAAAAAAACCTTCGACGATCCCGGCGCTGACATTAAAATCAATCTCTTCTCTTTTTTGACTGTGCATCCAGGGTTCAGGTGAAAAGAGCTGCGCATGGATTCCTTCGTACTGCGCCTTATTGCGGTTCTCTATCAGATCACCCTGGTAAAACAGTCCCTCACAACTGCGATTCTGCAGGCTTAACCGCCCGATCAGCTTATTGGTGTTTCGTTTAAAGTAAGGATCACCATCGGGGTCAAAGACCAAACTGACGTAGGGTGTTTCTTCGCCGCTGGTCTTCCGTACATCATATTCCAATCCAATTACCCGGCGGCTGTCACGCGGAAGCCGGAATTGGAAAAAAACTTTTTCTCCCAGGCGGGCTATCGTAAAACGGTGCGTAATGGCTTGCTCAATTGTCATAAGAGTTCGGTGGTTTCACAATCCAGGTACAGCGATACCCGGTAGCCCGCAAACAATAACTGAACGTGCGTATTGTCTTTGTACTCAACCCGTACCTGTCCATTGCCCGGCTCCAGTCCGCACAGATCATAGTACCGCTCGTTAGGCGATACGTTCACACCACTCATGAGCAGTTTGGCGGCATAACCTTCGGGGAAAATTTCCTGGCGGTTGATCTCTATCTTACAAGTACCCCGATAATAAAGGAAATCGTCTCGGTTACTTTCGAGTAAAAGACCATGCACTTTGACAATATTTTTGTCCAGTTCAAATGTCTTCGCATGAAGCGCATCTGCTTGCGTGATCTCAATATCATAGCGTTTTTTAATGCGGGTTAACATGATCGTTACTTAGGTTGTTAAAAGTTGTCCACCGGCCTGCACATAAAACCGGAGCAGATCAGTGACCGGTCGTTCTCCCTGTCCATAGCCTGCACCGGGAAAGGAGGCCCAGACCTTGCGGCATTTGTAGATCGCATCAGCAATTCTACCGCTTAGAATATCAGGTAAAGCCCCTTTTCTTCTGATCAGTTCAACGGTGGCCTTATCCTGCGAAACAGGACTGAAATCCGGCAGCTTCAAATCCTTTTGCAAACTGCTCCAGGTACTACCTAAGAACTGATAGGCTCCGGCTGCCGTACTGGTTATACATGCTCGTGTCACCGCTATACCCGGATGCTGGTCGTAACTGTTGAATAATCCACCACCGAACAGCATCCGGTAAGCATTAGGTCCCCAGGTTCCTTCCGCATATTGGATCATCTGTAAAAAGGCACGAAGGTTCCGGTAAAGCTGATTAAGAGAAGGCGGTCGGCGGGTCGCCGCGAGTAGCACACCGGGTAACAGTAAAGCGGCGACAATGGCTGTCCACTGGTATTTATTCAGCATCCGCTATTACGGTGTGGTCACAGTGCCGTGCAGACCGGCGAAGATGTAGGTGTTGGCCGCCACACCGTCCATACTGCCCAGTTCAATGGTCATTTCAATTAAGATATCATCTTCGATCAGCCGGGGATTAGCCAGCTTGTAATAACCGATCGGTACCTGGTGATAGGCTGCTGTCTTGAACACCGCGTTGGAGGTTTCCGGGACGATCTGCTTTTTGTTCGATTTGAGTGAGAACTCTCCATTGGCAAGTGCATTGAAGTTTTCGAGTCCTTTGAACTCGGTCGCAATGATCTTGTCTTTGGTGGCATCAGCCGATACACCCGCCAGCAGGTAAATACCGCTCACCATGAATGCCTGGTTCTTGGGCAGTTTGGCATTGGACACGTTACGCAGACCGATCTCCTTATCGTCCTGTGTCTCGAACATTTTGATCGTTTTGCTCGTCACGGGCTTGATGGAGTAGATAGTCATATCTGCCAGCCGCAGGCCGCCATTGGCCAGTCCTTCTTTGATATGGGCCGGTAATTCACCAAAGAATTTTTCCATCTCCGCGCGTGATCCCCGGCTTGGTGCGCCGGTATTGGCCAGTTTATTCATCGTCCGCTGCCGTTTGACCGGGTTCATGCGTTTGAGCGCCCCCAGCAGTTCTCCTTCATCGCCATCCAGGCCAATCAATGCGCCTGCATTGTTGTATTCTTCAATACCATCCAGAATGCCTAACATAGTTGTATAGTTTACGGATTTAAAAAAGTTGTTTTCAAAACAGGTAGTCGAATCTTAATAGTTTATGCCTTCCAGGTCGCCTATTTCCAGCTCATCATCGCCTCCCGCAAGCCGTCCCTGAAACTGCCGGGCTGATTCAGCGATCTGGTCCTCGATATCATCCAGGGCGGCAAGTGTTCCACTCATGGAGTTATCGGGATAAGTGAAGTATTGCAATTCTCCAAAGCCTTCTGTTGTACCTGCCGCCGCTGCTTTTTTCTTCAACAGCTTATCGAGGTAGAGTTTTTCAGAAAAGGTTTCGCGGTAGGCTTGCAGACGTTCCTTAACGCCGTCGAGTCCTTCAAGACCACTTACGGCATTTCCTTTCTGAAAGCCATTGGAGGCCATCATACCAACCCCGAATATTTGCAGCAACTTGCTATCGGTAAAGTGACCGGCCCCGGTGGTGGCGATCCCCAGCAGCAGTGAGGGGCGGCCAATGGCTGCTCCGACAAAGCCGCCGCCAAGTACCCCCACCAACAGGCTCAGGCCAGTTTCCATGACGGAATTTTTCAGGTTGCCTTTGGTCGGCAGTCCCTCGTTGATGCCTGCGAGAAATCCTTTCTTGCGGGCTTTTTTCTCGTAGCTGTTTTTGTTTTTTGCCATTGTATAAATACTTTGAAAGTTGATTGGAATAGTTAGAGCAGCGCAACCGCTTTTATACGATTATGCTTTTTGCGGCCCTTCTTTTTTCTTTTTCGTGGCAGGCCAGATAAAGCCGCAGCTTTGGAAGATTTGGGAGCTGCTTTTTTGCTCTTGATCAGTTTATATCCGATGGCGATCAGGGTAAGGCCGCCCACACCAATAGCCACCGGTTTGAGCCATTTCTTGTTTTTATCCCAAAAGCCGGTTTTAGGAGTTGTGTTGCCGGAAGCCGCCGGAGTGCCTGATCCTGTAGGGGTACTCATGGCCGTGCTATAATCTGCTTCAGGTTCGGGTACTTCGGCGGAGCGCTGCGTAGTCATGGCATAGCTTTGATCGCCGCTATCTGCCGGGGACGAAGTATCACTCTCCAGGATAGCAGGAAGGCTGGCCGCTTCAGCCGTTACAGGGGCAGTATTAGCAGCGGCGGTTGCAGCCGCAGCAGCAGAAGCCGCGGCAGAGGCGTTCACATTGTTTTCAGTAGAATCGGTCAACGCTTCATCAAAGTCTTCTGAACCCTTTTCCTTTCCCTTAAAAATGCTGCCGATCTGTTTCAAGGCAGAGACAATGCCTGCGATCACACCCATCGCAGCGCCGATACTGGCAAGACTGATCGGTTCACCGAGTTCACCAAACCCACCAAAGCCTTCCATGCCTTCCACGTTTTCGGAATGGTATATTTCATCCCCCAACAGTTCACCGAGTGAACTGTATTCGTTGAGTACGCCTGTCCATTCCTGCATGGGAAGCATCCCCAGGCCGCTGACCGCTTTATCTTTATTGCCTTTACCATTCAGGATCGCTTTGCGCAGGTTTTTGGGATTGCCACCGGCCCCGTAGAAGATATTCTCCAGCTTCATCCGCGTATTGACCAGCTTTTGATATTTGGCGGGATCTATACCGTGTTGGGCGATCTTGTCAGCAGGCAGATAACTCCACCGCAGGCGTTTGGCGACGTTTTTAATATTCAGCTTCATGGCTGCGAGTACTCCGTTACGCAACAGCAGTGTGGCCGGGTTGATCTTATTGACCACGTTCAGGACTTTCTTAAAGAAGCCCTTCTTTTTCTTCTTGGGCGGCGGTGGCGGTGCATTTGGGTCCAGTGAAGCGGCGGCAGCAGCAGCGGCTGCTGCCGCCTTCTTCTTTTTCTTTTTGCCGAACAGGCCGAGCGTATGTCCCTCCAGGCCATCGAGTCCGTCCAGGTATTGCAAATCCATAGGAAAATCTTTGTTTTCTGAATAGGGTACTTCAAAGTCAAACTGATCGGTCACGCAGTCAAGGGTGATATGCCGTGATCCATGCGGAACGACCGGGTAAATATGCTGGAAGTGTTTGCGGGAATATTTCGTGATCCGTAGCGTATGGGCAATGCCCAAATTGGTAAGGATGCTGGAAATAAACACCGAATAACAGTCACAGTCTACGCCTTCCTCCCGGTCATGCCATGTCCTTGCCGGGCTGCGTATCTGTTCAAATCCTTCCTCATCTTTTTTATACTGAATATGGTCATATACAAAATGCCAGATGTTTTTACAGGTGTCATATACATTCCTTCCCTTCAGCCTTCGTGTAATGCCTTCGGTCTGTTCCAGTGTATCTTTTACCACTTTCGGAATGAATACCACCGTATCGTCCAGGTTGGCGTTGCGCCGGATTGTCTGATTACCCCGGTTCGCTCCGGGGAACAATTCATCGAACTCATTACCATGCCTGATATGTCGGGGTTTGCGTGCTTCCATTATTTTTTCAGAATAACCTCGTGACTTTCTTCAAAAGGAACTTTTACCAGTCCCAGGTCAATGGTCGTTAACATCGTTGCGGTGATCTTCACCTGCTCTTTGTTTTGAATGGCTTTTAGGATCGAAGTGGACACCGAAAAAATGCTGATCATCGGTATAGTGACCATCAGTTTGGTGATCTTAGCCTGGCCGAACGCCGGTATCTCAATGTCTTTGTTCACGACTTCGGAACTTCCCACCAGTGTATTTTTATACATCAGCTTAATGAAGGGGAACTTGATGGAGAAGCTCCCCTTCGTGGGGTTTTTCAAAACAATGTCCAGGCGAATGATAAGACCGTCCCAATTCACGGCGTGTAAGCTGGCATCCGGGATCACCTGCAATTCTGCCGTCGTCTTTTTCATGTTCGCATAAAAGCTGTACCCGGCTATCAGCCCTCCGCCGATCAAGGTCAGTACCAAAATGTTTTTACTCATCTTTCGGAGGTTTTGGCGGATTGCTTTTTCTGTTGCGATCTATCCGGTCAGCCGCCAGTTTAAAGGCCAGCCAGATACCGCCACCGATGACCGCCTTCAACCCATATTCCAAAAGGCCGGCAAAGTCCAGGTTTGCCAGCAGGATAAAGCCGGTCAAAAAAATGTTTTGTGTGGTATTATCGGTTTTCATAGTTGAATCGAATTAATGTTTGTGATCAGGCTGCACTCCGCAACGCATCTTCTGCAACGACTGTATTTAATTTGCGCGGTAATCCAAACTGCGCGATCATGTACTCAACCTGTTTGATCGAATAGTATTTGCCATCTGGCTTGCCCATTTCTTTTTCGATATTGCTGATCCATCTTTTGAAAGTGCGGTAGTTCACATCAAATATCTGCGCGAGGTCTATGAGCCGGTAAGGCTTGATGATAAGACTTCCTTCCTCATCATAGAAACGTTTGCTTTTGTGGATAGCCATCTTCACAGGGTTAGGTGATAAATCTGTTTTGCTCTCAACTTGTGAAGACAAACATACTATTGGGGGAAAGGGGCATTGTCCCGTTTGGGAGCTGAAATACTGTGTTGTCCCCAATATGGGACGAAGTGGTAAGGAAATGCGGCTAATTCCTTGTTGTTACCAGGCTGTTTAAATGAATAGAGGTGTTCCGAAATCAAAAAAATAAAACCCGGCGGAAGTACCTGCCGGGTTTACATCCTCCGTTCAAGTGTCTAGTTTTTTAAAATAAAACGGCGACGCTTGCAGAAATAGAATGTGTAAGCTGTGCGGTGTTCAATGAAATGATCATGTGATAGGCATGTGATAGTCATGCGTAAGTAATGTGCTATCTATGAGGTTTCATACCTCATCAAAGGCCGGTGGAAAACCGAGTGCATCAAAAATGGCCTCCATTTGCCGGACATTATAGTACCTGCCTATTCTTTCACCGATTCGTGCATAGTGAGGTTTTAACCAGCGGGACATTGTTTTTCTGTCCATGCCATACATATTGGCCAGTTCTTTAAGACTGGACGGCCTTATGACCGCCCTTTTAGGGGAAGGGTTCGAGATTTTCATATAATGATTGGTTTAGGGCGACGGGGCTTGAAGTTCTTATGTAAGAACACAAAAAAAGTAACTGCCATTCGGTTATAACAGCCTGGATAGAGGGGAATGCCGTTTAAATCTTGTCATTTTCTGAAAGGACTGCAAGTTATTTATGTAAAATGGGGGTTTGGCTATACGAAAGAGGATCAAGTACGCCTGAAAACGCTGAGATAAGTATTTTCACTTTGAAGTTTAACACTTTTTCCTTTCCTGAAAAGAGCATCTATCACAGATGTATTTAACTCGCGCCTTGGAAATTCCCCATTGAGCGGCTAAATCATGCAAGGCTTTTCCTTCTTTAAATCCGGTGTATATTTCCCTATTGCGTTTGTCTAAATCCGGTTTTTCCTCAAATGCGTTGATATACTGCCGCAGTTCTTTTATTTCTTTTTGGAGCTTCTTTTGCTCTTGCAAGGCTAAGATCAATTGGGCTTTTGCTTCACATAGTGACCGGTACATAAGGTTGAGGATTTAGCACAAAATACCCATTATTCAATATTATGTTATGGTCGTATTCGACCATAACTAATTCATGGATTATAGGCATTTTTGCTAACCTCAAACCTTAGCTAATGAAAAAAATCCCACTCCATAAGGACGATATTCAACTAATCCGACAAACTATCTTCTCTGCTACACAATACATTTTTATTCCAGTAGAACGATCATTTCTCCGGCTTTTTCTATGTGATATTATTTGGATCGAAGCAGCGGGATCGTATGTTAAATTCCATACATTTCATGGTATTTATCTTTCTCTGTTTAATCTGAAAGAGGCAATGAATAGATTGCCTGCGGATAAGTTTAGCCGCATTAATCAAAGTGTTATTATAAATATCATTTGGATAGACTGGTTTGACAAGGATCAAATGATATTAGCCAATGGGCTACCGTTTGGATTCGGGAAGGATGGCAAAAAAGACTTGATACAAAAGATTTACATCCTTTAATATTCTAGTTTCAAACTCAACTCATTTTTGAAAGGCTGCGTTAATTATGCTAAACTGCCTTTTCGCTATGCGAAACGTCGTTTGGGCTGATGATTTCAAGAATAAGGGTTGATAGCTTTGTAAAGAAAACACCTTATCCCTTCCACTTTAAACCTTAACGGCATGAAGCCGCCGAAAATTCAATCCAACCGGGAAAAAACCTTGAGTGTCCAGCAATATATACTTGATAACCTTGAAGACCCTCGTCTTGGTGGCCTCAGGGAATTAAGCGAACGATTCTATATCACCGCCAAAACCCTAAACCGGGTCTTTAAAAAAGAGTTTCACCATACTATCCCACAATTCATCAAAGAGCGCAGGTTGCAACAGGCGTATAAACTGTTGTCGCAGGAAGGAAAACAAGTACAGGAAGTGGCTATTCTGATTGGATATACAACTGCGGATAGTTTCAGTAAGGCTTTTAAAAAGAAATTTGGCCAGCTCCCCGGATCATTGAAACGGATACCATAAAATGGGGCCGCCCTATCATCTCTGGTAATACCTCATGTTGTATAACGATGAGGGAATACTCTTATCAACTTAAAGCTGTTTGAAAAAGAATGTACAAAACGGACGGTTTTTTGTCCAAAACGATCGGGTAGTTTTCAAATAAATCTAACCAACTTTATAGAGACATCTGGATGTTGTTGCAACAAATCTGTTCATGCTTTCGGGAAGTACGAACAGTTACCTGCAGGTTTCCCGAACCAGCACTAATCAGGACTTTGATTGGCAAGAGATGCTTTCGATATTGTTTTGATATCCCTGGCAATACCATGCCCACCTGCCTCCTTTGTAAGAGAAAGGAGCAAAGACGTAAAGGATGAAACAAACAGTTCCCGGACGCACGACTAGCTAACCTGTGGTATCTATCTTCTATCTCTTGAAAAAAGGTAGAAGATTAATTTCAAAAAATCAAAACTTCAAACAATGAAGAAAAGCACAAGGATCTCCATGCTTGCTGCTATAGTAGGCATGATCCTATCTGTCGGAGCTATTTCTACATTAAGCTCTTTTAAAAAACAAAATCTCTCCGCCTCTAAAGACCAAAAAACCGTTTTGGTGCAGGCATGGTTTGAGTGTATTGATCCTGCGAATCCCGACAACCCGGAAAGCTATCGCTATCTGACAGGTCAAAGTCCTAGCTGTAGCGGTTCGGAAGATGTTTGCGCCATCTATGCCGATGTGCAGAATAATGCACTCCCAGATGCCAACAAACGGCCTGTTCAAATGGCAGCATCAGGAAGCGGGTACAGTCTGGAAGACCTTTCCAATGAGAGTGATGAGTTTACCATCCAGACTGACAATGTAAAACTGGAAGAGTAGTAAAAAGGCTGTTACAATTTTGTTCCGTATTAGTTAAATATCAATTTGGCAAAGAGGAATTAATAGTAACAGCCTTTATTTTATCTTTCGTTTTGTGGCATAGCCGTCATTGATATAACATCAACTGGTATGTAATGCGTATAGCGTGGTGAATTCGCAAGTAATATATATTCTATACCATTCAGCTTTCTGTTCAGCGTTTTGGCATATCTTGAATCCCTGTTCAATCTGCGTAGATCAAACCAGCGAACACTTCTCATAACCAGTTCCTTTCTTCTCTCTTGTAGTATCAGATCCAGCGCTTCATCAGGTGTATTGGCAGTAGAAGAACTGAAAGTTCCGGTTTTCCAGCGTTGGCTTAAAACAGTATCTAAGTCCTTAAGTGAATTACTTATATCACCCTTTCTTGCAAGGCATTCTGCTCTTATGAAGTAAATCTCGTCTACAGCAGGGCCATTGAAATAAGCGCTGGCCGTAGTACCATCATAATTTCCTTTAAAACCATAAGTCCCTGAACCGTTCGATTTAAAGAAGGCGATTCTACGGAGATCATTAATGTGATAGGAATCAAAAAGGAGCGAATCACAACGCCAGTTGCTAACACCTAACATAGACACACCAAGCGTAACGGAAGAGAAAATGACTTCCCTGTTAAATCGAGTAAAAGGTGTATTTGCAGCAATATTTATGTTGTTATAGTTTATCAGATCATGCTGAATTTGCAGGCAACTGTCTGCATACAGATAGGCATTTTCGTAATCGCCCATGACCAAAAAAGACCGGGAGAGCATGGCGAATGCGGCCTGTTTACTTGGTTTGGATAGAATATCCACCTGAGTTGGTAATAGTTGGGATGCCTGTTTGAAATCGGTAACGATCTGCTGCCACGTTGCCTCCAAACCAGCACGGATACTGGGTTCGTTAATATTGCTATTTAACCGAAGCGGGATACCCATTTTTTGCGAAGCTGTTTCCTCATCATATGGTTCCGCATAGTATTGAGCGACCTGAAAGAAGGCGTTTGCCCGGTGGAATAACGCTGCTCCTTTTACCCGCTTCCATTCCGCGATGTTATTGTCAACAGGAACAACATCGTTAACCGTCTCTAAGGCAATATTACTTCGCAAGACGATCTGATACATATACGACCACTCATTTTTGTTATACACTTCCTTTCCCCATCGGTAGTTGTCTTGATTAGTAGTAGAAAGCGTGTTCCAATAGGATTCTAATAAATAATAATCATCGTCACCCTGCAGCCCAATAAAAGGAAAAGATGCATTGAACAAACTGTAGTTATCCATTAAAGCAGCTGCGTCTTGGATCGTTTCTGGAACCACCCATTGAGTATTCGGCTTTTCATCCAGATACTTTTTGCATGATGGCAACACGGCAAGGCAAAGCAGGATCGAGGTAATATGTTTCATGTTTCGAGTATTAAGTGTTAAAAGTCAGTTTTGATGCCGATGGAAAAACTTGGAGATGGAGGGATGCTGTTCCCGAAATCGGGATCAAGCCCGGCCTTATTAGCCCGCCACAACAAACCGATATTGTTGCATACACCATAAATCTGTAGCGCCTTTATTGCCCTTCTCCCTTTTTCAGAAAGAGGAACATTCCAACTGATGTTTAGGTCTTGCCACCTTATCAGATCGCCTTTCTCTATGGTAGCTTCCGAATATGCATAGAACTTATCGCGGTTCGCGTTTGCTGGATAGGGCAAGGAAGGAATAGAGGTGTATTCTTCGTCACCTTTCTTCATCCAGCGTTTTGTATAGTCGTTATGTCCTATCCAATTGCTGAATAAGGAAGAGTAATTGATTGTATTTCGCCTGAAATAGTATTTAAATCGAAAGCTGAAACCGGCAGATACGCTGATTCCTTTCCAGTTAAAAGTATGAATCCAATTTCCAAAAAAAGGAGGTCGGGTTGTTCCCTTGAAAACAAGATCGTCCCACGAAGTTGCATTTACGATGGAAGTATAGTTTTGACTTTGCTGTCCTGCTACAAAGCCAATAGGATTTCCTGTCTCCGGATCAAGCCCACCCCAACGGTAACTTATAAGCGAGTATGGGTCTTTTCCTTCCAGTGGGTTAATACTGTACCCATTGCCAGCATAACTGCCTTTGTTAGCTGATTCGAGCAAATAACGCTCCACTTTGTTGCTGACATAGCTAAACAGTAAAAGGCTATTCCATTTTATTCCCTTATCTACAAGCCTTGTGTTAATCCGGATATCAAGTCCCTTTCCTTTGAGTGCAGCGGCGTTGAGAGTTAGCGTGTTTACACCGACAGTCGGATCAACAGGAGCAGTGCTTATCAAATCCGTTACTTTTTTGACGTAAAAATCAATGGAGCCAGCTATCCGATCACCTTTGAGAGAAAAGTCTAACCCAATGTTTCTCATTTGATTTCTTTCCCACCTAAGTTCTGGATTGGGTGATGTTCTAAGCGAAGCGTAGGGTAAATTGGTTGGTGATGTAGCCGGTAGATACTGAATGATAGCAGCAGCCGAAACGGAACTATTCACATTGCCACTATACCCGTTTGTGAACCTTATATTTAGAACAGGCAGACAGTTAAGTTTATAAAACGGCTCATCAGATAATTTCCAGGCAATTCCTGCAGACCATAAGGGTTCCCATTTTTGGTTTGTGCTTACTCCAAAAATGTTAGATGCATCTTTTCTGACACTAAGGTTTAGGGTATATCTTTTTAGATAAGAATAAGCGGCATTCGAGAAAAGTGAGACAAACCGGCTCTTTGTTTCTGCCAGATTAATCCCATTGGGAATAGCCGAATTTCCCAAATTTCCATACAAAGGGAACTGCGTGAAATAATCCACGTTTGAATAAGTTAGTATGTCACTGTTATATCCATAAATCCGGCTCTGTCGGAACTTGTTGCTTATCTCTCTAAGTTCTGCTCCTCCAATCATAGTAACGTTGTGTTCCTTATCCCACGACTTATCGAAATTTAACTGCACTCTTGCATTCCAAGCGTTAAGGTTGCTTTGTGAAATATCCAAAATATCTCCAATTGGGATATTTCGCTTGATTGTATTTCCGTTGATCGTTGAATATAGATTGATCATGTTCCGGGAGTAATAACTGGACACTGAATTATTAAATTCTGAATTATTCCGGCTATTCTCTAGTTGCGCTTTTGCTTCTGCGGAAAGAAATGGTGCTATTTTATACCGGATATTAACGCGGCCTAAAAGATTCAGTCCTTTGCTCCAATTATTATTTAATGTCAGTTCATCAAGTGGTCTATATTTCCAATCCAGCAATAACCCGTTTCCGGCTGTGTCAGTATAACTATTTCTATAATCCCGTTCAATAGATAAAGGACGACCGTCGTTATCAGTCAAATGAGCGTAAGGATATAAGGTGCTTTTGCCGCCACCCGGCGCGATTTGCGAAATACCATTATAATTGGCATTTGTAATGGAAACGTTTAAGCCGATCCCTATATCTATCTTGGGAGTTGGCTTTAAATTAGTCATGGAATTGATGGTATAGCGACGAATGCTTTCTCGTACAAGGTTGGACAAATTATTATCATAGCCGATATTCAGCAACCAGCTTAACTGCTTATTCCCTGCGGTAAGCGAAACAAAGTTTTGCTGAGATACAGCATTCCGATATAGATAGCGCAAATAATCCCTTCGCACATCATGTATTGACAATGCGGAGATCTGTTTATCCGCCTCTTGCTGACTTATTTCTCCAGCAGTTTGCTTATATAATAGCTCCACTACTGGTGATAGTATATAGTAGGCTGGAAATGCCGCTTGATCATGGTAATAACCCTGATCGAAAAGAAATCTTTCTGTTTCAATGAACCCCGGAGCCGTCAGAAATCCCGGATCATCCAAAAGGCGGGGCTTTCCTTGAAGAGTAACATTGCTGGTCAATGATACCCGCAGGGGGCGGCTGAATTGCCCTCGCTTGGTCGTTATTACAATAACCCCATTGCCTGCACGGGAACCCCATATAGATGCGGCTGATGCATCCTTTAATACTGTCACAGTCTCTACGTCGTTCGGATTAAGGTTCGACAGGCTACTCTCATAAGGGAAATTATCAACAATAATTAGTGGCTGCGTTGCGCTTTGTAGCGAACTAAGCCCCCTCATATACAGGACAGGCTCACTCCCGGTTCTGGAAAAAAAAAGATTACTGACGGAACCGTCCAAACGACCTAGAATATCAGGTGATATACGCCTGTTAAAAAGACTGCTGTCTACTTTCTCAAAGGAACCGGCAGATCGCTCCTTATTCAGCTCTTGATAACCTGTGTTAACGACAACTTCACCGAGAGTAACCGCCTTTTGTCTCATAGTTATCGTAACCTCCTGTTGACCATTGATAGGGTATTTGACCGGTTCATAGTTAATGCCTGTGATCAGAATAGTATCGGTAACGACGACATTTTCGATTGAGAATAATCCTTGTTTATCGGACAGTGTTACAGCTTTGGTGCGCAGTAAAGTAATCGTGGCTGAGGGAATCGGATTGCCATTTTCTGATATGATTTTTCCTGAGATTATGTTCGTTTGACAGAAGCTGGTAATCGGAACCAGTATCATTGCCAGTATAGTGAGCCGTTTCATATAAATAGTTTAAGCAGTGTTTTGGTATAGATAGAAGGATCAATTCTCTATAAAAGTGGAGGATTTAATCTGCCTAATTATAAGAGAAGGTTTTTTTTCGCCAGCAATTATGCCTTCAAAGTTTAACCAGCAAGCAAGGTCTGATCTTATTTTTTGCAGGCATTCCTGTTCTGAGCAACAAAGAGGAAAGCGAGCCTCATAACAGTATGTGTTTTCCAGCTTCCATTGGTTACGATAAGAATTTGCTTTGTCATAGATTATCTTGCTACTATCTTTCACATCCTGCAATTGAAGACGATCAGGGGAAAGATGAAGCGGTAAGCGCCATAGCTTACTGAACATTTCAACTATAGACAAATTGATCATTCGATACCACCTTATACCAGCAGCAGAATCAACCCCTTCCATATATCGCCGGGGCACACCTGTTAAGTGGGAAAGTAGAACCGAACAGACTGACGAAGCAATAGCATTAGAAGGTGCAGAAATAAGTGATTGTGAATAATCATAATCCGGACGATCATGCTTCAATGGTAGCGAAAAAGTCGGGGCTGAATACGCCCTTTTTACATTATCGAACGTCACATATTCACTTCCCGTAATGGCAATGACCTTGTTATTTTTTATCCATACTTCATGGGAGATGAATTCATGAGGGAACAATGCTTTTAATAGTGAATCCTCTACAATAACGGGGAAATTGATACTTCGTCCGATACGTGTATTTGCCAGGAAAGATTCAAATCTTGTTCGTTTGTCGCTGGTGATAAGAACGATCTGAACTGCCTTTCCTAACTTTTTCTGGATTGAGTCCATTTTCGGTAATGATCTTATACAACTCATGCAATCGGCAGACATAAAGTTGAGGATCAAAACAGCATCTTTACCTATACTGAGGCTGGCATTTGAGGCATTTGCCCATTGAACAGAGGGGAAGTCTGGAACGCGATCTCCTATGGAAAGAAAGCGGATATTTGCTGAATGGGTTTGTGCAAAGAAATTCAGGACCGGCCATAGTACGACCAGTACGCTCGTGCGCAATTTTTTCATGCAGTGTTGTTATTGTAATAAAAAGAGAAGGTTGCAAATCTTTAACCGGTCTGAGTGGGCCGCATGAGAAACGGCCCACGACCGGTTTCTTCCTAAACCTAAACAGGACCTTTAGGCTTGCAAGCGAATAAGATTAAAAAAAGATGTAGTGCAAAACCAAGGGCAAGGTGCAGAAGGTTATCCACCTGTTGAAGAGGTGAATAGCGTAGTATAAAAGAAAAAGAAAGTTCTCGTTTCATCCTTGCAGCGAATGGCTTTTAGGAAGTCTACTGTAAGGAAGGGCTGATAAAAAAAGATAGGGCGAGCCCCGTCTTACCGATCAGAGGCACCGCGAGGGCCCGGAAACGATAAGCTGATAGAGGCCCACCCTATATCGCTATAGAGCAGGCTTTCACTACCATCTCGTTTCCTTGAAAATTCGCGGTTTTCTGATCGAGACTTATAGCGAAATCCTTCTAATTATCAACGAATGAAGAATTTCAAAAATAATGATAATAACTCTGTTGGTCAGCTTATATAAGCAACGCAACATTCAAATATAAGAGAAAAATGAATATGACGTAATATTTTACGTCAAAATATGTGTAAAAATCTTCCAGCTTTCCAAACATTATGAAAGCACAGGAAAGGGAAGAAAAAGTTGCCATAAAGTTCCGCTATGCAGTAGGGCTCTATAAGGCATTAAAAAACAGTTCCTTAAAAAGTTTTAGAAAGTTGGCAAAGGAAGCAGGAATGGAGCCTGCTCACATTCAAAAAATTTCAGTTGGGAAACTGGATGTATCCTTGACCACAAATATTGCTATTGCGCAGGCATTAGGGATTTCATATACTGATCTCTCGGCCTATTATGATGGTGTTACCGAAACGGATACACAAGAATTTAGGGAATACTTGGAAAAGCAAAAGATATTGAAAGGAAAAGAGAAGGGTAATAAGAGATCGAAAAAAAAGCCGGAGTAGAACTTTAAAGATGTTCCTCATCTAATCAGCGTTTCGCTATCATTATAGAAGTCAGTTATTAGTAAGATTATCGCCCCGGCGGGATGGGCATGCCGGGAGTTTCATCCAAGGCATTAAAATATGGTGATCCAGAAAATAAAAAGAAATTTAATAGGATTGAACATACAACGGATTTTGATTTGAATAGATACGATGCATTCTATAGAAGTCTTGATCCATAAATTGGAAGATGGTGGGCAATAATCCAATCTTGAGAGCTGACCCATTAGGTGATACTGCTGTTTATTACAGCTATGGAGACCAGAAACTTTATAGAATTAATGATGGAAGCAAACGGATAACTCCAACTATAATTTCTCAAAAAAATCAAAAGGCCTTTAATGAAGCGATTGCTGATGAGAAAGCGACCGTTGATGAACTAAAGGGATTTAGCCTCACCTATGATACGAAGGCATTTTCAAAATTCTATGCTGATAACAAAAACAAATTTAAGGCAAACAAAGTCGGAAACCTGTCAATAGCAAATACAACTGATGTTGCTGTAGATGGCAAAGCTGTTGATAAAAATTCTCTAAAAGCTGAAGCTACCAGCAATACAGTGTTAAAAGACGGCTTTGTAACTGTTGGCAATAATCCTGCAAAATCTGCAAATTCAATGACTGGATCTGTACAAGATGCAGACGATGAGCCTAACCGTACGGGCTCAAAACACCTACATCCTACTGCTGTAGATATGACATACAATTGACATATGGATTCCAGATCAAGGGCGTAACAATTCATGGCGGCGCCCCGCAGGTGGGCCTGGAAAACGCGCGGGAGACTATAAAGAACACACAAGGGCCTTCCAAACAGGAGAAACAAAAAATGGAGCTCGATCAGTAATGGTTGACGCGAAATACATTTATTTATATAATTCAAGTCCGAATCAAACTATCAAAATTCCAAGATTATGAAACACATTGTCTGGATAGCTATAGCAATTGTTAGCCTAAACTGCAATAACGATAAGAAAGAATCAGGAAAGGTAACCACAACTTTAAACTCGGATAATTGTTTTGTATATCCATCAGTAGTTGATAGCTTAGGCGTTCATGATTTATATGATAGTACAAGATGGTATGTTTATACATGGGAATGCGATGGTACATATTTGCCCAAAAGCGATACAACAAAAAGCATTACATTCGGCGAATTACCGCTACAATTCAAGGATTTATCCTTGAAAAATGACACTTTAATGCTCAATTTTTTCTATTTGGATGAACAGACGCCAATATTAACAAGCATGACTAGAGATAATAAAGAATTGGTGACAGGAGTTGTCTTTAATATAAAAACAAAAAAGAAAATTTCTATGTCCTTTGGAGGTGGTACTATAACAATAAGTGGCGGGGATAACAGGTTTCAAAACACGCTTCATCCTGAGGTTGCACTCTACTTAGAACACCACTGGGCAGCCCTCAATAACTGCTTCAAAAAATTAGCTGAGAAAAATGGGGTAACCTCAGGGAAAATAGATTATTGAAACGGCGCAGTAATGTTGAGCAGTTACTGTAATGCTTATATCTGGTTTTCCCTGCTAATCCTAAACTGAAGAAGTTTCTGCATCCCAAGTGGAAGATTGAGCAAAATAGTATTGGTTGTCATTCTAAAGAGCTGAGAGCGATAAGTTTTCGGATTGATATATCTCGTTGAAAAAGGGAATATAGGATTAGAATACTTCACGTTGTTAAGGAAACTGATCGCACCCTTTATATAAAAACTTAGTACAATTAAAAATTTCCTTTGACGGATCGTTCAAGGTTTGATACACATAACCGATCAGGTTTTTCGTCTTTAAACAATTGATTAGTTCCGGCTCCTTTATATTGGTCATGGCGACAATACTTGCATTTTCGTTTACCTCCTTTAATTGAACAATCAGATCAGTTTCTGAAACTGTATAGAAATTTCCCGCCCAACTGGCATCCCTCAGCACAATGTCGGGATTCAGCTTTAAGTATTCGCTTTGACCGTGGGTGCTATTATTACAGGTGCCAATGATTTCGATGTTATGCGTAGCTAAATAAGGCTGAATACCCTTAATAAAGATACTATTCTTGCAAATACCTAGAACTTTAATCATAATAAATAAGGGTTACGCAAAAATATTGAGAGCCGCGAAAAAAGGGAACTGCATTCGGCCAAAAAGCCATTTCCTTCATTTATTCGCCTTGCCTTCAATAAAGTTCTACATAGCCAAACCTGTCCCTTGTATAGCGAAACACAGATTTGGCATAATAAGTTTTTGTTCCCCATTGATAGGATAGATGTTTGAATGGTTAATTACCATGCCCGAATGGCAAGATCAAAAAACATGCACAATGGAAAAGCGAAAAAGAGTTTTCATCAATGGGATCAGTATCGCCCAGCTAGAGAAAAGATACAGCAGGTTAGTAACAGGAGTCCAGTGTTTCCTGTTTTTTAGTTGTTGCTTTGACACTACCCCACCTATACCCGGTTCAGGTGGGGTATAGAAATCCAACATGAGGAATCTGCTTACAGGTTCCTTTTTAAATTCTTGTAAAAACGTCAACTATCAATATGTCTGAAAGATATATTACTGCACGGAATGAAATCATATCGGGTTATCCAAATAACGAGATCATTGAGAATGATCCCAATTTATATGGGCAATATACGATGGTAAGCGCTAACCTTGCCAATTACCTGCCTGACATAGACCCATACGGGCACATGGAGGTATTTATTCAGCTTTTGCGCCATAATAAGTTAAGTAAATTGGAACAAGCTAATGAGGTTGCATTAGAGTATTTAAAAATAGAGGGCGACGACACTATTTTCGAAACCCTTAAAGGAGGAGCTATTATTACTACCTTCCATACAGGTTCCTATCGTATAATCAACCTTTTTTTAGCTAAAAAGAAAATACCGTTTACACTGGTTATTGGTAACTCGATAATCGAGCAGGAAGGGAGTGAATACATTTCGACCTTCAGGAGTTTGTTCAACAATAATAGCAGTAACCATTTCAGAATAATAGATGCAGACAATGCACTAAGTGGTTTGCGGATGCTGCGGGAACTTAAAGAAGGCCGTATCTTATTGCTATATCTGGATGGTAATTCGGGGGCAGGTATTGAAACAGCATCTAATGAAAATCGGTGTATCATTGATTTTCTGGGCCAGCAGTTATACGCCCGAAAAGGTATCGGTCACTTGGCCTACACCGCAAACGTCCCAATTCTGCCCATTATTGGCTATAGGCCCTCATGGGATGAGATAAGGCTCAAAATCGACGCTCCAATTGTACCCGACAAAGCCCTCAGCCGGGAAAACTTCTCTGTGGCGGTAACGCAATATCTATATAGTCAAGCCAGTTCCATAATAAGAGAATACCCCGAACAGTGGGAAGCCTGGTTAAGTCTGCATAAAGTAGCTAAGGTTTTCCCACAAAGCAGCTCTCCCGCAATAAGAACATCGGGAAATATTGCTACATTTAATCTTAGACACTTCGGGCTATTTCAGATTGGAGGAGAGTCATTCCTATTAAAGAAAAGTTTATATCAGTCCTATGTCATCAAAAGCCCCTTATTTCAGCAGCTCAGAACAAGTATCGGCCAACCGGTAAGTATAGACGATTTTGAGGTGGAAATATGGGAAGAGCTAATAGAGAATGGAGTTCTGATTTGTGTGGCGTAAAATAACGTCATAACTCAATTTATATATCATGTTATCCTTTCTTCCCGGCGAAAATAAGCGGTTAGCAACTGTACTTGTTCACGGGTCATTCTGGATCGCTTATACAGGCATTACCTATTTCGCAAATTATATTGCAGACCCTTCCGTAACAATACTTGGCGCAGTCCTGTATATGATTCCGTTGCTGGGAGTATTTTATCTCAGCCTTTATTGGATCGCCAGATACAGAAAAATGGGTTCTGTGCTGAGTGGCATAACCTTCGTAGGAACATTTGTCATTCTGGGCCTTATTACTTATGGTTATGTATATAAGGCTTTGCCTACGGCGAATCTTAAACTTTTCAAAACAACAGAACTTCGGCATTTTATAAAATATACTATCCTGGGATATATTCAATTCTATGCCTACGCCTTGTTATACTATGTCGGTAACGGCTTGGTTAGAAAAGAAAGGGAGCTAAGGATCTTACAGGAAGAAAAGTACATTAAAGAATTGGAAAATGCCCGATTAAAAGAACAAGAACTCAAAATGCAATATGCTTTTCTAAGGGCACAGGTAAATCCTCACTTTCTTCATAATTCACTAAACACAATATTTTCAAAAGCCCAAGAATATTCAGATGAGTTGGCTGAGTGCATTTCCAAGCTGGCTCAAATGATGCGCTATTCCTTTGAAACGCTGGAATATGAGACAGATATAGTGCCTTTGGAAAAAGAGCTTAGAAATCTCAAACTGCTTATTGATATAAACAATATCCGGTTTGCTGAAGAAAGTGTCATCAACTATACCGTTGAAGGAGAAATTGACGACCAAGTAGTGCCTCCTTTATCAATGATTACAATTGTGGAAAATGCTTTTAAATACGGAGATCTTACTGATTCAAACAACCCTCTGTCCATACGCGTACATTTAAGGCCCAGGCAAACCTATTTCTATTGTAAGAATAAGAAGCGCCCACGGGAGCCAAACCTTACGTCAACCAATTTTGGGATCGCCAATCTTAGGAAAAGACTGGATGCATTATTTCCCAATAAATATCAAATGAAAACCGAAGACGAAGATGATTTTTTCAAATTTGAACTGACAATTAATAACTAATTCAATGATCCGCTGCCTTATTATTGATGACGAACGGCCTGCTATTAATGTGCTAAAACGATATATAGATAGAACCAATGGTCTAGAACTTATTGCGACCACCACTAATCCTGAAACCGGAATTGAGTTGATTCAATCAGCAAAGCCTGATGTCGTTTTTCTGGACATACAGATGGGGGTAATCGGAGGAATGGATGTGGCAAAATCTATTGGCGAACTTACAAAAATTATTTTTTGCACAGCACATTTTCAATATGCAGCACAGAGCTATGAAGTAAATGCAGTTGACTATTTACTTAAACCATTGCTTTATCCACGATTTCTGATCGCCATTCAGAAAGTAATGGATGCAATTACCGGAAAAGTAACACCGGTAGAAGCCATTGCGGATGATTACATATTAGTGAAAGATGGGGAAAGGGGGAAACTCCATAAAGTGGACATGGACGACATAGTTTTTATAAAGGCATTGAGCAATTACGTCTCGATCCATACAACAAGTAAAATAGTTGTAGCTTACCTAAGCCTGAAAGAACTGGAGGACAGATTGCCTGCAAGCAACTTTGTTCGTGTACAACGATCTTATATCGTCTGCCTCAAGCAAATTGAAGAAGTTAATCTTTATGAGATTAAGTTAAGGAAATACCCAACGCCAATTCCGATCGGGGCAAATTTCAAAGAAGCTTTTCTAGAAAGAATTAAGGAGAAATTATTGCCTAAAAGTAGGTAAACAAGCGCTAGTATCATAGAGTCAAAAAGTTTCATTTTGGCCTAATAAAAAATCTGCCGAGGATATAAGTAAAGAGACTTACGGCAACACGAGTGGCTCGACTTTTAATGATCTCTATGATAAGGATTAAAAAATACCGTTGACAGTGAGCTAAGTGGGCGGAAGCAAAAAAAGTACCTATCACTCTATTATTGACGCTTCAAAAGGGGCCAAACGAAGAAATAAATAAGAAACATGGAGTACAGTAAAAGTTATTTAGGACTGGTTCAGGACAAAGGAAGACATCAGCTCATCTCTTCCTTTATTAGTACTTTTGATCAATACCTGGATATAGTCAAGAGACTAACTCAAAGATTACATCGGTAATAAATACATTACTCCTTTCAGGAGTAAAACGGATCTATACTGACAATGTTCCAACGTATAGAAAAGTCATATTAAAATAAATTCATATATTTCTGTCCTATCTGATTAATCCTATTGAAAGATGAGATCTTAACCTCGAACGCATTTGAAACGCTAAGTAGAAAGACAATATGTTTTATCAGAGACAAGAAAATGCTTGATGCCTGTTTTAACATAGATATTAGGAGAGATCATTGATTTGCAAAAAAAGTCGTAAATATTGAAAAAAGCTTACTTTAGTGCCCTGAAAAGCAATCTCCCCTGACTAAATGAAATTGTTACGGCATATAGCATTCATTCTTCCCCTTCTTATAATGATGGGGCACGATGTAGCGCCGCATATTCATGAAACCAGCTATGCTGAGACTGCGGATCACGTGATCATCCCCTCACCAATGCAGCCCTCGAACACCTCTCTGTCTGGGCTGTTCTCCGGGCTTAGGCACAATTGTTCTGTCAATGCGTTCATTTACACTGTAAGTTTGGAACAACAAAGCGAGCTCAATCTGGACGTTCCGGAGCCAATAGAGGAATACACAGTGCATTATAGGCTGCAATGGCATGCTAATCGTAAAAAGCAACGTTTCCGGGATGATCAACCCGCTTTATTATTCCAGCGTTTCCTTCGATTATTCTCCCACCGAGGTCCTCCTGTTGCCTGAACAGGCTAACAGTTCCCA
The DNA here is from genome assembly GCA_937927845.1 of uncultured Paludibacter sp. Classification (GTDB taxonomy): domain Bacteria; phylum Bacteroidota; class Bacteroidia; order Bacteroidales; family Paludibacteraceae; genus Paludibacter. The sequence continues at coordinate 46,780 of CALFXE010000189.1, forward strand.
GGACACAAATCAATAATCCTGTTTAATGGATGCTTTACTCTTTTTGTGAAGCACTATTTATTGCTGTTATCGCCTGAAATAACCGGTAGCCTGTGCTACTGATATTTCCCATATTCACACTTTAACAGATAGCAGCTATGTTAGATCGGATTATCAGATTTTCGATAAAGAATAAACTCGTTATTGGCATTTTTACATTGGGATTGATTTGCTGGGGAAGCTACTCACTCAGCAGACTTCCTATTGATGCCGTTCCCGATATTACCGATAACCAGGTCATGGTTATTACGGTTTCCCCTACACTCGCCGCACAAGAAGTTGAGCAACTGGTCACTTTTCCAGTTGAACAAACCATGGTCAGCATTCCAGGTATAAAGGATATGCGCTCCTTTTCTCGTTTTGGCCTTTCCATCGTGACTATTGTTTTCAATGAAAGCATTGATATCTACTGGGCGCGGCAGCAAGTACAGGAGCGCCTCACACAAGCCGGAAATAATATTCCTGAAGGTGTCGGCAAGCCTGAAATGGCTCCTGTAACAACTGGTTTAGGTGAGATTTACCAGTATGTAATACACGCCAAAAAAGGATATGAGTCCAAATATGACGCTACTGAACTGCGTACCATCCAGGACTGGATCATAAAACGCCAACTACTTGGTACGCCCGGTGTAGCAGAGGTCAGTGGATTTGGTGGTTTCGTTAAGCAATATGAAATAGCCGTTGATCCCGACAAGCTCCGAAGCATGGATATTACGATTACTGATATCTTTCGCGCTTTGGAAACAAACAACCAGAATACAGGCGGTGCTTATATCGACAAAAACCCCAACGCTTATTTTATCCGAAGTGAAGGACTGGTGGCCAATCTGAATGAGATCAATAAGATCGTTATAAAAAATAATCGAGCCGGTCTGCCAATCCTCATCCGAGATGTGGCGTCAGTGCAATTTGGCCATGGTGTACGTTATGGAGCGGCAACACGGAATGCGCAAGGCGAAGTTGTAACAGGTATTGTAATGATGTTAAAAGGTGCAAATTCATCGGAGGTTATCACTAATGTAAAGGAAAAGATAGAACAGATCAAGACCAGCCTGCCGGAAGGCGTTACCATTACTCCTTTCCTTGACCGTAAAAAATTAGTTGATAGCGCTATTGATACCGTTGTCACCAACCTGGCCGAAGGAGCACTGATCGTCATCTTTGTACTTATTTTATTCCTTGGTAATCTCCGCGGTGGATTGGTGGTAGCATCGGTCATTCCGCTAGCTATGTTATTTGCTATAGGCATGATGAACCTGTTCGGTGTATCCGGCAACCTAATGAGCCTTGGTGCAATTGATTTCGGGTTGATCGTTGATGGTGCCGTGATCATTGTAGAAGCGATCATGCACCGGATCGGGAGCAGGAATTATTTTCAGCAGGGCATTACAAAACTTTCCAATAAACAAATGGATAATGAAGTGTATGAAGCAACCCGTAAGATCCGTTCGGCAGCAGCATTTGGAGAGATCATCATCCTGATCGTATATCTACCCCTGCTTGCTTTGATCGGCGTGGAAGGAAAAATGTTCAGGCCGATGGCACAAACCGTTTCCTTTGCTATCCTAGGAGCATTCATCCTCTCTCTTACCTATGTGCCGATGATGTCAGCACTTGCGCTCAGCCGAAAGACTTATCATAAGATCAATTTCTCTGATCGCATGATGCTTTTTTTCCAACGTATTTATAAACCAATCATTAACGCTGCCTTGCGAAGAAAACTGTTGGTTGTGCTTATCGCTGCCGGCTTGCTGATCATCGCCATCTTTTCCTTCACTCGTATGGGAGGAGAATTCATCCCCCAACTTGATGAAGGAGATTTTGCAGTAGAAACGCGAGTGCCGGTTGGAAGTTCCATCCAGCAAATGATCGAGGTCTCGAAAAAAGCTCAAAATATTATTTTAAAAAATTTCCCGGAAGTGAACCAGGTCGTAAACAAGATCGGGTCAGGAGAGATCCCTACCGACCCAATGCCAATCGAGGCCGGGGATATGATGGTGGTACTGAAACCGCATAAAGAATGGACTAGCGCCAGTACCAGGGAGGAACTGATCGAAAAAATGCAGGAAGCATTATCTGTGATACCTAATGCCACGTTTAGTTTTCAACAACCCATCCAGATGCGGTTCAACGAACTGCTTACTGGGGCCAAGCAGGATGTTGTGCTTAAAATATATGGCGAAGACCTTGATATCCTGTCTGATCTCGCTGCCGATGTGGGCAAAAAGATCCGGCGCGTGGAGGGCGTTGAAGATTTATACATTGAAGCAGTGACCGGTCTCCCGCAAATCCGGATCAAGCTGAACCGTGATAAGATCGCGCAATACGGAATGAATGTTTCAGAGATCAATAATGCCATCGAAATTGCCTTTGCCGGAAAAGCAGCAGGATTGGTATTTGAAGGAGAGCGCAGATTTGACATGGTTGTAAGACTCGACAGCGCCTACCGGACAGATATTACGGATGTTCAAAACCTCTATGTTAACACTCCTTCAGGCAATCAGGTGCCGCTGAGTGAGGTGGCGGATATTTCCTATAAAGCTGGACCCGTCCAAATTCAACGGGATAATGCTAAAAGGCGAATCACCCTTGGCTTTAATGTACGCAATCGCGATGTGCAAAGCATTGTAAAAGATATTCAAGGTATTCTCGCATCAAGCGTAAAAATGCCGGCGGGTTATTATGTTACTTATGGTGGGCAGTTTCAAAATCTGCAGGAAGCGGCTCAACGCCTTTCAATCGCTGTTCCCGTAGCATTGCTATTGATCTTGCTACTACTCTATTTCACGTTTAATTCCATCAAGCAATGCCTGCTGATCTTTACCGCTATCCCACTGTCTGCTATTGGAGGCGTATTTGCTTTATTGATCAGAGGTATGCCATTCAGTATATCGGCTGGGGTTGGTTTTATCGCTCTCTTTGGAGTTGCTGTATTAAACGGTATTGTGCTGATCGCAGAATTTAATCGGCTTGAAAAAGAAGGCATGAGTGATGTTTACGAACGCGTCCGGCAAGGTACCATTGTTCGCCTACGGCCCGTACTAATGACAGCGATGGTAGCCTCTTTCGGCTTTCTTCCAATGGCACTTTCCAATACATCCGGAGCAGAAGTGCAACGCCCGCTGGCAACAGTGGTTATTGGCGGATTGATCACCGCAACACTTCTTACCCTCATTGTGCTGCCGGTATTATACACCTACTTCTCTTCTAAGAAAATGAAATTGAAACCAGTTTCCCCTGTCATCATCCTGGTATTGGCAGGAGCCTGCTTCTATCCGGGGTTAGCCAGAACCCAAAGCAACATTCCTCCGCAACACAGAGTGGTCACACTTTCCGAGGCAATTGATGAAGCATTGAAAAATAACAATGCAAGCCGGATAGCACAGTTCCAGGTGGAATTGCAGGAAGCACTGAAAAAAGGCTCCACTACTATCCCCAAAACGGACCTGACCTTTACACAGGGTGTTGTCAGTAATCCAACTGTACAGGACAATATTATTGGGATCAACCAGCGGCTTGATTTTCCCAGTGTATATACCAACCAGTCAAAACTAGCCACCGAAAAAGTAACAGCGAGTCAGCGATTCAAGGTAGTCCAGAAGAATGACCTGATCAATAGTGTCAAGCTCGCGTATCTTCAATATCAATATGTTTCTGAAAAACGAAAGCTATTATTTCACCAGGACAGTATTTATCAAAACCTCGACCGATCTAGCAACCAGCGCTATAAGGCTGGAGAATCCACCAAGCTTGAAAGTGTGACTTCGGCAGTACAGGCCATGCAGATTAAAAATGCGATTGAGCAGAATACAGCCGATCTGGAGATCAGTAAAAGTCAATTGCAACTGCTGTTGCATACAATGGATGATGTGATCCCGGCAGACACCTCATTAACTCCCGGCAATATTGAGATACCAGCAATACCGGCAGACAGCAGTACTATCAGCCAGGTGCCATTACTGGCTTACCTGCAACAAGAGCTTAAAGTGAGAGAGCGGCAAACAGCCCTAGAAAAAAGTCGGGCACTGCCTGACATCATCCTGGGATTTAACAGTCAAACCTATAAAGGAACACAATTCATCAATGGGGTTGACAGAACATTCACTGGTAAGAACCGATTCAATTTCTTCCAGGTAGGTGTAGGCATTCCGATATTTCCGGGCGGATACAAAGCTCGCGTCAATGCAGCAAAGATCAATGAGCAAATCGCACATTCCGAAGTTGAATTGAAAAGAATTACGGTGCAAAGTCAGTTGCAGCAACTGGTACAACAGTATGTCAAACTGAAAAGAACGATCGAATATTTCCAGTCGCAGGCCCTCCCCCAGTCAGAGCTGATCATTCAAAATTCACAGCTTGGCTTTAAGAGCGGCGATATCTCCTATGTACAGCATCAGCAAAATCTCACACTGGCCCTGAATATACACAAAGAATACCTGGACAATCTGTATCAGTACAACCAATCGCTGATCTTTATTGAAACACTTTTAGGTAAAAGATAAATGAACCGTAAAAAATCTATTATGAATAACAAGCTTCAATATATAGCAACAATATTTCTTGTTTTATTGTTAAGCGCCTGCTCAGGCGATGATAAAAAAAGCAGCGTAGAGGAATCTGCTAAGTCCACCACTATAGACACCAGTAGCACCGCTCTGACTACAATTACATTCACAGCTGATCAATACCAGCTATCCGGCATTGAAACCGGAACGATCCAAAATAGAGAGCTCAGCAACATCATAAAGTTGAATGGAATTATTGATGTTGAACCATCCAATGTTGCTTCCGTGTCGGCTCCGCTTGGTGGTTTTATTAAAACCGCCGGATTGCTTCCGGGTCAACCGGTTAAAAAGGGGCAGGTACTTGCAACTGTCGAAAACCCAGAGTTTATTAACCTGCAGCAGGAATACATGGAAAGCCTGGGAAAACTGCAATACCTGGAGCAGGAGTATAAACGCCAGCAAACACTCCGTGAACAGGATGTAAACGCTGCAAAAACATTACAGCAAGTTACATCGGACTACAAAGTAATGCAGGCTCGCGTCAATGGACTTGAACAAAAATTAGCATTGGCCGGGATCAGCAGCAGTGCTTTACAACAGGGTGGGAAGATTTCAAGAACGGCGAATATCTATGCTCCGATCAGCGGCTTCGTTACGGCAAGCAATGTTAATATTGGCAAGTATGTGAACCCGACAGATGTATTGTTTGAGCTGGAGAACAGATCAGACCTGCATCTTGCTTTAAACGCTTTGGAAAAAGACATCACTAAGGTCAAGGTTGGGCAAACCGTTAAATTTTCGTTGGCAAATGAAAACAATTATAACCGGTTAGCCAGTGTTTTCCTGATCGGCAAAGCGACCAACAATGATCGGAACATACCTGTTCATTGCCACCTCGCAAAGCAAGATGAAAGTGCCTTGCTACCTGGCATGTACGTAAAAGCCTGGATAGAAACCGGCGCATCCAGCCAACCCTCTGTACCAATCGATGCCATCATTCAACTCGAAGGAAAAGATTATATTGTTTCACTTGTCTCACAATCGCAGAACGGCTATACGTTCGAGCTTATTCAAATCCTGAAAGCAACTGAACAGGAAGGATATGCAGGAATAACGCTTCCAGAGGATATCAATATAGTTTCTGCAAAAATCGTGACGAAGAACGCTTATGCAATCCTGTCTGCTATTAAGAATGCGGAAGAAGAGGAGTGACATGCCGGACTTACTCATTCATAGACCATGAGATCAAGACAGCGTAAAAAAAAGAAGAAGTTTATTCCTCCACCGGTTAAAACGTTAAAAAAGAAAATAACGGTGAGGGACATCATTGTAACCATCGTATCTGTTGCGTTAGTCATTTTTCTTATGATATGCTTATACATGTGTATGAAAAATCACATAATGTTCAGACATAGGCATCCGGCAGAAAAAGGATTCCAGGCAAAGCCGTAATCATTATTTAACCAATGTAATCACCATAAAAAGAAAAGTTATGAGTTTTATGCAAACATTTTTCTCACGGCAGTTTCTTTGGGAGATTGTCAGAATCATCGTTGTGGGGATAGCTTGCCTTTTGTTTTATCTCGGCGCACTTCCCCTTACGGTATTGTTGGCAGCTATAGCTTTCGGCTTGTACTCGCTTGTTTCAACCGCATTGAAGGATATTATCCGGGCCCGTAAGATCGGAACGGAGCTTTTTATCACTATTGCCGTCGTTATTTCAGTACTGGGCAAGGAATACATGGCAGGCGGTGTCGTATTGATGATCATACTGATCGCTGAATACATTGCCAGCGCCAGCGGGGAAAGGGCACGTCAATCTATTAAAGAACTGATCGGCAGTGTTCCCCAGACGGCATTGGTGAAGCGCAACGGACAGGAGGTCTCCGTTCCTATTAAAGAATTGAAGGTGGGTGATATTATCCTGGTTAAGGCCGGTGAGAAGATCCCTGTTGATGGCATTGTAACAAATGGATCAGGTTCAGTCAACCAGGCGCCTATCACTGGCGAAAGCGTACCCCAGGAAAAAACAAGCGGCAGTGAAGTTTATGCCGGCACCATCGCTGAACTTGGTGCGTTCGATATTCAAATGACAAAGGCGGGCAATGACACGGTTTTCGCAAGGATCATCTCCATGGTTGAAGAAGCAGAAAACCAGCAAGCTCCTATAGAAAAGCTGACAGATAAAGTGGCATCATGGTTGATCCCGATCGTCTTTCTTTTTGTAGCCGCCGTTTACTTTTATACTCGGGATGTAAAATTAATCATTGCCCTGCTCATCTTTACTTCGCCCGCTGAATTGGGACTGGCCACTCCACTTGTAACGATCGCCGCTATCGCCCGCGCGGCCAAAGAAGGTATCCTGGTAAAAGGTGGGTTGTTTCTGGAAGAACTTGCAAAAGTCACCACTATTGTTTTCGATAAGACCGGCACACTGACAGTAGGAAGTCCTTCAGTAAATAAAATGCAGATCGTTGATCCTGGTTGTAATGAACAACAGCTCATCCGCTGGGCCGCTGCTGCAGACAGGCGGTCGAGCCATCCCCTTGCTAGTGCAATCTTAAATTATGCCGGCGAAATGAATGTGGCTTACCCTGATCCGTCTTCTTTTGAAGTTATCAAAGGAAGAGGTGTTAAAGCCTCTGTTGAAGGCAAAGAGCTGCTGTTAGGTAATGCAGCCTTCATGTTGGAAAATAATATTATTGTTCCCGAAAATACTGATGATTCAGCCAGTACTCTCATATTCCTCGCTGCTGATAAAAATCTAGCCGGTCTTTTTTATGTATCCGACCAGGTCCGCGATGGCGCAAAGGAAATGATTGAAGAATTGAAAAGAAATGGTATCAAAAAAGTGGTGATGCTGACAGGGGATAATGAAGCCACGGCCGTGTCTGTGTCAAAATCAATAGGGGTTGATGAATACCGGGCAAACCTTCTGCCGGAAGATAAGATCAATCAAATAAAAAAGCTCCAGGAAACGGGAGAAAAAGTAGTGATGGTCGGTGACGGGATCAATGATGCCCCCGCTTTGGTGCAGGCAAACATTGGCATTGCCATGGGGGCCATAGGTACCCAGGCAGCTATGGAAGCCGCCGATATTGTGTTGATGCACGACAACTTGGAAAAGATAGCAAGAGCAAGGGCTATTTCAAGGAAGGCCTTTCGTACAATCAAAGAAAACATCATAGTAGGGGTCGGCGTGGTCCATGTGATCGGCATCACCCTTGTTCTATTAAAGATCCTCGGTCCGGTTGAAGCGGCTGCCATTCACCTGCTGCCGGATACGCTTGTGTTTATCAATTCAATCAAGCTGCTTCGTATAAAAATTTAGTACTCTTTATTTATCTAAAACCAAACAAACATGAAACAGATCAGAAAAGTTGGACTTATGTTCTTCGCTATCGTGATGACCGGTTTAGCCTCTTATGCGCAATCAGGTAATCATTCCCATGGAGCCCCCCACGGCGGTACAGTGCAGGATGCCGATGGTTATCACATCGAAATGGTCAAAGCCAAGGACACACTTAGTTTTTATATACTGGGTGCTGATGGTAAAGCCATTAAGCAAACAGCTACAGGTAAAGTGGAGTATGAATTAAGCAATAAAACGAAAACAACTTCCACACTGGTTGCCGGTAAGGGCGGTAGTTTGCAGGCCGGATTACCCAAAGCAAATATCGTATTGTACTGCACGGTAACGCTGACAGTCGGTGGAAAAACGATCTCTTCAAAATTTAAGAATACCGTGTCGCAGGCTGCACAGCAACACGGGCATGAGCATTGATCACAGAATAACAAGAATACAAATTTTTAGCATTCTCCCGCTTTTGGCGGGAGAATGCTGATAAAAAAAGATTATGCACGTTAAAAAACTACTTTCCTTTTTGGGAACAGTACTGCTGATATTTATCTGTTCAGGAGTACAGGCCCATGGTGTGGATGGTGATACCAAAGCGTTTCTTGCCGATAATACCGGTGTCGCCTTTGGGCCATTCCTGTATATTGGAGCCAAACACATGCTCACGGGTTATGATCACTTACTATTCCTGGTTGGAGTGATCTTCTTTTTATACCGTACAAAAGAGATCTTGCTGTACGTAAGTTTCTTTACGATCGGCCACAGCACAACACTTCTACTTGGGGTAATTGCCGATATGTCGATCAATGCTTATCTGATTGATGCCATTATCGCCCTTTCGATCGTTTACAAAGGCTTTGATAATCTTGGCGGGTTCAAAAGGATTTTCGGCTTTCAGCCAAACACGAAAGCAGCTGTCTTAATTTTCGGCTTGTTTCATGGGTTTGGATTGGCTGCCAAGCTCCAGGAGCTAAACTTTGATAAGGACGGCCTTATCGCCAACCTTATAGGATTTAACATTGGAGTTGAAATAGGTCAGTTTGTGGCATTAGCGCTTGTTTTGGCATTGATCACTGTTTGGCGCTCACGGCCAAGCTATTTGCGTTTTTCTACCTTGACCAATACACTATTGATGGCTGCAGGCTTTGTATTGCTTGGCTATCAGCTCACTGGTTTCTTCATCAATAAATAAAAAATATGTCTGAAAATAATTTTCCCAGATTATCAAATAAAAAGATCATCAGGTCTGTATTGTTCGCTTTAGGTATTGCGATCCTAGTACTCGTATGTGCAGTGTTACCCGCTGAGTACGGTATCGACCCGGTCGGTACAGGCAAACTCTTTGGGTTTAACAAACTATATATCCCTGAAGATACAGCGCAAGACAAAGAAGGCATTGTTCGCAAGTCATACCCGCCTATTAAAATGGAAAAAGCCGGGTCTGCTCCGGATGTTAAAAGACCAGTCGAGGCCGACAACCCGCCACCAGCGAAACAATTTGAGCTGCGGGAAGACAGTGTACAGGTTGTTGTGCCTGCTGGAAAAGGGATCGAATATAAAATGTACGTGTTGAAATATGGCAATGTCAAATATGAATGGACGACAGACAAAGATGTATTATATTTTGATTTCCATGGCGAAGTGAGCCAGGAGCAGGAAACCAAGGATGTTTATTATCAGAGCTATGCTATTGCATATTCAAATAATATGGTAGGTACTTTTATTTCACCATTTGAAGGTAAGCATGGATGGTTTTTCCGCAACAATGGAAAAGAAGATGTAACAGTCACCATCCGGTTGAAAGGTGAGTACGTACTGTAAATATGAAATTAAGAAGGAAGGCGATAATAGTCATTTTTTAAGCATACGCTTTGATAACAAGCCCGATCCCGGCAGCCGCAAGTATAATAAGCGGTTCCGGGATCTTCTTTGTCCAAAAAAGAATGGCAATTACAGCAGCACAGATCAAAACCGTAGGGAAATCAAAAATACTACGCTTACCCAACACTATCACAGCTCCTGCTATTGCTCCAATTGCCGCTGCCGTGATCCCATCTATGAACGCTTTGATACCGGGACGCTTTCCATATTTCCTGAACCAAGGGGCAGAAATAATGGTGAACAGGTAGCAGGGAAGGAATGTTGCCAGGGCGGCTACAGATGCTCCGGAAACACCGGCGGCCAGATAGCCGATAAATCCGACCGTGATCACTACCGGCCCGGGTGTGATCATCGCAACAGCTACCGAATCCATAAACTCCTGGTCATTCAGCCAACCATATTCTTTAACTACCCCGCTATATAAAAAAGGTACAATAGCGAGCCCGCTTCCAAAAACAAAGGCCCCTGCCTTTGCAAAGTAGAAAAACAATTGCTGCAATTTATGATCATAAACATCTGCAGAGACATTGATTTGCAGGAATACAGGAAGAAATGAAATTTTTGAAGAGGGAATATTCCTTTTGATCCCTGACCTTTTTTTGATCAACCAATAAAAGATACCGGCAGCAATGAAGAGCAATACGTTCTCATTCTCCGTAATAATGGTTGTGGCAGCAGTTACCAGGTAAATAAACCACAGGTAATAATCCTTAGCAAGGGACTTCTTTGTTAGCTTCCATCCACTGACAGCAATGATCCCGATCACTGCTGCACCAATGCCATAGAATACTACCTGCATCCAACCAATTCCCTGATAATATTTGTACGCGATGCCCAGTCCCAACACCATCAGGAAGGATGGCAATACAAATGCGATTCCTACCAATGTAGCTCCCCGCAGGCGATAATGTACATACCCAATATATATAGCAAGCTGTGCAGCCAGCGGGCCAGGTACAAGCTGAGATAAAGCAAGCCCCTCTTTGTAATCATCCTCTTCAATCCATTTGCGATCTTCTACAAGGTCATGGTGCATGTAACCTACCAGCGCTACCGGTCCACCAAAACCAATAGTGCCTAATTTCAGGAAATAGAGCACTAGGCTCCTTAATGAATAAGGTGCATTCACTGTTGTTGCCTTTTGATATCCTCTGAATGTTAGTGCTGTTTCGCTTTGCCTGTCTGATCCAGCGCGGCTTTTAATCCATTGGCCAGTTTTTCAGCCGGACCAACACCCCAATAGTGCAGGAAGAAAATGCGGGGATGTTCGTGTACCATGTGGTTATGCACAGCCACTACTTCGATACCATTTTCTACCAGCTTTGCAATGACAGGCTTTACTTCATCTTCCAACATTGCAAAGTCACCGGCTACTGCAGCTTTGTCCGGTGTTCCCTGCCAGGCAGCCCAGGTATTGAACCCGGCGAAGCTGCTAACGGGAATACCGTGCTCCTGCAACGATACATCCGGGCGACCAATGGTATATTTGTAAACACCTTTACTCAATTCGCCTTTATAGTCGAGAATGGAATCCAATTGAGGGATATTGATGGTATTGACTACACTGTCCGGCTTGCTCTCTTTCGGATCATGCCCCCTCACTGCTTTTACTTTATCAAGGATAGCTTTCACACTGGTAGCTACAGTTTCAATCTTGCCCTTCCCATCAATGTGCATGTACATTACATTGGGATGATTCCGTACAAAATGATTATGAATAGCGGTGATAGAAAATCCTTGACGGATCACTTCCTGTTGTACAGGAGCGAGGTCGGTTTCGGTCAAAACAATATCACCCATTGCCATAACACTGTCTGCACAAGGTGTAAAGCAAACCCAACTGCCCAGGCCCATTGCAGGAATGATCTTAAACCCATCTACTATTATTTTCAGGTCATGTTGCGGAATGGATATCTTATATTCGCCGTTCTTATAAACGCCTTTTATACCTGTGATCTGCTGAATGTATGTAGTATCTACTTTACTGCTGCCCGGAGCACAAGAAATGGTGTCTTTTTTCGCATCCGTAGATGCGGATGGTGAAGTAGTTGTTGCCTGGTCGTTACAAGACATCATTGCTATAATTAATAAAGCCAGAGCTGCGAAAGAAAATTTCATTTGCAAATATTTAAGTTTAAAGTATGCTTAATCCTCTTCTGTAACAAATGAACCATCGGGCGAGATATGCACTTCCTTTTCTTTTCCATTTTCCTTCCACTTAGCTTCAAAATAAAATTTTCCATCCTCTCTTTCGGCTTCCCATTTTGTCACATTTGCATTTGGATATTTTGCTTTCAACGCAGATACTACCTCTTTCGGCACTTCGGTTTCTTTAATTTCAAATTCAGAAGAGCAACTCACAATGGAGACGCAAAAGGTGAGCAGGCCACCAATAAACCAAATTTTCTTGTTCATAAAAAAAGATTTTTGTTAACTTATCTGAATATATCCATCATGAAAATGCAATAATATAAAACCAGAATTTGAAGAAATTCTATGCATGGCAATAGCTTGATGCCCGTGGATCAGGTTCAGACCGGTTGCCAGTTGTGCTTTTCATCCTGCCAGTATTTAGCCCAGGAATACAGCGCATCATACACCTTCATCCCAATGGCCAGCATTTCCTGGTCATTCTTGAAATTGTAGGACAGGCCGGCAGATATAGCCCATAATCCGGCAGCCTGCGGTGCCAGGTCAAAATCATCCGTATCTGCTCCACGAACAATGAGTGCCATTAAGTGAATAGCTGGATCATTTAATCCATGCTTTTTAATAATATAATCGAATGTGCACTCTTTCCCGTAGTGGGTATATTCCGCACCGGCAATATCATAAGGGATCGCTGACAGTTTTTCTGCCTGTTCAAAAACCGCTTCTTTGGGAACATAGATAAACTCAGCATCCGAATCTATAAACCGTTTGATCGCCCACGGGCAGGCGATCCGGTCGATCTTGGGCCTTTCTCTAGTGATCCACCTCATAACCGTGATTTAGCACCACAATGTTATCCATTCTTGATCTCACAACATAGAACAAAAATTACCTGCTGGTACAGTTTTTACTTTTCTGGCATTTTTTTCCGGTAATCAGAAGGACTTGCCCCGGTATGTTTCCGGAAAATCCTGGAGAAATGGCTTTGATCTGAAAAACCAGTCAGATAAGCAATTTCTGTTAGGGAATAAGTATGCGTGCCCATCAATTCTATAGCTTTTTCGATGCGCTGTTTCCGAATATATTCTCCAAAACTTAGGTCATCGAAGTGTTTTGAAAATTCTCTTGACAGATAGGATGGATTAATATCAAGGCTATCGGAGATTTCCTTCAGGCTAAGATTGGTATCGATATGGTCCTGGATCAACTCTTTCAGTTCCTGAGCCCAGGCGGGAATCTTTTTCCCGGATTTCTTTTTCAGAAAATTATTGAAGACTTCCAGCAGCAGGTTTTCGTCCGGTTGTTGGGTATGCTTTTCCTTTTGCAAATGTTTGGCCCAACTGTAGAGAGCATCATATAATATTATCCCCTGTTCCAGAAGAGAGTAGTCATCAGGATGATTGTATGCCAGGCCAGCAGAGATGGCCCATAAACCCGCGGACTGAGTAGCAATTTCATGATGATCGGTATCTGCTCCCCGGACGATCACTCCCAGTGTTTTCAATGCTGGGTCAGTAAGCCGGTGTTTTTTAAGGAAATAATCAAATGTGCACTCTTGGCCATAATGAGTATATTCTACATCCGGAATATCAAATGGGGTCGCATTTAACTTTTCTGCCAATTGGAGTACCTGATCAAATGGCGTATAAATGATCTCCGCACCCGGATCAATAAACCGGCGAATCAGCCAGGGGCAGGCGATACGGTCAATTTTTGGATGTTCTCTGGTTATCCATTTCATGAACACTAAGTTAATTGGAAACTATCCTACTTGAAAAATGGATTTTTCCCATTATACAATTTGCATCCCTTTGCTATTATTTACTGATACAAGATTTATATTGGAGCATCTTTTTTACTACCTTTGAAAGGATAGGTAGAAAGTGAATAAAAGAAACTTGAACTGGCAACTTTAGTGCCTCTTCAAAAGTTCTGACACTTATTTGACACGCAGCGTTTATAAAATATTGATAGCCAGGACAAGTTCGAATCCAGTCTTGGGCACAAAGCCTTCAGCAATGCTGGAGGCTTTTTTCTTTTCGACATAGCGGTTCGAATCCATCCCGAACACTCGGGATTGGGCACAAAGCCTTCAGCAATGCTG
>CALFXE010000190.1 GCA_937927845.1 uncultured Paludibacter sp.
ATAAATTGTAAAAGGATTACCGTTGGCATCTAGTATCCCGAAAGTATACGCACGATCTCCTCCCATACCATTGTTCGTAACCCGCCTTTCCATCGTTACTGAAAGCCATGTCCTCCCTTTAGTCGCTTTTGCCCAAGGTGAATTTGGCAAATGTCCCGCAGGGGCTCCTTCCAATCCATCTAAATCTATTGCCCAGATAGGTGTATTAGAAGAAATTTGATATGGTGTTAGCATTGGATAGCTTGAAGTCAACGGATCCACACTCAAAAACTTCCCAATAGCCGGATTATATATCCTGAACCCATAATCATAGGCCGTCAGGCTGTTAATGTCGTTATCCTTCTCCTTCCCATTAAACCCATACCGGTAATTACCTTCTGAATATTTCCTTCCCGGCATAATCATCCCAAACGGATAATAATCATTGGCCGTCAGCACCTGTGGCAGGTAATAATCCACCACGCCATCGGGTGTGGAGTTTTGTTTGATATAGACATCATAACAGGGCAGGCAAGCAAAACCTGGCAGACAGGTGGGACAGGCCGTGAGTACCTGGTAGGTACCATCATCCACCGCGGTTCGCGCATCGCTGATCGTCACCAATACATTGCCCAGGTGATTGCTCAGCTCAAACTGTACCCGCCCACGTTCCCAGCCACCGGCAATACCGCCGCCGGTACCCGTCATGGGGTCGGTGTCAAAGAGCTCCCAGCCCGTCGTTTCCACTTCCCGATCCGGTCGCCATATACCCAGCCGCGAGCTGCCATATAAAGGTACTTCAATCTGCGACAGCAGCCCGCCATTCACTTCCGAATTCCCCTTCTCATATATGGCCATCACATTGCCACTCGCATCCCGCACATAAGCGGTTTGCTTCGGTGTGCCGGCACCTACCTGTACCCATTTGCCAATCCGGTTGCCCGTGGCATCGTAGGTATATTTGATCACGGTGGTGACCCCACCGTTGGTCTTCGTGATCTGGCTGATCTTGCCGTATACATTCCACTCGATACCACCACTGGCAATACCTTCCGATTCATCTTTAATCAGGTTGCCGATGGCATCATAACCATAGTTATCACTGGCCTGTCCGTTTTTCAGATCCCCATAACCCGTGGGTGTAGTGGTCACGGCGTCCGTTACGTGGCGCAGCTTATTGTTCTGCAGCCAGCCGCCCGACAGGTTGTAGGCGTAGCTCAGGTTGTCCATGCTGGTATTAGCACCTTCCCCATTGCGCAGATAACTCAGAATATTGCCATTACCATCGTAGCTCACCCGCTCGCGATAGTGGGTCGTGCCACTGGGTACAAAACTGTTGTTGCCACTATTCAGTCCCGTATAGGCGTTCATCGCCGTAAGGCGGTTGAGCTGGTCATAACTATATCCATACAGGTGTGCATCGCCCAGTTGAGGGATATTCACCAGCATCGAAGAGATATTACCGTTGTACAGCCCACGGCCTACCGGCTGCGCATCCGTCACCGGTGCCAGGTAATCTACTTTTACAAAAGGATATTTACCCGGCTATTAGAAGTAAGAATCAGGAGCCCGGCTGCAGTGCTACTAGCATCGTTCCTTGCGTCGCACACTTCAACTGCAGAATCACAGATCGGCAATATTGAAGACCAATAAAGAAATTAATACAACTTGGCTTTTCTTCCCCACGCCAAAAACATGCTTTTTGACAGTAGATTTTCAGTAAAACACCTTTGATGCAGACATACCTTCGATTGTTGTTATGCTTAGCTACAAGCTAAGCATAACAGTATTAAAAATGTAAAAAAAACCAAACTAAGGAGAACAGGGGCCGAATGGTCCACCTACTATCAGGCATCCTGGCGTATGACATCGCCCACTGCTCGTTTAATCATAGCCTAGAGGAAACCAAACCCCTCTAAAAATCGGCGATTTCATGTTTGCAAGCACATGATTTTGATCTAATTCTTGTATATCTACATCTTCAACAATTTTTTTGATTGGGGGGATACCAACCGTTTTAAAAATTTTAATATTTAAGATACTTACTACATCTTCCATACTGTAAGCCGTGACGCCGCATCCGTAGCCAATACCAATGGGATAATCGCTAGATCGATTGATTTCAAACTCAATCCAATATTTTTTTAATCTCATATAATTAAATTTTAACCCCCACTATTTATTCCTGGCTGAAAAATTGGTTTTAGAGCTCCTGGTTCAAATTTTATAGATGGACCGATATGCGGATTAGCAGCCCCTGGTATTATTCCGCTTTTGGGGTGTAATTCGGGAAGTTTTTATTCCAATCCCCTATAGTATTCAGTCGAACCTTGTGAAACTGGATAATCAATATCGCTTTTCGTACCTGAACCTTTACCTATAGGAAAATTGGAGCCAACAACTTAGCTTTTCTTCCCTGCGTCAAAACATGGTTTTAACAGTAAATTTCAAATAAAAAATCTTTGAAACAGACATACTTTCCGTTCACACCTATTTTTTAGCACTTTAATACCGGCATACCTTCACGCGTTGTTATGCTTAGCTACAAGCTAAGCATAACTGTATTAAAAAGTAAAAAATACCAAACTAAGGAGAACAGGGCTTTTCTTGGCAGTATTTCAAACTGTCAAGAATTATATCTTGATATACTGGTCTTGTAAACACATCAATCCATTCCACCACCGCAAAACTCAAAAAATGGACCGCTGATTGATCCCTGATCTTATAACCGCCGGAAGAAATGGTTGCATCTCATTTTGTCGTGCAAGCTATGAGGTAGACGACCACGTGGAATGAGAAAATCCTCAAGAAATAGCAGTTTAATACTGGCAGTAAACTGATTGATCCTTGTTGGCAGCATTCATTAAAGTTGCTCTCCGTAGCCGATGCTACGGAGAGCAACTAAAAGTTTGAAGGCTGATTTGGTGCAGGCTACGGACAGCAGGGGCCGATCCTGAGACACAGTCTCAGGATAACTACCCTATAATTTTTATTTTCCTTTACCCTACAGAACACTACCCACAACCGGAGTACGGAACCCGAAAATCAACTAAGACAAGATGCCGCCGGTCGCTAAATGAAAAAGAGCCGGATGATCAGCTCTCTTAAACATTTATTTACTATTATTCTTTTTAAGGCTATCCTGATATACCACCCATTTGTCGCCTATAAAAGTCTTCTGAACCAATCGCAGCCGTGTAATCTCCATATATCTCTTCAAACATTTTTTTTCTTTTTAAATATGATTCCTTCAATGCTTCTTTTACATCTTCATTATAAATATTATAAACCTTTTTTGCGCTAATATCCGTAAGCATTGAACCCTTGGAACTAAAAAGAAATGATAACAATCGATCTAAAGCTGACAATACAGAGTCCATCGGATTACATAACGTAACTCTTATTGACAAAGAATACAAATCTTGAATTTCAATATCTATCCAGTAATCATTATCTTTCTTATAAACATATTTCTTCCCTTCACTATTTACAATGTCCTTGTTCAAGGTTATTGCATGCTGTATTTGTTCTTCCGAACGAAAAAAGAAATTTATTGCTTCTAATCCCATAATTTTAATTTAAGGCTCAACTGGTGGTATTTGAAAAGTTGTATTTGACCAATTTGAATAACCCACTGGTCCTCCTGTACTTTTAAGAACCATATTCGGTTTTACTCCCAATTCCATATAAGCAACAAAACGATGATGTCCATCCTCTATAAAAATTCCTTTTGCATTTTTGTATGTGATAATTGGATCAAGTTTTTGCCCGCTTTGTATTAAAGATTTATACTCTGTTACTTTTAAAGGATTAATAAAATCTTGAGTTGGCAAAACCTCATCAAAAGTCGTCCCTACTATATTCTTTCCCGGTTTAGAAGCTAAGTTCAAAATACGTCCCACAGGAATTAATGTAATACCTACATCAACTCCGGCTCTGGTAAAAGACTTTCCAGCTCCGGGAAGGTTATAGCCTGTTCTCCTAAACCCTTGAACTATCGGTCCAATAATAGGAATTTTGTCCGCGGCCCTCTCACTCTGCAGTTCCTTTCTATATTTTGGTATAATAACTTCAGCGTAAGGATCAATTTTTGGCGTTACCTTATTCTTTTCTGCTGCACTGACAGGTTTGCCTGGAGACAGAGTCTGAACAGGACGTAGTGGATATTGGTTAATAAGCTGTTGCATTGTTGTCAACGGAACTTTCTCCTCGTTTCTGGTATTGCAGCCGATGCAACTCGATTCAGACTTTGAACGATTATCTTTTTCTGTTGGAAATTGCCCCGGTGGTAACCAACCGGGTTCGAGACCATCTACATCAACCGTTTTCACTCCAATATTGCCCGCAAACTGATACGGCGTATACCATGGATAATCCTTTGTCAAAGGATCCACACTCAAAAACCTTCCCACCCTCGGATCATAAATCCGCATGCCATAATCCTGCTGGTTACCCTCCCCTTTTACATCATTGTCATTTTCTTTCCCATTAAACCCATACCTATATTCACCTTCCGAATATTTCCTTCCCGGCATTCCCATTCCAAATGGATAATAGTCATTGGCCGTCAGCACCTGCGGCAGGTAATAATCGATCGGACGGTAGCAGGCGGGGTGAACCGGGTCATCACAGAGTTCGATGCCTTCCGGTACCAGTACCGGAATACGCACATCACTGATTGTGACCAATACATTACCTAAGTGATTACTCAGCTCAAATTGTACCCGGCCGCGCTCCCAGCCGCCGGCAATGCCGCCGCCGGTACCCGTCATGGGGTCGGTGTCAAAGAGCTCCCAGCCCGTCGTTTCCACTTCCCGATCCGGTCGCCATATACCCAGCCGCGAGCTGCCATATAAAGGTACTTCAATCTGCGACAGCAGCCCGCCATTCACCTCCGAATTACCTTTTTCATAGATCGCCATCACATTGCCACTCGCATCCCGCACATAGGCGGTTTGCTTCG
>CALFXE010000191.1 GCA_937927845.1 uncultured Paludibacter sp.
GATCTTGAAAGTTCTTCCATTGTAACTTCAAACATAAAGTCATCACCTTCAAAGTATTTCATATTGTGCCTTGCCGACTGTTTTAAAACACTCGTCTCCACGCCATACATCTCTGCCAAATCAAAATCCAGCATGACCTTTACGCCCCTTATTTCGTATATCTTACTCTGTATTATCGTCGTATATTTCTTATTCGGGTTCAGCAATTTTGAATTGATCTCCCTTCTCTTTTTAGGTGTGAGGTTGACATATCCTGCCGTCACGTCTTTCTTCGTACTATATCCGACCATTTTCTTTACCACAATGGGATTGATTATGTGCATGTTATATTGCCTATCACAATAGAGTAGAATCACAAAAAATAACGAGGTTACATCCAACAACTCAAATCATTTATTCTAAAGTATATCGAAATATACGGATCAGCGACAAGGAAAGAACTGGAAGATTACTTCTGGATAAGATACTTGATTACATGGATGAAAAACAGCGCAGAAATACGTTTACCATACCAGTAACCATACCGGTAAATGACCAAGCAGCAAATTTTATTATGGAATATCCAACACTAAAGAGGATCGTTCTAACAGTTACAATTTTTCTCCTTAAATTTGCAGGGTAAACAGTCGAACAAAGAAGATTGTCGATCTCCCGAAATTTTCAGGAAGTGAATTGAATCATGAAAAAGTAATATAAAATGCAGGAAAGACATTTATACAGAGATCTTTACTTTACGGAACTGGCCAACACCTCACGTGATTTCTATATTGATTACCTCAACAATCATTTCCCCCTGAAAGAAGGGTGCAAAATTTTGGAAGTTGGATGTGGAAACGGAGGGAATTTGTTGTCATTTGCTGAAATAAATACCCTTTGGCGGACATCAGCAGATATGTAAACACAAATATTGTTCCAAAACTAATTAAAAATATTTATTTGTATTTATCATTTAAATGCCTAATATTGTACTTTATTATCTGTTATTCAAATTAAAACGAATGAAAATACCTGCTTTACTACTTCTTACGGTTTTATTTTCATATTTTGATTTAGAACCAAAACAACCGGAACAGGATATTTTTTCTCATGGGAAATTAAAAGTTTCGGAGAATAAACGTTTTCTGCAATGCCAGGATGGTACTCCTTTTTTCTATCTTGGAGATACTGCCTGGGAACTTTTCCATCGTTTGAACAAGGAAGAAGCCGATAAATATCTGGAGGACAGAGCTGGGAAAGGTTTTAATGTCATTCAGACAGTGGCGCTGGCGGAATTGGACGGGCATACTGTCCCCAATCCTTACGGCTATCTGCCGCTTGATGATCTGGATCCCGCACAACCAGCCGTAAGAGAGGGTACCGATAATGATTATTGGGATCATGTTGATTATATTATTGACAAAGCCAATGAGCTTGGCATGTACATTGGGTTCTTACCCACTTGGGGACGTTACTGGCATGATGAAGAATCTCTGATTTTCACACCTGAGAATGCCCGGATGTACGGTGAGTTTTTGGGAAGACGATATAAAGACAAAAATATAATATGGATATTGGGAGGCGACAGGGAAGTAACCAGTGACCTTCATTATGCAATAACGAGGGCAATGGCAGAAGGCATTAAAGCGGGGGATGGCGGCACACACCTTATAAGTTTTCATCCACGGGGTGCAAGAAGTTCGGCAGAATCGTTCCATAACGATGATTGGTTGGATTTTAACATGCTTCAGAATGGACATAGTCCTGATTACACAAACAGGTATAGTAAAACATTGGAAGATTATAACAGGGAACCGGTTAAACCGGTATTCGATGGAGAACCTTTATATGAAGACCATCCTCTGAATTTTGATGCTGCCCGTCAGGGTCATTCTCTGGCTGCCGATGTGAGAAGAACCCTGTACTGGAACCTTTTTGAAGGAGCATTCGGTCATACCTATGGACATCACTCGATATGGCAGATGTATGATCCAGAGAAAAAACGACGTCCGGTCAATAATCCTTTGATGTCATGGAAAGAAGCACTTGACCAGCCGGGGGCCTCGCAAATGATCCATGGAAAAAAACTGATGGAGTCGCGTCCTTTCCTCACTAGAATACCCGATCCCTCAATTATAGTAAAGGGAGAAATTCCGACTTCAATTCCCGGGGAGGGACGTTACCGATTCGTGGCAACACGTGATACAGATGGTACTTATGCGATGGTTTATTGTCCCGTAGGACGTTCTTTTACCGTTAATATGAAAGTCATAAAGGGAATGAAGGTAAAAGCATGGTGGTATAATCCTCGGAATGGCGAAGCAAATCTTTTTGAGACGTTTGATAATGTACAGGATGAAAGGACATTTATTTCGCCTGATAAGGGAGAATTGACCGACTGGATACTTGTGTTGGATGACGCCGCCTTCAATTATCCTGCCCCGGGAAAGGAATGATACTGGCAAGCGGTTATTATAGCCAGATAATCTTTGTAGTGATTGATCATTTATTGCTTCTTCTTACTTACCTTTTGTCAAAAAAATGCCTGATTTATAGCTGTGGATTGCCGGATTTTTTGTTTATTTGCAAGTAAAACGATGCAAAATAATAGTTGCTATGATCCGCGATTTGACTGAATTACTCCGGAAAGCGAAAAACCGACCCATCCGAAAGATGGCTGTCGCCGCTGCCGAAGACGAACATGTTTTGAAAGCCTTGCAGGATGCTATGAAAGAGGGAATTATCATCCCCTTGCTGGTGGGTGATAAAGAGAAAATTCAACGAATAGCACAACCGATTGGTTTTTCCCTGGATGGCATCGAATTAATTGATAATAGGGAGGGTGCGGCTGTTTCTGCCCGGATAGCCGTATCGAAAGTAAAAAACGGGGATGCAGATATTATCATGAAAGGTTTCGTGGGTACCGGTGATCTCCTGAAAGCGGTACTGGATAAAGATTTAGGGTTACGTACGGATCAGTTGCTGAGCCATGTGGCTTTCTTTGAATCTCCTTATTACCATAAAATATTTTGTGTGACGGATGTAGCAATGAATATTGCTCCCGATCTGGAAGCAAAGGTCCAGATCATTCACAATGCGGTGAAAGCATGTCAGGGAATCGGGATAGGGAATCCCAAGGTGGCTGTGGCTGCCGCAGTAGAAACCGTGAATCCAAAGATGGAGGCGACGGTACATGCTGCTCTATTGAAAGAGATGAATGCAAGAGGTGAGGTGAAAGGGTGTGTCGTCGATGGCCCATTCGCCATCGATATCGCGGTGAGTGCGGCAGCAGCACGACATAAAGGCATCGGCGGGGAGGTGGCGGGCGACTGCGATGTAATCCTCGCACCCGATATCGAAGCGGGAAACATGTTTTACAAGGCGCTCAATTTCTTGGGAGGGGCTTCCTCGGCTGCGGTGGTAATGGGCGCTGCTGTGCCGGTCGTACTGACTTCGCGGTCAGATGATGAACGGAGTAAATTGCTCTCTATCGCTTTGGCCACGCTGATAGATTAATGGAGGGCAGCTTCGAAAAAATGATTCTAAACCAATAAATAAAATATGCATATGGCAATAAATACACGTATTTTAGTGATTAATCCCGGCTCCACTTCCACAAAAATCGCTATCTTTCAACAGGAAAAAGTGATTTTCCTGAAAACGATTAAACATTCACTGGAAGAACTGAGCAAATTCAAAAGGATTACAGACCAATATGAATACCGCAAGGAGGTCGTTTATGAAGAATTGAAGAATGCGGATGTGCCGGTAGAGACGATTGATGCGGTGATTGGTCGCGGTGGACTGGTCAAACCGATTGGCTCTGGAATTTATCGGGTGAATGAGGCGATGAGGAAAGACCTGCTGGAATGCAAACGCGGGGAACATGCCAGTAACCTTGGCGGATTGATAGCCGCCGATATTGCAAAGCTACTCCCGTCGGCCGAAGCTTTTATTGCCGATCCGGTGGTAGTGGATGAGCTCAATCCGTTGGCAAGATATTCGGGACACCCCGACTTCGAGAGGAGTTCCATCTTCCATGCGCTCAACCAAAAAGCAATTGCCCGCACACACGCCAACTCTATCATGAAGAAATATGAGGATCTGAACCTTATCGTGGTTCATTTGGGAGGAGGTATTACGGTTGGGGCACACAGCAAGGGACGAGTCATTGATGTGAACCAGGGGTTGGATGGCGATGGCCCTTTCTCCCCGGAACGATCGGGGACACTACCCGTGGGAGCGCTCTTGAAAGCGGCTTTCAGCGGCCGGTACACCTATGAAGAGATGTATGCCATGATTGTGGGGAAAGGCGGGATGATGGCCTATCTGGGAACAAATGATGCCTATCTGGCCGAACGGGAAGCGAAAGATGGAGATGAAAAATGCAAGGAGGTGCTGGAAGCCATGGCCTACCAGGTGGCAAAAGAGGTAGGAGCTATGTCTACCGTGCTGAAGGGTGAAGTGGATTCGATCCTGATCACCGGGGGGATTGCCAATAGCAAATGGTTCTGTAACCTTGTCATCGAGCGGGTATATCGTATTGCTCCTGTCCATGTCTATCCGGGACAGGATGAGATGGGTGCTCTGGCAGAGAACGCCCTTCTTGCGATTAACGGTGATATCGAGATAAAAGAATATCAATAGATTTACGTGATATACCGAACTTTCAACCGGAACTGAACAACTCTTATAGTAGATGTATCTTTTTAATCCCGAGAACGATCTCGCACTGGCTAATTTCACTGCTAACTATACCCCGCCCGCGTCTGCGACCCGAATGACGGAAGAGTTGGCTATCCTGCCCATTTGGTATGCCGGGATGGATCGAAGGACTCTCGGAAGGAATAATAAGGAAACGGTAGTAATTGCCGAAGGAGAGTTGAACCATTCATTTTTGGCGTCAATCAAGAAGGTTTTACCGCTACATGCATCACTGATCCCTTTTTCTGATATAGCGTTATACCCTCATCTCAAAATTGTTCCCTGGGGATGGAATCCTACGTTAAGGAAAAGACTTGTATCGTACGGCGCAAATGAGGAAGTATTGCCTTCACCTGAAGAATTAATATGCCTGAGGCATTATTCGAGCAGGAAACATGCCATAGGGATATTGGGTGAATTGAAAACCGAAGAAGCGGGTGTTTGCGGAGAATCCCATTTCTTCACGGATACGGAGGAATTGTATAATTGGTTGGAGTCTTCACCCGGGAATAAGGTGTTGAAGATGCCTCTCTCCGGTAGCGGAAAAGGGTTGATATGGATATTGGGCGGAATTACTGAAAAACAACGTGACTGGTGTCGGAGAGTCGTCCGGGAGCAAGGTGGGGTAGTAGCGGAGCCTGTGCTGTCCAAAGTACAGGATTTCGCGATGGAATTTTACTTGCATGAAGGCAAGGCAAGTTTTACCGGTTATTCCTTGTTTAGTACTGCTGCTTCTGGTGCATATGCTGGAAATGAGTTGCTTAGCGATGCGAGGATTGAGGAAAAGCTTGGTAGATTTGCTTCAATTGAATTATTACACCGGCTTAGATACTCCATGGAAGAAAAATTATCCCACCGTTTCCCGCTTTATACTGGTTACGCGGGAGTCGACATGATGGTATGTGAGATCTCTTGCGGATATTGTATCCAACCCTGTGTGGAGATCAATATGCGAATGAATATGGGGTTGGTTGCGCGTTTCTTCCATGAACGGTACATGCATCCCGGTGGAGAAGGGAAGTTCGTAGTGGATTATTTTAAGAAACCGGAAAGCGCTTTGTCGTTCAATGAGAAAATGCAACGGGAGTCCCCTCTCAAAGTAGAGAACGGAAAGATACTCTCCGGCTACCTGTCGTTGACTCCCGTTACCAAAACCACGAGTTATGTTGCCTATGTGAGCGTTTTTTAGCTCTTCACTCTCATTTCACTAAAATACTGATAAAAGAGAGGAAGTGTTCTAATGCCGTTATAGAATTGCTCCAGCGGGAAGTTTTCGTTGGGTGAGTGGATTGCATCAGACCCGAGCCCGAAGCCCATCAATACCGATTTAACTCCCAATATCTCTTCGAAAGCGGCGATGATGGGGATGCTACCACCCGAGCGAACCGGTACGGGGTCTTTTCCGTACACATCCTTCAATGCTTTCTCCGCCGCTTTGTAGGCAGGAAGATCAATAGGGCAAACGTAGGAGGGGCCTCCATGGAGATATTCTACCTTCACCTTTACCGATTTCGGGGCGATGGATTCGAAATATTTTATAAACAGCTTCTCTATTTTTTTATGATCCTGATTAGGAACCAGCCGGGTGCTGATTTTTGCATAGGCTTTGGAAGGTAATACAGTCTTGGCTCCTTCGCCGGTATAGCCGCCCCATATTCCACATATGTCGAAAGTAGGACGTATACCGGTACGCTCATTAGTGGTGTATCCTTTTTCCCCGGAAAGTTCTTTCACGCCGACCGACTTCTTGTATTCCTGTAGGGAGAAAGGCGCTTTGCCCATCATAGCCCGTTCTTTTTTTGAGACCTCTAACACGTCGTCATAGAAACCGGGAATGAGAATATGTCCCTCATCATCCATAGTCCGGGCGATCATTTTCGAGAGAACGTTGATAGGATTGGCCACTGCTCCGCCGAACAACCCCGAATGGAGGTCAGCCACGGGTCCTGTTACTTCAACCTGCCAATAAGCTAAACCACGAAGTCCGGTGGTGATGGAGGGTACGTCTCTGGCGATCATCGAGGTGTCAGATACGAGGATTACATCAGCCTGCAACATTTTCTTGTGTTCTTTACAGAATTTGGGAAGGTTGGGGGATCCCACCTCTTCTTCGCCTTCGATAAGGAATTTTACGTTACATCCTAACTTTCCGGATTGTACCAGATACTCGAACGCTTTGGCATGCATGAACGACTGGCCTTTGTCGTCATCTGCGCCACGCGCCCATATTTTCCCGTCTTTTATTACCGGTTCAAATGGATCGGTTTTCCAGAGGTCGAGTGGATCGACCGGCATCACGTCCATATGCCCGTATACCAATACGGTGGGAGCTTTCTTATCGATGATCTTTTCTCCATAAGTTACCGGATTACCATCGGTCTTTATCACCTCTGCTCTGTCGGCACCGGCTGCCAACAGGATTTCTTTCCACTTTTCGGCGGCACGGTGCATGTCGGGTTTGTGTGAAGGAAGGGATGAGATGGACGGGATGCGGATCAGTTCGAAAAGTTCATCTAAAAACCGCTGTTTGTGTGTTTCGACGTACTTGTTGATTTCGTTCATGTTGTTTTTATTTTTATAATGAAAAAATATTCGTTTTCCGGATTTTTCCTAAAGATATTTACTGGACACCTTTCACATTCATTTTTAAGGTATAGACCGAAGTGCGTGCCGTGATGAACAGAATATCCCGGTCTTTTCCGCCGAAACAAACGTTGGACGGACTTTCGGGTATTTCGATCTCTTGTATCATTTCCCCATCCGGAGAATAAACCCAGACCTTACCCATGGTGAGATAGATATTTCCCCGGTCATCAATAGTCATTCCATCAGAACCTTCAGGCGCAAAGAAAGTCTTACCGGAGAGGGCTCCGTCAGGCTGGATTCCATACTTCCATATTTTCCGATCGTTTATATCTGCCACGTACAATATCTTGCCGTCGGGTGTCCCTATGATTCCGTTGGGTTGTTTATAATCATCTATCACACGTGATGCCGCACCTTCGTGTGAAAGATGATAGACACCCCGTACATCCTGTGCTGGTGTATGTCCCTCTTTCCAGTAGTCCCGGTGATAATAAGGGTCAGTAAAGTAGATATCACCATTAGGAGCGATCCATAAGTCGTTAGGGCCATTCAGATATCTATCTTCATAATTCTCAAAGAGGAAATGTTTCTTTTTATCGCGGTCGAAATATACAAGTTGATTATGCAGATCGGCACAAGCAACTAACTGACTATCAGCATTGAAATACATGCCGTTGGATCTTCCAGTGTTATCCGACCACAACTCAATTCCCCGGGTTTCATCCCATACATAAATGCGGTCGTTAGGTTGGTCTGTAAAGAAAACTTTCCCATCAGGTGAAACAGCCGGGCCTTCGGTAAATGTATAGCCCGTACCTGCCTGTATCACTTTTGCGTTTTCTGCAATAATACTTGACTCCTGCCCGAAAATGGCGACAGCGACTAATAATAGAAGCAAGGTATTTATTAATTTCATATGACTAAAGTATTTATTTTCAATGGTGTCATATGGAACTCGCTGTAACCATGATCTTGTGTGATAATGATTATCATGCTCGTTTCATATGATTAAAATTATTTGATTGATTTGTTTTATCCACATAGCAACTCGGCAGTTACTTCCGTAAAACAAATTTTCTCCGAACAAATGTTGTGGTGTAAAACTATAAAAAAATTCTGTAACATCGGGTATATTGAAGATGTTTTTTAATTGATTTTTATATCTTTGTATAATATAAGATGCGTCTCAGCATAGTTCAACTAAAAATAAAGTCATGAAAAAATTCTTATCTTTTATTCTTTCTCCTTTTCTTATCGGATTAGTGGCGTGTAACAGTTCCGATCAAAATAACAAAAATAGAATGCAGACAACCGATTTTATTTCTGAAGCCAAGGTAGAGGCCATAGTTAAACAACTCAAAGACTCTCTCGGAGAGTCTCACGCATTCCGTATAGAGCGGGGCGTATGGCAAGTGGCTGATCTTTGGAGAGAAACAGATGGCACGGTGGATGACTTCTCCGACTTTTGTAAGAACTCGTTTATTAGTGATACGGCGGAACTTTCCCGGCTGTTCAATACGCTGGAACGTAATTTGGAGGTAATTTACGGTTACTATCACAAGATAGATGTGATGCTCAAAGCTCCTTTGCAACTGGAGGGACCTGAGATCACACCGGTGGACATGATGTTCGGAGGGTACGATGTTTCGGCGCATCTGACAGATGACCTGTATGCCAATCAGATCGCTTTTATTACGGCATTGAATTTCCCCTTCTATACTTTAAAGGAAAAAACCGAACTGGGAGGAAACTGGAGCCGTAAGGAATGGGCCTATGCCCGTATGGGAGACCGGTTTACTGCGCGTGTGCCGGCCGCTATTTTACAGGATATTTCCAGAACTATTACAGAGGCGGATGCTTATATATCCGATTACAATATTTATATGGGAGAGCTCCGGAATGAAGCCGGGGAACAACTGTTTCCTTCTACTATGAAACTGATCTCCCATTGGGGGCTACGCGACGAACTGAAATCAAATTATGCTGATAAGGAAAGAGGGTTGGAAAAACAGCGGATGGTTTACAAGGTAATGCAACGTATTATTGACCAGTCTATTCCTCTACAGGTAATCAACAGCGATAATTATTCATGGAATCCGATAACGAACGAGTTGTTTGACAAGAATAGAGGAACTGTTGCTTCCAAACCCGAAGATACCCGGAGATATGGGGTATTTCTGAAAAATTTTCATGCCATGCGCCAGTTGGATACCTATTCTCCGGATTATCCCACCCAACTTGTCCGCGCGTTCGATGGTACCATGGAAGTGCCGCAAAAAGATGTGGAAGAATTGTTTCGGGGATTACTCTCTTCTCCGCAGGTGAAAGAAGTGGCATCCTTTATCGAATCACGGTTGGGGCGTAAACTGGAGCCGTTCGATATCTGGTATAATGGTTTCAAATCGGGAGAAGGCATTCCCGAAGATGAACTGACAGCCATCACTTCACGGAAGTATCCTGATGCACAAGCATTAGAGGAAGACCTGCCCAATATTTTAGTGAAACTGGGCTGGAAACCGGCCAAAGCAAAGGAAATCACTTCCCTTGTGACCGTCGATGCTTCACGTGGCGCAGGCCATGCCTGGGGGGCTGAAATGCGGAATGATGTCGCCCGGCTGCGTACCCGGATCGGGGCGGAAGGACTGGATTATAAGGGTTACAATATTGCCGTACACGAGTTCGGTCACAATGTGGAACAGACCATCACCATGAACGATGTGGATTATTATATGCTGAACGGCGTACCCAATACTGCTTTTACCGAAGCAGTCGCATTCCTTTTCCAGAAAAGGGATCTGGAATTATTGGGACTGAAAAACCCCAATCCGGAAGATGAATATTGGTTAGCGTTGGATAATTTCTGGTCCTGTTACGAGATCATGGGTGTCTCGCTTGTAGATATACAGGTATGGGAATGGTTGTATGCCAACCCGAACGCTACGCCGGAGCAACTGAAAGAGGCAGTGATCAATGCAGCCAAAGAGGTATGGAACACCTATTATGCCGGCATATTGGGTGGAGAGGATGAAACCCTGCTTGGCATCTACTCGCACATGATTGACTATCCGCTCTATTTGCCCAACTATCCCATGGGGCATCTGATCGCTTTCCAGATCGAGCAGCAGGTGCGGGGTAAGAACCTTGCCGACGAAATGTACCGCATGTATACGCAGGGGAGCATTATTCCCCAGCATTGGATGAAGAATGCCGTGGGATCGCCTATTTCGATAGAGCCATTGCTTGCCGCAACCCATGAGGCATTACAAGCGTTGAAGAAATAAAATCGGGCTGTTTTTCAGGGTTAGATGTATGTAATCCAACCTTGATTGTATTCTGTGATCGAAGGAGAACGCTAATTTTATTCAACTATTTCGTTAAGCAATACGAGCGGAAACCAAACTTGTTTGGATTTTGCTGTTGCGAGAAAACGACTAATTTTAATGAACATTTTCGTTAAGCAAGTGCAGAACAAATTTATTTGTTTTGCCGAGCGCAGAAAATGTCTAACTTTAGTGAACGATTAACACTGTTTTACGGGAAAATAGCGTAATTTTGCACCTGATCAGGAAAGATGCCGGAGTGGTCGATCGGGGCGGTCTCGAAAACCGTTGTACTCTCACGGGTACCAAGGGTTCGAATCCCTCTCTCTCCGCTGGAAGGCTAAGCCAAGAGCAGCCAAAAGTAAGACAAACCCTACGAGTTCAATGACTTGTAGGGTTTTTGCTTCTATATTGTCTGGGTGTAAAAGACAGAAAAAAGCCAAAAAGGGACATACTTTGCGCTCCAAATCGTACCCCTTTTCGGAATTTTGAAAAAGGGGTACGAATTGTCCGAAATTGGCAGTGTGTTGTCCTGATTTGGCGGTGTCGCATAAAACTCAAATTGAGATAGTTAAATTAATTTTGTAACAGTAAAATTTGAGTTATGAGAAGTACATTTAGAGTGCTCTTTTTCCTGAAAAGAGACAAGCAAAAAGCAAACGGAAACGTACCCCTATTTTGTCGAATAACCATCGACAAGCAAGAAGCACGGTTTGGTATGAAACAAGATGTCAATCCCTCTATTTGGGATGTTAAGGCAGGCAAAGCCATTGGACGAACCAGTGAAGTAGTTGAAATCAACTCTATCATTGACAAAACGAAATCATCCTTATTTAATGTATATAATGATCTCTTGCTAAGCGATGCAAGCGTTACCGCAGAAAAAGTGAAAAACTATTTTCTTGGCGGCGCAACTAAAACTCACAATCTCCTTGAACAATTCATTCGCCATAATGAAGACGTTGAAAAATTGATAGGTATTAGCAAGTCTAAAGCAACTTATCAGAAGTATGAAGTAACAAGAAAGCACCTTGCCGACTTTATTAAAGAGAAGTATAATCTAAGCGACATTTCCTTTAAAGAAATCAACCACCTCTTTATTATGGATTTTGAAGTCTATCTTTTAACGACTTGCGGTTGCAATGCTAACACCACTGCTAAATTCATGCAGTTCTTCAAACGGATTGTTATTATAGCCAAGAATAACGGTTGGATTAAAGCAGATCCGTTTGCCAATTATAAAATCCGCCTAAAAAAAGTCGATAGAGGCTATTTGACACAAGAAGAAGTTGAAGCTATAATGGCTAAAGAATTTTCGACTAAACGACTGGAACAAGTGCGAGATATTTTTGTCTTTTCGTGTTTTTGCGGATTAGCATATATAGATGTAAAGAAGTTGAGAAAAGAAAATATCCGCACTTCTTTTGACGGTAATCTATGGATTATGGGGAAACGGGAGAAAACAGATGTGTCGTTTTCTATTCCATTGCTTGATATACCAAAGCAAATTTTAGAAAAATACGAAGGCATTTTACCTGATAATCGTATATTGCCTGTTCCAAGTAATCAAAAGATGAATGCGTACCTGAAGGAAATCGGAGATTTATGTGAAATCAATAAGGAGATTTCATTCCATTTAGCACGTCATACATTTGCTACTCTGACACTTAGCAAGGGCGTGTCTATCGAAAGTGTTAGCAAAATGTTAGGGCATACTAATATCAAAACAACTCAAATTTATGCCCGAATCACAGATGCAAAGATCAGTCATGATATGAATGCCTTTGCAGGAAAAGTTAAAGGTATGAGCGAAAAAATGGCTGTTAATCAATAAAAACGTCATATTATGGAACACGGATATGTCAAAATCAAAGAAAACGATGAGAATCAGCTAATTGTTGAAGCAAAACTCGTAAATTGCACCCTTTGGATGACAAAGCACGAGATAGCTGATTTGTTTAATGTGTCGATAGTACCTGCAAGTAATATCCTGCGGTCTATATTCAAATCGGGACTATTGCGGGAAGAAAATGTAACCCGAATACACAAATACGAGCATAACGGTCGCCAGTGCGAAATGAAGCTCTATAATTTGGAAGCATTGATTTTTGTCAGTTATCGCATAGCGTCTTACGAAGCACGGGCATTCAGGGAATGGGTAATGGCGGCTTTAACCGAATATACCCGAACAAAGCCCAAGAGAGAAACGGAAGTCTTGATTGTATATAACCTGTCGTCAAAACTTCCTCACCTATCATTAAATTAAGTCAAACAATATATTATCATTCAGTTATGAAAAATGTAATCTATTTATTCATTGCGGTTTTTATGGTTTCCTGCGGTTCAAACTCGTCAAAGAGTAACTACGAAGAAACCATTACGGGTTATCTGCTGAAAGGCAGCGACACAAAAGAAAATCTCAACTTCAAGATTGTTGAAATGTATGAGCATGGTACTGTTACGGTTGCTGACAGCATTGCTTATCTTACTGACGAGTTTAAGAAAGATAAGGAACTTATTATTAAACGTGTCGAACTGGCAAAGAAAATGAGCGAAACGCTACTGGCTAAAGCAAAAAAGCAAAGCGATATTGACAAGTATAATACAGATATTGCGGAAATCAGCAATACTGTTGATTCCCTTAAAAATCTTACGCCCGATAATCTGCGGGGATATGACAGCCGAAATGTCAATGACGTACTTGCTGTAATCGTTCGTTGTAAATACTCGCTTGTTCCTCCGGGCAGAACAGCCGTCGAAGAAACATTTGATTTTTATCTATCTCCCGACGGCAGCAAATGTTACGGAAAGACAAGAGCCAAATAATCGAATCCAATTTTAATGTAACGAAGCCTGTTTCTCAAAATAGAAGCAGGCTTTTTCTGTTATTATGCGTATTGCAGTGTTTTCTGATACGTTTTTCTAAAGGCATTATTTTCGTATGGAATTTCCTCTTTCAACTCCCAACCCATTTTTTCGGGGGTATTGGCAAATAAAGATATTCCCTGTTCAAGCGTTTCGGGAATATACGTGATTATCATTTCGTCAATCAAGTCGCCATCAAGCAGCATTGCTGTCAGTTCTGCACCGCCAACGAGCCAAATATCTTTGCCACTTTCTTTTTTTAGTTTGGAAATAGCTTCAATGACGTTTTCCGTGATAAAATTCACGCCTTCCTTTTCCATCATCGGATTGCGGGTAACAACATGAACATTCTTATCCCCGTATGGCCAGAGAATGTCCATTATCCGCATGTTGCAGTAAGTTCTACCGCCAATTATAACGGTATCGACCGAATCTGTAAAATTTTTATGATTCTCTTTCGAGGGAACAGGATAGCCAATTAACCAATCCAAATCGCCGTCCGGTGGAGCAATAAAACCATCACTGGATGATGTAATGTACAATTTTAATTTTCTCATGTTCTTAATCCTTTCTATTTATTGTTACGCCTTTTAAGAACATTCGCCGGACAAAAAGAAGCGTGGAACTCACACCATTCCGACATAGAGGCACTGGTACGCCCTTGGAAGAAACAGGCAAGCCCACGCTATACAATGTATAGCATGAACATTGCGCATCAGCCTCTTCCGATTGAAAATTACCAGTTTTCTATATCGAGACGTTCAGCGAACGTTATGTTATATATGAATTGTAGAATCTTGATTTCTACAATTATACTATCATGTTTTACTTCGCAAAGATACTGATTTTGTAAGATATATCATCATTTTTAATGTTTAAGTATAGAGGACTTCCGCAAGTCCTTAATTGTATTCCTTTTCAGTCAAAGGAAAATCTGCGTTTTACAATGATAAACGCAAAGTATCCGACCAAATTTCTTTTTACTACACTTCTCCTTGGTATAATTTCTTCCTCATTAGCGAGTATCTAAGAGGTTACTTTTTGCCCCATGTTCAGGATACAAAGGTATTTCGGCAATCCTGTCGCCAAATTGTTGTTGAAAAAATCTTCCTCTTTTCCTCATTCTTCGGGCGAGCGTATTTATTCCCCCAAAATTTGTCTTCGGCGGATTTTAGCCGACCTTTTAAGTATCCGAAACATAGGTCAGTACACCTCACCGATACGGCATAAAAAAAAAGTCAGAAATTATGAGAAGTATAGTAAAAAATAGGAAACAAGGTAGTAACCTTCCAATTAGCATAAAATTGGTGGTAAAAATCGCATTGGTGGCTTTGGGGTTTTCCGTGTGGGGAACAGGGTTTATTTGGGCGTTAGTGGGCTTGTATCTCTTTCTTCCTGTTATTCGGGGCATCCTCTCCTTCTTCGTGGGTTTAGGGGCTATAATTCTCTTTATTCTCTTTCTTTTCTCGTTTTTATAAACCATTAAAATTCAGAGTTATGAGCAAAGTGTTTTTATTAGGAGCAAACAAGGAAATCGACCGAGCCAAACAAGTGGTAGAGGTCAATCAGATAATCCAAATGGAGGGTTACAGCTACGACAGGTATGTAGTGTATGACATTACAAAAAATCAATGGGGCATTGCCTACAAATTGGTAAACCTGCGGACAAAGGAGTTTCAGACTGCCGACATAATCAGACCCTTGAAAGAAAAATTCGGTATCGGTTATTACTATGACAGTGAAAACCCTGAATTTATGGACAGTTTCGAGGTTGCAATACTTCTTCAGGAAGCACAACAGCAGAAGAAAGCGGAGGACGACCAAGCCGAACAGGAACGCAAACGAGTTGAAGAAGTACGGAAAATCGGACGGAAACGCTTTATGGAGATATTTCCCGAAGACGCACAGGCGGTTATAGTAGCACGTCTAAGACAAAACGAGAGCGACAGCTATACCGACTACTACTCATATAGTACACAACGGACGGTTATCATAGGCTTTTCCAAGCATAAAAGGGACTTGTTTTCCGAAATGCGTAAACACGCATCCAATTTTGAGGGAACTGCCTATTTAGCCGAGATTAACGAAGATTATGAACACCGCGAAAAGTACAGCATGGGCGACGGTTATTACTTGGGAAAAAGCAAGTATAGCGGTTGGATAATCGAAAAAGAGCCTGTATATAACCGTGAACGCACGATAGAGGATTTTGCCTACACCGCAGGGGACGAAGATAATATTCGTATTGGAAAACCGAACACAACGCCCCCAAGCAAGCCGACAGCACCGACAGAGAAAAGCGAAGGCGGTTGTACAATGGTAGAATATTCAGCCAAAGCGGTGGCGGTATTCGGAGAAACGAGAGCCATAAAAGACGAACTCAAAGCAATGGGTGGACGGTTTAACAGCCATTTGACATTCAACGGAAAGAGGTTAGCAGGTTGGATATTCTCAAAAGCACAGGAACAGCAATTAGCCGTCTATTTCGGATTGGATTAAGTAATAACAAGGGGTAGAGCCTATTCTACCCCACAAAATCAACAGTTATGGAATACAAAAATTTATCGGCATACGAAAAATTGCAACAAATGCAGGAGGTCAATTTCTGCCGAGCAGAACGCCACAATGCAGCCATATATCTAAACGCACTAAGGCGTAACGACAGGGCTATAATCGAGGAATACGAGAGTTTTGGAGATAGCCCACGCCAGTTATTGATGAACAAACGGGAGTACGAACGGCATTTGCTATTCGGCTTTACCAAAAAGGCTTTTAACGAATACGGTTGGTTGGAAAGACCCGATTTTTTGGAGCGTGAAGAAATCCAATTTCCACATAGGGACGGTTGGGCGGTAAGCAACCATATTACACTGGGCAAAGGCTTAAACGGCAAATGGACATACGGAATGAGCTATTCTTACAGCACAGGCGGAGCAGGTTACGGCTTGGGCGTATGGGGTAAGATATTCGACAATCGGAAAGAATGCCTTACCTCTGCCCTCAATGAAATGATGACAGGGCTTAATCGGGACAGCAGTAAGACCGACAAATACACCCTATCCGTTTTGAAACAAGCCAAGAACCTGTTTGATGAAATCACAGGGCGCAAAGCAATACAATTATCATTCTTTTAATCATATAATAATCAAAGACATGAAAGCAAAAGAAGTAAACGAGAATTTAATCGGCAAATATTGCCACATTTCAGGCGACTTAGAAAACGGATATTGGGACGGAAAGCCATATATTTGCCACGAGAATATCACACGAGTTATCACTCGCATAACTGATACCCACGTCATTTGCGAATGTGGCAGGAAATTCTTGAAAAATGAAAACTTAGAGATTGTAGAACGATAGTAACCATAGGGCGGAGTAATCCGCCCACAATTCCAAACGTAATGAAATTGAAATACAATAAGACAAATAAGACCTGCACAATCAGCGGACTGACTCCGACCGAAGCAGATGTATTATTAGCAGTCGCAGACACTGCCAACAGGCGATGCTTCCGCATACAGGAAGATAGCGGAGAATGGTACAGCAACGATGATTTTATATTATCCCTTACCGATGAACAACGCAGGGCGTTGGCGAAGATAGGCGAAGAAATACAACAGATTTATAACAGCTAACATCATGGCACAGGAAAAAGTAGACGATTGGATGCAGGATGCTAAAGACCTTGCCAGAGCAGAACGGGAACTGGGTATTGAACATTGGGTATATATCTCCTTTGAAATCCGACACCCTGACAGAAGACGTGAAGTTTTGCACGTCATAGACATACCCCGTGATATGTTAGACCGTTGGCGGTGGCTTATCGAATGGCGTAAGGCTAAGTTAGTGTGTAAATATCCGAGAAAAACAATTATGGTTTATCATTGCTTTTACGATAAGCGTACAGGCTTGCAGACAGGTTTTGACTTTATATTGGGCAAGGTTTCAGCAGCCAAAGCACAGATAACCAAAGTAGAAAGAGCCATTGCCCGATATATCGACTACAAAAAACACAACGACCTGTTTTTCAACATAGATACGGACGAGTATCTGTTAAAGGCTTACGGCAAATTGGAGCAGAAGAAAACGAATTATCAAAAAATATATGTTATGTTGCAGGAAGAAGTAAAAAAGCACAAGGAGAACAGAGATAGATACAAACTATTTATCGGTTTCAACAAATTAGGCGAGTTCGGCACAATCAGCGAAGCCAAGAAACACGCCAACGAGAGCGGATTATCGGGCGTTTTCAATCTGATTGGCGACAAGTACCAAGACAGTTGGTATGTTTCCGAAATAAGCGTGAAATAATGAGGATTAGAAAGACGGGCGATTTTTTCGCCCGTTACTTTTTCCGTGAGCCGAGAAAACGTGCG
This sequence comes from uncultured Paludibacter sp., assembly GCA_937927845.1. Classification (GTDB taxonomy): domain Bacteria; phylum Bacteroidota; class Bacteroidia; order Bacteroidales; family Paludibacteraceae; genus Paludibacter. The sequence goes on from CALFXE010000191.1 coordinate 17,828, forward strand.
GGAGAAAAAGTAACAAAAAGCCTATTATACAAACAATCCGAAACCTTTTATTTTATTGGCTTCGGATTGCTTTTGTTATAGAAATTAGAATTATCAAACGTCTATCTAATTTGTTCATTTATCGCCCTCTTAAACCGATATGGATTGGCGACATAATAATAGCAGTTGGTAGCACCACCAGTCGTTACCACAATAGAGCCATAGCCGAAAATACGCCCTGCAACACCTTGTATTACCTGAATACCTTCGCATTTGGCAAGTACCAGTTCTACTGTCCGGCGACTTATTACTCCCGTTTTGATAATCACCCGTTTGTTGGTAACGGCATAGATTGAGCCGACTTTCACAAATACACGCTGAACAAGGGAAACCAATCCCAAGAACAGCAACGTTACACCTAAATACTGCGTTATCCGAGCTTCGTCGAAATAGCATATGAATCCGATAGCCAATAGTACGGCAGGTTGCAGGAACAGGAATATATGTATCCGTGCCCTGTATCGGATTTCCTCTCCGTGTTGTAAATATGTAGTAAGAAATTTCATGCTATTTTTTCGTTTAATGTTTGTTTATTCCATATTTCAATCAGACAGTAGCACCATTCAGCAGGATTCAGATAGCGTTTGCCTTTCCTTATCTCATAATGCAAATGGCTACCTGTTGATATTCCCGAATTGCCAACACAGGCAATTTGCGTGGCGATACTTACCGTATCTCCTATATTTACTGTTGTCTTACTTAAATGTGCGTAAAACGAACGGAAATCCCCTGCGTGTTCAATCTCGATATAGTAGCCATAGCCCGAACAATAACCCTTGCGAACAACTTCGCCGTTACCAGTGGCATACACAGGCGTACCTTTCATTTTGGGTATATCAATTCCCGTGTGGAACTTCCGCACTTTATATATCGGGTGGTAACGCATTCCGAAGCCCGAAGAAATACGCGAAGGCTTTTTAATCGGGAAAATCACGGGATAGTCGCATAGTTCCTCAATGGTCATTTGCATGGAGTCGGCAATCCCTCTGAACTCTGTTGCCGAATAAGCCAGTTCCGTGCATTTTTCTATCTCCGATTTTCTGTTTGGTTGTCCCCATACTGTTAAATGAAGCAACGTAATGAAGAACGTTATTATATGTTTCATAATCAATCTGTAAATACAGTAAGTACCCGAATTGCTCCGGGTACTTTACTTATTCAACTTCCTTTCCCCACAGATCTATGTCTGTCGGAGCATTATTCAACGCATGGGCTATCCATAGCCAACAAAGGGCGTTGAACACGATAAAACTGCATATAATCATAGTCGGATAATTCTTGTGAAAACTCATCTTCTTCGTTGTCTTCCTCTCCGTTGTCATTCTGCCAACTGAAGTTTTTTTGTACCACCTGTCCGAAGTTATCTTCGATATATACGTCAATAACTTGTTGGTCGGTAGTTAGGGAAGTATAATAGAGCCTGAATGTAGTCCTGTTCAATGGATACAGGTCATTTGGCAGGAATAGAGTTCCGTCATCCATTCGCAGTTCTCCTTTTCCGTCAGGCTGAAAATACCTGATGAAAAACTTTGCTTGCTCATAGTTACCCTCTTTTACCAGTTGGCAGCGGATTTCCGCAGTTTCGCCCTGAACGATTTTTTTCTGAACTGGCATACATACCAAATCATATGTGTAAACCTGATTAATGTCCAAATCGTCGCTACAGGCACAGACTATTGCACCGAGCAATAGTGTGTATAAAAAATATGCTAAGAACTTTTTCATTTTGAATTTACTTTTAATTAGTTGTTAAATAGAAAAAATTTCCTTTTATCGGATTTTTAGAAAGTATTTCCGCATCCGCCTTTCCGTAGGCAACAAGCATTGAGCCGTTTCGGGGTTGTGTTCCCTTTGTTCCGTCCGGTTTGAAAAACTGTATTCGGTTATATAGAAACTTTACGGCGGTAGCGTATTCAAACACAATATCGTGAAACCACTTCGCTTCAATCTTTGAAAAGACTAAGGCGATACCTTGATTGTGTTCTGCCATCTTTTTGAGAAAATCCTGCAATAACGGGTTGGAGTATGGCGGATTTAACCAAATCCTGCCGTACCAATCCTGTATTAACCCGTTTTCTTTTGCAGTATATATCTTCTTTGCCGACTGGTTTAACCGAAATGCTTCTTCCGAAGATGCCGGATCTAAATCAAACTCCCCCAAAGAGTGAATAATCTCCGATGGCGTGTACCATTCATCATTTTCTTTCATGGTACTAATTGATTATAAATTTCAGTCCTGCTCCGAATTGAAAGTGGAAATGCCCTGTAGAAGTTCCCCACAATATCCGCTCACGGGCGGTCAAAAGAAAGACAACACGGTCGGATAAATAGGTTTCCATTTCCAACGTAAGCGCACCGCCGTAGATAAAAGCGTCCTCGTTTTGTAGTGTTGAACCGTCAAAGAGTGTCTTTTCTCCCCAGTTGCTTGTTTCGTATCCGGCGAGTGCAGATCCGCCCAAAGAGAAAAGAACCACCTTGTTGCGGTCGGATAGGAATTTCAGGTAATAACCACCCTCTGCCGTAAACTGGCTGACAGGTATCCTGTCTTCTTTATAAGGGTAGTATTTATTCAGGAACTCTGCACCAAATACCCACTTATTGGCATGTTTGGTATAGGTGGCCATAGATAACCCGAAATAATACCCCAGTTCGTTTTTATTATCTGACGAATGAAATCCGTCCACCATTCCGCCAGTTACCTGTATGCCTTGCATACCGGGTAAACAACGCTGTGCGTGGGCTTGGTCTGCAAAGACCAGGCACAGCACAAACGTTACGATAATAGATAGCCGCTTCATGGTTATTTAACTTTCAGTTCGTTAATCACTTTGGCTCTCACGAGGTCGGCATTTTCGACAACAAAGGATTGGTGTCGTCCGCCCTCTTTTTCATTCAGTTCAATAATCAGGTGCTTATCATCCGGAATCGTAAATTTCGGCAAGGTAAACACTACCCGTTCCGTTCTCTTACCCCCTATCAATGTCAGGTTATTGTGTGCTCTCAATGGTACGACAACCTGTTCTTGAATGGCGGTGCGCTTGGCGACCTTTTTATCTACAATTTTGAACGTGATATAATCCACGTCAAACGGCACATTGGAGCTATTCTTTAATTGCATGTGAAAGTAAAGTAACCCGTTATGCGTGTAAATCCCTTTGAGCGTGTACTGTATGCCGAAACGTTTAGACCCGATATGCTTTATTTCCCGATTGTCATTCTTATAAATTGACTTCATAATCAGTTTGACAAGCAAAGGCGATTCGCTGCCCAGTTCCCGCATATAAATCTCCATTGCGTTGTTCGGTCTGTTAGTTGCTTCCCCATCGTGGATAAAGTCGGTCATTTCGACACTTAATTTTACTGGCTCATCCGCATATTTTACATTGAAAGTGTAATATGCACCATCTTCGGTAATAACCGCCAGATTGCTCTCACGGGAGAAATCTCGCAAGGCAGCTTTCACACGGAGAACATTCTCCGCTCCGTCCGCTTTGGCTGCCAACAGGTCGGCAGAACCCAAGTCCACATAGCGGATAGCGGACGGGAAAATAATGTGTACCGTCTTCGAGAATGTTACCTCCAACGCATACGGCGGTATCATGCGGTTAAAGGTCAACGGTCTGGTCAGACCGTTGAAGTAATCGCCCGTAGAGGGGGAAGAAACTTTTGCTGTTTCTTGTTTTACTACACTTTGTGTTTCCAACTCTTGTGCATTGGCTGTGAATACGCACCCGAAAATGGCGAGTGCAAAAAGAAATCGTTTCATACGAAATTTGTTTTAATTGTTATTATTATGATTTTTTTTTTGCTGGTCAATAGACCTTTTTTACGCTTTCGGGAGTAACAAGACCTTGTATCCCGCTTTCAGCGTTACTTTTACTTCCCGCATCTTCTTACTGAAAAATTGCGATACTCCCTGAATGGCGCTCCGGCTTAAATCGGCAGCCAATTGTGAGCCTGCATCGTCAGTAATCGTTATGGAACTTCCCATTGATGTACCCATATTGGCGGCAATTTCTTTGGCTGCATTCAATTCGTCCGAGTTCGGAACGAAAATCCCCTGCATACCATCCATATCGTACACTTCCATTTCAACAGGCAGCACATTGTCCGCATACTGGATTGACGTAATGGTAATGTGCAGGCGTTCTCCGCCAATCTTTGCACTCCCTGTAAGAATAGTGTTTGCAGGGATCAGCATGTTTCCCGCTCGCATGGGTTCTTGTAGCCGAAGTTGCAGTTCCTTTCCGTTGGAAATCGTTACGGTTTGGTACACCGAAGCACGGATACTGTTTTTATCCGTTACCGCTTCGTTGCCTGCCGCCGTGATAAATCCCATGTTTCGGGGCTTGCTGTATTGCTCCAAAAACTCATCGTTTTCCATTGGTGCAGCCAATAATGAAACCACACTTTGGTGGACTTGCGACACAGGTTTCGGGATAACCTTTTCTTTCAAACTGATTGTGTTGTCCACAGGTTGCACCTGTTCGGGTTGTCCGTTGGGCATATACTTAGCTGCAATCGCATACGATTTTTCAATCAGTTCCAGTTGCTCATCGGCAGCCGATTTTTCAGCCAGCTTCCTTTCCAATTCCTGAATACGCATTTCTGTCTCTGATTGTACCTGTTCGTTCGCATTGGTTGCAGGTTGCTCATACCAGTCATTCAACTGTCGGTTTACGTCCTGATAGGCACTTGCCGAAGATTGGATTCCCGTTTGTGAACCACGATTGTTAGTCGGCACGTCCTGAATATCGGGAGTGAGATTTACCTGCGGCTCATTAGCCTGTGCCTTGCGGTTTTCTTCCTCTCCAAGCATAAAAGCGAAATCCTGCAAGTTCCGCATTTTCTCGTTTTGCTTGTTCTGCATGGCTTCCTGCTCGTAAGCCGTCCGCTTATCTCCTACGATTGCTTCGTCTTTGGGAATGGGCAGTTCGGAGTTGAAGCCGTCGGGTTGCTTGTCATTCTTATCTCCCGAAGGAGCAAAAATGAGCCACATCGACCCGATAAACAGCAGTCCGAACAGCGGGTAGATAAGCATTTTCTTCCGCTTCTGAAGCTCCTGCGGGGTAAGTTCCTTTTTCGGCTTACTCTCTTTTTTAGTTTCGGTAACGTCGGGTTTCCGTTCGTTGCCTTCATTTGCATTACTCATACTTAAATCTGTTTAATTGGTTTATACTATCCGCTTTTTGCGAATGCTCCAGTTCCAAGCGTTTGATATGTTCTATCTGCATTTGCTGACCGCTTTTCTTTCCCATATTATATATGGAAGAAACCGTCATGTAGATAGACAATCCGCCGAACAGGAGTAGCATGGTCAGGATTACGATAACCCTTGCATCGGGGCTTAACGGTCTGCAAATACTGCGTATCCCGTCTTCAAGCCAGTCACTTATCCGATTGATTAATTTCCGTATCATGGCTTATCGGTCTATGGTTCGTAAATCCCTGTTTTCAATTATTTCAAAGCGTTCCATGATAAATCCGTGCGGATTGTTGTCGCTCCTGACGGAGTTTCTAAGGTCGCACCGTGTTACCAGACTTCGTTCGGTTACATTGCTCGCCCTGATTATCATTTGCTTTGCATACACAGTAGTTTTATAAGGATACGCATCGAGGTTGCAAGCTACGGAATCAACCTGAATAATCTGATTGATATTTCCCGATATAATTCGGTTGTAATAGCCTTTCTCCTGCATATCCTGATAATATTTGAATGCACTTTTATCGACAAGGAACAACGCCCTGTTGATATTCGATTCAATGGCGCTTTTATCGGGCGATAGCGTGAAAAACAGTTCGTGAAAACGTTTTACATGCTCACGGGCTTCCACAGGACGGTTTTGCGATAAGTCCTGCGAAAGAGCCAACATGAGCGATTTACCCTCGTCCAATACATAGATTTTCTGCCGTTGTTCTTCGGCGAATGCATAGGAACTCCAAACCGAATAGCCCGTTATTCCCGCACACAAGACGACAAACACAATGGCGATAATCCTTATCTGCTTGAAACTTGTTTCAATGTTTTTTAATGACTTAAATTCCATTACTTTTTTAGTTTAATAAATTGATTACTTACCGAGCAGACGACCGCCGACATTACCCGCTACCGAGCCTGCAACGCCTCCGGCAATTCCGCCTGCCTTGCTTGCCGTTTTATTTACCGCACTTCCATAAGCACCTGCACCGCCCGATTGGATAATCCAACCTGCTACTGTCGGGATAGTGAAGTATCCGATAATTCCTATAATCAGGAACACGATATACACACCGTTTGAGCCGTCAGGGATATAGTTTGGGTCTCGCAAAAGGGCAATATCCTGTTGAAGCATTAATTCCTGTATTTTCGATAGTACAGCGGAAAAAATATCGGAAATCGGCAGCCAGAGATAAATACTGATATAGCGTGTGAGCCATTGGGTCAGCGTTGCCTGAAACCCGTCATAAATGGAGAAGGCAAACGCTATGGGACCCAATATGGCCAACACGACAAGGAAAAATGTCCGTAGCGTATCGATAGTCAGGGCGGCAGCATTGAACAACAACTCAAAGAAATCCCGAATCAACTGCCGGAACCATTCTTTAATATCGTACCATGCCCGTTCGCCCCACATCATGATAATTTCAGGCGTATCCCACATGCCGAGTTCTTCCATTTTCTTATCCCATTCTTCGTTATCTACCATCCATGCTTTGCCCTCACGGACACGGGCATCGTATTCCAACGCATCCTTTTCAGCTTGCAATGCCTGTACATCGGTTATTTGGTTTTCCATAATCGTATGCGCCCCTTTTACGACTGGCGACAAAACAGCGTTGATAGTTCCCAATACGATTGTAGGGAAAAACATTATGCACAGCCCAACGGCAAAGGGACGAAGCAAGGGAAATATGTCGATAGGTTCGGCACGGCTTAACGCCTGCCATACCCTATACGCCACAGAGAATAAAGCTCCCAGTCCTGCCAACCCCTTTGCAACACCAATCATATCGCTACAAAGGGGCATCATGTCATTGTACAGATTTTGTAAAATCTGGTGTAGGTTATCAAAATTCATAACTTGATTATTTTTTTGATTACCAATACCTTTCAGACGGACTTCCGTAAAGAGCCAGTACCCTGTCGGTATCGTTCTTTTCTTTGGCACGGAGATACGAAACCGAAATGCTCTTTTGGGTAAAATACTTCGTGAGGTTACGGTATTCCAACATTTTGCTATGTACTTGGTCTATCGCATCCATACGTTCTTTGTCCGACAGGGAAAGTCCGTTGCTTCCGGTAACTATGTTTCTCAAATCTGTTACCAACGCTCCGCCTTCCTCCAACAGCTTGGCATAGCCTGCTGAAATAGCCACCAATTCATTGGCGGAAAAATTGGGATCGCTCAACATTTTGTTAAATCCATTCACGTATATATCGGTAATCTCGCTGACCATTTCGATAGTCTTCTGTACCTTACGTGCGTCTTTAATCAGGTTGTGGACGGATTTGAGTGCGTCGTAGTATTCCTTACCCTGTTTGTAGATTTTGATACTCTCCTGTACATTGCTTATCATATTGGAAGCGGTGGTTGTTCCCTGAACCGCACCAATGATATTTTGCACAAGATTACTCGGATCGGTTACAACCCATTGTGCTTTCGCCTGAAAGGAGAACATACTGAGTGCCACTACAAGGCACATAAATATTCGTTTCATAACTGTTACTTTTTAATTGATTTATTGATTGAATTTCGGTTGCACGTTAGTCGTACACCCGTTTGTATTCGCCTTCGGTAGTAAGCAGGAGCATATCCCGCTCACTATCGTAGGCAATGCGTATCATACCGTAGAAATTGAAAAAGGTATATCCCCAGCATTGGATAATCGGGACGGTAAACGCCGTATCGTGTCTGTAAATAAACTGCAACCGGAATCGACTACCGTCATGGTATATCCGAATAATTGGGGAACCGCAAAGGCTTTCCCATGTCCCGCATATATCACGAAGCGGAAAAGAGGTATATACTTGCAGTGCCGTAGCAGGCTTATATCTTTTTCTTTTCATGGCTACTCCTGTCGTTTGCTTTCGGCAAGCTGCTTTATCGCCAGTTCGATATTGCCGTCCAGTTTTTCGGTTAGTTGCAAGAGTTCCAGTTTTTCGGATTCTTCGGTCGTGTATGTGTAATACTCTTCCAAACTCACTTCTGTGGCATAGACAGCCGATTGTACACCACCCAAACCGAACCAGACTTCCTTGTATTTACGACTGGGAACATTCGACATATTAATTGAGAGTACCTGCGACTTTTCCTTTTCGGTCAATCCGAGCAACGCCTGAATACTGTCGAACTTGTTCATGTATTTGCGTTGGTCTAACAGGATTTTACAATCGGAGTTGTTGATAATACTCTCTTTCACGATAGGAGAAGCGATAATATCATCGACTTCCTGCGTTACGACAATGGCTTCGCCGAAGAACTTACGAACGGTCTTAAAGAGGTACTTAATGTACTCTGCCATACCCTCTTTGGCAATCGCTTTCCATGCTTCTTCTATTAATATCATTTTACGGATACCTTGCAAACGGCGCATCTTGTTGATGAAAACTTCCATAATGATGATTGTAACCACAGGAAAGAGGATTTTATGGTCTTTTATCGCATCAATTTCAAAGACAATGAAGCGTTTAGACAATAAATCCAGTTGCTTATCCGAGTTCAGCAGGAAGTCGTATTCTCCCCCACGATAGTAGGGTTCAAGCACGTTCAGGAAGTTGGCAATGTCAAAATCTTTTTCTCGCACTTTTTTTTCTTCCAGTACCTTTTTGTAATCGTCCCGAACGAACTCATAGAATGTGTTGAAAGACGGTTCTAACTTTTTGTTCGTCTTCAGTTTTTCGATATACTGGCTGACTGCATTGGAGAGGGCGACTTCTTCCGCCCGTGAAGGCGGCTCGTTATCCCTTTTCCACAAAGTCAGGATAAGCGTTTTTATACTCTCACGCTTTTCAATGTCGAAGACATTATCGTCCGTGAAAAATGGATTAAATGAAATCGGATTTTCTTCGGTATAGGTAAAATACACCCCGTCCTGACCGTTTGTTTTGCGGTTAATCAGGTTGCATAATCCCTGATACGAATTACCCGTGTCCACTAACACGATATGCGTTCCCTGCTCATAATACTGACGGCACATGTGGTTGGTAAAAAAAGATTTACCGCTTCCGCTCGGCCCAAGAATGAATTTATTCCTATTCGTAATAATTCCTTTCTTCATGGGCAAATCGGAAATATCCACATGTAGCGGTTTACCACTCACCCTGTCAGCCATTTTGATACCGAACGGACTGGGCGAACTGCGGTAGTTCGTTTCTTCCGTAAAGAAGCAGAGTGCTGGTTCGATAAACGTGTAGAACGATTCTTCGGCAGGAAAATCCCCACCATTGCCCGGCATTCCTGCCCAATACAAAGTGGAAGCGTCCACCGTATTGTGGCGTGGCTTACATTCCATAAGAGCCAACTGCGACCCAACGTCGTTGCGGATATGTTTGAGTTCTTCCACGTCGTCGCTCCATGCCAACACATTGAAGTGCGCCCGAATGGAAGTCAATCCAAATGAGTGGGCTTCATTCAAATACTGGTCAATCCACTCGCGATTAATTTGATTGCCCCGACTGTACCTTGAAAGCGACTGCATATTCCTTGCACTTTTCTCGAATTTTTGCAGGTTTTCGGCACTGTTTTCGATAAACAAATACTGGTTGTAGATATGGTCGCACGACAAAAGCAAACCGACTGGCGAAGCGAAAGACAAACGACAATCGCTTCTGTCGGTAGATAGTTTTTCGTAACGCATATCCGTACCGATTCGTCCCGGCAGATCTTCCGCATCCGAAAGCGTATGCAAGCAAACATGTTTACTACCTACCCGAAGCCCATCGCTACCCAGTTCCATATCCTGCAAGCAGGTGGTATCGTCCAACGATAGAGCAAAATATTTTTCAATCAACCCCGCTTGTTCGTCCGTACCTGTAATTTCATCGGAAGGGATACGGGTAAGGCGGACAAATCCGCTGTCGTTCATGATACGTTCAAACTGTCCGACGGCTTCCAAGAACTTCACACTTGTATCCTTGTTCACTTCCTTTGGAATAATGTTTCCACGACATAGCGACGAGAAATTGCTCTGCATTTTCATTCGTTCTTTGGTTGTTTTGGTCAGGAACAGGAAACACGAATGATTCAGGAACGGGCGTTCGTTGAAGTGCTTTTCAAAACTGCGGGATAAGAAACTCATATCTTCCTTATCCGCCTGTGGTTTGTAGGTTTCACGCACAAACCAATCCTGCTTATGCACCACGCTGTATTCGGGCAGGACTTTTACTGCTTTCGCCCATGACGAATGAATCGCTTCGTATTCGGTACTGGTTACGGTAAACAGTTCCGGCAGTTCCACACGGTAGGCAACCGTAATATCTGCATCCTTTGATATGATGCAGTCATGTTCGACAGCCAACAGCGGAAACTTACTTTCGATAGTCGCCGCTTTCATGATATTACGCATACGCTACCTCCTTTCTTTTCTTTTTGAATAGGCGGTGCGGCGTTTTCCTGTTTATCAAATAGCGAGGGTGCTGTTTTACAGCCATGACTTTCATTAGCCCATGTTCCCCGTATTTTTCATTCAGGCTAAAGGTCTGCCAAACCAATACCGAAGCAGCGATTATGCCGAAGCCGATACACACCCACTGGTCAATGCCAATCATATACATAATGACAAAAACCACAAAGACGGCAAGCAAGCCTCCGGCGAATATAAAAAGGTATTGGGATTTCAAGCCTTTGAACTCCACACTCTTGCCTATTCCTTTGTTGATATTAAACTCCATAACTTTTTCTGTATGAAGTCGATTAAAGGAAGAATGAGCGCAGAATGGTTGCGGCAACGATAAGGAAGATACAAGCTCCGAACCAGCTCGCCGCCGTTTTGCTTGTATCGGGGTCGCCGGAACTGAACTTTCCGTACACCTTTACGCCTCCAATCAAACCGACGACAGCGCCAATCGCGTAGATCAATTTTGTTCCGGGGTCGAAGTAGCTGGTTACCATATTGGTAGCTTCGGTAATACCACCAACACCGTTACCTTGTGCGAATGCACTTGAAACAGCAGCCAGAATTAAGGCTGCTGACATAAGAACTTTTTTCTTTGTCATATTGAGAAATTGTTAAAATGGTAAGCGGGTTGGATAGTCCCGCTTACCGGGTTGTTACTATTGAATTTTTTTAGTGGTAGGTCATAAGACCTTTTTGTTTTCGGTTTATCTACGCTAACCGTAATCTCTTTCTTTCATCTCTTTTTTGTTTTACATTATTAATACTGTTCGCTCTATGCGAAATCTTTGATATTAAAAGTGTCGGGAGCCTTCTTTCCGCTTCCGGTAGTTCCGGCTTCCTTATCTTTCAGTTCATAAAAAGCCGAAAGGCTTTCTGCCATGAGGTCGGAAACAATTTTCTTTGCATCGGGTTTTCCTGAAACCACCTGCTCAAACATATCGGTCTGTCGTATCTCCAACAGGGTATTGCCCGCTTTCTGCTTTTGTTCGGGAGTGGCTTCGTTCGTTTTGCTTATCGTACGAACCATATTTCCCAAATCATCGAACTGAACTCCCGAAGCGAGTGCGGCTTGTGCCGTGCCTTCGACTTCTTCTTCCTCGTCTTCCGGCTCATCTTCGTTTTCGTCCGTCCGTTCATATTCGAGCGAATAATCAATCTCCATCGGCTCGTCATCTTCGTCGGGCGGAGTATCGGAAAACGCTTTGTCCAGTTCCTCCTGCGGCACCTCTGCTGACAGTTTTACCTCGTTAGGCGGAACAAATGTATCGGGATTTTCCGTCGGATTTTCCGTTTTTGGCGAGCTGGCAGCAAGTGGCTCCGATTTGGCAGCAAGTGGCTTCGCTTCCCTTAAATCGAATCGGCTTTTGCCGACAATATCCGACTTCAATCGCCCTGTTTCTTGGATTGTCGAGCCTTCGCCGATAATGTTCTTTCTTCGCCTTTTGCCTACTTTCAGTTGCAGAAGGTAGATTGCAACGAAAAGAGCGTACAGGATAACTACGGTTATGAATATCTTTTCCATGATTACCTTCTTGGGATTAAGTAGTCATCGTCAATATTCTTATAGTGTTCTGAAATCTCGTCATGGTAGGTTTCAAAATGGTGCTTCAATACGTTGTCCAAATAGCTGAATATGGAAACCTCATCATCGCCGATATATTCTACTATCTGTGAAATGCGGGTATGGTATTTTTTGCGAATCCCTACTGCTTTCCCATTTCTCGGCTCTTTTGTATTGGCTATAAATTGTCTTTTATAGTCAGCCATTGATTTTTCAAGTGAAATTTCTTTGCTTGGCACGACAACCATTTGCACTTCCGGTTCTTCGTCCTGAACAGTTTTCTCACTCTCATTTTGCTTCACTTGTTTTCTGTGGCGTACTGCTTTGGGTATCATTACCGCAGCAAGCGCCACGAGGCAACACACGATAAGACCTGTCGTTATCGTGGTATCGTTGTAAATAATCGGATTGGGTATCATACTCTTGTATCTTTTATTGGTTTATAATAAATCTCTCCGCGATTGGCGGAAAATCTCGTTTATTTCTTCCTTGTGCTGTTCCAAATGCTCCGACAGCACAACGTCTATGTATCCGCCGATTGTAATACTCGTGTCTTCCAACGCCCTGACCAGTTTCACGATTTTGGAATGTATTTCACGGCTGATATAAACACATTCCCGTGTTTTGATTTCATTACGTCGGGCAAAGGTTTCCTTGTAATTTACCTGCCCTTTCTTCTTGCGGGTGCTTTCACGGGCTTGTATTACAGGAGTGTGTATGTCCTGCTTTTCTTCCGAAGTTTCATTTTCCGAAGTTTCTTCGGGTTTTGCTTCCTGTTCCTGATTTTTCTCATGTTCGGGAACTAATGCTCTGGGAATGGAACTCGGATTGTTCAGCCTGTCTTTGTTCTTGAATGAAGCAATGACGAAATTTGCGTCAATATCACTCAGATTCACTTCTTCTTTCTTCTTTGCCATAATCTGATTATTTTAGAGTGTCCAACATTTCATCAATCAGAGTATCGAGATTACTTCCCTTTACCAGTACCTTATCCGCAGGGAACAGCGTTGAACGGAACAAGGCTTTATGGCTGACCGACTGCTCTTTGCGGAATCGTTTGCTGTCGGGCAGGAATGTTTTGAAAAGCGGAAAACCCAGTTTGTCAATCACGTCTTCATACACTTCGTATAATTCCGTCTTTTCCCGCCCATCAACAAGATTCCAAAGCAGGTACAATCCTTTGATTTTGGCTTTGCCCGGCGTAATCAGGGCATCATTTACCGTAATCACATATTGCAGGGTACTTTCCAACACTAATTGGTCGGCACTGATCGGAGCAATAATGTAGTCCATAAGTGAAAGCGTGTGTACCACCGCAGGATTGTTGATTGTTCCCGGCAGGTCGAAGAATACAAAATCAGGATTCATTTCTTCAATTACGGCTTTGGCATCTTCCATTGCGTTTTCGGGACTACTCTCTACAATGACGTATGCTTTTTTGCCGAGCGAGGAAAATTGCTCGTAAGCCATGAGCTTGTAATGGTCGTCTTCCATTGTCATTTGCAAATCCCGTTTCCGCATATCCGCAATCGAGTGTTGCGGAAAGTCGCAGTCAATCACAGCTACGTTGTAACCTTTCACATAGTGCAGGTAGGAAGCTACCAACACCGTAAGAGTTGTTTTTCCGGCTCCGCCCTTTTGGGTTGAGAAAGCCACATTCAAAGTTTTCTTTTCCATTGTCTTAATTTTTTAAATGATTACTTATTTATATCAATGTTTCAGTAAGTCCTTATTTCATTATCTTTCTACATAAGTGTTTCTTTACTTTTTTAGCTATGCAGCTATACACTTCAGCATTTCAATATTTCTTTGCTTTGTCATTTCTGCAATTATTTACGTCAATACTTATGTACGTCTTTACGACAGTAAGTCATTACTTCATTACGTCAATGCTTTTTTGAATAATCAAATCTTTGCCGAATTGCTTTTCTACATTTTCAAATCTTCATTTCATTACTTTTTCAAATCATTGAAAATTTGAATATCTACTTATTTGCTTTTTCAATTCCTCTGCAAATGAATGCCTAAAATTTCTCCTGCACACTACTTTTTCACGAGGTGGCAGCAAGTGGCTTCGATTTGGCAGCAAGTGGCTTCGCTCACTGGAATACAGCACGTTACTTTAGCCTGTAACTTTGCAGCATGAAACGTTGGGAGGTAATCGACCGCCATTTTAGCTCGCTTTCCTCGCATTCATATCTGCCCCTGTTCAGGGCAGATTTTATTTGCGACATGGCAAATAGCAAGCTGTTTTTTTTGCTGCACGGAAGCCGTTTTGCTGCAAAAAATGCTTGCCCCACAAGGGGGACGCAAACCCTCCGAAGTCGGGTTGCTTATGGAATCATTTCGGGCAATGATTGTATGGCGGCGGATGCCGAAACGACGGATTGTACCACTAAAAAAATCCGACGTATGAATGAAAATGCAAAGAACTCCCCAAAACGGGGAAAGGGGGGACGCTCCCCAAAGAATGACCCTGCAAATTACCGTTACTCGGTAAACTTCACGGCTGTTGAACACGCCCGGTTTCTCTCCATGTTTGAGCAATCGGGAGTACAATCAATGGCACGTTTTATCGCTGCCCGTGTGTTCGGGGACGAGTTTCGTGTGGTAAAAATCGACCGTTCCGCTATGGAATACGTTACCAAACTCACTTCGTTTTATGCACAATTCCGTGCGGTGGGCGTGAATTACAACCAAGTTGTAAAGGAATTGCACAGCAATTTTTCGGAGAAAAAAGCACTCGCTCTGCTCTATAAATTGGAGAAAGCAACGGTTGAACTGGTTGAAATCGGACGGAAAATTCTGGAATTATCGGAAGAATTTAAGGAAAAATATTTGGGTAAGTGAGCACAAAAGAAGCTCGCTTATTTTGTCGAACGGGAAAATATTATGTAAATGGTTGCAAAAATAAACATTGGAAGCAACCTGTACGGTGCGTTGGCATACAATCAGGAGAAAGTGGACGAGGGTTTAGGAAAGATTCTCGGAAGCAATCTTGTGTTTGAACCTACCGACGGACAGTTCAATGTTACGGAATGCATGGACGATTTTATGCAGTTTGTTCCGGCTCACTTCCGCACCGAAAAACCTGTTTTCCATGTATCACTGAATCCGCATCCTGACGACCGTTTATCGGATGACCAACTGGCGGACATCGGGCGGGAATACATGGAGAAACTCGGTTACGGCAATCAGCCTTATCTAATCTTCAAACATGAAGATATTGGACGGGAACACCTGCATATCGTATCGCTTCGGGTGGATAGCGAGGGCAAGAAAATCGACAGCTACAAGGAGCATGAACGGAGCAAAGCCATTACCGAAGATTTGGAACGCAAATATAACCTACACCCTGCGGAGGGGCAAAAACGTTCCGAAGGGTGGGAACTTTCTCCTGTCAATATTTTAAAAGGCGATTTGAAAAAACAGATTGCTTCGGTTATCAAACCGTTGGCTTCCATGTATCATTTTCAAAGCATGGGCGAATACAAAGCCGTTCTTTCCTTATATAATATAAATGTAGAGGAACTGAAAGGCGAAGCGAAGGGCAAACCGTATCGGGGATTACTGTATTCGGCTACGGATAGCGAGGGCAACAAAGTCGGTAATCCGCTAAAGTCGTCTATTTTCGGAAAATCGGTCGGATATGACGGGCTTGAAAAACGCATGGAGAAATCAGCCGAACGTATCAAATCCAAAAACCTGAAAGCTCATACACTCAAAGTGGTATCGGAAGCCAAACAGGGCAGCCAGAGTGAGAGCGAGTTTCGAGCGAAGTTAAGGCAGCAGGGTATTGACGTGCTGTTCAGGCGTAACGACGAAGGGCGTATCTATGGAGCAACATTCATAGACCACACAACCCGTACCGTTTTGAACGGTTCTCGATTGGGCAAAGATTATTCCGCCAATGTATTCAACGATTTGTACGGTGGAAATCAACAGCAGGTACAAGAGCCAATTCAAGATACCCGCCTTTCCGACATTTATAAGAATACCGAGAAATCAACTACACAGTTTGACACTTCAGATAGTGTAACGGGTGGGCTTTTCTCGATTCTTGCTCCGGAGCCGGAAAACCACCCAAAAGAGGAAATGCCGTTGCCACGTCGAAAGAAAAAGAAAAAACGCAGGTATGGCAGGCAGATGTAGAGATATTCATTGATTTATTAACAATCTAATTTTTAAGAAAATGCAACAAGAAGATGATTTAAGAGGACTTGCCAAAGTCATGGAGTTTATGCGAGCAATCAGCATAATTTTCGTAGTGATCAACATTTATTGGTTCTGTT
>CALFXE010000192.1 GCA_937927845.1 uncultured Paludibacter sp.
AATAATCCATCAGTCCAAGCATAACGTATTTCCGCTCCCATATATCTCCTGTGGCGCTTTCAGGTTGCTTTTCTATTGGCGAACAACTGATACTTCCATTCGGGCGTTCGGTAGAGAGCAAATCCTTAACGGTTTCATCCAATATTGTTTTCAGTTCGGGATCTTGGGTGTAACGATAGAACAAGCTTGCCGACCGGGTTGCCTTACCCCACATCTCACCCAGTGCGAACTGGGTCCTTCCCACGCGAAACAAATCAACGAAAGTGGCGTAAGGGAGTACACCCTTATTCCAATTGACCAGGGAATTTTGTATGTCGTTTTCCAAATTCCCATGTAGTTTTATGGAATTTGGGGCTAATGGAAACTGTTGGTCTTTTACCTGCGAAAACAGTGTTGCTGATAAGCTAAAAAGTAAAATAAATATAGTGTTTCGTAGCATAACTTTTTTAAATTGTATTGAATTTATAATAAACAGAGTGGATGGTAGACTATAGATTCTCTATGCGTATATCACTCCAGTATGCGGCCTCCCATGCCCACCCGTTTGCTTTATTCTCAAGGTCTATTTTGACATTTTTATTTCCTGCAAAGGGAGTTAGGTCAAATTCAACATCTAACCATCCGTTTTCATCTACGGTATCCTTCCCGATGGTCACCTCTTTTTGTATAGAACCGTTGACCCGAATAACCAGTAGCCAATCGCCTCCGTTATGGTGAGACACCTGAGTCTTAAGAACTGTCTTCTTCCCATTGGGAATGTCTACAACTCGTGTTAGCACGCAAGGCATATCTTTAGATAAAGGATGCGTAAGAAGCACGTTGTTTTTTCCTTTGTAGGTCTCGCGGAGTCCCGGCTGCATATCGGAGCCGCAAAAAGCGATTATCCATCCCGGGAATCGTTGGTCCAGATCACCCTGAATATTCACCATGGCTAAATGTTTAATCTTCTCCATTTCTTTTTCCGTGAAAAGAGAGTTGGCTATCGGTTCCGGATCCCAACTAAACACCAATGGACTTGGAGTGGGTGTTTTAACGGGAATCACAAATACTTCTTCTCCGTTTGAATCGGTCTCTACACGTCCACCTTCTTGCACAACGTATTCTCTGGCAAGCTTTTCGCAAACGTCAAGCAATTTCGGGAAATTGTAAGGCGTGTGGGAGAATTTGGTTTCCTGGTCAAGATTTTCCTTGAATCGGTCTGGCAGGTTCGACGTACCCATGGTGGTAAACAACACACCTGCTGCATTTGAAGGGTTGCAATCGGAGTCTTGTCCACAACGGGTAGAAATAATAATTGTCTGGTCTATATCCTTCTCTCCGTAAAGCATACCGATAAGGATATATGCTCCATTTATTTTCACATCTATACCACCGTTTGAGTTCTTTTGGTATTCGGGATTTCTCCGATACTTTTCCTGACATAACTCCCAAGTGGCTTTCCAATCGGTCGGGTTGGCCTTGTACCATGAAACCACGTCGCGTACCATCTCGGCATATTGGCATCCCTCGGGGATACATGCTAACCCTGCCTCGATGATTTTTATGATATCATCTTCAAAAAACGCTTCACTATACATACCGCCGACAAATTGCCCCGCATACACACCGTCGCTGTAATTCATCAGTCGTCCGAATGTATCACCCAAGGCTATCGGCACATTGGGCATTCCGGGGGCGATAAGACCGGAGTAATCGGCTTCTATCTGATAGTCAATATCATGAGGGTTGTTGCTGAAAGCCGGATGACTGCAATCGGGAGGGGCAATCCCCATGCGCAGGTTGCGTCTGCCGGTCTCATTAGCACACCATAAAGGGTATTCCGTATTTGCGAAATCAATACCTGCCTGACGGATAGAAACACTTATGCCATACTCTTCCAGAGAGCGCAAGAAGGTCATTTCCACATAGAGGTCGTCTTGATTAAAAGCTTCATTAATCATTTCATGGCCCCATAGTGGCATCTCCTCTAAAGGGATAATTTCGTCTTTCCACTTGAATTCGGTGGGGGCAGCCCAACTAACCCCCACTATCTGGCCGAGCCAGCCTGCCTGTAATTTATCTCGATATTCCCGGACGGGTAGCCTCCGGTATTTTATGTCAAGATCGTTTTTTCGTGTTAAGGAGGTACATCCCGTCAAGCTCATTGTGAAGATAATAACAGCTATTTTTAAAATTGTTTTCCGCATTCTTAAAAGGATCATTATTTATAATTTATAATAAGAAGTGTGTATAATTTACAGTAACAGCAAATATGCACTTTGATGTTTTACAGGTAGATATTGTTTTGATTTAAAAAGGTGACAATGTCCTGTTCATCGGGTATTGAAGGCTGTGCTCCAAGTGAGGTGACACATAGCGCTGCCGCTGCAGTTGCATAAATAAGTGCTTGTTTAATTTCGCTGTATTTCCCAATTCCGACTGCAAGAGCCCCACAGAAAGTATCTCCCGCCGCGGTGGTATCTTTTACCTGTACCTTGAATGCTGGAATCTTTAACCAATCAGTGCCGTTGCTGTATATGCATCCGCTACTGCCAAGGGTGAGGATCACGTTTTTCACCCCTTTCTGTAAAAGAGTTTTTACCATTTCCTCTTCACCAATTTGCTCAATTTGGCATTTGCTGATGGTTTCTGCTTCAGTTTCATTCACCACCAGCATATAAATGGACTGTAAAATCTCATCTTCAATACTGTAAGCGGGAGCGGCATTTAAGATTACTTTTGTATGCCCCGTTGATATTTTGCAAATCGTCTTTACTGTTTCATAAGGAATTTCCATTTGAAGCAAAATAGTATTGGCCTGAATGAGGCGGTTGGAGTGGGGAATGATATAATCGGAGGAGAGGTATTGGTTGGCACCCGGAATCACAATGATGCTGTTCTCTCCGTGTTTATCTACCCAGATTGAGGCAGTCCCAGTGGTGACATTCTCCTTTACAAGAGCAAGCGATACATCTATCCCTTCCTTGTTATAATAAGCCAAAGCATTTTTCCCATTGAGATCGTTTCCTACGCAAGTGATGAAACTTACGGCTCCGCCTGATCTGCAGGCTGCGACCGCCTGGTTGGCCCCTTTGCCTCCCATGGCTTGTGTAAATGACAATCCTTCAAGGGTTTCCCCTCCTTTGGGGAAATGATCCGTAGTTACGATATAGTCCAAGTTTGAACTTCCTATAACGACAATTTGATTCTTTTGCATATTATATATAAGATTTGACCCTGAAATGATATTCAGGTTGGTAATGATCCCGATTATTTTTATTAGCTTATGTCGTACGGTTTAAAAAAAGTGATTTCTTACCACAATTTCAACGTGATGTGACGGTCCTTCCCACATATACAATTTGAGAATTCAACGTCGGTGCTGGTAGGGATGGTTGCACGCAACACCTGATTCGGATATAACGGCATTGGGTACATATACTCCCCATACTTGATTTCATAAGCGATATCGCTGAGATTGGTGATCTCGATCATCCCATTTTTCTCGTTAATCACTCTCACAGAAAGTGAAGCTTTGATAAGGGATTTCAGTAATCCTTCATCTCCTGACAAAACATTGTTATAGAATGCCAGGGTTCTGCCCGAAAACATCGCGTCCTTAACTCCCTGTTCGGTATAATCTTTAGCAAATACCAGGGTCATTGGACGCATTAACTTCCCCCTGTAGAGGTTGGCACTGGTGTAGTGAATATCAGAGTTGGATATGGGAGCCAGATTAAACTCCTGACACCAGTCAATAACCTTCGGATAAGCCTCCCAACCATTAAAAACTTCTATTCCGTGAATTTTCTGCTTTTCAATTAATTCTCTATGAATAGGGTACATTGTGCTTTTATCATCCGGCCAACCGGGATGATTCCATAAAATAAAACCACCTTGTTTCATTGCCTCATCGATCGCTTCAATCGCATCCGGACGCTCAAGCTTGTTCGCATCTTGAATAAAAAGGGCGTTCAGGTGACCCAGCGGTTTCTGACGCGTAATTTCTGCTCCTTTTATTACCAGCATCCCAATGACATCTCCCTGGGCTTTTGCGATTTCATAGGATTTCTTGTGATCGCTGATCAATATTTTC
>CALFXE010000193.1 GCA_937927845.1 uncultured Paludibacter sp.
CATTACCGGGGCATCGGCATAAATACAAGCTACTTTATGTGAGTTTTTTGCTGCCCAGTTATAAACAATTAGACCTCCCCGACTCATTCCTTCCAAAACTACCTTTTTGTTTAATCCGGCTTTGACCATTTTTTTATAAAATCTATTCCATCGCTCAACAGCTTTATTTGAACCATAGAGATCAGCTACGTCACAATACGTAATATAGAAACCCTGCTCAAGAAGATCAATATCTGTTTGGGGTTCATGCCCCCAGAAACGTGCACGAATCACCCATGGTTTTCCATTAGCATCAACATACGGTCTAACAATTTTACATAGGACGCCTCTATCATAGAATTCATAACCTTGGTTCCCATGAAAATTAAATTTCTTGGCGTTTTGAGGAATGAGTGATTTGATAGGTTTTGTTTGAGTATAATGTGGTAAAGAAAGATAATTATATATTTTTTTTGCCATTAATCCAGCCCCAATGGAAGAAGGATGGAGCTTATCGGGAGTAAGATAATCCTTAAACTCATCACCGAATATGTTAAACATATTGATGATCTCCAGATTATTTTTCCAGGCTAATTCTTCAACCATTGGCCTTACCTCTTTTTCAATGAATTGTGCATTAATAGATGAACCTTCCGGCAGGAAGCAACGTATCGGTGTGAGCAAAATAATACGAGGATGTGAACTTAGCATTCGATAACTGTCAATAAGCGCTTGATAATCTTCCAAGAAATCATCTTGATATTTCCAATTCTGAGGTTTAGTGTCGTTAGTACCCAGTTTAATCAAAACAACATCCGGTTGATATGCGAGGGATTGTTTATAAACATCCGTTTCTACATAAGGATAATCGCCTTTGATTAATACTGTCCGAGCAGATACCCCAAAATTTTTCACTTCATAATTATCGCCTAAATATTCCTGAAGCTGTGCCGGATAGGAGTTCTTCTCTCTGTTTACAATGCCAGCACCGTAGGTAATACTGTTTCCCACGCAGGCTACTTTAATTGTTTTTTGGGCAAAAATTGTTTCAGTAGAAAATGATAATATTGCAAAGAATAAGTAAAGGATATTTCTTTTCATTTTGATTAGATAGTATATTTTATGAAATCCACCAATTCTTCTATGGTGTATGTCTTCAACCTTAAGTTTACCCCTGCAAGTTTAGTTAAATTATTTTTAATAGATTGGTTTTAGGATAATTTTCTTTTCAAAACCCTCTTTTTTTGTGTGAGAGCGTTCGAAAAGAGAAATATTAGTGTTACGAGCATGACACAGTTTATCCTGTTCGTAAATTTTTCTCCTTAAAAGTATCGACTCTTTTTTATTTGTTTCCTGATTGTTAAAATCTTCTCTCCTCTGCCCAGATAAACGTCGGCAGACTTGAACAGCGATATCCGGGTAATATGGAAATTCCGGAATGAGGGATGACTTAGTATGTTTTTAGGAAGATAGATAAGGTAACCCGATGAGATATCGGCTACCGGCTCAAATAATTAACGTTTTTTAATTTACTAATTCATCCATAAATTACTAAAATAGTATCCATTTGCATAAAATGTAAACAAAATTAGGGATGAAATCGGAAAACCAAGAATCGTTTCCTGTAGTTTTTCATTTACACAATTTTTCGGATAGTGTCTTTAAAACATTAATTATCAACTATATAAAATTTCTATTATATATAGTAGGGTGCTTTCTTAATACACTTTTACTTCACAAAGGGGTAATTAATAGCGTTGAAATGTTTACCGGATACTAATCAATATTTATTTATCAACGCAAATAATTTACAAAAGAGGACACATTTTGTACATTACTGCAAAATATTTATGAGTCTCTTTTATTATTCTTATTTCCTTTGATTCTCTTTATTTCTTTATCAAAGTCGGAAAGATAATATTCGTCTTGAATCTTTCGGAACGTTTCATATTCCTGTTCTGCTTTTAGCTTTGCTTCTAAAGCAGAGACCTTACCTTTGTCCTGTAAAATAGGATATTGAGACAGCTCCAAAAAGAGATTTAAAAAGTTAGCCCAATCCTGCATATTTGTTGTTATTCCCCGTTCCGCTCTGTTTTCCGCCAAATCCAGATAAGCAGATACTATCCGGTTTAATTCCCTGATGTGTGCTTCATTGAGGTAATTTTTAGCAATGGTAACATCCGATTTTAATATTTTTCCATCAGGAGCTTGTTTCCAGTTGGTTAATCCCATGTATAGTTTGGTTGCATCAGCTGAAGTATAAATAATTTCAGCAGCCGTTTTTCCTGTGATTGCCCAATGTAACTTATTCTGTACAGTGGCAAAAAAGTCTTTGGTTACAGGAGCGTTTTTATCATAATCCGCAGCAGTAGCATAGATATC
>CALFXE010000194.1 GCA_937927845.1 uncultured Paludibacter sp.
CTTACGTGATGATGGGATATTGGTAGTTGTGGTTACGGGCGTATGCAATACGCCCCGACAATGGGAAACGGTATTATCAATGGCAAAAACGGCATGGAAATGATTGGGCATTACGACAAAATCACCCAAAACCACATTCGGGCGGATGCGGGCGGTATCCAACCATGCGTCGCGGGCAATTATTCCGGCATCGTTTAATTGCATTTTGCCGTTGGCAATACGTCCGAAAATCGGTTCGCGGTTATAGGTGCAGATGGTGATGAAATACAATCCGTCCTGCGAATAATCATATCCCCGCAGACGGATTGAACGACGTTCCGGATAATTTTTAGACATATTATATCATAGTTAATGTAAATGATTAATAACAATTATGGTAGGGGCGACCTGCTGGTCGCCCGATTTATTGCTCGGTTCATCGCCCATTGAATTTTCCATTGTTGCAATATCGCGGTTGAATATATTATAATCATGGGTGACCGGCAGGTCGCCCGTACCGCAATGAAACGTTGCAATGGTAAGGGCGTATTGCATACGCCCGATGAAAAAATGTAACGGGTATTAATGGTACGGGCGTATGCAATACGCCCCAACATACGCCCACATCAACTTAAAACAACTTCCACGACAAAGAAATTACCAATGTGCTTGTTGGCATTGGAACATTCTTAACATCGGTTATAGATTGAAATTTTCCTACAACATCCTGTAATACATTTAATTTTGCATCCAAAGCAAACATAAATACATCCACACCTGCGCCGACTTCAATATCAACTTGTGATTTTTTAAAGTCTTCATACAAATCGGAGGCTGTGATTTGGCTTTCAGTAAGGTCTTTGTACTCTAATTTTGAACCTGAATTCAAAACGAACTTTGGTCCGACAAAAGCTCTTAAATTAGCAACCTTCAAATCTAAAATTTTATAACCAAGAAATAAAGGAACTTGAACTGTTGAGATATTCATAAAAGTGTTGACGTTTGTAGCGGTACCGTCTATAATAACACCAAGCAAGTCGTATTCCTTTTTCTGTATCGAGTATAAAACCTCAGGCTGTATGTAAAGTTTCTTGATGAAAACTCTTGCAAAGGCTCCTGCCTGAAAATTATTCCAAATTTCACCTTTTACATTTTCAAGACCATAAGTGCCCTGAGTAACAGAGTTTAAATTACCTAAAGTTAATGAAGAGTTGTATCCTGCTTTAATTCCAAGATTGAACTGTGCTGATGCAGTAAAAAAGATTAATAATGCTGCAAAAAATAATAAAATTCGTTTCATAAGTGCATTTGTTTAAGGATTATAAAAATATAATTAAAATTCACACGTCAAAAGTATAAAAATTACGCATAACTTTATGCCTCCTGATTAAATTTTTTATCTTTGCAGCTCAAATAAGTAATAGAAAATAATTATTCGTATGTTTTTTGAGGATTATTTTGAGATGGATTTTGTTTTTCTTTGAGGGAGTTTAGCGGGCTAAATGACTGATAAGAAAGGCAAAATACGCTCAAAAGAATCTCAATAAGTCTTGAAACTATTCAAAAAATAACCAATTGAGAATTTTAAAATATGCGAAGAATTATTTTCTGTTACTTATTATCCTGAATTATTAATTTCATGCAAAAAATAATGAAAAGAGCAATTTTTCCGGGGACTTTTGATCCGTTTACTATCGGTCATTATAGCATAGTCGAACGAGGTTTGGCTTTATTTGATGAGATAATTATCGGAATTGGAGTAAATCAACTTAAAAAAACTTTATTTGATGAAGAAAAGCGTCTTGATATTATCAGACAGGCTTTTATAAACGAACCACGTGTGAAGGTTACTACATATAATTGCCTTACCATTGATTTTGCTAAGTCTGTAGATGCACAATTTATTCTCAGGGGTTTGCGTACTGTATCCGATTTTGAATATGAAAGAACCATAGGCGACACAAATAGAATTCTTTCCGGTATCGAGACTGTAATATTATTTACAGAGTCGGATTACGCACATATTTCATCGACAGTAGCAAGAGATCTTATTTCTTATGGTAAGGATATTTCAGCTTTCTTACCTCCAAATGTTAAACTGTAAGATAATTTGTAAATTCATATCAACAAAAAACGAATTTAAAATAATAAAATGCGAAAACAATATTTGTTCTTTATCCTCCTATTTACTATATATTTCGGAGATGTTTTTTCTCAGCAGAGTTCTAAAACATTTCAAACAAGTCAGAGCTTAAGCATATTTAATTCAGTTTTACGAGAACTCGATATGTATTATGTCGATACTTTAAACTATGATAAAATGGTTAAGACAGCAGTTAACAGTATGTTAGAAAGTCTTGACCCATATACAGTATATATACCTGAATCAGAGACTGATGATATCTCGTTTATGACAAGTGGTGAATATGGTGGAATTGGTGCTTTGATTACTAAATCGAATGATGGGGTTTGTATAGCAGAGCCATATGAGGGTATGCCCGCACAAAAGCACGGACTAAAAGCAGGCGATGTTTTGTTGGAAATTGATGGTGTAAAAGCCGATAAGCTTTCTGTGTCGGAAGTTAGTGCAAAGCTAAAGGGGACACCAAATACTGAAATTAAATTAAAAATTAAACGGTATGGACAAAAATCAACCATAACCAAAAAGTTTCTGAGAGAAAAAATTCAAATACATCCAATTTCTTATTCATTTATTCCGGCACAAAAAGTGGGTTATATTCTTTTGAATGACTTTACCGAACAAGCTGCTTTGGAGGTTAAAAGTACCATACAGGACATGGTAAATAAACATCAAATAGAATCGATAATTTTAGATTTAAGAAATAATGGTGGCGGGTTGATAGACGAAGCTGTAAAAATTATGGGTTATTTCGTACCTAAAGGGACTGAGATAGTCAGTACAAAAGGCAAAAAACCTGAGGATCAATATTCTTATAAAACTACATTAGATCCGATATTTCCTGATATGAGAATTGCTGTTATTGTTAATAGCAGTTCTGCTTCCGCTTCTGAAATTCTTGCCGGATCTGTGCAGGATTTAGATAGGGGAGTGGTTATTGGTGAAAGAACATTTGGAAAGGGATTGGTTCAGAATATTCGTCCGGTAAGTTATGGTGGTTACGTAAAAATTACAACTGCAAAATATTATATTCCCAGTGGTAGATGTATTCAGGCAATCGACTATGCACAAAGAAATGAGGATGGTAGTTTGAAGCGTATCCCGGAAAACTTAACTAATGAGTTTAAAACGCGCAATGGACGCATTGTTCGCGACGGAGGAGGTATTATTCCCGATACTGTTACTCAGGATAATCCTAAAGTTACAATTGCATATTATCTCTATACTCAAAATGTGTATTTCGATTATGCAACTATTTATTCATCAAAACATGAAACTATAGCAGACCCGACAAATTTTAGCTTGACTGATAAAGAGTATGATGATTTTATAGCATATATTATTAGTAAAGATTTGAAATACACTTCATTGTCGCAAAACCATTTTGAAGATTTACGTAAATTAATTAAAGTTGAAGGTTTAGATACAGAAGTGCAGAATGAACTCACTGCTTTAGGCGATAAGCTAAAAACCGATATGAATGTTGAATTACAAAAGAATAAGACTGAAATATTGGGTATTTTAGAAGCTGAAATTATTAAAAGATATTATTATCAGAAGGGAGTAATAGAATATTCTCTGAAAGATGATTTAGATCTCTCAACTACATTGGATTTGTTAGGCAAACCTCAATTGTTTCAATCTATACTAAAAGGTAAAAATTCTATTGAAAAGTGAACTCTCTGAAATTTGCTTTTAGATATTTAAACCATTGTGTTTGCGCACGTAACACTAAAGGATATGGGGTACATTCACCTTCGATGTTTCATTTTATACGATATGTTTTAACTGAAAAATATCCTTATTATGTTTTTAGAGATATAGAAAAAATCAGAATGCAATTACTATCCAACAAAGATGTGATTAGTGTGACTGATTTTGGAACAGGGAAAGATAGAAATGAACAAGTAAATCAAATAGCAAGAAAATCATTAAAAAACGCAAAACAAGCACAGTTGCTTTTCAGAATTGTACAATATTTTGGCTTTGTCAATATATTAGAATTAGGCACTTCTTTGGGTGTAACAACAATGTATCTGGCGTCATCAAATTCGAAAATTAACTGTACGACATTAGAAGGATGTCCCGAAATATCTAAAATTGCCAAGAAAAATTTTCAGAAACTTGGATTAACTCAAATTCGGTTGTTTAATTGTAATATTGATGAGAAGCTTGATTTAATTCTAAATGATATCGGTCGGCAAGATTTAATTTTTATTGATGCAAATCATAGTTACGAGCCGTTAATAAATTATTTTGAAACTTGTCTGAGATATATAGGAGATAATTCTATTATTGTTATAGATGATATTTATTGGTCGGATGGAATGTTGAAAGCATGGAAGTACATTAAAAATCATCCGAAAGTATCATGTACAATTGATTTATTTTATGTGGGAATTGTATTTTTTAATCCTGTTTTTACAGGCAAAAATTATAAGGTACGTATTACGTAGGGACGTGTCGCGGTAGGGACGTGTCGCGACACGTCCTTACACAATACGTGTCACAAGAGGTGTCACAGGGCGTATCACGATACGCCCCAACATTATTAACATATGAAGATATACACAAAAACAGGAGACAAGGGTAAAACCAGCTTAATAGGTGGTACACGGGTTGCGAAAGACGATGTACGCTTAGATGCCTATGGTACAATTGACGAATTAAATTCGTTTATAGGACTGTTAACCACAGAAGAGCTTTCAAGTGATACAATTGGCACACTTCAAAATATTCAAAACAAGCTTTTCTCTGTTGGTTCGCATTTAGCAACCGATAGGACTAAAACTAAAATAAAAGATGCGTCATTAATCTACGAGTCGGATATTTTGGAGTTAGAAAAAGAAATAGATTTGATGGATGCCACGTTGCCGACTTTGAAGCATTTTGTTTTACCGGGAGGCAGTAAAGCAGGTGCAATTTGCCATGTTTGTCGAACAATTACACGGCGGGCTGAGAGGAATATTATGAAATTAGTACAATCAGACATCGAAATTGATGATAAAATACTTCAATATATTAACCGACTTTCTGATTATTTCTTTGTTTTGTCAAGATTTCTAACTGTAAATCAAGGATATACAGAGATTTTTTGGAAACAGTAGTATATATCAAATTTTTTTTTATTTTTGCACAGCATTTAAAAAAATATTTTATTGAAATTATTAACCCGTCAACTATGTATTGGACTTTAGAATTAGCATCAAAAATTGAGGATGCACCATGGCCTGCAACAAAAGATGAATTGATCGATTATGCAATCAGATCAGGTGCACCTTTGGAAGTGATTGAAAATTTACAGGAAATTGAAGATGAAGGTGAGGTTTATGAATCGATAGAAGACATTTGGCCTGACTATCCAAGTAAGGAAGATTTCTTTTTCAATGAAGAAGAATATTAATCTCATATTCACTCTTTTAAGCATCTTTTGTGCTACTATTATTAATAGCTTAAAACAATTTTTCTGCAATTTTTCAGTTTATTTAGAAAAGCCGACTGTTACTTTAAGTAAATCAATGTCGTAAAGAACGCAAGAAAAAGCGCATGAGAAGAATTGTTTTAAGCATTTTGACTTTATTTACTTTGAGTTATCTCAATGCTCAATTTGATGCTCAGCTTAGTCAGTATATGTTCAACCACGCAGCATTTAACCCCGCTGCCGTTGGTGAAAGCAATATGCTTGATGTAAGCGGTCAGCATCGACTTCAATGGATTGGGATGCCGAACGGAGGCTCTACAACTGTATTTAATATCAATACTCCTTTTACAATTGCCGGTAAAAAACATGGCGTGGGTATTAACTTCGTCAATGATCAAGTCGGACAGTTCGTTAATCAAATAGTGCATTTTCAATATGCTTATCAGTTTAAAATTGGCAAAGGCACTTTAAATGTCGGACCCCAAATTGGTTTTGCAAGTATTGGTTTTAGAGGTGACAGTGTGCGAGGACCTCAAGTGGCAATAGGTGATTACCATGATATTCAGTCTGATCAGGTTATACCTACTTCGCTGATGGAAGGTTTGGGTTTTGATTTAGGAGTGGGAGCGTGGTATAAACTTAGGAGTTTTTATGTTGGTGCGTCATACACTCATCTTAATCAGCCGGTTATTGAATGGAGCGATCAGCACGAATTTACTCCGGCGAGTAATTTATATGTTACAAGTGGGTTTACTAAAGCGCTGAATAATCCCAAATATAATTTAAAACCATCTGTGCTGATTAAATCTGATTTTGTTATCTTGCAGGTAGATATGTCTGTTATATTAGATTATAACGAACAGTATTGGGGTGGATTATCTTATAGATGGGGAGATGCTGTAGTTTTTCTGGCAGGTATTAATATTGGCAACGGACTTTCAATTGGTTATTCTTTCGATTTACCTGCATCACAGATGATTAGAGCGAGTTGGAGTTCTCACGAAGTGATGCTTTCATATCAATTAAATGTTAAAGCGGGTGATTCATCGCAAAGAAAAAAATATAAAAGTATTAGAATACTATAATAAAAACAGACTAAAATTAAAAGTTTTTCGTTTGATATGTAAAAATTTGTATTTATGAATAGATTTTTGGTCATTATATCGATTGCATTTTTGTTATTTTCATGTAACAAACCTGTAGGGGAACTGACAAGCTCTCCTAATTCGTCGAAGATGGGCTTTTCAGATACTAAGCCATACGGAATGCAATTAATAAGAAAAGGTACATTTGTAATGGGAGCACATTTGCCTAATGAAATGTTTCCGGGAAGGGAAATAGCTCGGCAAGTTACCGTTGAGTCTTTTTATATGGACGAAACTGAAATTACCAATGATCAGTATCGCCAATTTGTGATGTGGGTACGCGATTCATTGGCTTATAGAGCATTAATTAATGTTGGTAGAAATGAATACATGATTGATGATCCTAACAGTCAAAGTGATTCTATCAGAATAAAATGGTCGCAGAAAATTCGCTGGAACGATCGTAATGAAGATGTTCAAGAGGCTTTATCAACTCTTTATTATCAGGGCAATGATGATCTTGGAACTCGACAGTTAAATGCTGCAAGAATGATTTACAGATACGAAATCTTTAATATAGATCAGGTTTCTTTGCCGCGCAATCAGTTCAATTATATTACTAATTCCTATCCTGAAGGTGCGTATGTTACAATCGACTCAACTTATTTTGATGAGAATGGTCATTTGATAACTCAAACAGTAAATAGAAAATTAACAGGTAGAAAAGATTTTTATTCAAGTAAGATGTTGAATATTTATCCGGATACTTTAACATGGACAAGGGATATTCGTTATTCATATAACGATCCGAAAATGAAAATGTATTTCAGTGATCCAAATTATACCGATTATCCTGTTGTAGGTGTAACATGGGAACAAGCTCAGGCTTTTTGTAACTGGAGAACAGAACTTTATAACAGCACTCATAAGGTGAAAGCTGAACCATATCGACTACCCACTGAGGCTGAATGGGAATTTGCAGCTAAAGGTAAAGAAAAGGATGCGGTTTATCCTTGGAAAGGAAATAGATTGATAGACGAGCAAAAGGGTTGTTATCTGGCTAACTTCAAGCAAACTCGTGGAAATTATGTAAATGATGCAGGTGTTACAACAAAACCTGTTAAATCATATAACTTTGTGCCCAATGCAAATGGCTTATACGACATGGCAGGTAATGTTTCAGAATGGACTTCTACCGCTTATTTCGGAACATCAAATTTGGCTACAGCCGATATTAATCCGAATTTTGAATATAATGCCAGAGCAGAAGATCCGCTTCATATGAAAAGGAAAATTGTAAAAGGTGGTTCATGGAAAGATGTACCATATTTTCTGCAAAGTGGTACGAGAACACACGAATATCAGAATGTAAGTCGACCATATATTGGCTTCCGCTGCGTTCGTTCTTATAAAGGTGATATTAAATAATAATTAGAAATACATTCAGCATTTAAGAATATGATGAACAGATTAAAAAAATTAGGTTCTGTAAAAATAACAACAAAAGACAGGTTGTTTAATGCGGGTTACGGTATTGGAGCATCCATTGTTATCATGGGTGTGTTATTCAAATTGATGTATTGGGAGGGTGCTGATGTTATGTTGACAGTTGGTTTGGTGACAGAAGCATTTATTTTTGCAATGAGTGCATTTGAAAAACCACTGAAAACTTACGAATGGGATAAAATAATCGATTTCGAGAGTGGTAAACTGGATTTACATATAAACGGTGATTCTATTTCTAAATCGGGTCAAGCTCCAACTCATCAATATTATCCTACTGAAAATATTAATGCAGCAACACCAAATTATCCTGTGGCGGGAACTTCTTTTCCCGGTGTTACTAATATTGAGGGTTTAAGTGATGAGGATGCAGATAAACTTAACAAAAGCATTCAAAACTTAGCTCGTACAGCAAGTCAGTTGAATGAGATTGCTAATTTCTCCCTTGAAACAGAAAGGTTTGCTGAGAGTATCCGTATAATTTCAGAGAATACTTCAAAGTATGCTCAAAATCAGGAAAGTCTGATTAATGCAACAGCTAATCTTCAACAGATATATCAACGAATTGGCGAAGACACTGAAAAGATTGAAGTGAACACACAAGAATATCGGACGAAAGTTGAAAGAATAAACAGTAATCTTGCCGGCATGAATTCTATTTATGAAATTCAATTGAAAGATATTCACTCTCAATCAGTTCACTTCCATAATCAGACTGAAATTGCTAAGAAAATGTCGGATGAGATGGTACAGGTAACCGGTGAAATCAGTAAACTTAGAGATGTTTCTGATGATTTCTCATTGGCAACAGAGAAGTTGAAAACTAATGCTAACGAATTGGCTGAAAACATATCACGACTTAATGCAATCTATGGTAATATGCTTAATTCAATGAGCTGATATCAAGAATAATAAAGCAATAATATGAGTGGAACCAAGAACTGCCCGGAAACCCCGAGGCAACGAATGATAGGAATGATGTATTTAGTGCTGATTGCAATGTTGGCATTAAATGTTTCCAGCGAAATTCTCAACGGATTTAAGTTGGTCGATGATAGTTTGCATACGTCTACACTTTCAATTGATGAGCAGAATGATCGTATGTATCAGGAGTTTAATGCTATGTACGCCCAAAATCCTCAAAAAGTTGGTGAGTGGTTAGACAAAGCTAATCTTGTAAGAAGAGAGGCTAATAACCTGTTTGATTATATACATAATTTTAAGGTTGATATTCTCAAACTTGCTGATGATGACAAAGCCGATACTGTTTATGCACGACATATAAACAGGAGAGAAAATCTTAGTGTTCCTTCTTTTTATGCTATTCGTCAAGGACATGGAAAAGAGCTTAAAGAGAAAATCGAGCAATATCGTGAGCTAATGATTTCTTTATCAGCCGATAATCAAAAAGAGAAGGATGTTTTTAGTAATATATTCAGTACAGATGATGTTCATAATAAAAGTTGGGAAATTGCTACTTTTGAAAATATTCCTGTATCGGGTGTTATTACAATATTATCAAAATATCAAAATGACATTCGTAATACAGAATCTAAAATGATTCAATTCCTAAAGGAACATGTTGATGAGGGTGATACGCGTGTTAATAAATTTGATGCGTTTGTTGTAGCCGAATCTAATTATGTAATGGAAGGTCAGGAATATAGAGCTAAGATAATTCTTGCTGCGGTAGATACAACTAAAGTTCCTAATGTGTTTATTAATAACACTAAATTGCCAAGTAATAATTATGTCGTTTCTGCAAACAGATCGGGTGAACATAGTTATTCAGGTTATATTGAGTTGCTAAATAATACAGGTGAAAAACAACGTTTTAACTTCGCAAGTAAATATAATGTAGGGAAGCCTGCTGCAATTATTTCTAATGATGATTTGAATATATTGTATCGTGGCTTTGATAATAATATCAGTATTTCAGCTCCGGGTATCCCAACTGATAATTTAAGAATTAATGTGAATGGTGGTACAGCAACGCCAAAGGGAGGTGGAAAATATATAATTAAACCCACAGCCAATAGCGTTGAGGTTTCTGTAATAGGAAATATAGGAGGTAAACAAATCAATATGGGTAGTAATACTTACAGGGTGCGTCAACTTCCTGATCCAAAGCCATATGCAGTTTATAAAGATAATAATGGCAATGTTAGAAGTGTTTTTGATGGAAGTGTGCACGGACCTACTTTTGTTGCAGGAGGTCCGACTGTAACAGCAGGTTATGGTGAAGATGCTTTAGTACAGGCAAATTTCGCAGTTAAGTCATTCGCTATCAGAATAGGTAGAAGAACATATAACTCAAATGGTCCGAATTTTTCACAAGAGCAAATTTCAGTAATAAGTAATTTGCCATCGGGAACACCTTTGATTATTCAGCGTATTATGGCGGTGGGACCGGATGGTGTTCAAAGAAACTTGTCTGCCGTTGCAATAGAAGTATTGTAAAATACCATGTTTTTATAATAAATTATTGAATAACATTCAAAATGTAAAAAGATGAATAAAACAAAATTGATAATAGTTTCACTTTTAATTCTGACAGGAATAAATTTGTCGGGACAAACAAACAATATAAGTTTTTTCAAACAAAACGGTTCGATTAACTATAGTGAGGAACTTAGCAATGACTTGGGATACACCTTGATACACTTGGATAATCGTGCAGATGATGTACTTTGGGCACATGTTGTTTATAGCATTGTCGATTTGCGTGATAATATGAATTCACAACTTGCTTTCCCTGTCGGACATGATGTAAATTATAAAAATTTGTTCAAGCTAATTTCAGATGCAATTGCATCAAAAGCAACTGTTTATTATCCGAATGATGTGGCTGTAACTCCAAATTTTGAAACCAATAATATTGTTCCTATTCAAAAATTATCCGATGTATTTTCAATTGAAACTAATGTTGCAGGTGCTCAATATATCGACCCTCTTTTCCAATTCGATTCTATCAGCAATAATTTGTCGGTAAATAATCGTATCTATGATAGATTTTCTAAGCAAATTAATAAGTTTTTGATTCAGCAGGTATTCTATTTCGATACTCATTTATCCCAAATGAGCAGTAAAATTATAGGTATTGCACCAATGATGACGATGGAAGATGCTGCTGCATCATTGTTTCCAGATTTTGGAGATGAAAATAACAATAATGGAGGAAAGGCAGGAACTACTGAAATTAAAAATGCACTGAGAGAATCAATTTTGTGCTGGTTGCTCTATGATGATTTAAAACCTTTCTTTTCGACACAGTTGGTGCTGCCCGAAAATAACATTGCACAACGAGTAAGCTATCATGAATATTTCTCAAAAAAGATGTTTTCATCTTATTTAGTAGGTGATAATAATCTGCTTAAAAAGCTATACAGTAGTAATGTTAATGTAGATGCAAATGAGATTAAGAAAGAAATAAGTGAAATTCAGCGTAAACTTGTAAAAATAGAGTCAGAAATTTGGTTCAGATAATTCGTGATTACGTGCGAAATTAATCACTTCAGGTATAAATTCCATAAAATAGGATTTTAAAACTTCTTCATTTTCTTTCAAAAAGCTGATACTCAAATTCGGATTGATGGCTTGTGTTTTTCGTTGATTCATTATGCTCAACGAGGAATGTAAGCCTTCGTAATTGGAGTATTTCTTCAATCGGTTGCTGCTAATAAAATGAAAAATAAATCGTTTTAATCTTTCGGGCAACCATTTGTAATACCACAAAGTAGTTAGATAAAACTCATAAGAAAAGCGAGTTAAGCTCTTATCCGGACTGAATTGTTTAAATTCCGAAGCAAGAAAATAATCAAAATACATATCAGCAATAATGCCTGAATATCTCTTGAATGTCGGTCGCAGATACAATACTGTGTCGATGAAAACCGGATGCGTGTCGGTGAACGTATCTATTTCGCGATGAAATATGATGCCGTCTCTTATTCGTTGTGGGTAATCTAAATATTTATTGCCCTTCACAAAATCACCGATAAAGTTACCTAATTGTAATTGCCGGTCATTTCCTGATAGATATATATGAGCAAGAAAATTCATATTATAAATTCCACTTCTTTAAAATAAAAATCCCTTATCTGACCTGATGAAGTTTCCAAAGATAATTTTCCGTCAAGTGCTATATTGATTATTTTTGCTGAAAACTCCTCATCGTCAGTTCTGTAAAGGTGAAATCCGGTATTTCTATAAAGAGTTTCCATATATTTGTTGCGAATATATGTTTGATTATTTTCGA
The DNA here is from genome assembly GCA_937927845.1 of uncultured Paludibacter sp. GTDB lineage: Bacteria > Bacteroidota > Bacteroidia > Bacteroidales > Paludibacteraceae > Paludibacter. Next base: position 12,387 of record CALFXE010000194.1, read on the forward strand.
TATAATATTGTTTTATATTGGCTATAATACTATCTAACAAAACTCTTTTATCATATGTTCTCCCTGCTATTTGAGAAAGTGAAACAGGATTAGGAGCATCAGAGATAAATACTTCCTGATTAATATTTATTCCTATGCCTATAGTCGTTGTATGAATATTTGCTCCACGTAAAACGTTTTCTATTAATATGCCGCCAAGTTTCTTGTCCTTCCAGTAAATATCATTAGGCCATTTTACGAAAAAATTCTCGGTTTCTTCCTTACATAATTCCTTTAAGCTCTCTATAATACTAACTGATACTAATTGAGATATAATGAATTGCTCGGCTATAGGAATATGTTTTGGATACAACAACATGCTGAACAACAAATTTTTATCTTTCTCCGATTCCCATTTATTACCGATTTGTCCTTTACCATCATTTTGGAAGTCAGCAGTTATTATAAAAAACTCAGTAGGAGTTGTCGAGTTGCGTAACATCTGTTTCATCAGCATGTTAGTTGATTCTGTTTCTGCTATATGTAAAATCTGCTGCGACATATTTATTTAATTTGGATCAACATCTATTGTTATTCTTACACTTTTATACGCCTTTTTTGATTGCATATGATATATCACTTCTTTTAAATGAGATTTTGCTGTTGTGATTGAGGCATCTGTTTCAATTTTCAGAATAATCTGACGTATATATTGATTTTGAATTCGAGATATTAATGGAGAAACTGGACCTAAAATTCTATTCCCAAAGACTGACTTTAGAATGATTGCGATATCTTTTGCCGCATTATTTAGTACATTCAAATCTTGATGTTTTAATGATAGTTGTATCATTCTGTAAAATGGCGGATATTTATATTGCTGTCTCTCGCTAACCTGCAAGTTATACATCATCAGATAATTGTTATGTACTACCTGATTTATTATGGGGTGTGAAGGTGATGATGTCTGAATGATGACTGTTCCCCTTTTGTTTGCCCTTCCTGCTCTACCGCTTACCTGTGTCAGCATTTGAAATGCTTTTTCGTGTGCCCTGAAATCGGGAAAGTTAAGTAAATTATCTGCGTTTAATATTCCGACCAAACTAACACGACTAAAGTCAAGCCCCTTAGTAACCATCTGTGTACCAATTAAGATATCGACTTTATAATCTTCAACAGAATTGATGATTTGCTGATAAGCGTTTTTTGAGCGTGTAGTATCTAAATCCATCCTTAATACACGTGCATCAGGAAAAACTTTTTTTATTTCATCTTCGATTTTCTCAGTACCAAAACCCCTTGTATGAAAATCGTGAGTGCTGCATGCGGGACATTTATCGTATAATCTTAGTGAATATCCGCAGTAATGACAAGTCAGTGTATTTATTGAAGCGTGATAAGTCAGACTGACATCACAATTTGTACATTTTGGGATATATGCACATGCTTTACACTCAATATAAGGTGAATAGCCTCTTCTGTTTTGAAATAAAATAATCTGTTCTTTATTGGAAAGTGCAGTTTTAATCTTTTCCAAAAGCGTATCAGAGAAATGACCTTCATATCGTTTTTTATGATATGCTTCTTTCATGTCAACAATATGAATTTCAGGCAATTGAATTTCTTGATGCCGTTCATTAATTTGCACAAACCCATATTTGCCGATTTGTGCATTATAATAGCTTTCAATTGAAGGAGTAGCAGTGCCAAGAAGCGTTTTCGCTCCATGCATCGAAGCAAGGACTATGGCAGCATTACGAGCATGATAGCGAGGTGCAGGGTCATATTGCTTAAAACTTGATTCATGCTCTTCATCTACTATCACTAAACCTAAATGTCTGAACGGCAAAAATATAGACGATCGAACACCTATAATAACCTCATAGTTTTTATTCTGTAAAACATTATTCCAAATTTCAACACGTTCGGCATCAGAGAATTTCGAATGATAAACACCGAGCTTATTGCCGAAAATACTTTTCAAACGACTTGTAAGCTGTGTTGTTAATGCAATCTCAGGTACTAAATATAATACCTGTTTCCCTTCAGCAAGAGTTTTTTGGATTAGTTGAATATAGATTTCAGTCTTGCCGCTTGAAGTAACGCCGTGTAGCAGAACTACTTGTTTATCAATAAATTGCTTTTCAATAGAATGATATGCTTGTTCTTGATATTTATTAAGAGGATTGGCTTGTAGCGTGTTATGGTTACTTGAATCAAGTCGCCCGACTTCAATAGTATAAGTTTCAAAAATACCCTTTGATATCATTGATGTTAAGACAGAAGCATTTATATTTGTCTCTTCTAAAAGTTGTTTCCTTAAAATTGGCTTTAATGTCTTATTATTTAAAAGATTTGATTTTTCTATATAATGCATTAATATAGAAAGCTGTTTAGGTGCATTTGAAAGAGTATCGAACAAAACTTTAATATGCTCTTCTGTTGAAAACTGCTCAGTCAGACGTATACAGGTTTCTGTTTTTACTTTATATTTTTCTGATAATGACTCACTTACTTCTACTGCACCCTTATTAAGCAGTTTGTTAATCGCAGGCATCACGTCAACAGATTGTGTCAATTTGTTTAGCTCTGAAATTGAATGAGCTTTTTCATCTGATAATATATCTAAGATGTTTTGTTCTTTATTGGAAAGTACTTCATCTGCTTCAAAATTAGGTATTATTTTTACTTCAGTTTCACTTGAAAGTTTTAATCCTGAGGGAACGGCAGCCTGATATACTTCACCAATATGCGACATATAATATTCGCTAATCCATTCCCAGAATTGATATTGTGGTCGCCGTATTATAGGTTCTAAATCTAACAGACTGATAATTTCTTTTATTTGGTATACAGGTTTGTAGTTTGTGTGAATTACAGTGATAATGCCGGTATATAGTTTTTTAGAGCCAAACTGAACAACAGTACGCATACCGATACGCACCCTATCTTCCCATTCATCAGGAACAGAGTATGTAAAATTACCGGTAATCGGTAGCGGCAAGATTATATCGACGTATTTCATTTGTAGATAATGTGCTAATGTGCTAATGTATTAATGTGATGATGTAATATGGAGACGCACAAATTGTGCGTCTCTACCAATCACCAATCACCAATCACCAATCACTACATCAGCAGTTTATACTAAAACAATATAATGTCTGCAAATTTACTTGTTTTTATAAGTTGTGCAAAAGAATTTGGAGATAATTTACTAATGTGTTAATTGAAAAATTTGCTAATAAACAACAAAAAAAAGACACCTAACAGATCAAAACAATCTATTAGGTGTACAATACAATCCAAGTACAACTTAAACTCAGAACTTATTTACCCAGTCAGTGAAAGCTGCTATGTATTTCTTTAAGAAACTATTTGTGTCCTCATTTAACACACCATCTTTAAATATCGAGTATGCACTGCCAATATAAGCCTCGGGTTGTTGCATCATATAAACATTAAGGAATACCATTGTTTGGCGAAGAATGTGGTTAGCTCCAAAAGCACCAATCGGACTAATTGATACACTCACAACCGCACCGGGTTTGCCTGTCCATACATTCTGACCATATGGTCTGGATGCAACATCTAATGCATTTTTTAGTACTGCGGGAATAGATCTGTTATATTCCGGCGTAACAAATAAGAAACCGTCTGCATTCTTAATTTTCTCACGAAAATTGAGATATTCCTTAGGTGCATCGGCGTCTAAATCTTCATTGTAGAAAGGTAAATTACCAATTTCGATAACTTCCATGTCCAATGAATCAGGAGCTAAACTAATTAACTGATTTGCAATCTTCTTGTTAAAAGAATCCTTTCTTAAGCTTCCAACTAAAACAGCTATTTTCTTTTTACTCATAATTGTAATTGTTTATAATGTTTTATAAATATGTAATTATTTTTACTTGCTAATAAGAACAAAACTATAAATCGAAAAGTTTTATAATTAACAAATTTAAGCACAACATTGATAATATTTAGGACATCAGATAAATATAAAAAAGAAAGGAGCCAATTCAAATGTCATTTGCTTTAGCCCCTTTATCTTGGAAGAGTATTGTAAAAGTATTAATAGTATGTATATTCTCTCGTTATAATCATTGGTTCTCTGGATTGACCATCATATGTATATACTATAGTTTTTTTAGTCCAATTGCCTGTAGAATCATATTCGTATGAAATATCTTCTTTTTGAGTCACTTTACCATCATTATCTTTTGTCTCAACTTTAACCACATCTTTTTTGTCGTTATATGTGTATGTAATTGTTGTTACATCAACTGTTGTAGCGGTATATGTCATTACAGTCTTGTCGATTAATAAATATTCGCTGTCCGACTTGTAATAATGCTTTCTTGAATCTCTATATGTATTCTCACCCGTACCTAAGAAGCCTTCTTCATATATTGCAAACATACCGTTTTCAGCATAAGTTGCTTCCATGAATTCACCCCAATTACCATTCATATGGGTAAATGACGTAGGATAGTTATCAGTATACTGTATCACGGATGTGTCTTTCTCGCTCTGATAGGTATTAATCATTAATAAATTATTACCTTCAAATTTGAATTCAGTTGAACCGTATTCGGTTGAAGTTCCTGATAGATTTTTTATTAATCCTGCATGGTTAATATGAAATGTATGAACGGGAATATATTTTCCATGCGAACCGTAAGAGTACGTCAGTTCACCATCCGACTCCAATTGATTAGAGCTGTTGTAGGTGTAGTTTACTACATAGGGTTCATTGTTTGGATACTGTTCTTCCGTTGAAGTAATCTGTCCTTTGTCATTGAAATTTGTAATTGTAAATTGCTCATTAGCAGATTCCTTAACAGATTTCACTTTACCTTTTAATTGCAATCTTACCCAAGCATTTGATTCCCAATAAGTTTTTGTAGTTTCGTCTATATCTTCAGGATCACAAGAACTTAAAAATAAACCGGATAAGATAATTAGTAAATAAGCACATCGTTTTAACATAATTGTAAAATTTTATAGATTATTATTTGAGATATTTAATGTGTGAATTAGTTTAATTTTAATAGATTTTATATTTATAAACGATATTTAGATGACTTTCATTGTCGTTTTGTTGCAGGAACAAAGTTAATAAATAAATTTTATTATTAACTATGTTAATTGAAGTTTGTTTTTCAATAATTTTACGATTTAATCCATGTTTTTGTAAAAATGCTTTATCTTGCCCAATATGATATAGTAATTTTCTACGTTCTTCTTTAGTCAAATCATCTGTCCAAAAACCTGTAGGTCTAATTCTAAAGTTATTATAATAATCATCACGAAGGAATTCGAAGGCATCAATATTTTTTGTTTTTAGAAAATCATTCAGATATCTGAAAAGATCTTCTAATTGATATCCATGATGGGGTAAATCGTAAAAATTGTAATATTGCCCTATTTCATCAAATAGTTCAAAGAATTTATTCTTATATGTTGTGTTAAACAGGAAAGTCATAGTACGAGAAAACCTACCACTATTCCAAAATTTCTCCAAAGCATGTTCAGCATCCCGTATTCTGACTAATTCAATTTCTGTAATATAGTTATTCTCAATGATTTCGTATGGGGCATTAATGTTGAATTTGTATCCATACATATCTGCATTTTTACGTAAATTAGTACCTCTAAGAAGCTTTAAAAACCCAAGTTGAACTTCTTTTGCACCTAAACAGAACACATTATTAAATGATTTAACGAACCTGTCGAAAGATTCGTATGGTAATCCGGCTATTAAATCCAAATGAAGTTGAACTTTGCCTCCATCCATAAGTTTTTTTACGTTATTAGCAAGTAAAGGGAAGTCCTGTTTACGTTTTACTTCAATATTTGTAGGTTCGTAAGTTGATTGAATCCCTATCTCGAAACGAAAATAATTTTGTGGAACGTTATCGTTAATATATTTAATCATCTCATCGTTTAACAAATCGGCATAAATTTCAAATTGAAAACTGAGTCCCGGTCTGTATTTATGAATAAGAAAATCGAATATTTGCTTAGTATGTTTCTTATTAAGGTTGAAAGTCCTGTCGAGAAACTTAACTTGTTTAACTTCATTGTCAATTAAATACGATAGATTTTCTCTAATATAATTATCAGAAAAGTACCTGACACCTTTTTCGAGGGAAGATAAGCAATACTGACATTGATATGGACATCCGCGCGAACTTTCAAAATAGATTAAACGATTTTTCAAATCAGGTAAATCTTCTTGAAGTTGATATGGCGAAGGGTAGGTGATTAAGAGATTAATATCTGCTTGAGCTATATATTTGCTAATGTGATGTTTGGAAGATACTCCCGAAATATTTGGATGATAATCCTCATTAGTGTTATTTGTATTGTTTTGAATAAAATCAAGTAATTCACCCAAAATAAATTCACCTTCACCACTAATAACATAATCAATATCCCAATTATTTAAGAAAAACTCCGGCTCGTAGCTGACTTCCGGTCCACCAAGAATAATTATTAATTTAGGATTTGCTTGTTTGAGCTTTTCTACGAGAAGTTTCGTTTGATTGACATTCCAAATATAAACGCCTATACCTACTATTTTACAATTTTCAGATATAATGTCAGAAGAAATTTTCTCAATGCTTTCTTTTATTACATACTCTTTAAAGGAAATATTAAATTTTTCTTTGTTTACTACATATAACCACCTAATTGCTAATGAGGTATGAATATATTTGGCATTCAGAGTAGTTAGAATTGTTTTCAATATATAAGAGGCAATTATTTAATAATGAATGTAATTATTTGTATCTGTAAGCAGCTTTTTTCAACTTATCCATAATTGCTATACCAACACCTACTTCGGGTACAGTTTCAGCAATTATGTAATCCACATCCGACTCTTCTAATCGGTGAATAGCAGCAAAAAGATTAACAGCGCATGTTTTCAGGTTGCCATCAGGAGCAAGTAATTCCACAATTTTATATTTTGCGGTATCTTTTCCTGAAAAAGAAAGTAAACCGGCTTTGGGGTAATCAATAAAATCCGGAATATTTTTGTCTAATAGATAGATAGGTTTATTCGGACTATAATGAGATTTTAACATGCCTGGACTTACAATATTAGTCTTATCTCTATCAGGAACAGCATAATAAGGAATAATTTCTTCGATTTCCTCTTTTGTGATAATTCCGTGACGTAGAATTTCAAATCCCTTTTCATTTAAAGATATAATAGTAGACTCTATGCCTACAGCAGATTCTCCTCCATCGATAAGAAAATCAACATCAGAAAGTTGCTTGTTTACATGTTTTGCTTGAGTCGGACTAAGCTGTCCGAATTTATTAGCACTTGGTGCAGCAATAGGGCAGCCGGATTGACGAATTAACTCAATTGCAACAGGATGATCAGGCATACGAATACCAACAGTTGGAAGTCCGGCAGTAACAATATCAGGCACTAAATTGCTCTTAGGTAGAATAATAGTAAGCGGACCGGGCCAAAAACGTTCAGCTAATTCATAAACCCTATTATCATTATTTACAGTTAATCTCTTTATTTCTTCTACTGAAGCAATATGAACTATCAACGGGTCAAAAGTTGGTCTTTCTTTAAGTTCGAATAATTTGGCAACAGCGTAAGGATTAAGGGCATCCGCACCTAAACCATAAACTGTTTCTGTTGGGAAAGCCACTAAATTACCTTCTTTAATATGTTTAGCAGCTATAGAAATTTGTTGAGATATTGTCATATTCAAGTAAATAATGCAAACTATGATGTTAATAAAGCTGCAAATTTACATGATTTTTTACAAACGACATTGTAAGGCTATATTTTCAAAAAAAAGATGTACTTTTGCATCTCAAAACTGAATTGAGATTTTATTGAAACGGACATGAAATAATTTAAGCAATTATTTCGCTTATGCGAATGAAAATTAGATTATTATATTGTTTTAGTATAAACCGCTGACGTTATCATTAGTGAATAGTGATTAGTGATTAGTTTGAAGTAAGTTGGAGTTTGGAGTAATTAAACACTAAACGTTAATTACTAATCACTAATTACCAATCACTATACTATAGACAACATTAGCATATTATCACATTATTTACATATGAAACCAACTTTATTTGTATTAGCAGCAGGAATGGGTAGTCGTTATGGAGGATTGAAGCAGTTAGACGGTCTCGGTCCGAATGGTGAGACCATCATGGACTATTCAATTTATGATGCTATTAAAGCCGGATTTGGGAAATTAGTTTTTGTTATACGTGAGAGTTTCGAAAAAGATTTTCGTGAAATCGTGGTAAACAAATTTAAAAATCTTATTGATGTAGAAATTGTTTTTCAAGACATTAGTAATGTTCCTGAAGGAAGTGTCTATAATCCTGAAAGAGAGAAACCTTGGGGAACAAACCATGCAGTTTTAATGGGAAAAGATGTTATCAAAGAACCTTTTGCCGTAATAAATGCAGATGATTTCTACGGACAAGAATCTTTTCAAACTTTAGCTGATTTTCTTAGAAGTGTTGCCGGTAAAGAAAACGAATATTGTATGATTGGGTATAGAGTAGGTAATACTTTATCTGAAAGTGGTACGGTAAGTCGCGGTGTATGTGTTGTAGACGAAAATTCGTATTTACAGAATGTTGTAGAGAGAACCAGCATAGAGGAGAAATCAGGAGCAATTGTTTTTACAGATGAAAAAGGAGAAGAAGTAAGAATCTCTGCAAACACACTTGTTTCAATGAATATGTGGGGTTTTACACCGGATTATTTTAATTATTCATATGAATATTTTGTTAAGTTTTTAGCTGAAAAAGGACAAGAGCTAAAATCTGAATATTATATTCCTTATGTAGTTAATGAGTTGATAAATAAAGGGATGGCAAGCTGTAAAGTCCTTGATACACCTTCGAAATGGTTTGGTGTAACATATGCAGATGACCGTCCTCAGGTAGTTTTGAAAATTAACGAATTAGTACGTAAGGGTGTTTATCCATCACAATTATTTAAAGTATAAGAACATGTCAAAAGTATTAGTTACAGGAGGTACAGGTTATATTGGATCACATACTGTTGTAGAATTAATAAATGAAGGTTTTGAGGTTGTAATCGTTGATAATCTGTCGAATTCAAACGTTGACGTTTTAGATGGTATTGAAAAAATTACAGGTATAAGACCTGCTTTTGAAAATATTGATTGTGTGGATTATGTTGCAATGAGTAACATGCTTGATAAACATAATGATATTGAATCTATAATTCATTTTGCTGCAAGTAAGGCAGTTGGAGAGTCGGTTGAGAAACCTCTGTTATACTATCGAAACAATTTAGTTTCGTTGATTAATATCTTACAATTAATGCCTGTGTATAAGATAAAAAACTTTGTATTTTCTTCATCTTGTACAGTTTACGGTCAGCCTGACATATTACCCGTTACAGAAGATGCTCCAATCAAAGTGGCTTTGTCTCCTTACGGCAATACCAAGCAAATAGGAGAAGAGATAATTAGAGATACTATATATGCTAATCCTTCTCTTTATCAGAGTGTTATTTTAAGATATTTTAATCCGATTGGCGCACATGCATCTGCAGAAATAGGGGAATTACCCAATGGAGTTCCGAATAATCTATTACCATTTGTAACTCAGACAGCTATTGGGATAAGAAAACAACTTCAAGTATTCGGCGATGACTATAATACGCCTGATGGGTCATGCATACGCGATTATATCCATGTTGTAGATTTGGCAAAAGCGCATGTTGTTGCTGTTCAACGAATGATGTTTGGAAAATCAAAAGAAAATATTGAGATTTTTAATCTTGGAACCGGTCGTGGATTATCCGTTCTTGAGATTATAAAATCTTTTGAAAAAGTGAATGAAGTTAAGGTTCCTTACAAAATTGTAGGAAGGCGCGAAGGTGACATAGAGAAAGTATGGGCAGATCCGACTTATGCAAATGAAGTATTAGGTTGGAAAGCCACTGAGACAGTAGAAGAAACATTAAGAAGTGCTTGGGCATGGGAGTTAAACCTTGCAAAGCGATCAAAATTATAAAAAAATGAAAACATTATATCCTGTCAAATTTACTCCAATACTAAAAGATAAGATATGGGGTGGTTCGAAATTACAATCGATTTTTAATAAAGAATCGAACACAGGCAAACTTGGTGAAAGTTGGGAATTATCTGGTTACAACGGAGATGTTTCTATTGTAACTAATGGAGAATATACCGGAAAAAGTCTGACCGAACTTATTGATATATTAAATGAAGATTTGGTAGGCGAACACGTTTTTGAGCAGTTTGGAAATACTTTTCCTCTCTTGTTCAAATTAATTGATGCCAATGATTATTTATCAATACAGGTACATCCTGATGATGAGGTGGCTTTAGAGCGTCATAATTCATTTGGTAAGACTGAAATGTGGTATGTGATTGATGCAGATGAAGGTGGTGAGTTGATTATAGGTTTTAAGAAAGACTGTACGAAAGAGGAGTATTTAAAAGCTCTTGAAAGTGGAGAACTTGAGAATTTGCTTCACCGGGTAAAAGTTGGCAAAGGCGATGTTTTCTTTATACCCGCAGGCTTAGTTCATGCAATAGGTAAGGGTGTTGTGCTGGCTGAAATACAACAAACAAGTGATTTGACTTATCGTATTTACGATTATAAGCGAGTAGATGAAAGTGGAAAGGAAAGACAATTACATACAGAAGAAGCATTGGATGTAATAGATTTTTCTGCTATAAGTGATCCTAAAACAGTTTACTCCAGCTCTATCAATGAAGTAGAAACTTTAGTTAGTTGTGAATATTTCACCACTAATATTGTTCGTTTTAATGAACAAATAGTAAGAAATTACGGACAAGTTGATTCGTTTGTTGTATACATGTGCATGGAAGGTGAATTTGATATTATGTGCGATGGCACCAATACCAAAGTACTTAAAGGCGAAACAGTTTTAATTCCGGCGAAAATTGAAAATGTCGAGCTATTGCCTCATGAAAGCACTACATTGTTAGAAGTTTACGTGAGCTGACAAATCAGATTACTTCCGTCTTTTATAATCATCTGCAAATTGCTGAAAAACAACAATATCATCGAAGCCACTTTTAGTTTTTATCCAATTCTTAAGAGTGACTTCGATGAAATTTTCTTTTCTGAACATCTTTATACTTGCCTCATTATTAGCAGAAATATGGCAATAAAGCTGATTGATTTTTAGAAATTCAAAAACATAATCTTCCACTAATTGCAGCGCAGATTTAGCATAGCCATTTCCTTGATATTCTGGTGCTACAAATAAACCTAATGCAATGCGACTGTGATGTATGTCGAAATCGAACAGATCGACAGTGCCCACAGTATTATCGGTGTTTTTGTCGACTATCATTAGCCGTAACTGATTTGACTCGTATATATCTACGTGAGTATTACTGATATACTCTTTCAATGCAAACTTTGAATATGGTTGTCGAGTGTTTCCTGCTTCCCAGAAAGCTGACATATTTTCCCAAGTATATAAAAGCTCTAAATCTTCCGGTTCAACTGCTCTTAATTTAATCTTTTTGCTTTCTAAAAACATTTTATTATCTGTTTATACAACTTCTACTAATGGAGCACCTTGTGGAATTACATCTCCAGGCTTGACAAATATACTAACTATTTCTCCAGAATAATCAGAAGTTATATTATTTTCCATTTTCATTGATTCGAGAATTATTAAAACATCTTCTTTTTTTATTAGATCCCCTGTCTGAATCAATGTCTTAGCAACAGTACCTGGTAAAGGACACTTCATGATTTTTCCCTTAATCGCTGTTTTTTTAATTTCAACTTCTTCATTAGAGATATTTGTGTCAGTTGTCTTGTGTTGAGAGAATTCTTCTTTACGTATGTTTTTCAGATATGCTGATGCAACTGAAGGAAATAGTTCGAGCAATAGTTCGTCTTTTTCATCTTTGGCTAATTTTACATTTCCATATTCAGCCAACAATGGATTTTCCTGTCTTTTAAAGTTCGACATATCATAGGGCTTCTCTTGTGGAGAACCGGTAATTAATTCACGAAATGCAGTATCTATCTCAATCGGAGTTTTGCCGTATTCGCCTTTTACCAATGCAATAAATTGATTTGAAGGATTAGCATACTTTGGTCGACCGTTTTTTGAATTAAGTGCAGATGCTACAGCTTGAGCACCAACAATCTGACTTGTTGGAGTAACCAATGGAGGCAAGCCCGAATCTAAACGAACACTGGGGATTAATTTCATGGCATCTTCAAGAATGTCTAATGAATTGAATTGTTTTAACTGGGCAACCATATTAGTGTACATACCTCCTGGAATTTCTGCTTCTCTGACTAATGCATCAGGTTCAGGGAAACCAAAATGCTTTTCAATTTTATGACAAGCGTCTAAGAGTAACTTTTCGTCATCCGCTTTTGCTGCTTCAATGGCTTTGTCAAATTCCTTGTCAATTTCTTCCGGCAGTTTGTTTGTTAAAGGATTAAATGCTTTTGGGAATTGTTTTGCAGTGTCATATGCAGCTAATTCTAATCTTATGTCGTGTAACTGCTTGTTTATTTCTGCAACCATTTCCATGTTGATATCTAATTCAACACCCATCTTTTTACAGAATATATATATCAGCTCAATAGCCGGAGCAGCAGGACCGCCCGCGAAATACCAAATATTAGTATCAACTATATCGACGCCTTTAACAATTGCCATTAATACCGAAGCCAAGCCAAATCCGGGAGTACAATGAGTGTGAAAATCAATAGGCACATTCAATTCCTTTTTGAACGAGCTTATGAGCGATGAAACCCTTGAAGGAGGAATTAGTCCGCTCATATCCTTTATGGTAATCATATCAGCACCAAGTGCAACCATTTCTTTTGCTTTATTAATGAAATACTCGTCAGTAAATACCAATTGTTTTTTTACATGTACCTCTTCTTTCTTTTTAATTAATCCAAATAAGCTCTTTTTTTCAATTACCTGAATTTCATCATCATATTTTGGATCGATAGTGTAACATACGGCACAAACAGCTATACCGCCATACTTTTTTATTGCCTTTACACTTGATTTGATATTATCAACATCATTAAGTGCATCGAAAATACGCATAATGTTGAGTCCGCTTGAAACAGCATTTTTGAAAAATCCATCGATAATCTCATCAGGATAAGGAGCATAGCCAAATAAATTTCTACCTCTCGAAAGTGCTGTTAGCTTTGATGTACCGACAATAGATTCATTAATCTTTTCTAATCTATGCCATGGGTTTTCGCCCAAATATCGCATAACTGAGTCGGGCACTGCACCTCCCCAAACCTCCATAGCGAAAAAGTTGGCATTCTTGTAAAACGGTAATACACGATCAATTTGTTCTTGATTCATGCGTGTTGCAAAGGAAGATTGCTGTCCATCACGAAGAGTGAGGTCTCTGACTAATAATTTCTTTAACATAAGAGCTTGATTTAAGATGAATAAGATAAAAAAATGAATTAATAAATGACATTTTAAAACGACTGTAAAATTAAAGAATTTTTTCTTTAATTAAAAGCAAAAATGCAAAAATATTTACTTAAAATTCATTTTTATAGAGCAATTATTCATACTTAACAGATTTCTCATATATTTTAGTTGAATTATATCCACATAAGTTGTGTGAAGTATCTTATCCGTGATATATATACAAGAAATTCCCTTATAATTTTTTCAATCCTTTAGCCTGTTTTTTATTGATTTCTATTATACTGATAGCTAAACCACCACCTGGCGCGGTGTATTGAGATAATTCCGATTTATTTGTTACCAATACTTTACGGATATTGAATCCATCTATGTTTTTTTGCTTTTAGATTAAAAACTGCAATACTTAATAATAGAATAGTAATGATTTTTTCATAAAGATTTATACTACCATGTGAAAAATTAGTACAAATATAGAAAAATTGTTTATTAAAACAATTTTAATTGAATTTTATCAATAAGATAATGTCGGTTGTTATTTATCTGTTTTATTTTTGTCTTCTATCTGTTTAGAATTGTCCTTTCTTTTAAGTGCTGTTGTTGCATTCAGAGTGGTTACTACTTGTTTACCTGTCCTTGCTTCTAATTCAAGTCGTGCTACTTTAGCTACGTTACCTCCTTGTTGAGCAACCTTGGTGCTGTCTTCAAAGGTTTTAGGATTTGTGGCTTGTGAAATGTCTTTGGTTGAAGCTTCTGCAAGCATATTCAAGATTAGTTCAGTATTAGTCATGTTGTCTCGAAGATTTTCTTTTTTCAACCCTTTGAGAACTTTATATTCTTTGGTTGTTTTGCCTGACCAGACTTTGGTAATAATGTCCGTTAGTGTCGCGAACTGCAAACCCTCTTTTAGTCCTATCCTTTTCCATTCGTCTGTGAGTTCTTTACGGATTTCAATACTTTTTAGGCGTTGGTTAATCCAATTTTCGGAATAGCCTAATTTAAGATATTGTTCTAATGCCCTATCAATGGTCATTTCAGGGTCTTGCATCTCGTCTAAACGTTCAGATGCTACTTGTGCCAGCCATACTTTAAAAGGCTCTGCTTTGGGTGAAGGGATTGATTGAATGATACGAAGTAGGGTTTCCGTATCAGCTATATCTGTCTCCCGCATTTTGCCATCTTCAGCTTGCATTTTCAACTGTCCCAAATTTTGGGACAGTTCGCTTCCTTCAGTTTTCAGCTTAGTTTTTAACGCACTCCAATACTTCCTTGGACGTGGGCTTTCTGTTAAAATTTCAATTACATCTACAACCGAAAAATACCATTTCTCTTGATTTTCGTCCCAATGGGTACGAACAAGTTTTTGCTCAAATATTTTTATTGCGTTTTTTTTATTCATAGCGTTTACATTTCAACCAAACATAGATTTTAAGAAACCTTTCTTTTTCCTGTCACCTTTATTTACAAATTCATTATTAGTATAAGGGGAAAAAAGCGATTCAAGATTAAAATGTTTACCGGTAGAAATCATATTATAAATTACACCCCAATCAGGCAGTCCGCCTAAATTTCTATCATCTATAAATAAATCGGCTTTTAGTTTGCGTGGCTCGTTATGCTCAGGCTTTTCTTCAGGATAGTTGGAGTTAACGGCATAAAATTCTAATCCACGTTTGCGACAATATTCTACAGCTTCTTCCAACTCCTTACCTTCTCTGACAGTCCATAGTATTAATTGCAGGAAATGTTCTTCCTGTAACTTCTTCAAAGTTTGAATTGCAAAAGGAATATCTTTGCCTATGTTTGGATATTCGTGCGTGACGATTGTACCGTCAAAATCAACCGCTATAACCATTTTTTTTGAGTTTTGAGTTTTGAGTATTGAGTTGATGTCTGATATGGTTTAGATATCAGTAATTTGTAATTCTGAAATTATCTTTACTTCAGCAGGTTTGCAAAAAAACAAAGCAATTGCAGAGATACCCGCACAAAAAATCATTGATTGCGAATTCATAAGGAAAAAGAAAAGTATGCCTAACATAAATCCACTTCCAATAATAATTAAACGAATAATTGCCGCTTTTTTATACACATTTAGTTTAGTATTCACATCTTCCATCAAAGCCCACTTTTTAGTTTTCTTGTTGAACAATGCTAAAGTGACAGGTATTGAGCCTATTATGTACAAAATCAAAATTGAATTGATAGCTATACCCATAGAGCTTTGAGAGTCTATTATCACCCCTGATTTAAATAGTTGAAATCCTAATAAAGCAATTAGAACTGCACCAATATATATAGCGTAATATGTAAAAATCAGTCTTTTAAGTACGTATTTCATAAAAATCATTTTAAAGCATTTGAAAAATCTATTCTATTTAAAATCGATCTGCCTAAAGTAATTTCATCGGCATATTCTAAATCGTCTCCAACAGCCACACCACGAGCAATAGTTGTAATTTTGATATTGTAAGATGACAATTTACGGTATATATAAAAATTGGTAGTATCACCTTCCATTGTTGCACCAAGAGCTAAAATTACTTCATTAACATCTTCATTTTCTACCCTTTTAATCAAACTGTTAATTTCCAAATCACCGGGACCGATTCCATCCATAGGAGAAATAATACCACCCAGAACATGATATAAACCTTTGAATTGCTGAGTGTTCTCAATTGACATGACATCTCTTATACTTTCTACTACACAAATTGTCTTACTGTCACGAGCAGGATTAGCACAAATTTGACAAACATCAGTATCAGAAATATTATGACAAACTCTACAATATTTAATATCTTTTCGAAGTTTAATCATTGCATTACCAAAACTCTCAGCCTCATGTTCGCTTTGTCGCAGCATATACAAACTGAGTCGCAAAGCCGTTTTACGCCCTATTCCCGGAAGCTTTGAAAATTCATTAACCGCATTTTCGAGTAATAAAGATGGATATTGTTGAATACTCATTATTTTATATCAAAATTCGATTGCAAAGGTACAAAAAAATATGATTGAAAGTTGGTTAACAATGATAATCGGATTGTTTTATAATTTAATAAATTGTGTGAAATCGCATTGTTTTACTAATTTTGCGCATATTTTTATGCAATGAACAGTACTACAATTCTGATAATTATACTTTCATATTTTGCTTTGTTGATGTTGATTTCGCATTTTGCAGGGAGAAAATCGACCGACAATGAAGCATTTTTCCTTGGCAACAGACAGTCACCATGGTGGCTTGTAGCAATAGGAATGATAGGAGCGTCCGTTTCCGGAGTGAGTTTTATATCAGTGCCGGGTATGGTTGGAAATATGCAATTTACATATATGCAAACTGTTATAGGTTTTTTCTTTGGATATATTGTGGTTGCGCATGTGCTTTTGCCATTATATTATAAGTTAAATTTGACGAGTATATATTCATATTTAGGTGAACGTTTTGGAAAAGTTAGTTATAAAACCGGATCGTCCTTTTTCTTACTTTCCAAAACTATAGGAGCAGCAGTAAGATTATATATTGTGGCTTTAATACTTCAGAAATTAGTCGCCGATACTTGGAATATTCCTTTTTATATTACGGTGTCGTGTATTTTGTTGCTAATATGGATTTATACATTCAGAAGCGGAATAAAAAGTATAGTTTACACTGATACTTTACAGACAATTGTAATGATAGCAGTACTTATCATTATGATAATTAAGCTTATGAGTTTTTCATCGTGGAATATCCAAAGTCTAACCAATGAACTTATAAATAACGAATGGTCGAATATATTTGTGTTTAAAGATTGGGTGAGTAAGCAACATTTTGTGAAGCAATTTATCAGTGGAATTTTTATTGTAATAGTAATGACAGGTTTAGATCAGGATATGATGCAGAAAAATCTTTCATGCAGATCATTAAAAGATGCACAAAAGAACATGTATTGGTATGGGTTTGCGTTTATACCTGTTAATCTACTATTTCTAATTTTAGGCTTTATGATAATGTGGTTTGCAGCTCAAAATCAATTAATACTGCCTGTAAAAGGTGATGAAATACTGCCATTCTTTGCATCAAATTATGTTGGAGGCTCGTTTATGTTGCTTTTTGTTTTGGGTATCATTGCAGCAGCATTTTCAAGTGCTGATTCAGCATTAACAGCACTTACGACTTCTTTTTTAGTTGATATCTTAGAAATAGATACAAAAAATAAGGCAAAAGGTAAAGAAAAACAAGTAAAAGATAAAGAGAAGCATGCAAAACGTACAAGAATAGGTGTACATGCCGGAATTACCCTAATTTTTCTATTTATTATATTGTTGTTTGAGAAACTGAATAATACAAGCGTAATTGATGCAATTTATATCATTGTATCATATACGTACGGACCTTTATTAGGAATGTTTGCTTTTGGGTTGTTTACAAAATTGAAACCTTTGGAAAAATCAGTACCATTTATAGCAATATTATCTCCCTTAATTTGTTATTTTCTTAATCAATTTACAATTAAGACTTTTGGATATGCATTTGGTTACGAACTTTTATTACTCAATGGCGCATTAACATTTATAGGATTATTAATAAGTACAAGATATGGAAATAAAAACTGCCGAATTTGTAATCAGTAACACCGATATTAAGAAATGTCCAACTGATGGTTTACCTGAATATGCATTTATTGGAAGATCGAATGTAGGTAAATCGTCTTTGATTAACATGCTTACCAATAGACGAGGTTTGGCTATGACATCATCCAAGCCGGGTAAGACTTTATTAATCAATCACTTTTTAATCAACAAAGAATGGTATTTAGTCGACCTGCCCGGATATGGATATGCAACTGCGGGGAAATCAATAAGGGAAAAATTAAAACAAATTATTGAGAGTTATATATTGTATCGCAATGAATTAACCTCATTATTTGTGTTGATTGATTGTAGACATGAGCCACAACAAATTGATTTAGAGTTTATGGAGTGGTTGGGTGAAAACGGAATACCATTTTCGATAGTTTTCACTAAGGTAGATAAATTGTCAAAATCCAAGCTGAATGAGAATTTAAAACAATATCAAGAAAAATTATCAGAAGTTTGGGAAGAATTACCTCCTGTGTTTGTCACTTCTTCGGAAAAGGGACAGGGTAGAGATGAAGTGTTAGGATATATAGAGGAAGTGAATAAGGGGTTGTGAGGAATAATTACAAACAACAGTTAAGTTGATATGAGCTAATAATCGGCATATC
>CALFXE010000195.1 GCA_937927845.1 uncultured Paludibacter sp.
CGGTCGGAAAACAAAAGTAGGAAGAAAACTACTTTTGTTTTCCTCCTACTCGATTTTAGTAGAAGAATGACTAATATTTTAGCATTTAACATAGTTCTCATAACGTCAATTCTATTAATTGAGTATTTTTGTGTAGTGTAAAAGCTAATACCATCTTTTCTATAAATATACAAACGATAAAGCATGAGTCTTTCTATAGGAGTATACGAGCAGATAGTCAACAACTTAATTCGAGTCAAGCTAGATAGCATTGATACCTGCCAGTTTTTCGTAGGCACAAAGTCAATCAGTAAGATTGACGCAATCAATCTGCTCTGCAAATACCTTCAGCATCTACTGGAGATTGCTTTTGCAAACATCAATGAAGAGGAGGACTCTGACAAGTGTTCTCGATTTGTCAATGATATAATAATTAATTTGGGGCGCGACTTCAACATAGAAGATAGTCAGGAGAACCTTATTGATGCCGGAAGGTCAATCCTTACAGCAGTTGTCGACAAGACCAGATGCGATTACCCCGACATAGAGCAATACATCAAAGATATTACACCGGAGACGACACTGAGCAGAAGTGCTCTGTTCTTTGGCGGTAAAGGTCCAACAGATATGCAAAGCGAACTCAACAGGGAGATCCTATGCTCTGATGAAATCTGCTGGGTTATCTCATTTATAAAAGTCAGTGGTCTTAATCTTCTCTGGAAAAGTTTGCAGCGATTCACTTCAGAAGGCAAAAAACTGAGAATAATCACAACAACTTATACAGGTGCAACAGAATATGAAGCAATATCTAGATTAGCTTACCTGCCAAATACCGAGATTAAGATTACATATGATGGGACCCAGGACCGACTTCATGCAAAGTCATATATCTTCCTAAGGAATTCGGGTTTCCATTCAGCGTACATCGGCTCCAGCAATCTTTCTTCGTATGCACTTAAAGATGGTAAAGAATGGAATTTTAAAGCAACTCAATTCGAACTGCCACATATCATTGAGTCTGTAAGAAACTCATTTGAGAGCTACTGGAATGACGAGACCTTCGAAGATTTTATTCCAGGCATCAGCGATGAGCGTTTAAAGAAAGCTCTTGGTGCTACATGGGACGATCCGCTACTTGATTTCTCTGCCCTGGATTTAATGCGGGCAAAAGACTATCAGCAGGAGATACTTGAAAAGCTGGATGTAGAAAGAAATGTTCACGGACATTTCCGAAATCTTGTAGTTGCGGCAACAGGAACAGGCAAGACTGTTATTGCTGCTTTTGATTTCATGAGGTATAAAGAACAGCACCCAGACTGTCATTTGCTATTTATTGCCCATAGACAGGAGATTTTGAAACAGGCGATGAAAACATTCAGCATAGTTCTTGGGGATCCCAATTTCGGAGACTTATGGGATGGTGAAAACGAGCCTCAAAGCTACCAACATGTTTTTGCCAGTAAAGACACGTTGAGGAATAGACTAGACAGTCTAAATCTTTCTGCAGACTATTACCAATATGTCATTGTCGACGAGGTTCATCATATAGTTGCACCTACCTATGTGAAACTGATGACTTACTTCAAACCGGAGATTCTGCTTGGTCTTACCGCAACTCCCGAAAGAACCAATTCAGAAGAGGATATCACCGTATTCTTTGATGGACACATTTCGGCAGAAATACGCCTTCCAGCCGCTTTGAATGCTGGTCTGCTAGCCCCATTCCACTATTATGGAATACCAGATAATATTGACCTCACAGAAGTTAAATGGAGCGGTCATGGATATGATCCGTCTGAGCTGACAAAGATATATACCAGTAATGATTACCGTACAGGTCTTATTCTGAAGAAAATGCAGGAGTATATCGGGAATAATAACCTTCACAAGGTTAAGGCTCTGTGTTTCTGTGTCAATAAGGATCACGCCCGTTATATGAACGCAAAGTTCACACTTTCTGGTCTTCGTTCCGACATGCTTACCAGCGAGGATTCAGACACACACCGAAATGTTGTCCAGAAACGTTTACGCTTAGGACAGATCAACTACCTATTTGTTGTAGACCTTTTCAATGAAGGTGTAGATATTCCGGAGATTGACACCATTCTGTTCTTACGCCCTACCGAAAGCTGTACTGTGTTTTTGCAGCAGTTCGGTCGTGGGCTTCGTAAACATAAAAATAAGGATCATCTTACTGTTCTTGATTTTGTTGGTCATTCCAGAACAGAGTTCAATTACAAAGACAGGTTTGAAGCCCTGATAGGACGCCATTCACGCAACATCATTGAAGAAATAAAGGGCGGATTTACCAATGCTCCGTTTGGTTGTAAAATCACACTGGAAAAGAAGGCCCAGGAAGAAATACTTGCCAATATCGAAGGCTTCATCAGAGGCATGAGAAAGGACAAGATCATTCAGGAAGTAGCAACTTTCAGGAAAGCTAATCCTATAGGCTTCTCTTTATCATCTTTCTTGAATTACACCCATATTCCTCTCCACAAGATATATAATGTTATGACCTGGGGTGAATTCTGCTCAGCCGCTGGCGTCCAATCCGAGTTGTCGCCAAATGTGGCAGCCATTAAATTTGCAGTAAGTAAAAAATGGATGGCAACAGATTCCTTCAGTTACTTCAGCAAACTGATATCTTTCGTGGATTCAGGTTTTAAAGTCGAAGTATCGAGCTTCTCTGATACCGAAATGAGGTATGCTACGATGTTCTATTATGACTTGTTCGATACCGCTGGAGCATTCGATTCAATTCAGGACATGTTCGATAGTTTAGCCCAGGACAACCTGTTTATAAGCGAAGTGAAAGAAGTGCTATACATTTTAAGAGAAAGATGCTCTTCGCCAGAAAAGACTGACAATAGCATATATTCCGGTTGGAATCCGCTGAAACTTCACGGTGTCTATACAAAGGCCCAGATACAATCAGCCCTTGGCTTATCAACATTTTATAAGAAATCATCTGCTCGTGAAGGTGTTGAAAGAATCTGGGGAATCAATCTTGAAGCAATGTTTGTAGATGTGATCAAGAAACGTGAAGAGGGTTCAACAACTGATTACAAGGATTTCGCAATGGGCAAGAAACGTTTCCATTGGGAAACCCAAAGCACTGTATCCAGCACATCGCCGACAGCAGAGAATTACCGCAACAGAACGAATCACCAGCTCCTTTTTGTGCGCCAGCAATCCACCCACCCCGAAACCAAAGCCACCATGGGATATGTTTATCTTGGAGAAGTCGAACCAGTATCGATGGAGGGATCACGGCCTATTCAGATTGTTTGGGAACTCAAGTCTCCTATGTCTGAGTCCGCATACGCATTTGCATCTCAATATAAGGCGATAGGATAGCATTCAGACTGCTTTTTCTAACAAATAATAAAGGTTTAAAATGAAGATAAATGTATTAGATATTAGTTTTGAGTATAACGGAACCTCACAGACAATAAATCCGGTCATTATACAAGATAATGAAACTATGATTTTAGTTGATACAGGTTATCTTGATCAGATTGAATTACTCGAAGAATCGGCTAAACAAAATGATATTTCACTTGATAAGTTAACCCATATCATTATCACACATCATGATTATGATCATGTAGGTTCATTAGCTGCGCTCAAGCGGAGGTTCCCTCATGTCAAAATATTGGCTTCCCACATAGAGAAAGAATATATAGAAAAGCAAAGAAAACCATTGCGGTTGGAGCAAGCAGAAAAGATATATCCTTCATTGTCGGAGGTCGACAAAGAGCAAGCCCTTATATTCCATAAGACGTTAGAAAGTGTTGAAGGCTCTGAGGTGAATGAAGTTTTAGAAAATCATCAAATATTACCTGTTGGAAATGGGATAGAGGTGGTTTTCACTCCCGGACATACTGCCGGCCATATCTCTTTGTACATCAAAGAAAATAAAACTTTTATTGCAGGCGATGCACTTGTGTTGATTGATAATAAGCTTGTTATTCCATATCCTCATTTTGCCTACGATGCAGATAAAGCTAAAGAATCCTTAAAGCATCTGTTCTCTTATGAGATTGAAGAGCTTATCTGTTATCATGGAGGCTTAATTAAGAGTAATTGGAAAGATTTACTATCATGACGCCACCTCGTATCGAACAATCCACCAAAGAGGAGCGTCTGGCATTTGTGTTAAACCAATGGAAGTGCTTGTCTAATTGTGAGATATGCGGTAAATGCAGTATGTTGAGAGGCCGAAATGAAGAGATGCTTTATGCAGATTATATCGATGGCAAGAGATCGTATATGGATATAACATTGGAGATAAGAAAGTAATCTCTACATAAGACGAACCAATCTATTCAATCTTTATCATATTCACTAACTGCAATAAAAGGAGGACCTAATATATGCAAAGATTGTTTTTAGCACAACAACAGCTATATTTTGAACACTACAGTATATAACACACATTTTTCTTTTTTTTAAATTACTGTTTAACTTAGTTGATAATTCTTCATTTTAAAGCATTATTTTTAATTATTAGTCATTTTAATAGATAAATTTGGGCATAAATACCAATAATATACATGGAGTCTATAACTGTTCTCATTCTTGTTATAATATTAGTTGTCTATTTGAGACTAAACAGAACTAAACTGCTAGGCAAATGGGGGGAAAAGAAAGTATCTTTACTCCTAGGTTTGCTTGGTAATGGCTATAAGGTATTCAACGATGTTATCATTAGGAATGGGAACTGGACATCTCAGATAGATCATCTTATTATATCACATTATGGACTGTTTGTCATTGAGACGAAGAACTACAAAGGATGGATATATGGAGGAGTCGACCAAGAGCAATGGACTCAAAACATATGGGGGCATAAAACTTCACTCTCAAACCCAATAAGACAAAACAGAGGACATATAATGGCTTTGAAGAAGATACTTCCAGAATATTCAGTCAATCAGTATAAGTCCATCATAGTGTTTTCATCTAAAGCTAAATTGAAGACTTTTTTACCAAAGGAATTGAATGTCATATATACCTGGCAATTGTTATTTAGAATCAGATCATTCAAGGAGTATATTTTAACTGATGAAAATATCAAAGAGATAACAGATGTTCTTCAATCCCAGATGTTAACAGCCAAGGAATACAAGAAGATTCATGTGTCAAATGTGAAGCAGATCACTAAGAGAAAAGAGAATCTAGTTCAATCAGGCAAATGTCCAAGATGTGGGAGAGAACTAGTCCTTAGAAAGGGACGTTATGGTCGTTTTTATGGCTGTTCCAATTATCCGAAATGTACGTTTACATTAAAAAAAGAGTCCTGATTTAAAACCTGCTTATTTTGATATATCTATCTTTAATAGATAATTCTCTTTGAAGTATTGGTAAATAAATAGTAATTATGCTGCAGAAAGCGATAGACATAGCAACAAAGGCACACGAAGGACAGGTAGACAAAGCCGGACAACCCTATATTGGTCATCCACTACGTGTGATGAATATGGGAACAACCAACGAAGAAAAGATTGTAGGAGTGCTTCACGATGTAGTTGAGGATAGCGACTGGACATTTGAAGAATTGGCAGCAGAGGGATTTTCGAATGAGGTTGTTGATGCATTACGCTGTATCACGAAATTATCGGAAAACGAGCCATACGATAAGTTTATACAGCGTGTAAAGGCAAATCCCTTGGCTGCGAAGGTGAAACTCTATGATCTGACGGATAATATGGATATCCGTCGGTTGGCATATATCTCCGAGAAGGACGTTAAACGCTTGCGAAAGTATCTTAAAGCCTATAGACAGCTGTTGGGCCAATCAGCCTACTCAATTGAAGTATGCCGGATTGAACACCCCAATGCATACAAGCCCTGGACACAAGAGGATGACGATATGTTAGTACAACTGTTTTCTGAAGGCAAAACCCTAAAAGAACTATCTGATATTTTTCAACGCAAGCCAGGTGCAATTATTTCTCGGATGAAGAAATTACAATTAGAATGAAAGCATCAATAATGAATCCTATTCAAATTTTGATAAAAGTTTTAATTTAGTAATATGTACGGTCTTAGTTTCAAATGGAGATGCTCATCTAAAGAATTTTTAGGTGATAGAAACTACCAAGGGAGACTTTAAGTTGGCTCCGGCTTACGACCTGCTAAATACGCATTTGCACGTTGATGACAGTGATTTTGCATTGAGTCGCGGTCTTTTTAGCGAGGGTGACAAGTCTAAGTTTCTAAAATACAACGGTAAAGTCAATGGTCGTTCTTTTTTGGAGTTTGGCAAACGTATTGGTGTCCGAGATAAACGGGTGTCCGAGATATTAGCTCAATTCACAACGGAGTATCCATTATTGGAACAATTGGTTGAAGCATCCTACCTTCAATCCGATACGAAAAAGACATATTTGACAGCATACAGACAGAAACGAAACCGACTGTTAGATAGGAATAACTAATTATTAGCCCTTACTTCTGCGAACGAATGCGGCTGAGGGTGTAGATGGAGATACCCAGAAAGACG
>CALFXE010000196.1 GCA_937927845.1 uncultured Paludibacter sp.
AAAATCAATGGGTTAGTAATGCAGTGGGGTTTTTAGACAGTTTGACGGTCGGCGGCTTGGCGCAGGGCGGGGGAACACAAATGTTCGCGCGGGTGTGAACGCTTGAAAGTCCGACAGGACTTTCTGCGGGCATACACCCCGCCTTGTGCCAAACCGCTTGTTATCGGTTCGGTGTTCTTCTTCGTCCGTTAGTTTGTCGGTCGGCTTGGTGGTGCGGTGGGACAGACACACTCTTTGCCAAGCTTGGTTTATAGTGTTGGCTGGTGCGGCTTGGCAAACCGCTTTCGGTTCACGAACACCTTTAAAAATAAACCAACCGTGAGTAATTGTGTTGCTGTGAAGGGTTGGCTTATACATTTAGTTCTATTCTTAGTGTCTTTAAAATGTTTACTGTCCGTCCGATTTCGCTACTATGTTCGTTTTTGTTGATGTCGTTATGGTTTAACGGGTTTAATACCAAAGGCAATAAAATGTCAATTTCGTCTTTGGTGTTTTGTGTCAAGTTGTAGTTAGCTGGACTTGGATGAGCAGTTATGTATTTCTTGGTTGCGTTCCAGAATTCGTCTGCTTTCAGTTTACTTTGGTCTGTTGTGAATTTCACAGTTACCTTGCCAAAGCAGAATTGCTTTAAGATGGCTTCAAATGCCGAACGCAAGTAAACCCCTGCTGCTTTGTTGTCGCCTTGGTTGTGATAGTCTTCTGATGTCTGAATGAAGTGAGTTAAATGGTCGTTGTTACCTGGACCTTTGATTTCTTTTACAACAGGAATTGTAAAGCCTTTCTTTGTTCGACCTGCATAAATCTCAAAGCATTTCCATTTGTGGTTTCTGTTCAGATAATTTGTCCGCACAAATTCATACCAAGGTTTGTCATAAGTGGTAATAAAAACTTGATAAGCTGAAAAGTCGGTATTCAGAATTTCTAGCAATGGCAAACGATTAGAAATGTCCAGTCCAATAAAAATATCATCTAAGAAAAGCACCTTGCAGGGAATGCCTTGAACGTGTCTTTTGACCATCCCTAAATAAATGGATATGGCAATAGCTGAAAGCCTTGCTTCGTTCAGGAAAATATGTGGCTTAGGAATCTCTTTTCCCAAGTATTTCACTTTGGCTCTTACGTGGTTGCGTTCAAGTCCATCATACTTGGCATTGGGTCTGGCTTGTGTATAATTCAGTTCTATTTCAATGTTATGTCCGAATTTGTCCAAAATGGGTTGGGCAAACTTCATTATGTTTTCAATACTATTGGCATCAAAGAGTTTTTTAAATGCCGTATTGAATTTGTCAATGGCTTCATCAACTTCTTTTTTCTTGGCAGTGATGTTAAAAGCCTGACTGGTTTCTTTAGCAATGGCAATTTCTACATCATCCCATAGTTCGCCCAATTCTTTCGTGCCTGTGATGGCTACACTTTTAAAATGTTTCAAAACTCCTTTTAACAACAATTCAAACAAGTCAATTTCTTTATCTTTCTTGATGTGATGAATGGAGAGCAAGTGTTTGTAAGTCAAAAAACTTTTGAGTTTGATGGCATCACGGATGCTCGTATCTCCTGAGGTGTAGGTGTTTTTGGAAGTCTTCTTAACGGTGTATGTTGCATCTGTGGCAGTTCCGTCTTTATCGGGATTAAAAGTTACTTCAATAAAACCTTTTCCTTTTTGGGCTTTGGTAAGGAAAATGTTTTCGGTTTCATCATAACTCAATGTTTCGGTTGAAGACTGAAAAAAGTCCTTCAAAGCATAATAAAACGAACTTTTACCGCTTCCGTTTTCGCCATAGATGAAAAGGTTTTTGCCATCTACGTTAAACTCATTCAAGCCATAGAACGCTTTGTAATCCTTTATTTCTACTTTCTTAATCTTCATTGTTGTAGATTTCAGTTCCCCAAATAGACTCACAGATTAATCGATAAAGTTTTTGTCTTTCTGTAATATCAGCCTTTTTAAATTCTTCATGCGCCTGAAATGGAAGATTCAATCTGGCTCCCATTGAAAGAAAATTTGGGTTGTTTTTATAGGTAAGCGGACAAAGACTCTGAACCAATAAGTTTTCCTTGATGTAATGACTTAACTTTTCACTAAATGGTTTGGCACCATACGATTGATTCGTGCCCCTTGGCAATAACACCAAAGCACCTATTCGATTTCTGTATTCTTGAAAGTCTGATTCCTGTTCGAATTCATCCTTATGGTTGGAAAACTTGTCAGCCCAAATGTGTTCCACTTCAAAAGATTTACCCCCAGGATTATGATAATATTTCTCAAAGGATGAGTTAAATCCTGATTGCTGCTCAATGTAAGATGTAATCCTAGATAGTAAGAATTTTACAAAAACCCTGTTCTGACCGTGCAAGCGGAAGTTTTGAATACCTGACCAAGGTTCTTCCATTTCCTCCAATTTGCGTTTTAAAATTGCTTTCAGTTCGTGTATTTCAGTTCTTCTGATTTCTTTGACCAACGTGTACATTGTATACCGAATCGAACTAGAGGCAAACTTTCTGAAATTGACCGACCTGCGAACAACAAAAGCTTCGATATACCGAGCAACTAAATCCATTTTCTGCAATACAGTTTCTGAATTATCACTTGGCTTCAATGAAGCCAGTAACAATGGATAACTAAGCGAGTTCGCAATACCCCATCTTTTGATGTAGAAAATGTGTTGCAGTGATTCGGATAGTTTTCTCTCAGCGGTTAAAACGTTCTTATAAGCATTCAAAAAGAACTTGAAGTCCTTATCAATAAATATTTGAAAAGCTTCTGAATCGTCTTGTTCGATTCCAACTTTATCCAAGTTGTCTCTAAACCAACTATGAAAACGTGTTCCTATTTTTTCAAAATCTTCATTTTTTGAACCTGCTTTACCGGGTCTGATTGTTTCCGCATATTGTGCCCTGAACCAAGCCTGGATAAAACGTTGGTCTTCGTCTTTGTCATAGCTATGCAGTTCCTGCATTGATGTTTTCCAAAGTTCATTGGCTTTTTGCCGTTTCTTGCTGTCTTCAAACTTGGATAATATGAAGCCTTTAAGCATTTCCGTCGGGGTAAGATTTAAACCCCTATCATTCATTGTTTCAAAAATGGTGTATGCGTTTTCATCTGAGTAGGCAATTATCTCCACCAATACAACATTGTATTTTAACCAGTCAATGAAAAAGGGCAAAACGCTGTTTTTAATTTCTTCGGGAAATGCCTTTTCAATGTCGGAATAACGAGCTGCCATATTGAAAGTGGACTCATCATCTGATTCCTTTAGTTCATATTCTCCTTTATTAAACAAGGATTCCATACAAGAAATACGTTCATCAACCTGAATGTTGAACGAAATTTCACCGTATTTTTCAGAGAAAATCAGGGATTCTAATTTTTCAGATATTCCCAGTTCTTTTTGAAGGTTGTTAAGGTAAATCAAAAGCAGGGTCAAAGAAGTGAGGCGTTGCTGACCATCAATAATACTTCGCTGACCATCTTTCACACTTACTACAAATGGGCCTAAGTAATACGAATTGTAGTTTTCAATTTCTTTGCGTTTGTGATCAGGTCTGTATTCATTTAGGAAAGATGAAGTTAAATCTGATACCAACTGCTCAATGTGGCGTTCTTCCCATTTGTACTCCCTTTGAAAGTAATCAACGGTGTACTTTTTATCGTCCAATACTTCGGTAATGGAGCGGTCGTGGGCTTCTATTTTATTGCTTAGTTTACTCATGCCGTTTTAAATATTTCCCAATTATTCCGATAGGCTTCTGCCTTTGAACGAAGCATAGAAAGGTTAATTCCTTTCCTGTTTCCTTTTGGGTTGTGATACATTAATTCTTTCAGGTCATTATGCGGAAGCACATAGATTTCAGGAAGTACCAGAGGGTCACCCATTTTATTTAAAAAAGAAAGAAATACGACAAAATGATTGGGTTTGTTGGCTTGGTCGTCCACATTATCCAACGGAAAGAGTGTTGTGCCTTGAAGTCCCTTTACATCAATGGTGAGTTGTTTTTCATCATTAAGGTTGAGTATGATGTCTATTCCTTTTTTATTGCCTAAGGTGATATAGGCATCAAAGCCTTGCCTATAAAGCATAGACAGCACATAATACTCAGAAGCTAAATTGGTATTGTATCCTTTCATTTTAGTGCTTCTTTAATAATCCTTACTTCTTCCACACTATCCAAGGTCTCTATGGCAAAGCGAACAGGATGATTCGGGTCATACAAACGCTCAAACTCACTTTGGATGATAGCAAGCTTTTTTTCTTCGCTCATATCTTCTGTGATGGGCTTTAAATCTCCCAAATGCTTTAGGATTTCTTTCCCTGCCGATTTGATTTCTTCGGGAAACACCAATTCATAGACAATAGAATTAATAAGGTGCTCGTAAAAATTAAATGTCACATCTTTAATCTGATTTCTTTTGTTCAATAAATATGATGCGACAATTGAGAGAGGTAAGAACCTATCAGAGTAATTCGGCAAAGGAAGATTATGAATTTCATAGCTATTTACATTGCTGTTCGTGCTGAATTTCTTGAAAAACCAATTTGAAAATTCTGAATTTAGAATTGACAAATAATATTTTGCTAATAAATCTGAAACATTTTTTAGTGAGATGTAATTGATTGAGTGTCCACAAAAGAATCCCTTTTCCAAAATTGTTGATTTTATCCTATGCTTTTCATCAACTCCCGTGATTCCTTGCATAACAATTCTTGAAAAATTAAAATGTGTGCTTTTCTCTCCTTTGTTTTGGTTTAAATATTCACTATGAATTAAATACTCAACTACACCTTGGCTCATTTTTTCAGGTAAATACCATTTTTGAACCCCTGCCCCTTTTATTAAAGGCATTGTATTTGAATTAGCCTTTTGAACAATTATTGACTTGTTTGTTGAGAGATTTATTTCACCTTGATAGCAGTTTACAGTGCTGCCAAATCTTTTAACTTCATACACTTTGTTTAATATGTCTTTTTCAGCTTGTGAAACTGAAGGAATAACGTACGATTCTTTATCAAAAGCAAGTAATTCTCTATTGCTAAATATTGAAGAATATGAATTCTCCATCCATCTTTCACTCCAAACAAATAATGGAAAGTCATACTTAGTACTTTTTTTGTTTTGTGAGAATAGAATGCAAACACTCATTTTTGCAGAAACGAAGACCCTTTTGTTTAAATCGTCTCGTTCAGGAAACGAGTCAATTCTGATGATTTTTTGTTCAGTTAAAAAATGTTTACGAAGAAGTTTTGCTGAATTGTCACCTAAAAATGAATTTTGAAAAATTTGATTAAAAATCCCGCCATCGTTTAAAATCGTTATTGATTTAGCCAGGAAGAGTTTGTATGCATTGAGTTTACCCGACTTGGCAATGTCATAAATATTGATTTTCTTAATTGTTGGTATTTCATCAGATTTCTTTCCTTCATAAACATCATAAGGCGGATTCCCAATCACCACATCAAAGCCCCCTTTTTCCCGCCATACTTCCGAGAAAAAGAGTTTAAAATCAAAATCAATTTTGTAACCAGCAAACTGTTCAGCAGAATCTAAGAGTTCGCGTATTTTGGTGTTTATCTGTTGGCGTAGGGCTTTCTTTTCTTTCTCGTCTGTGATGTCGTAGAATTTTTCTTTAAGCTGTTCCAGTTCGGCTTCAACTACCAAGTTTCGCATAGCACCATCAGGCAGACCAATCAAAGAATTACCAGCTACTATTTTATAATCCAAGTTAGGAAGCGTTTCTATCGGGTCCAAGTCGTCTTCGTCCACCACCAAGCTCAGCCACAAACGCAAACGGGCAATGTCAATGGCAGAGCTGTCAATATCCACCCCATAAATGCTTTCTTGTATGATGTGGCGTTTCAGTCGGTAGATGTAGCGGCTATCGCTGATGCTTTCACGCTGGGCAAAACCAAAGCCTTTCAGTTTTTCGGTCAAATAGTCGTAACTCAAATGCGGTTTCAAAACCAACATTGCATTGACCAACTCGTGCAACAAACCCACAGGAAATGCCCCTGAACCAATGGCAGGGTCACAAATTTTAATATTGCTAAGTTTTTGGTCAATCAAGTCAGCATTTTTGCGAATGCTTTCGGGCAGTTGGTATTGGTAGGTTTTGGTTTCGCCTTTGGTAGCTACCCGTTCGTCATTTTCCAAAGCAAAATGCCCTTCACGGATAAAGGTTTCGATATCTTTTTTCGGAACACGGATATTGTCGGTATGCTCCAGTTCTATTTTCAGATTTCCTTTTTTGTCGGTGCTGCCGCCAAACAGTTTGGTTTGGTCTGAACCCAATTCCTGATAGCTGCTTGTTCCGCTGTTCAGGGCATTGTCTAAATAATGAATCAGGCTTTCCTGACACATATAATGCACAATTTCCCTTGGGGTGTAAAAAGCCCCTTTGCTTTTACGCTCGGTGATGTCGAGCATATTTTCAAAAACCTTCCCTAACATTTCAGGGTCCACGGCTACTTCCTTGTCTAAAGGTTCATCTTCTTTGATGGTAAAGTTGTAGCGGTCGAATACATCCAGAATTCCCGTGCCTACATCACCTGCTTTGTTCTTTTCATCATTGCGGAATAGGTTTTCAGGAGTGGTGATATTGGCTTCCTGCCAGTTGTAATCCGCTTCAAACAAACCACCATTCAAAAACGGAATGCGGCAATCAAAACGCTTGTAATATGAATTTACATTGTCCCGCTCTTTGGCAAGGGCTTCATAAAACAAGTATTGCAGTTTGTCTTTAAAGAAGTTGACCTTTTCTTTTTGGGCTTGGTCAAACAGTTCCTGCACAAATCGTTTTTTGCCGGTTCCCCAACGGGCATTCTGAGCCACACCCAGCCAGCCTTTTTTCTGTAAGAAATACAAGAACACAATTTGCCCCAATAGCTTTTTGGTAAAGCGGGCATTGTCTATTCCTGCCTGGTCAATGGCAGATTTTACTTTGCGGTCATTTTCAAAATGCTCGTAAAGTTTGATGTAAAGGTCTTTGTACTGGTTGAAGAATTCATCTGTAACTTTTTCAATGCTAAAGGCAGCTTCTAATTCTTCAATGGTGGGGTTGTTGGAAATGTTTTGCAGCAAAGGCAACAACTGATTTTTGGCAGTATGGGCTTTTTCGTATTTGCCCACCAAAAACGAGTAGCGTTTGGCAGGGGTAAATTCTTTTTTGGTTTTTACTTTGCCCTTTTCTTCGTCCAGTTCAGAACGGTATTCTAGTTTAATAAATGAAAATCGCCAATCTGCACCTTCATCTTCCTTGCTGTAAAAAGCCACCAAAGCATAATCTTTTTCAAACCTGCTCAGGTGTTTGATGACGAAATTTCGGAGTGCCGTTCTTGCCCGCTCCAATTTGTTCACGCTCTTTACTTCTACCATCAGCACGTCCAACGCTTCGCCATCAGGGTCAATGTATTTGCCGATGCGTTTGTAGGTATTGATGTGCTCCTTGTAGTCGTCCCAAATCAGGTTTCCACTGTATCGGTTGTCTTTGTCTTCAAAGTCGTTCAGCAGGTTTTTGGCAAAAACAGTAAACTGCTCTTCGTTGAAAGCATTATTGAAAGTTTTTTCTATGAGTTCTTGTGCTGTTCTCTTGTCCATACTATTTACTTGATTAGGTATCCTGAAAGGATGACTTCACGTTTTTGGAATTTCTTGGCGTTCTGTGTTCCTTCAATGGCCACATAGCGGATGTGCTTTTCCAGGATGTGCAATATTTGAAGCGGGTCGGTGGTTTTCTCCAATTCGGTCTTGATTAATTGTGCTGTTTTCTTGGCAATCGTGCCTTGTGCCAGCATTTCACGTACACCATTTAAAAACTCGTCATTGGAATCAGTAAACCCCTTAAAGTTTTTGAAAGATTTGTCTTTCAATCGGGTTTCAATGTATTTGGCGTTTGAACGTCCGCCACTTCCTTTGGTAGGTTCATCACCTACGGTTGTGTCTAATTCAAAGCGGGTTTTGTTGGTCTGCAACAAATGGAAATATTCGTTCGGAACGTTTTCACGCTTGGTGTCAGGTTTACATTCCAATTCTTTTACGGCATCAAAAAAGGTAATTTCATTTGATTTTCCGCTTTGATTGATGTAAAACTTCTTGAGTTTTCCGATTCGGAAAAAAGTTACCAAAGCATCATCATCCATACTTTCTTTCTTGAAACCTGAACGTGCCTTTTTGGGCAGGTTTTTAATTTTCTCAAACAAGTCGGGTTGTTCGTCCCTGATTTTTCGCATCAATTCCAGATACTTCAATTCAGAATCGCCTTCGCCATCTTCGCCTGTGTAGGCGGTTTTGCTGTTCAAGGTATTGAACAGTTCCTGACTGCCGAATTCTTCACCATCACTCAGGTATTTCGCATCTTCACCCAATATGTCGTGAAACATTTGGATTTTGTTGGTGATGTTCACTTCCAGGCCAAGATGTTCGTCAGAATGTGAAGTAGGGAAGAAGTTGAAAATATGCACATTTGGGAAGTTGCTGCCCAAACGGTTTACACGACCTGCGCGTTGCAAAACTCGTGTCGGGTTCCAAGGCAAATCGTAGTTGATAAGCACATTGGAGCGGTGCAAGTTGATACCTTCCGCTAACACATCTGTAGCAATCAGGATTTTCAGGTCGTCTCTTTTTTCTTTGTGTTTCGGGTCGAAATTGGAAGTAATGATGTCTCTTGAAACCGTGTGGTTTGAAGTAAGTTTTTTATCGGTATGTCTACCGCCTGTGCTGGAATAAAACATCACTTTGCCTTTGAACTCGTCTTGCAGTACTTCGTAGATGTAATCTCCTGTTTCTTTCGATTCGGTGAAGATGACCAATTTGTTACTTTTCAGTGATGCTTTGGTTTTTAGTTCCTGAATGAAAGTTTCCAACTTGGGGTCAGAATTTACCTTTTGCCAAAGTGTTTTTACTTCCTGCAAGATGGAAAGGTCAAACTTCAATTTGTCAATAAACTCCTTTTTGAAATCTTGCGAATCGTATTTGTGTGCTTTCTCATCTTCTACAAATTCTTCAAGACGTTCAATGTTGTCACTTTCTATCAGGTCGTACACATCCACTTTCTTGCTGATGTAAACCGTTCCATTTTGATACATAGCAATGAACTTCTCATAAGAAGTAATGAAACGGTCAACGCTTTGGCGAAATGCGTGAAAACTACTTTCCAATCGCTTTACCAAAATGCCTTTCATAAAGCCACCCACGTTTCGTTGCTGCTGCATTTCAAATTCGCTCAACGCTTTGTTTCCGATATAATAGAGCAATGGCGTATATCGGGCATAAGTAAACTCTTGAAGTTTTTTTATGGTATGGTTGAAAATGGTTTCTAACTCACCTTCGTATTTGTACACGATTTTTTGCGGATTGTCCAAGTTGGGGAAAGTCAATCCCTGCATTTTCATATCCTGCTTGAAATAGGTCATTACGTCTGTTCGGGTTCTGCGAACCATCACATACCGCAAAATGCTATTTCTGATATCGTCTGATATGGCTTTTATGAGTTTCTTGTACTCAGGGTCGGTCTTTTCGAGTTTGGCTAAACGTGTTCTGAAATTTGAAAAGTATTTTTCAAGATTCGAAATGCCCGGAATAGTTGAGTTTTTGGGTGCTTGAAATAATTTCAATTGAGCAAAAATGTCATCAACGGTATTGTTCAAAGGTGTTGCCGTTACCAAAATCACTTTCTTGCCACGGCAGATGTCAAGCAAGTTGGCATAAGACTGTGTATTTTCATTTCGGAATCGGTGGGCTTCATCTACTACAATATAATCGTAGCGTTCCAAGTCTTTCTTGATAATGTGTTCTAACTTACCTAAAGACTCTACTTCAAAACTTCTGATACCAAAATCAAAAAGTGAATCTTTCCAATAGTCTTTCAATACTGGCGGACAAATAACCAAGGTTCTACCTTGCAGTTGTTGAAGCAATAAAGCAGTGATGAAGGTTTTACCCAAACCAACCACATCAGCCAAGAAAACACCATTGTATGTTTCCAAAATCTTTTTGGCTTGAATAGCTGCCTGATTTTGGTATTTCAATTTCATAAACCCATCTGGAAGGAATGGCTCAAATTCGTCAGCCAAATTGATGTCTTCTTCCAGATATTCATAAATCAGTTTCAGATAAAGTTCATAAGGTTTGATTTGGTCATTGAGCCAAGTCT
The DNA here is from genome assembly GCA_937927845.1 of uncultured Paludibacter sp. Classification (GTDB taxonomy): domain Bacteria; phylum Bacteroidota; class Bacteroidia; order Bacteroidales; family Paludibacteraceae; genus Paludibacter. The sequence continues at coordinate 10,145 of CALFXE010000196.1, forward strand.
TGTTTTGAATGGTGTCAACAAAATCTTCTGAAATGTCCACAGATTCTTTCCAAAGTTGGTTGAATTGGTTTTCGGCAAAAAGTACGTCTCTTTTGCTTCTTAGCTCAACATTGAACTCTCTGTTTGCCACAAAACCTGATTCGGAAAAATTACTTGAACCCGTTATAACAAATCCATAGTCACGGTCTTCGGGCTTAAACTTCCCGATATAAACTTTAGCGTGAATGTTTTTGGTTGGGTAGGCTCGTATTTCAAGTTTTTTACCATTGCCATTGTATGCCTTGTCCATTGCAGGGTCTTGGCAGTCGGTTTTCAGAAACTCAATAAACTTGCGAATACCTATTTCAAGTCGGTTGTCGTTTTCGTTGCTGTTTTCAATCTCTTCTTTTAAGTTTTGTTGGTATCGCTTTTTAGTTCGTTGATGTGATTCAAAGTCAATAGTTGAACTTTGCTCGTGGTATTGCATCATTTCGTATGAATCTCTGTCAACGCTTAAGCCAACAAGAATTCTAATTTTCTCAACGGGTTCTAATGCGTCATACAACTGATGAAATCCACTTGCTCTAAAATACCCGACTAACACGTCAAATAATTGCGTGTCTTTAAGTGTTGATTTAAATCTGCTTAATAAAGTATGTCCTTCTTCGTTGGTGAAGAAAGTTAAGTCTGTTTGGTCTATCTTATTGTCTATGCTCATATTTACTTGCGGCTTTTAATGATGTTCAGCGTTTCTTCCAAGCCGCTTTTCAAAAATTTTAATTCTCCTAAGTCTGATAAAATAAATGCTTTGATGAATTGAATTTCAATTTCCTTTTCTTGAACTTCCAAGGTCTTAGCCAGTGTCGACAGCATTTCTTTTGTCGCTGCACGTTCACTTCTCTCAATCTTGCTTAAAATAGAAGTGTCAATGTCGAGTTCGGCTGCAACCTTTCTGAGTGGAAGTCCCAGTTGTTCACGTCTGCTTCGTAAATATTCACCAAATGAATTCATTTTGTCTATATTGTTTTGACATATTCGTCAAAGTTACGATTTATTTTTTATTTCTGTCGTCCGTGCGTTGAAAAAATTCAAGCTCTTTTGGTTTTGCGATGGGGCGGGCTTTGTGTGTCGGGCAAAACCAAATGTGCTTGAATGTGCGTTGGCTGTCTTTTTACACTGACCGATAACTCATTTATACCATCACCCGACACCCAATCCAAGTGTATATAGCATGATACCCTATACACACATTGTACACTTTTAATAATTTTTTAGGTGCATAATATAATTTGCAAATATATCAAAAAAAAATAATAATTCATTAAAATTATTTATTATTCTTGCGCAAGAAATTATCCAAGAGTTAAACCAAATTAACTCTATTGTTTAACTTAAAAAAAAAATGATTTAAAAAACTGTTTCCGTTTACAAGAAGATTTGTGCGGGTTTTTGAAGCACATTGCTATTAACTTTCTCGGTAATTATGCTCTGCTACGATAATTGACATAACGTATGTTCAGCATAATGCAGTCAGAGGATATCGAAAAGATGAAGCGATTTTTGACGCTTTACAATAACAATCAACAAGAAGAAAAAGCTTGAAAAATCTATTGAGAGTAAGCAATATTGATTATATACGGATTATAAATCAGCGTTTGAAAATCAGCGTTATCAGCGTTCCAAAATATTGTAAAAAACTTAGAGTGAGTACAAGTTGAATTAGTTGGTAGTTTTGAGTTTCTTGAGCTTTATTAACTTTCAACTCAATTATTGCTTTTCTCTCTTCGTTTGTCAAACTCATAAAACAATACCCTCTTTTTTAATATTTTTATAAAATGGGGTGAAACTACGCTTCTCCCAATCTGTAAGAGTATATAATTTAGGACTTACTTGCTCGCCGTTCTTCCAGCCATACTCAATAATAGGATAAGCTATATTCTCGAAATCAGAATTATCTATGCTTTTTTTATCTAATAAGATCAATAAATCCCAATCTGACTCACCATGAACATTATTTCTCGCGCGTGAGCCAAAAAGTATGACTTTAGCAGTTGGATTAGCTGAAGCTACCTTTTGTTTTATATGATTTAAGAAAGTATATTTACGCATTATTACTGATTTGTATTTACAAAGATAGTGTATATTTCTATTTTCTTATACTTTTATTTCAGTTTGTATCATAAGATGTTTCTTCCAATTATGCGTAACCATCATCTTTTAAGCAATTCCTTAGCATTTTGCATAGCAGCATCTGTAATGTTTTCGCCACTAAGCATTGTGGCTATTTCATAAATGCGTTCATTTGCAGATAGTTTCTTGATATAAGTTTCAGATTGAGCACCTGATTCATCCTTATATACTTTATAATGATGAAATCCCTTAGAAGCTATTTGTGGTAAATGTGTGATGACAATAACCTGCATGGCATTACTCATACTCAACATTATTTCGCCCATTCTATTTGCTATTTCACCTGAAACACCGGTATCAATCTCATCAAAAATGATTGTAGGCAGATCTAATTTGTTAGCAATCATAGATTTGATTGTTAGCATTAATCTCGATATTTCACCGCCTGATGCTACTTCTTCAACACGTTGCATATTGCGATTCTTATTTGCTGAAAATAAAAATTCTATCTGATTATTTCCTGTGTCGGTATAAATATCAGTTTGATGTACATTTACTTTAAATTGAACATTTGGCATTCCGAGTAGTGCCAACTTTTCAATCATATAATCCTCGATGACCAGCGTTTGTGATTTCCTCTTAGCAGTTAAGGTATCCGACAATTCTTTCATTTTCGCATATCTATCCTCTACCCTATCCTCCAAAAGTTTAATCTCTTCATCAAATGATTCAATGTGCTGCAACTGAGAAGCAAATAAGTCTCTTTTAGCAATCAATTCATCAATATTATCTACTTTAAATTTTTGCATGAGAGTGTAAATTTCGCTCAAGCGATTTTCAACTTCTTCAAGGCGGTACGGGTTAAACTCTAATGTATCTTGCAGTAAATTAAGTTCTCGAACTAAATCTTTAAGCTCTATGTATGTCGACTGAATTCTATCGAGTTTACTGTTTCCTTCATTTAGATAAGATGCTATTTTCGACAGATAAGAAACTGATTCTTTTATTTTCAGTAATCCACCCTCATCTCCATCCATAAGTTGATTGATACTGTTCAGTCCAAGCTTTATTTCCTCAACATGACTTAAAGTTTCCTGCTCTTGTTCGAGTTCATTCACTTCATGTTCCTGAAGGTTAGCTTCAACTAACTGATTATGTTGAAATCGTATGAAATCAATTTCTGCAGAAGCTTTTGCAGCATCTTTCCGTAACTTTTCTAATGCAGTCACAGAAGTTTTCCACTCCTGAAAAGCTGAACCATAAGATTGAAGCAAAGAAGCATGACCGCCTACTGCATCCACCACTTCCATCTGATAAGATGAGTTTGACAGTAACAGATTTTCATGTTGCGAGTGTATATCTATCAACTTAGAACTTAACTCCTTTAGCACGCTAAGCGAAACAGGTGTATCATTGATAAAAGCTCTCGATTTACCATTTGCTGACAATTCACGCCGAATTATGCAAGTTTCACTGTCGTTATCAAGCTCATTTATTTCAAAAAATGAGTGTAAATGCTTATAAGCTGAAATATCAAAAACAGCTTCGACAATACATTTTTCATCTTCGTTTTGTATTGACTTATTATCAGCACGCTGTCCAAGTATAAGTGATAATGCTCCAAGGATAATGGATTTACCTGCTCCGGTCTCACCTGTAACAACAATTAATTCATGACCGAAATCAATATTAAGTTTTGATATTAAAGCATAGTTTGAAATGTAAATTGACTTCAACATATTGTAAGGTTTATCTTAGAAAAGATTCGTATTTTTCGGTTTGAGTAGGATTTACATCAGACAGGATTTGTAAAACTTCGCGTTTCTCCTTATCTTCTGCACGTTTAAAAATATTTAATATCTCATCTGTTTTAGCATCCAAAAAACTTGTAACAACTATAGCAGAAGGTCGTGAACGATTTGTCTCTCTCAACACTGAAATTCCTGAAGCTATCCTTGCACGTGCATTTGCCATATTAATTGTCATCTCATCAAGTCCGAGCCGATGATATTCATAAACATAATTACGCTGTTTCTTAAAAGCCTCATCTGTTAGATTATTAACCAAAGCATAACGGTTTTTTGTACTTTCGAAAGCCCTCCATCCGGGCATATCCACCGACTGGGCAGAATTTACTATTCTTTCAGCCATGTTAAAATAGGGAGTGCCGCCCAAACGAGAATAAGAATCCATATCATATCCAAGAATGATATAGGCATAGTATGTTAAAACTGCGGTAAGATTTGAAGTGATAACATTTTCATTAAACTCCAGCACTTCAAACTCTTTATACGAAAACACAAAGGAATTATCTCTGAAATTAAACAAAGTGGTATTGTAAGAAGAGTTGAACACCGGTCGGCGCGACTGCACCTGTATTTCAGCAGTAAAAACGTCATCTTCAAGCTTTGCAACAACTATGTTTATATTACACTCAATTCGCTCATTTTCAGAATATGATAAATCTGTCCACTTCCGATTGTTCATAAAATCAGAAGCTGATTTTTCCAATGTAGTAAATATCGATTTATTAGAACCTTGAATCATATCTGAATTTACTTTCAGATTACAATTCAATTCTTGAGCTAATAAACCATGCCCTATTAAGAGCATGAAAGTCAACAAATATTTTATTTGATTTACTACCATTTTATTTAATAAGTTCTTCTACAAATATCATTAAAAGATTAATGTATTGATTTCTTTAATAATATCTTCAGCAACATCAAGTTTACTTTTTAGTTCATAATCTTTTCTCATTCCCGAACGATGAATAATAGTAACCTTATTAGTATCAAAACCAAAGCCTGTATTAGGATCACGCAAAGAATTAAGCACAATAAAATCAAAATTCTTTCTTTCCATCTTGTTGATGGCATTCTCAATTTCATGATCTGATTCTAAAGCGAAACCAACCAAGAACTGTTCATGTTTCTTCGTTTTTCCCAATTCAGCAGCTATATCAAAAGTAGGTTTCAATTCAATCACAAAATTCTCTTTACCTCTTTTCACTTTTAATTTCTCTTGCTTCACAGGAGTGAAATCGGCAACGGCAGCAACAAGAATAGCACCGTCCATTTCAGGAAATTTGCTACTTACAATCTTATGCATTTCTTCTGCTGAAGTAACATTTATCCTATCGATATTTCTGTAAGACGTACTTAAACTTACCGGTCCGCAAACCAAAGTAACCTCTGCTCCTCTCCTGATACAGTTCTCTGCCAAAGCAAAACCCATCTTTCCTGAAGAATGATTACCAATAAAACGTACAGGATCTATCATTTCGTATGTTGGTCCGGCTGTTATCAGAATTTTTTTACCTTTCATATCCTGAGGATAGAAATAATCGTTGATATAACGCACTATAACTTCAGGTTCTTCCATTCTGCCCTTACCTTCTAAACCACTTGCCAACTCACCTACTGTTGGTTCGATTATATAATTCCCAAATGAGCGTAAAGTGTTAATATTCTGCTTGGTTGTTGGATGTACAAACATATCTAAATCCATAGAAGGAGCAACAAACACCGGACATCTTGCCGATAGATAGGTAGTTAGCAACAAGTTATCTGCTACGCCTGTAGCCATTTTTGCAATAGTATTTGCTGTTGCAGGTGCTATTAGGAAAGCATCAGCCCACAAACCTAAATCAACATGACTATTCCAACTACCATTTTCAGGATTGAAAAAATCAACTAAAACAGGATTTTTAGAAAGTGTAGCCATAGTCAATGGTGTAATAAACTCCTTTGCTAATGGTGTCATAACCACATTTACTTGAGCACCTTTTTGGATAAGCTGGCGAACTATCATTCCTGTTTTGTAAGCTGCTATCCCTCCGGTAACACCAACAATTATTTTTTTCCCTTTCAACATAAATGGTAATTTTTAAAAATCAATAGTATGCAAATTTACATGATTTTTTCAAAAAACCATGATAAAAGAAAAGGTCATGATGAATTGTTCTAGAAAAGAACATTCATTATGACCTTAAAATGCTTAATGTGAGAGTAATTTATTTCATTTTATCCTTTAACGGATTTCTATAATAAATTTTGTCTTCGATAAACTCTTGAGTTGCTAATAATACAGCTTTCGGTAGTTTTTCAAAATACTTTGACATTTCAATTTGTTCACGATTTTCAAAAACCTCTTCAATATTCTCAGATGAATGATTGAAATCTTGAAGTTTATTATCAATTTCAGATTTTATTTCGGCACTTATCTGATTTGAACGTTTTCCAATAACCATAACGGTTTCATACACATTACCTATTTCTGCACTTAAGACATTCATATCACGAGAAATAGTACTTGACGGAGCATTGTTTTTTTTGAAATCCATATATATATGTTTTTATTCTTTTACAACTTTCTTAGCTTCGTTAAAAATTTTTGAAGCTTCTTTATTATATTTTCCTTGTGGAAACTCATTAGTATAGTTATAATACTCATCGATTGTATCTCTGTATCTGTCAGTCTTCTTATCTTCCACACTCATCAGAGCCTGTTGATATTTAGACTGTAGAATAACATAAGATAATTCTTCACGATAATTATTTGAAGGATAGTTTTTTAAAGCATTCTGTGCAACTATGATAGATGACAAATAATTATTACCCAAATAACTACCAAGATTATAATATAACTTGGCACTTAAAAGTTCTTTTAACACCAATTTATTCTTTAATTCGTCGAGTAGCTTATTTGCTTCAGGCACCCTTTCGCTATCGGGATGGACATCTATAAACTCCTGAAGTGCATTAATTGCATCATGTGTTGCCGTTTGATCTAAACGAGCATCGGGAGAATCTTTGTAATAACAATATCCAATCATATACCGAGCCTCTGTGATATATGTACCCTTTGGATATGTTTTTACGTAAGTTTTATAATATTCAATTGCTGTGAAATAATCTTTTTGCCCCATATATGAGCGTGCCAAATACACAAGAACTTTTTCAGATCTTTCCGTTCCTCTATAATACTTTGATATTTCATCGAATAAAGTTGAAGCACGCATAAAATCATTTTTTTCAAAATAATAAACGGCTTTATCATACTTGACTTCAGGATCATTACTCTTCAGGACTTTCTGATATTCACTGCATGATACCGAAAAAAATAAAACTAATATGGCTACTATGTATGTTCTCATAAAAAAACGGACTGCAAAAGTAATTATTTTTAATTGATAAATAAAATTATTTGATATTATTCATTAAAGTATTTTTCAAAATTATCGGTATAAACTACTTGATACTTACCTTCATTGTCTGAATAAATCAAATAACATTCAAGATCAGGTGTACGCCTACATACCGCTAAACTACTATCTACACCTAAAACCATAAATGCAGTAGCATATGCATCGGCTCTCATACAAGTCGGTGCTATTACAGTTACACTTAATAAGTTATGATCGACAGGAAAGCCTGTTTTTGGATTTATTGTGTGAGCATATTTTTTACCATCTTTATAATAGTATTGTCGATAATTTCCTGATGTTGCTAATCCACAATCAGTTATAGCAAGTGTAGTCTGTAACTCATGTCCAACATTCAGAAATTCATCCATAGGCTTATCTATACCTATTACCCATTTTTCACCTTTTGGATTTAGACCTTTACATGCAATCTCTCCCCCTATTTCAACCATATAATTATCACAACCGTTCGCTTCCAATAAATCTCCAATAACATCAGAAGATAAACCTTTGGCTATTGCACTTGCATCAAGCATAATCCTTTCATCCTGCTTGAAAATATGATTATTTTTCAATGAAACCTTCTGATAACCAATATAAGGTAGAATAGATTTTACATCCGGTTCTTGTTTTCGCTCTTGATTTCCGAAGCCAAACCCCCAATCATTTACTAAAGGAGCAACCGTAATATCAAATGCACCGTTTGTATTTTCTGAAACTGACATTGCTTCATTGAACATTGCATTAAAGAAAGTGTCAGTTTGAACATCATCTTCATTGTTGTTAATCTTCGATATTATTGAGTTAGGATTGAAAGTCGACAAAGACATATCAAATTTATGCATCTCATCTTTAATCAAATCATGTAAGTCTTTACCTTCTGGTTGTAAATAAGTTACATGATAATAAGTGCCGAATATAGCTCCACTGTTTTTAATATATTCAGGTTTATTTTGACATGCAAACAAAAAACCTGTTAATAAATATATAATAAATAGTTTGATTTTCATATATAATATAATGTGATAATATGCTAATATGATTAATGTGCTAATTTGTCAATTTGGTCTATAGTCTATGGTCTATGGTCAAAACACTCTAAACTCCAAACTATTGACTATTGACTATTGACTATTGACTATTGACTATTCACCAATCACCAATCACCAATCACTAAACATTAATCTCCTGCCCCTAATATTCTCCTCAACTTTACCATTATTGTAAGCTAACTTACCATTCACCCATGTTTTAGCAATAGAATGTTTAAACACATCTCCTTCGAAAGGTGACCACCCACATTTGGACAAGATAATATCTTTGGTGACATGTGTTTGAACTGCGGGATTTATCAAAACTAAGTCGGCATAATAGCCAGATTTAATATAGCCTCGTTTCTCAACCCTAAATAGATCAGAAGGTGCATGACACATCTTTTTTACGATTTGCTCTATGGTAAAAGTACCATTTTCAACCATTTCAAGCATTGCTAACAACGAAAATTGCAGTAACGGTCCGCCCGAAGCAGCTTTTAAACAATTACCTTCTTTTTCACTTTCAAGATGTGGTGCATGATCGGTAGCAACAACATCTATCAAGTCATTTTTTAAAGCTTCTATCAATTTCAGCTTATCATCTTCCGATTTAATAGCAGGATTCCACTTGATTTTATTACCATATTTTGCATAATCTTTATCAGAAAACCACAAATGATGCACACAAGCCTCAGAAGTGATTTTTTTCTCCTTTAAAGGTAATTTATTATTAAACAACTCTATTTCACGAGCAGTTGATAAATGCAATACATGTAGTCGAGCATTATATTTTGTAGCAAGTTCGACTGCAAATGAAGATGATTTATAGCAAGCTTCAGCATCTCGTATCAGCGGATGAAATTGCACAGGGAGATTATCACCGTATTGTTCGATATACTTTAATTTATTTTTCCGAATAGTATCCTCATCTTCGCAATGTGTAGCAATCAAAAAAGGGATTTCAGCAAAAATACGACTTAAAGTTTCCCTGTTATCAACAAGCATATTTCCTGTTGAAGATCCCATAAATACCTTAACACCACAGGTTTGAGAAGGTTTTAATTTTCTTAGTTCATCAATATTATCATTAGTTGCTCCCATATAAAAAGCATAGTTAGCTAATGATTTCTCAGCACCAATCAAATACTTGTTTTCCAACTCTTGAATTGTAGTTGTCTGAGGATTGGTATTCGGCATTTCCATAAATGATGTAACACCACCTGCAACAGCAGCCATGGATTCAGTGTGAATATCAGCCTTATGAGTAAGACCCGGCTCTCTAAAATGAACTTGATCGTCTATTACTCCAGGCATCAAAATCATACCTGTAGCATCAATGATTTCATTGACTATCATATTGTCCGGAATAGCATTACCTGAATATACTTCTTTAATGTATTCATCTTCAATCAGGACAGAGCCAACAAAACGTTGACCTTCATTTATTATTTCAGCATTTTTTATTAAAACTGACATATTTGTTTTTGAAATTTAATTATCTTTTCTATAGCCTATGGTCTATTGACTAATCACTAATCACTAATCACCAATCACTAATCACCAATCACTCTCTCCGGATACTTCCTACTCCAACTTTCAATTTTGAGTTTGATTACACCAAAAAATGCTTCGCCAAAAATTCCTCCACTCATTTTGGATGTACCTAATTCCCTGTTAATAAATATAATTGGCACTTCTTTTAAAATAAAGCCACACTTATAAGCAGTAAATTTCATTTCAACCTGAAATGCATAACCTTTAAATCTTATCTTATCCAATTCTATTGTTTCCAAAACTTCTCTTCTGTAGCATTTAAAACCGGCTGTTGTGTCGGCTACTTTCATTCCAAGTATAAATCTGACATATTTTGAGGCAAAATACGACATTAACACCCTACTCATAGGCCAATTTACAACATTAACACCACTGATATACCGAGAACCGATTGCTACATCTGCCCCTTCAGAACTGCATGCATAATGTAACTTTATCAAATCATGTGGGTTATGAGAAAAATCGGCATCCATTTCGAAAACATATTCATAATCACGCTCCAATGCCCATTTAAAACCTGCAATATATGCTGTTCCTAAGCCTAATTTGCCTTTTCTTTCTACCATATGTAGACTTGCTTCAAACTCCTTTTGCAAGTTTTTTACTATAGAAGCTGTTCCATCAGGCGAACCATCATCAATAATCAACACATGAAAATCGAGAGGTAAAGCAAAGACAGTACGGATAATGTTTTCAATATTCTCTTTCTCGTTATAAGTAGGGATAATAACAATGTTTTTAGACATCTTGATTTAAATATTTAACAAGCAATCATATAGATTATTTGTCGATTAATAATTAATTATTCCAACACAAACAATTCGGTAGGCTCAAACCTGTCGAGTGTTATTAACTGTAAATCTTCCCCAATATGTATTTTAGCCTTTTCTAAGTAATCCTTTACAGTTGAATATGCTATCTCGGGACGATTATTTTCATTACTTAAATGACAAAGAAACACCATTTCAAGATGTTGCTGATAATTATCTGCTAAAAATTTTCCTGCCTGATCATTACTTAAATGCCCTGTATTAGCACGTATTCTTCTTTTTAAGTCGGCAGGATATTTACCGGTTTCAAGCATTTTTTCATCATAATTTGCTTCCATAATCATATAATTGGCATTTCTAAGATGAAAAGATGCCTCTTCGCCCACAAAGCCTAAATCTGTAGCAACAACAAACTTTTTCCCTAAATACTCAATAGCATATCCGACACTATCGGTAGCATCATGTGAGACATTAAAAGATGTAACTTGAAAATCTGCTATGTTAATTGTTTCTCCTTTTTCTATATATCTTCTGCTTCCATTTAACTTTTCAGTAACACAATAACTTTTATTTATACCCTCATGAGTTTTACGTGTTGCGTATACAGGAATGTGATGTATCTCGCCCAAAGAACCTACTGCCCTTATATGATCAGCATGATCGTGTGTAACAAAAATCCCCCATATATCTTTGAAATCTAAACCTATAGCTCTTAAATTTTTCCTTATTGTTCTCACACCTATTCCGGCATCAATCAAAATACCTTTTGAAGCATTCCCCAGAAAATAACAATTACCGCTACTGCCACTCGCAAAACTTTGAAAACGTAATTTATGCATATCACCCTTTTTATCATCCAAATTCATGCAAAGGTATGATTTATAAACTAAATTATTGTAATTTTGTGCGACTTTATAATAAAAAAACTGTTAATATTTAGCATGATTATTCTTCATATCGAGACTTCTACCCATATATGTTCAATCGTTATAAGCGAAGATGAAAACTGTATATTCAAAAAGGAAGATTTTCAAGGAATGAATCATGCTGCTTTGTTAAGCGTGTTTATTCAAGAAGGATTCAATTTTTTGGAACAAAATAATAAAAAATTAGATGCTGTAGCTGTTAGTTTTGGTCCCGGTTCATACACAGGTTTACGAATCGGCTTGTCGACTGCCAAAGGTTTATGTTTCGGTCTTGATATTCCGTTGATATCTGTAAGTACGCTTGAGATAATGATGATTGCAGCAAAAAACGCAACTAAATCTGATAGTTTTTCGTTTTTTGTTCCTATGATAGATGCTCGTAGAATGGAGGTTTATGACGCTGTATATGACAATAATGGCGTACTAATCAGACAACCGGAAGCTACTATAATCGACCGCTACTCATATTCGCAATTTGAAACAAAAGGTAAAATTTGTTTCTTTGGAAACGGTTCTGATAAATGTAAACCGATATTGAATTTTGAAAATGCTGTTTTCATTGAAAATATTCATCCTCTTGCCGAAAACATGATAAATCCTGCCGTAAAGAAATACATTAATCAGGAATTCGAAGATGTAGCTTATTGTGAACCATTCTATTTGAAAGAATTTCAGGCAACAATACCTAAGAATAAAGTGTTAGGTACTGATAACAATTTATAGTTACCTCAATTTATCAACTACTTCTTGAACCATTGTATCCATACGTGAAAATCCAAACCACCGTTTTCCCAAATCTTTTAAAGATGCACCTATGTGGTAAAGTTCCTTGTTATCTATAATTAAGAACCTATCATGTGCTTGTTTAATAGTTTTAATAATGATTTCAGGGTATTGTTGATTGTGTTTTTCTATATCTAAATTTATTTGTTTATTCATTTTTGATGTATATATAATTGCTTCTACACCTGTTTGTCGTTTACAGAAAATGGTTAATACACTATCATCTACATAATTATCAATTAAAATTATTGATTTATTTGCTTTCCGAATTAAATCAGATATAAAATGATAAGCATCGAAGACCTGCCCATCGTAAAAGATTCCTTTTTGTGGTAGTTCACTTTGTTCCAAAGCTGTAAAAAGTTTATTAAATTTTTGATCGTGTTCTAATAATTTATTTTCGATATTATATAATCTTATTTGCTGTATAGTTTCTTGCCCTATCAATCTACGCATTTGAACAAAAGCATTGATAATTTGAATGCTGACTTTCACAGCAATTTCGCTACGAAGAACGGCTGAGAGCATAGCTACACCTTGCTCTGTAAAAACATATGGATTTACCGTTGAATGTTTTATTGATTTCAACCGGTCGCAATTTGCGACCAGTTCATTTTTCTCTGCATTATTTAACATAAATCTAAAGGACTTTGGGAAGCGTTCAATATTCCTTTTAACTTGTTCATTCAATCTTTTAACCTCTACCTGATACATTTCAGCCAAGTCTCTGTCTAACATTACCTGCTCGCCACGTATAGTAAAAATTCTGTCAGTGATAGTTTGTCTAGATATTTGAGTCTTATTATTCATAATTATAAATTTTTAAGTTAAGGGTTCGTTGTTTGATTACATCTCAAACATATCTCCTCTCGCAGGTATTTCAATATTTCTAAAGCCCTCTATTTCAAGCTGCTCACGATAGAATTGTTGTGCCTCATATTCTCCGTGCACTAAAAATGTCTTTTTGACTTCTTCATGATCCTGACAATTAAGAAAGTCTATCATTTCACCATAATCTCCATGTCCGGAGAAAGCTTCAATTCGTTCTATAGTTGCTCTCACAGGATGCATTTCACCAAAAATTGATATTTCTTTTAATCTCGGAACTTGAATTCTTGCTCCCAGAGATGTCGGCGAACAATAACCAATTATAAGAATAGTATTAGCCGGATTTGATATATTATTGGCTATATGATGCTTAATACGTCCTGCTTCAGCCATTCCCGAAGATGAAATAATAATGCAGGGTTTATAATAGCTATTCAATGCTTTCGACTCTTCAATATCTTTAATATAATGAAGAGAACTAAATCCAAATGGGTCATCATCATATTTTAATACTGATTTCACTGAATCATTCATACCATCAATATGCAATCTGAAAACATCGGTGGCATTAACTGATAGTGGACTGTCGACAAAGACCTCAATCTTAGGAAGTTTGCCTTCATTATAGAGATTATTCAATAAGAATACAAGCTCTTGTGTGCGACCAACCGAAAAAGATGGTATTATCAACTTCCCTCTATTATCCACACAAGTTTTCTTAACAATTCCAAGTAATCTCTCCTCTACTTCTTTTTGTGGTTCGTGCAGCTTATTCCCATATGTAGACTCAGCAATTAGAAAATCACATTGAGGAAATGGTGAAGGTGGAATTAACAAGCTATTACGTGACCTTCCAATATCTCCGGTATATGCAATCTTTTTCTTAATACCATCTTCAATTATTTCAAGATTTACAACCGCACTGCCTAACATATGTCCGGAGTTCGTAAATTTAACATTGATTCTGTCATTTATGTAAAACCTTCGATTATAAGCAACACTGATAAATAATTCTAATGATTTTTCAGCATCTTCTACATTATAGATTGGAGATACGATTGGAAGCCCCTGCCTAACTCTTTTCTTATTAAACCATTTTGTATCTAATTCCTGAATAAACCCACTGTCGGGCAACATAATCGAACATAAATCTCTTGTAGCACTCGTACATATCACCGAACCTCTAAAGCCTCGTTTATACATATAAGGAATCAATCCTGTGTGATCTATATGTGCATGTGAAAGTATTATATGGTGTATTTCTTCAGGCTCAAATCCTAAATCACGGTTCATTGCATCTGTTTCCATACCCTTTCCCTGAAACATACCGCAATCTAAAAGAATTTTCTTCCCATCATCAGTTATTATAAGATGTTTACTTCCTGTTACTTCTCGCGCTGCTCCTAAAAACTTAATTTGCATAATATTTATCTTTCTTGATGTATCTTATTTTTCTAAATCTGCAAATTTAATCGTTTTTTGAAACCTATGCTATCTTTTAACCATTTTTTAATAGATGTAATCTGAAATAGATTTATTATCTTTGAAAGCTTTTTACAAAACTATTTTTACAATTACATTTTTCTTATAATTACATCTGTATGAATGAATTATTTCAAAACCGTCATATTGGGATAACACAAAAAGATCAGGAAGCCATGCTTAAAACAATTAAGGTGGATTCTTTGGATGAACTGATATCGCAGACTATTCCTGAGAATATCCTTTTGGAGAAGTCTTTAGATTTACCGGAACCCATGACTGAAAAACAATATTTGGATCATATACATGAATTGGGTTCTAAAAATTTATTATACACATCATACATAGGCAGAGGATGGTATGATACAGTATTACCGGCTGTTATTCAGCGTAATATCTTTGAAAATCCTTCATGGTATACTTCATACACACCATATCAGGCTGAAATTTCACAAGGCAGACTCGAAGCACTTCTCAACTTTCAAACCGCAGTTTGTGAGCTGACAGGAATGCCAATTTCTAATGCTTCCTTGCTTGACGAGGCAACCGCTGCTGCTGAGGCTGCTACAATGATGTATAATCTTCGCAGTAGAGATCAAATTAAGGAAAATGTAAGTAAACTGTTTGTTGATCGTAATGTTTTTCCTCAAACATTGGCTGTATTAAAAACACGCACTAAAGTACAGGATATCGAGTTAGTCATTGGAGATTACGATGAAATTAATCTTACTGAAGAATATTTTGGAGCAATTGTCCAATTTCCTAATGCTGATGGCAATATTTACGATTATAGAGATTTTATAGATGCAGCACATGATAAAAATATTAAGGTTTCCGTTGCTGCCGATATCTTAAGTCTTGCTTTGTTGACACCTCCCGGAGAATGGGGTGCTGATATTGTTTTTGGCTCAACTCAACGCTGGGGTATACCAATGAATTACGGTGGACCATCAGCCGCATATTTTGCTTGTAGAGAGGAATATAAGCGAGAAATGCCAGGTAGAATTATTGGGGTAAGTAAAGATGTAAATGGTAAAACCGCCTTGCGAATGGCTTTGCAAACACGCGAACAGCATATTAAACGTGAAAAAGCTACTTCTAATATTTGTACTGCTCAGGCTTTATTAGCAACTATGGCAGGGATGTACACTGTTTATCATGGTGCAGAAGGTATAAAAAATATTGCATTACGTATTCATAGTATTGCAAATTATATCAGCGAATTATTACCGATTTACGGATTTTCACAAACTAACAATCAGTTTTTCGACACATTACGTATAGTTTTGCCTGAAAATGTAAAACAGGAAGATTTTAAGAAAATAGCTTTAAATTATGAGGTTAATTTCCATTATTTTGAAAATGGTAATATAGGTTTAAGTATAGATGAAACTACTGATATAGAAAAGATTAATACATTAATCGAAATTTTTGCTGAAGCTGTGGGAAATACACCTGTTTATGTATCAGAAGATCAAATTGAATTATTTGTGTCATTCGATGAAACATTAGAGAGAAAAACTGACTTTTTATCTCAGGATGTGTTCAATCTTTATCGTAGCGAAACAGAATTGATGCGTTATATAAAAAGGTTGGAAAGAAAAGATATATCTTTAACTCATTCGATGATTTCTCTCGGTTCATGTACGATGAAATTAAACGCTGCATCTGAAATGCTTTCGTTGAGTATGCCTCAATTTAATGGTATTCATCCACTTACACCAAAAGATCAAACTGAGGGTTATAATGAATTAATAGAAAATTTAGAGCAATATCTATCTACTATAACCGGATTAGCTGCATGCAGTTTACAGCCTAATTCAGGTGCAGCAGGTGAATTTACCGGTTTATTAACAATACGGGAATATTTTGCTTCGAAGGGAGAAACTCAGCGGGATACCGTTCTAATTCCTTCATCTGCACATGGAACCAATCCTGCAAGTGCAGCTCAGGCAGGCTTGAATATAATTGTAACAAAATGTGACGAAAACGGCAATGTTGATATTGCTGACTGGAAAGAAAAAGCTATTCAATATAAAGATGTTTTGCTTGGTTGTATGATTACTTACCCATCGACACACGGAATTTTCGAAGAGAACATCCGTGAGATTTGCAGTGTAATTCATCAGTATGGCGGACAAGTTTATATGGATGGTGCAAATATGAATGCTCAAGTCGGCATGACTAATCCCGGCACAATCGGAGCTGATGTGTGTCATCTCAATTTACATAAAACTTTCGCTATACCACATGGTGGCGGCGGACCGGGTGTCGGACCAATATGTGTAGCTGAACATTTGAAAGAATTTTTACCGGACAAGGCATTTGGACGAAATACTGTATCGGCTGCACCATACGGAAGTGTAGGTGTCCTACCGATTACATACGGATATATACGAATGCTTGGAGAAGCCGGTTTAAAACTATCTTCACAAATTGCAATTTTAAATGCTAATTATTTAGCTGCTTTGTTGGATGAAAGTTACGGTGTTCTCTATAAAGGAAGTAAAGGACGTGTTGGTCATGAGTTAATTTTAGATTGTAGAAACTTTAAAAACAATTCCGGAGTAAACGAAACCGATATAGCTAAAAGACTTATAGATTACGGTTTCCATGCTCCCACTCTATCCTTCCCTGTACATGGAACTTTAATGATCGAACCTACAGAAAGCGAGTCATTAGCCGAATTAAACAGATTTAGCGAAACAATGCTACAAATCTTCAAAGAGATTAAAGAGATTGAAAGTGGTGAAGCCGATAAAACTGATAATGTATTAAAGAACTCACCTCATCCGGAATATGAAATTACGGCTGACGAATGGAATCATAAATATTCACGTTCAAAAGCTGCATATCCTCTTGAGTGGGTTAAATTGAACAAATTTTGGATTAATGTAGGCAGAGTAGACAATGCATATGGTGATAGAAACTTAGTATGCACTTGTGCACCAACATCTGAATGGCAATGATTAACTGTTAATTATTGTAACAAAAAATTCAAATATTGAAAATTGAAATGCTTTTTTATCATTGTACATGAATTAAAAGTATCTTTGTCATCTCAAATAAAATTATATGTTAGAAGCAATTATAATATCATCAATATTATTATTTATAGGAGTCCTTTTGTTAGGTATAAGAATTTTCTTTGTTAAAGGAGGAACTTTTCCAAATATACATATCGGAGGCAATAAAGCATTAAAAGACAGGGGCATAGCCTGTGCCACAACTCAGGATAGAGAAGCTCAGAAAATCAATAAAAAACAATCTGCCACACAAATGGTAGATGATATGCTAAAGAATTTTTAAACATCAACAATTTTTATGAAAAACGTTTTACTCATTTCAAATGCAATTTTGATAGTTGCCGTTGTAGTATTATTCATTTTAGTTTTAGGAAATAAAACAAACCACAAAGCAAATGGGATATTTTCAGGACATGATTCCATATCAAGTGTAAGTTTACCAATAGCATATGTAAATGTAGACTCATTACTGCTTAATTATCAGCTTGCAAAAGAATCCAATGAGGCTTTAATGAAGAAACAAGAAGATTCTCGTTTAGATTTGAATGTAAAAGCCCGTCAGTTGCAAAATGAAATGGCTGAGTTTCAACGCAAATTAGATAATAATGCTTTTTTAAGCAGAGAAAGAGCTGAACAAGAGCATGCAAGATTAATGCGTAAAGAACAAGACTTACAACAACTCAA
The DNA here is from genome assembly GCA_937927845.1 of uncultured Paludibacter sp. Classification (GTDB taxonomy): domain Bacteria; phylum Bacteroidota; class Bacteroidia; order Bacteroidales; family Paludibacteraceae; genus Paludibacter. The sequence continues at coordinate 28,547 of CALFXE010000196.1, forward strand.
TGGTAAGCTCTCTCAAGAACTTATGGATGCACAACAAAAGGTAAATGAAGAATTAAGAGATTCAGTTTACACCTTTTTGAAAAACTACAACAAAGATAAAAAATACGAAATGATTTTGAGTAATACTGCCAGTGATAATATTTTGCTTGCTAATGACTCATACGATATCACAAAAGAAATTACTGATATTTTAAACAAAAGGTACGGTAAAAAGAAATAATGTTTTTAATGATAGATAATAAAAAAGTCCACTAATATTGTGGACTTTTTTTTAGCTTAATACTTCAATCTACTTTGAATACGATTTCTTTACAAACGCATTTTTCTGTAGATAATCAAAACTATATTTCACACTTTCCAGTGGTTTATAATCGTAATGTTCAACTTCTACAATCATATATTTTGTACCTGCGACATTCGCATGATTATAGATTGCATCAAATCCAACCATTCCACTTTGTCCAAGTTCTTTATCATCCTTTATATGTAGAGTTAAAAAACGACCGGGATATTTTTTGAAATAATCAACCGGACTTTTTCCTCCTCTTACCACCCAATACACATCCATTTGGAAGAAAACCTTATCAGGATCGGTATTTTTAAGCATATAATCATACATTATTTCATTTTCAACCTTCTCAAATTCAAATGCATGGTTATGATAGCCAAAACGTAGACCTGCCTTATTACATCTCTCGCCGATTTGATTGTAATAATCGCAATATGCTTTTAAGTCTTTTAAAGATTTAAATAGAGGCATTGCGGGAACAACCATATATTTCATACCTGCATCTTTATGTGCTTTAATTGCAGTATCCCACCAATTCCACACATCATTCCAGTCAGTTTCAGCAATATTGTTGTTTAGCCCTTTATTTATATGAGAAGATAGAACTTGCATACCTCTTGATTCAACTTCTTTTTTAAATTCTTCTGGTGATAAATTATAAAATTTACCATTATTATAATTAGCTGCCTCAACACCAGTATATCCAATTTTTGCTATCTCATCTAAAGTAGACTTAAAGTCTTTATTGATATCATCTCTTACAGAATACAACTGAATAAATATTTCTTTATTTTTAGTCTTTCCCCCTGCCATTACTAAAACACTTATTAGTAAAGCAGTAACTATTATTAAATTCTTTTTTAACATTCTCTTTATATTTGATTATTAATGTATAATTAAAAAGCACATTAGAATGCATGTTGCTTAACAAACAAGAAACTAATGTGCTAATAAAATTACTTCAAGATATTAATCTAAAACCTTAATCTTTATGTTTCTAAACCAAACATCATCACCATGATCCTGGAATCCTATATAACCTTCTTGATTTTCTCCACCGGCATTGATGAAATCTTCCCATCCTTTGAACTTACTATTGTCCACCATATTTTTCCAATCATCTGTCCATAAGTGATATTCAAGAACATTTTCGCCATTTTGCATGTGAATAACAGTACCTTTATAAACGATGATACCACCTGTATTCCACTCTCCAAAAGGATTTGAGTTTTGTGGAACTGCCGGAATCAAATCGTATAAAGATGCAGACATACGATTACCATTTTTACCTAAACGAGCATCCAAATGATTTACATTGTCCAAAATTTGATATTCGGGAGATGATTTCCAAATAGGTTGACCTTCTTTTTCTTGGGATAAATAGAAAACACCGCTATTACCACCTTTTGAAACTTTCCATTCGAAAGTTAGTTCGAAATTTTTAAATTTTCTGTCAAAGATAATATCGCCACCATCTTTGTTACCGGCTTCACCCTGACCGGAACCGCTGATTTTCAATGCACCATCTTCAATCGACCATGCACCCGGAACGTCAGTGCGGCCATAACCACGCCAACCATCTAAGCTTGTTCCATCGAACATAGTAATCCATTCACTGTTCTCTGCTTTAGCTTCACTTTTTTTGCTTTTTTCTTTTGAAGCACTACCACAAGCAACTATACTCATACTTGCGAAAATTATTGTTAAAAAATAAAACGTTTTTTTCATAATGATATTTTATTAATTGATTATTAAAAATTATGGCATATCAGGTAATTTCCAACCTTCACGATATGTGTGTTTTATAAGCTCATTTGCAAAAGCAATTGCATTTGTCGGCTCTGTCATAGTTTTATTAAATGTTGGATGACCATCTTTAATACTGAAACCATCTTGGATCATAGTGCGAATAGTAGCATTTTCCGGAATATTAGTAAAACGCATATTCGGTCCATCCCAATGCAGCTCTTGATTTAATCCTTGTAAACGAACTCCAAGCACACCCATTACAACCATTTCATTAAATGGTCCGGCTTCGCTAAATGGAGATGCAGTTTCTACACGGCTTTCAGGACTTTCCTTACATGCACGCACCCAATCCATTTGATGAGATTCGGTAATAACACGCGTTCTTTGAGGAACTTCAGGATTACGACCGGAAACCAACCAAGGATTAACTCCATAACATCCACATATCAATGTGTCTTTTGTTCCATGGAAAATTACTCCACCACCGGCATCATTTAGATTTTTACCTGCCGGTACACCTGCAGGACGCATTGGTTGCAGACCTCCATCATACCAATAAACTTCAACTTCCGGCATTCCTACTTTAGGCATATTATCACGTGCCGGGAATACATATTTTACCATTTGAGCATTAGGAGCACTTTCTGTCAATAAAGATGTAGAGCTACCTTGAACTTTGGTAGGATAACCTAAATTTAAACCTTTAAATACAGGATGTAAAATATGGCAAGCCATATCGCCAAGAGCGCCTGTACCAAAATCCCACCATCCACGGAAATTCCAAGGAGTATAGATATGATTAAAAGGTCTCATCTTAGCAGGTCCTATAAATAAATCCCAATTAAATGTATCGGGAATCGGATCAACTTGAGTAGGTCTTTCTAAACCTTGTGGCCAGATTGGGCGATCGGTAAATGCCTCAACTTTAGTCACTTCACCAATTTCACCATTCCAAATCCATTCACATACTTTACGAACACCTTCTGCTGAAGAACCCTGATTACCCATTTGTGTTGCAAGCTTATGTTTTTTTGCCAAATTAGTCAGCAATCTTGATTCATAAACTGTATGAGTTAATGGTTTTTCCACATATACATGTTTACCCATTGTCATAGCATCGGCAGCTACAATAGCATGAGTATGGTCGGCTGTTGCAACCATAACTGCGTCAATGCTTTTTCCAATTTCGTCATACATTTGACGATAATCATAATACTTTTTCGCACCGGGAAAATGATCGAACACACGTGCACTGTATTTCCAGTCAACATCACAAAGCCCTACTATATTTTGACTCTGCAAATCTTTTAAGACTTGGAAACCACGACCACCTACTCCAACACCTGCAATATTAAGTTTATCGCTTGGAGCAACTTTGTTTACTTTCTTTCCTAAAACAGACGAAGGCACAACAGTCAGACCAACTGCGGAAATTGCACTCGCTTTTAGGAACTTTCTTCTTGACATTTCTGATGACATAAGATTGTTTTTAAATGATTAATAATTAATATGTTTTTTAAAATAAATATTCTATATATGGTCAAAAGTCGATAGTCTATGGTCAATGGTTTAATATTTAGTGTTTAACGTGTAATGTTTAGTGTTTATTGACTATAGACTATAGACTATAGACTATAGACTATTGACCCTTTTACCACTATTCACTAATCCCAATTACTCCAACTCCCCACTCCATACTCCATACTCCATACTCCATACTCCATACTCCATACTCTAAACTCCCCTCATCCTCTCGTAATCACCTGCTTATCAGCATCCCAATACATTGTTCTACCTTCCAAGTAAGCTCTCGTGCCCATATGAGCCGCCATTGCTTCTTCAAAAGCTTCTTTTATTCCACACGAAGGCTGTTTTTTCTGACGGATACATTCAATCCACTCGCGAAGATGTAGATAAGTTGTATTATAACGTTTCCCTTCGACATAAGAGAAAAGCAATCCTCGTTCTGCAAAATACATTTCAGTTGCCGACGATAAAGCATCGATACTTTTGCCTGATGCATAACGATAGAATGGCTCTCCTGCCTTAATAATCCCTTGTTGAATCTTCTCTCTATATAACTCCGATTGCGGATCTATTGTAACATTTAACGTACTTCCAAGCTCAATTGTCGCATCAGTTGCCATAATTTTCCTTGGGCGATTATATTGACTTGCTAATGTAGCTGTATAAAGCATAGTCATATCTCTATCAGGAAATTCAAAAGTAGTCTGCAAAACATCAGGTACAGTACGACCATCTTTAAAGAAGTAGACACCTCCTGAAGATGTTGCAGAAGCAGGAATACCCAAGTCGAGCATATGATTCATAGCATCGTATTCGTGAGTAAGTAAATCACCACTCAGACCTGTACTATAATCCCACCAGCATCTCCAACGGAAGAAACGTTCAAGACTAAATTTGTCGCGAGAGTCCGGACCAACATATTTTGTCGCACCGACAGAAGTCATATAATCGAGATATTCTTTTATACGTACTGGATTGCCCTCAAATTGTTTCCAGTCAATTGTTGATGGATTAGCCTCAGGATGAATACTATAGACCCATGCACCATTCGGATCATTCCTATTAGTACTTACTTCGGCAAGAGTAACTTTTCCAATCAAACCTTTTTTAATTATTTCTTTTGCACGATGATTGATTTCAATTTGTCTCCCTTGATGACCTAATTGAAATATCACATTACTTTTCTTAACTGCATCTGCGACTAAATATGTTTCAGGGACAGTCCATGTAAGAGGTTTTTCTACATATACGTGTTTACCTGCATTTACAGCATCAATGACCATTGTACCGTGCCAGTGATCCGGCGTTGCAATTATTACAGCATCGATATCCTTAGCAGCCAATAAGTCTTTATAATTTTTATAAATCACCGGTAGGTTTGCAAATTTACCTTCTGAACCTTCTCTATTTTTATTAGCTCCGGCAGTTGCAGCTTCTTTAGCATATACATCAAAAATGTCACATACGCCATTTACTACAATATTTAAATCCTCTTGTTCAAGAAAATCTTTATATCTGGTATTTTGTACATCCTGTTTTGCTAAATCTTTGAGATGATCAATATGTTGAGGAGTTGCAAAGCCGAGTGCCTGCATCAACTGTGACCCTCTAATTCCAAATCCAATAATTCCAAGTCGTATTGTTTGACCGTCAGGCTGACGATCCATGACTGTAGGGGTAGTTTCAAAAGCAAAAATATTACCTACCCTCTTATTTCGGTATTCCTGATTTTTCTTCTTAATCACGCCATAAGCCATTGCTCCGATTACAGGTATTGTAGCTAAGGTTTTTAACGCTTCTCTTCTGCCGTTTTTTGGTACATTCAAATGAGAATTTTGGTTCTCATTTTCATTATTTACAATTTCTTTATCTGACATTTTATTACTATTACTTATAATATATCCAGTTTGTTATTTTTTACATTTTCTAAAAATCCATCTATCGAGCCCAATCAATTTAGATGTAGGGAATAACATCAAAACGGCTATTGCACCTAACATTATTAAATTTTTATCAACCCACATATATGAACCTTCGGGTCGGATTAAATAATGAACATCAAGCATAGGAGGATGGGACAAATAATATAAACTTAGTAAACCTATGGCTCCAATATTGGCAAATTGCACAAAACAACCTAAAATCATGCATAATCCAATAATAGTAAGTCCATACATATTAATTGCATTAACAGTTGACATAACCCAAGCATTATCTGTTAACATCGTAAAAAACGGAGCAAACCATCCTTGAGAATCACGTAGATAAGCATAAGACGTCCAATTTGGTGTCATTATCTTAGTCAGTCCTTCATACATAAAGTACCACCCTATTAAAACTCTTAAAACTACTAACCATGTCAGTTGTCCACGCGTATAGATATTCTTTGTCGTCATTAATTATTTTTTGTATTTATATATTACGTTCTAAAAGTCATCATTAACACTACTAAAGCATAAATTAGAATTATTGCCATCCATAAAGTTGTTCCGTCAAACATAGAATAAGTTGCGAGTATCAGCAGTAGACTCATCATAATATTTATCCTGAACAAACGTTTCTGTCTGAAATCCGTGTTTGCTTCTTTGAAAATTCGAAACAAATTAAAAACAACGACTAATAATGCACCTAAACCAAACAAATATTTAAAAACCGATAAATCAAAAAAATGACCAACCGATCCAATTATAACCAAGGCTATACCGGTTGCATTTAAATATTGTAATGTATTTTTATTCGTATTTAGCAATTTATTAAAAGTCATGCTTAAAAATTCTTATTTTAAAACAAACACATCTTCATCGTCATTTTTCATATGATACTTTTCTCTTGCATACTTCTCTAAGAAGACAGTATCGCTATTTAACTTATAAATCGTATTTTTATTGTTCTCAATTTCATCTAAATAAAACTGATACTCCATCTCTAATTTTTTAATTTCAACAGCTCTTTTACGTTTCTCAATCCAATTATATTCATCGAAAAAAGTAATATAGACTAAAAAACCAATTATTACTATAGAATATTTATTCAATAATATTAGACGTATGAACTTTAAAAAACCACTAAACTTAATTTGCATTTTTTCAAATTATTTCAAACTCGACAAAGATAATCAATTCTAATAAGAAAATTTTCAACAAGTAGCTTTTTTATTCTAATATATTGCTAATAATTGTTATTTTTGCAAATTAAAGAAGATTATTATTCATGGAAAATTTCATAGTATCTGCAAGAAAATACAGACCAACTACCTTTGATTCAGTTGTTGGACAGTCATCGCTAACAAAAACACTCAAAAACGCAATACAAAATAAACAATTAGCACATGCATATTTGTTTTGCGGACCGCGTGGTGTAGGTAAGACAACTTGTGCACGTATTTTTGCAAAAACAATAAACTGTCAGAATCTTTCATCTGAAGGTGAAGCATGTAATCAGTGTGAGTCGTGCGTGTCGTTCAATGAGCAAAGGTCTTTCAATATACACGAACTTGATGCTGCTTCCAATAATGGGGTCGATGATATAAGATCGCTTATCGACCAAGTTAGAATTCCACCACAAATAGGAAAATACAGTGTATATATTATAGATGAGGTGCATATGCTATCTCAAGGGGCTTTTAATGCTTTTCTGAAAACGCTTGAAGAACCTCCTGCACATGCAATATTTATTCTTGCTACAACAGAGAAACATAAAATCTTGCCTACTATTCTTTCTCGATGTCAAATTTATGATTTTAATAGAATTACTGTAGCTGATACTGTAAATCATCTTAAATATGTGGCTCAAAAAGAAAATGTCAATATAGATGATAACGCTCTAAACATAATTGCACAAAAAAGTGATGGCGGTATGCGTGATGCACTGTCTATCTTCGACCAATTGGTTAGTTTCTGTGGTGATACAATTAATTATCAAGATGTTATAACAAATCTTAATGTTTTAGATTATGATTTTTATTTCCGTTTAGTTGATGCATTTCTTCGTTCTGATGTTAGCAATGCACTATTGATATTTAATGAGGTTTTAAACAAAGGTTTTGATGCTCATCATTTTGTAACAGGATTAAGCACACATTTTCGCGATTTATTAGTTTGTAAAGATCCTCAAACGGTCATTTTGATGGAAGTTGGTGCCGATATTGGTAAAAAATATCAGGAACAGGCAAAAGCTTGTCCTGTCGATTTTCTATTTATGGCTCTAAAATTAAATAATGATTGTGATCTGAATTATAGAAACAGTCAGAATAAGCGTTTATTAGTTGAACTAACTTTGATTAGGATTTCTCAAATCTTAATCGAAAAAAAAAACTCAATAACTGAGAAAGAACATAAGCCGGAGCTGAAATCAATAGTACAAACTACAGATAAAAAGGATACTACGGCTACTCTTACCTCACAAACTCCGGCAGTTGCAAATGCCGGAATATCAACTGCTAATCAGAAACAAGCTGTTAGTGGGTCGGTAAGTCAAAGTGAGACTGCAAAGACTAATCGTCCGGTGTCAATTTCAATTTCAAACATATTAAACAGACCATCAGAACAAAAGAAGGAAGAGCCGATTGCAGTAGAGCCTGTTATTACTGAAAACGAGCTATATACACTTGATAAACTTGAACAAGCTTGGAAAAATTACAGTCGTAATGTCCCTAAAAAAGCAAATATTGTGAGTTATATTAATATGAATATTCCTAAGCAAATAGCTGAACACACATATGAACTAACTTTCAGCAATGTATATCAGGAAAACGATTTCAAAAAGGAATTAAATAATATTAGCAATCATATTCGCAACGAATTAAAAAATTCCTCGATTACATTTGTTACTAAGACTATCGAGGTAACTGAGAAAAGAACAAAGAAAAATCCTGAAGAAATTTACAAAGAGATGGCAGAGAAAAACCCTGCATTGAGTCTGTTAAAGAAAAATTTGAATTTGGAAATAGACTGATGACACATTATATTCATGGCTCACCAGTCAAGGTCACTTTTATTTACTATTTATAGAATGACAATTTACGATTTTATATCTCAACAAGAAATTGTTACAAACAAGTATATAGATAAGAAAGTTCATTACTAAAAGGAACAAGTCAGGAGCCACTGCGTGGCTGTCCCAAGTTGCGTCTTTTAACTGAAAAATTTGCACATTCTTCTCTTATCCAACAAATAGTGTCGCTTATCCGACAATTCATGTCGCATATCCGACAAACGGTGTCGCCTCTTTGTAAAATATCCCCCTTATTTTTGCAACGTTAAATCACTCGTCACGTCTACACTTATTGTGAGACTTTAGGTGTGATAATCAACTAAAAGAAACATCTAAAAATTATTTTCTCTACGTTATGCTTAATTGGTAAAGCGCTCAACTATTGTGATAAATTTCGCTTAGACCTAAATAGCAGACTCTGATAAATCTATTTTGAGATATTTCCTAAAATTATTAATCATTTAAAAATTTATTTATTATGTTGAAGTACTATTTAATTGAAAATCCCTTAGCAAAGGAAGAGGTGAATTTTATGGCATTAGTTTCCAGTCCGGAAACCAAGACTTTGAACGATGTTATTGATGTAATGATTGCCGAAGGTACCGGCTTGACCCGTCCGCAGGCATTAGCTTATTTTGAGAAGCTTACACAAACGGTATTAGGTCTTTTGAAAGACGGACATTGTGTATCAACTTCTTTGTTTCGTGTGCGTCCTACGATTAAAGGACTTTTTACAAGCAGTGATGACAGTTTCGATTCGACAAGGCATCAGGTGAATGCGCGTTTTCTGCCGGGAGAAAAATTACGTGGATTATCAGCAGAATTTCATCTTGAAAAACGTGACATTGCAACCTATCAGCCGTTGGTTAAGAAGTTCACTGATGCTGCTACTTCTTCTGTTGATTCAACAGTAACACCGGGTGGTATCGGCACTGTCAACGGCAAATTTCTGTTCTTTGATAAGAATGATCTGACACAAGGTGTGTTCTTCGTTCCGGTTAATAATCCGGAAATAGCTGTGAGAGCTGTTGTTTACTCCCGCGTGTTCCCGAAAGAATTGAGTTTCGTTATACCGATGCTCGAACCCGGTGATTACAGGGTAATGGTCAAAACTAAGCCCAAAGCGGATTTGCTAAACAGTTTGTTGATAAAAAAGATAACTGTGTAAACTATGGAAACCGTGTTTAATCCACAAGAAGTCGGCAAGGGAATTGCCGACTTCGGTTTCCTTATTGTTGCGGGAGCTACTTATTTGGTTTATTCGGCAACCCTGTTCTTTTTCTTTATAAAATGGTTTGTTCGCATTGTGAACAACATAATAGAAAAACAGCAGAGGGTGCTTGACGAATTGCTCCAATTGCAGAAGGAACAGAAAGAAATTCTTGAAAGAATCGTTACTAAACTTAAAAATGTAGCATAGTTATGGCAGATATTAAAGATTTAGTCTCTTTCATTTGTTTCTGGGAAGGAGGATATGTAGATGACCCTTCCGACAGTGGTGGACCTACTAATATGGGTGTAACCCTGAAGACATGGCAAAATACAGGATACGACAAGATGATTAAAACCAATCGTATTAATGATATACACGAAATTTGTAAAAAGAATCCGAAGAATCTTAAATATAAACGTGGGTGGTTAAATCGGATTGCCGCTATTAAATTTATGCCTCTAATTATGCTCTTTTTTCTGTTCGGTACGCTTACCGGATGTCGTACAACCAAAAAATACACTGCTCCGGTTGAAGCCTGCGTAACAGAGAACAGCATAACCGGCAAGGAAATTACAACAGACAGTCAGCAGCTTTCCGCTATGTTGTCGGACAGACATGCCGTAACTTTGAGTACCGACAGTATAACTGAAACAGTGGTAACAGAATTTAAGTTTTCATGCCCTGTGGACTCGAATAAACAGATTATTTCTGTTAACGGTCATGGTGTGGCAGTTATAACTCGACACAAAAAGACACGGTCAATCATGTCAAATATCATTCAGCATGCTGAGGTAATACAGCAAAGCGATAGCACTACCGTTAAAACTGTTGCTACAGAAACAAAACAAACATACCTGCAATTCGGGCAGCCGGTGTCAGGACAGAAAGTATTGCTGATAGTATTAGTTATTTTACTGTTAGCTCTTTGGTTGTATTATGTTTTTTGTTTGAAAAAGTAGTAGCTGCTTGCATATAAAAGCAAGGTTTGTTTTTGCAAAAACAAGCCTTGCTTTTTGTCGAAAATCCTTACTGGGTTTTGTCAAAATGCTTACTGTGTTTTGCCTCAACAAACCTTACATTTCGACTGAGTGCCTACTGCACTTCAACACAACAAGCATTGAGTAGCGACGCTGTCCAATGCTTATTGCGATGCAGAGTAATGGGCATTGCGATGCAAAGCAATGCTTGTTTTGCCTAAAAACCAAGGCGGATTTTTCCTAATAACCAATAGCTGCCGACCGGTAATGATTTATTTCATTACCGGCTTGCCTGTATCCGCCAATCTCATCATAACGCAGAAAATGCGTAGTGTTCCCATCCATATCAATCCGGCTCAGCTTATTACATATAACTCTGAAATCTGATGGTGTAAAGCCGGTATGTTGTCTGAATTCTCTGGTAAATGTTCGTCCGGTACCAAAACCGCAGTCAAATGCTACACATTCCAATGGTTCATCAGTTTCCCAAATCAACTTTACCGTTTGTGCAACACGTACTTCGTTCAGTATTTCTGTAAAAGTGCGGAAAGTTTGTTGTCTGATAACTCTCGACAGGGTAGAGGGAGTAAATCCGGCATGTTGTGCAGCATCCGACTGTGAAATGTTTTTCTGATAATTATTTTGGATATAATCCAATACTTTCAGGAGACGTGTGTCTTTAATACGATCAATATCTTCCAAACAAACAAGGTTGTGAAATAATTTCCGAAATTCACGAGCAAACCGGAGCGTGTGGTGAAAATCATTGTTTTCTACAGATACAGGATGAACTTTACAAGTTAAATACATAATGGTTTAAAGATTATTTGTTAAACAGATTAAATTTTAAAAAACGCTGCGAAGGTAAAAGCTATATTTTTATATAGCAAGGGTTAATGACAAGTTTTTACCTTTTGCGTGATTTTTTTTACCTTTTACATGGGGTTTTACTTTTTGCATGGCAAGAAGTTATTACAAATATATTCAAATCATTTTTCCTACTCTTTTTTATACTCACGATTATCCATCACAAGATACCATGTACCGCCCGACATCGTTGGTTCTTCATTGACAATTAATTTCTTAAATCCAATTTTCAGGATTGAATCATTCAATACGAAAGGCCCATTATAGCTTATAGCTGAGTACGAATTTCCTGAACCTTTACGTTCTTCGTAAAAGCTTCTTCCTCTGACAGTTACTTCTAATGTGCGTTCTAAATTTGCATCAACATTGGTCCATACACCGATGAAATCTGCATGTTCAGCAATGTTGCTTTTCTCACAACTTAAAAATAAAAATGTGGCTAATAAGATTAAAAGTGCTTTTTTCATGTCATAAAATATTAAAAATTTATACCTAAATTATCTCTTGCTTCCTGTAGTAAGCGGAATTAATTCTTTTCCGTTTTGATCCGAAACCTTACGTAAAAAATGCCGGTACGGTTATATTATTTTATAAATACATTAGTACTATCTGGTTTTGGACTGAACTGTTTGAAAGCATAAGTCTCATTCGTTTTAAAATGGCCGATATTGGTAGATTGAGTATAGCAAAAATGGATTGTAGAATCATTTTCAATTTTGGCAACCCTCGTATAAACATACATACTAATTGCTCCAGGATTAAATTTATTTTGTATATAAATACTATCATTTTCAATCTTGTATATCCCCCAATTATAATAAACTTCTCTGCTCTTATTTAATTTTATTTCATCGAAAAGAGTCCCTGTTGAAGAAAAAAAATACGATACCATTATCGTAGAAAAACAAAATTGAAGTATCATTGTCAATTCTCATTTCCGGATATTCTCCATTCATCAATTTATAATAACCTTCAATCTTTATGTCTTGTCCATAATATGGTTGCCGTCTAAAAGAAAACTCCTCATCTTTAATTAGTTGACAAGAACATAAATTTATAAAAAATAGAAATAATAATATTTTTTTCATAACAGCATAATTCAATATCTTTATCAATAATAGATTCATCTCAGATTTTTTAAAGTAATTTTCATATAGAAGTCATCTTGACTTTTTATATCAACCGACTGCAACGTATGGAGAGTTAGCTCATTGCTCGCTGTCCAACCGACTGCGGTTGCAGAGGAGTTCCCTCATTCGCTGCGCTCTTTCGGGATGACACGCTCGTTAGCGGGTGATGTATACCGCCACTCGAAGTGTTTCTGTAACATCATCCTTTTCGCAGTGGCGGTGCTTAGATTTGATTTGTGAATATGTTGTTTGTCGATTTTTTTTCTATATTTTTGCATCTTCAAAAAATGTTTGTTTATGAAAACTCAATTTT
>CALFXE010000197.1 GCA_937927845.1 uncultured Paludibacter sp.
ATTTGTAGTGATTTTCCTAGAATATGAACCAGACAGAGTTTAAATTACACTCCCTGAGGGTGTGTCAAAAGTAAAATTTACTCTCTGAGATTTGAATATTTGAAATCAATCTCAGATACAGACCCGAATAAAAACAATAAAAAGAGGGTGTGTTCATACTTTTGACACACTCTCTAGTTGCTTATTTTAGAATATTTTGTTATTTTACTCCAGTCACCGTAATAGAATAAATACCAACATTGCCAGCTTTGTATTTTGCAATGGTTACTTCATCCAAATGTTCTTGTAATACATCATCAGGAATAACAACCGTTTTTGTTCTTTCCACTTTAATATTGGCGAAGTTTGCTTTTTCAATTTCCATTAAATAATCCTCTTTTTGAATAGCACTGGCTATACACCCTGCATACATCGAAGCATTATCGGTAAACTCTTTCGGAAACACACCGTTCAGCACAACATCGGAAATACAGAAATGTCCGCCTTTTTTGAGAACACGATAAATCTCTTTAAAAATCTTATCTTTTTCAGGCAGCAGATTCAGTACACAATTACTTACAACCACATCGGCTGTATTATCAGGCACAGGCATTTCCTCAATATCTCCTTCCATAAATTCAACATTGGTGTAACCACGTTTGGCTGCATTTTTTCGAGCTTTCTCTATCATTTGAGGAGAAAAGTCAATGCCGATCACTTTACCGCTTTCGCCTACTTCGGCTCGTGCAATAAAACAATCGTTACCTGCTCCCGATCCTAAATCAATCACAGTATATCCCTCTTTAATCCCTGCATATTCTGTTGGTAATCCACAGCCTACACCCAAGTCCGCATCAGCTTCGTATCCTTTCAATTGGCTGTAATCTTCACTCATTATGGTAAATACCTTTTTCGATGGTATAGTCGGGTTAGTGCCGCAGCAACAACCCGATTTAAGCAATTCGCTATTTAAAGCCAATTCACTATACCGTTGCTTTACCATCTCTTTTTTCTCTTTATTTGTTCTCATCAATTCAGTGTCTTATATTATTTGACAATTCATTTCCTTTTATCTCTTTTAGGTAAAATTCATAAAACGCTTTCTTAATTTCGTCACGTACCCGGATATACTCGGATTGAATAAACTTAGGTGTGCCCACAGCATCGGAAGGATCGTCAAAACCTATATGCAAACGGTGTTTTACTTTCCCTGTAAATGTAGGACAGCTTTCATTCGCACCACCACAAACGGTAATTACATAATCCCATTCGTCATTCAGATATTTGTCAAGACTATCAGAAGTATGATGTGAAATATCTATCCCTGCTTCTTTCATTACTTCAACAGCTTTGAGATTTAGTTTTCCGCTCGCTTTTGTCCCTGCCGAGCAGACAATAAGCGAAGGATCGAACGATTGAAGGAAACCATGAGCCATCTGACTACGGCAACTATTGCCTGTACAAAGAATAAGTACTTTCATCACTGTATTACTTTTATTTTATTTTTAGTTGTTTGATCATTTTACTATTAATCATCGGTATACCTATGCAGACAGTTTGTTGCCCTAAGTTGGTATAGCCATTCTTTAAAAAGAAGGCGTTAGCAGTAAGAGATACATCCGCACTAAGTTCTTCTATTCCGACTTCTTTGGCGTGTTGCTCGATAGTTGATAACAGAGCCTTTGCAATACCCTGCCCTTGAAAATCTTTATGGATAAAGAGGGTATTCAAATAGCCATCGGGTTTTAAGGAGCAGAAGCCAGTTATTTGATTCTCGATTTCACAGACAATGAAATATTCTTCATTTATACGTTGCTGCCAAACATCATTCTCAACTCCACGTTTTGCCCACAAGTCAACCTGCTCGGATGTATAATCTTTGATATTTACGGATAGTATTGTTTCCCGATAGAGTTTCTTTATCTGCTCTATATCTTCTGGTTTTGCTGATCGGATTGTATTCATATAATGGATAATAAAATTTTTTAGACTTTTAATTCGCTGTTCGTAAAACAACGAATTATTGTTTTAAATTTTTTTATTCGCAAAAAATATTTTCAGGTTGTTTGCTAGAGAAAAATGACGAAAATAGATTCTTCGCCAGATGCCAATTTTCTCGGTTGATGCAATATCTTACAGTAGGAGGTGTTATTTCTCCCTGTATCAATCCGGCATCTTTCAATTCATTCAAATGTTGTGAAAGTGTGCTTTTAGCAATTGGCAGCACTCCCGACATGTCCCCATGGTAGCAGCATGATTGATTTGCAAGCATTTCAAGTATTGCTATACGTATCGGATGCCCCAGTGCCTTTGCAAATCTGGCTAGCTTTTCTTGTTGTTTTGTTAGTTCTTTCTTTTCCATATAAAAATATTGTTCGTAAATATACGAATATGTTTTTGATTCGCAATATGGCGAACTGTGATTTTTAGATTATTTATTTACACATGATTATATGATAATCAGAGTTAATGCAAAGATCATATAAAATTGAAGAGGTCGCATGTATTTAATCAAAACGATAGGTATATAAAACTTTACATAAACGTTATTGATATTTACAATTTAACTTAGTATATCTGTCATCGATTTGTATTAAATATTACGGATTGCAGGAATATTCCTGCAATCCAAATTTATTACTTTTTAAATACAGCAACGGATATTATCCATACGATAAAAGCAGATGTACCGATAACGGGTATCGGATAATTATGTTTTACACAATATGAATGACCACATCTGATAAAAAAATACCAGATAATCAATCCTATGCATGCACCGACAAAAAGGCTGATGACAGATATATATTTTAAGAAAATCACTTTGAACCTGCCATGTTCCACTACGCTGACAGGAGGCTTCAATTTTTTCTTGTTACTCATGGCCTGAAGTATTAGAATTTATAGACTTCAAATAACACGAACAGCAATTATTTATTCAAAAGAAAACAGCTTGAGCATAAATTAATTCCGTTCAATAATAAAGTTCAGTTAAAATGTTATTTAATTCTATATATAAAGTTCCGTTATTATCTCTAAAGCAAACCTTGTTTTCTCTTGCCAGCCAGCCGAGAGCCAAAAAAATCATAGAATCCCTGTAACCTGAGAATTCTCCTATTTCCCTTATTGACAATACTTTCTTCTCGGACAATAAACGCCAGATCAAACCTGCGTCGATACCAATATCATTTTTCAGCATAATTTTATAATTTAATTCATTACAAATAATTTAAGGATATTATAAATACAGGCAGAACACGAACAATTTTACAATTGCCCCGTGTGATGTATTTATAAAAAACAAATGAAAATTGAATCAGATTCAAAAAAACAAACAGACACTGCTTCTCTTTGTATAAGCATATATTATGCCCGGATAAAGACGAAACGCAACCTGCCTGTATTGTAAGGAATTAAATCAGGTATGTGCAATGAAGAATATTCAGAGGAGTCTGCCCGCTGTCAGGAGGAGCATTTTCTGAAGAAAACGAATATGCGAAGGATTTTACAGCGAAAAGAGAATTATCAAACGGCAGAAATATATATGAAGCTGCCAGATGACTTAATTCATTATCCAGGACCGGTTTAAAATCGGCCTGATCCATATTGATTTTTAGTAATTGAACACGATGTTCACAGCATTTTCCCTTGCCTGAGTTTTCACATCCGTTTTCATTACATCTGCCACAGGGCACATTTTTACGATCATTGGCAACCAGACCCGATTTTACCAAATCGTTCCGGCAAATAACCCTATAATTGATAAATCCGATGGAAAATATCAGATAGAGTATTGCTACTATCGCAAAAAATCTTTTTTTCATGTAAAAGCAAAGTTATCAATATTTTAATCTGGGAATCCATCTGATATGAATTTTATATTTTTTTATGACAAGATAAAAATAACCTACTATATTGAGAATCCGATTTCGGCTTTTTAAGAAAAAATGGCAGATCCTTTTTTTATCGGTATTTTCCTGTTATCAACTATGGGATACACTTACGTTTTATTAGTTAAGCCCTGTAAAATATATTCAGTACCAGTATAATATATCCGGGTATATTTTAACAAACTATTAATTTTTGTCAAAAAGTACGTTATTATTTTTTCCGTACACTTAATATACATATATTTGCGTTAATGGTTACATTTTTGAAAAATCATCCATTGAAATGAAACGGATTACAGCTATATTTTTACTTCTGATTATGGTGGTCGTCGGAGCTCATCCGGTACTGGCCATGCATTTTTGCGAAGGAAATTTATATTCCGTAGGTATTTTGGATGATTCGATGAGTAAATCATGTTGTGCGGCTATGAAAGATATGCCGCAACCTGAAACCGACTCCTGCTGTTCTGCGGCTCAGGCTACAACTTCGCAAGAAGATAACCACGAGGCCTATAAATCGCATGACGACTGTTGCGACATCCAAAAAGTCCAACTCTCCACAGACGACTATCAACATCAGGACAGGCAGTTTAATATCAGCCATATCCTTCCCTCTTTAGAGTATGTATGGTTTACATTAAACTATATGTTCAACTTTGTCGAACCCGATACTACTGTTGCCATCGGGCAAAACTTTCCGCCCGGAGGGCTTAATAAGCAGCATATAGACCTGCTTACCTATATCTGCATCTACCGTATTTGATTCTATAAGGTCAATAACCGCCGTTATTGATTAAAACAAGATGATCTGAACAGATTTAAAAACAAGTCATGTCCGGAGTTGTTTTACATATTTATACTTATCTATATATGCTTATAAAATCAAAAGACAATGAGACCTATATATTTTTTATTCGGTATAGCCTTTTCCACAAGCTATACCATGGGGCAGTCATACCCCAATCATGGCAGTAATTATCCTGCGGTAAAAGATTCCGTTATATCCAAAGCGGAAGAAGTACGTTACGAATTTATCAGCCATATAGCCGGTGAAGCATCATCGGTCATCGTTGACGTGCGTACACCCGAAGAGTTTGAAGAAGGACATATCGATAAATCGGTCAATATCCCTCTTGACGTTCTGGAAAAATCTGCACGCTTACTGAAGGATTACACATACATCATTGTTGTCTGCCGGAGTGGCAAAAGAAGTGAAGAAGCCAAAACAATATTAACACTTCAGGGGTTTACTAATGTATACGATGGCGGAGCCTGGCAAAACGTCGATAAATCATTGAAATATAATAAATAAGACTATGCTGAACAGAATTATCAAGTATTTTCTTGAGAACAGGTTAATAACGATGTTATTGCTTGTCCTGATTGTTGTCTGGGGCTTATCTACCGTACCGGTCGACGCTATTCCCGATATCGGTGAAAATCAGCAGATCGTAGCCACCGAATGGATGGGGCGTTCCCCCAAAGATATGCAGGAACAGGTTACCTATCCGCTGACCACTTCTTTATTGGGGATTCCCGGAGTAAAAACCATCCGCAGTACCTCCATGTTCGGTATGTCGTTTATTTACATTATTTTCGATGACAATGTCGAATTTTACTGGAGCCGTTCCCGTATTCTGGAAAAACTCAATTCGCTTCCGGCAGGAACTCTCCCCACAGGCGTGCAGCCCTCCCTGGGACCCGATGCAACGGCCCTTGGTCAGATATACTGGTATACACTCGAAGGGCGGAACCCTGAAACCGGAAAGCCAACCGGAGGCTGGGACCCCGATGAACTGAGAACCATACAGGACTTCTATGCCAAATATTCCATTTCCTCTGCCGAGGGTGTTTCTGAAGTAGCCTCCATAGGCGGATTTATAAAAGAATACCAGGTCGATATAAACCCCGATGCCATGCGTGCATTCAATGTCTCGATCATGGACGTGATGAGTGCCGTACAGAAGAGCAATCTGGATATAGGAGCCGAAACCGTAGAGATTAATAAAGCCGAATACCTGGTCAGGGGATTAGGATATATCAAAAATGTATCCGATCTGGAAGAAGCCGTAATAACGGTGCGCAACGGTGTGCCCGTCAAAATAAAGGATGTGGCGTTTGTTAACCTGGGACCCGCC
The DNA here is from genome assembly GCA_937927845.1 of uncultured Paludibacter sp. Taxonomy (GTDB): domain Bacteria; phylum Bacteroidota; class Bacteroidia; order Bacteroidales; family Paludibacteraceae; genus Paludibacter. Next base: position 6,008 of record CALFXE010000197.1, read on the forward strand.
ACCCGAAGAGGCGGGCTGGACAAAGAAGGCGTTGAAGCCGTAGGAGGCGTTGTCGTGGCACGTTACGGTTCCAATCCGATGCAGGTTATTGAAAATGTAAAAACCAAGATAAAAGAAATGGAAGCCGGCCTTCCTCAGAAAACGCTGGCGGCACAATATGACAGGAAGTTCTAACAATAAAATGGAGAATATGAATATGGAACAAAACACCAAGGCAGACCCGCATTCCGGGCATAATATGTCTGCAACGGGCAACGACGGGCAACAAACAACTGTTGCAAAGTCAGAACATGCGATAATTAATGTTCAGGGACTCTGTGAAATGTGTAAGGAGCGTATAGAGAAAGCCGCTAAAGGGGTCGGCGGAGTATCTTCTGCATCGTGGGATCAGAAAACGAAACAGCTGCATCTGAATTTCGACGCTTCCAGAACATCGGTTGACGCAATCAGTAAGGCTGTCGCAAAAGCAGGGCATGATACGGATAAATACAAAGCAGATAAAGCAACTTATGATGCTTTGCCGGGCTGCTGTAAATACAGAAAATAATATAATAAAGTAACAAGTATCCAATAATTTTAAAAAAGTCAGATTATGAAAAAATATTTTTGTGCAATAGCAATCATTTTATTTTCCCTTCCATCTTACTCTAAAAGTAATAACCGGTCCGAAAACGAGTCGTCTGTCATAGGAAGTACATCGCCCGGACAGGAATACCTGACAGATATGCAAGGTGGTTGCGGAAGCCGCAGTAAAGTAAATAAAAAATCGTCGGCTTCGACCGCAGGGCATCAGGGGCATGGCACATCGGGATGTTCAGATAATACCCAAAAAGGAACAGGTTCGACAAATGAGCATCAGGGACATGATATGTCTGCCATGTCAAAAGATAGCAAACAAGCTTCATCAGCTACAACTGCGACTTCCACCGGACACGAAGGACATGATATGGGCGGTACGTCCAGTGATATAAAACCGGTCGCTTCCAAAGATGAACATGCCATGATCAGTGTTCAGGGACTCTGTGAAATATGCAAAGAACGTATTGAGAAAGCCGCTAAAGGTGTTAGCGGAGTAACATCGGCTTCGTGGGATCAGAAGTCTAAACAACTACATTTGAATTTTGATCCGGCAAAAACCAATGTGGATGCTATAAGTAAAGCAGTAGCCAAAGTTGGGCATGACACAGACAAGTACAAAGCAGACAAAGCTGTTTATGATGCACTACCGGACTGTTGCAAATATAGGAAATAAACATAACAACCTAAAAAAGGAATATTCACCATTAAAAAATAGAATAAAATGAAGAAGTATATTTTAGTCATCGTATTGGGATTAGGCATCCTGTCTTTTAGTGCCTGTAACTCAAGAAGCACATCAGGTAACGATACATCCAAAACGGAACCGACAGCCCAGTCAGCCCCAGAACATCATCAGGATGAACATGCCATGTTGGGTGTGCAAGGGCTTTGTGAAATGTGTAAAGAGCGAATAGAAACCGCAGCAAAAGGTGTGGAAGGGGTATCTTCGGCTATGTGGGATATAGAAAAGAAGGAACTACATCTGAACTTCAATCCGCATCAGACTAATCTGGATGCAATCAGCAAGGCTATTGCCAAAGCAGGACATGATACGGATAGAGATAAGGCTGACCAGGCAGCATATGATGCACTGCCCGATTGCTGCAAATACAGAAAATAAGAGAAATACGAATAATTAATCAATTAAAATAAAAAAGAAATGAAAAAGATAGTTTTGTTTTTAACAGTGATAATATTCTTATCAGCAAACAGCCTGACTGCTAACAATCAGGATAGCCTACAAAAAAAAGATACCATACATGCCGGACATCATCAAAAAGAAAAAAGTGAAATGAAAGAATCTCATGCGATGCTCAAAGTGGAAGGTAAGTGCGATATGTGTAAAAAACGAATTGAGACAGCCGCATTAAATGTGGAAGGTGTGTCTTCGGCGATTTGGGATAAAAAGACGAAAGATTTACATCTTAACATTGACGAAAAGAAAACATCTATCGAGGCAATAAGTAAGGCCGTTGCCAAAGTGGGACATGATACAGAAAAGGACCAAACAGATAAAAAAACGTATAATGCCCTACCCGGCTGTTGCAAATACAGGTAATTCTGTTAGAAATAATTTAAACGGTGAATAAATGACCGGGATAAGTGAGTATTATATTTATAGGGAATGCTCAATTAGAGCATTCCTCTTATAAAAAGAAGCCAAACATGGAACATACATATATTATAAACGGTATGACTTGTAATCATTGCCGTTCAAGTGTGGAAAAAGCACTGAATGCTATTGAAGGCATTCATGCAACTGTTACTCTTGATCCTCCTATAGCCATCATCAGTATGGATAAACATATATCTACGGAAGTATTGCAGGATGCCTTATCGAAAATTGGCAATTATACTATAGAAATGGCTCAAAATGCTCAAAACGTATCGCATAATAATCATCAGGATCATACAGAAATGAACAGTATGCACCAAGGACATG
>CALFXE010000198.1 GCA_937927845.1 uncultured Paludibacter sp.
AGGAATAGTTATGGAAGTAATTTTAAAAGAAGATGTAGTGAATTTAGGCTACAAAGACGACATAGTAAACGTAAAGAAAGGATATGCCCGCAACTATCTTATTCCACAGGGAAAAGCTATTATTGCTACCGAATCATCGAAAAAAGTGTTGGCTGAAAACCTGAAACAACGAGCTCATAAGTTGGAACAAATTAAAGCAACCGCCTTGGCCCTGGCCGAAAAAATGGAAGGAGTATCTCTTACCATCGGTGCAAAAACCAGTTCCACCGGAACGATCTTTGGATCGGTTACCAACATTCAGATTGCCGATGCATTGAAAGAAAAGGGTTTTGATGTGGAGAGAAAAAGCATTGTGATAAAAGATGCGGTAAAAGAAGTAGGAAACTACGTTGCCGTTGCCAAGTTGCACAAAGAAGTGTCTGTTGAAATTCCATTTGAGGTAGTAGCAGAATAACATATACAGAATAAATTTTTTTAAAAGCTGATAAAATTTGTATTTATCAGCTTTTTTTTATTACATTTGCAACGATGCGGATATCTGTTGTTTACCGCCAAGAGACACAAAAAATAATGAATTTATTGGTAAAATACATTCATGTTTCTCGCCAGCAGTTAACTCAGCTAACTGTTAGGGCGGTGGTTTTTTTATTTTTGACAGTTGTTTCGTGTACAAGAACGGGAAACACCACAATTGAGAGCACTGCATTTAAAGACAGTCTGGAGAAAAAAGTATATTCACGCAACTTTCCTGCCGACTCAGTATTACTCCTGCTGAACAGTTTTACGGCATCCAAAAACTACGCCGGTATTTATATCACTAGTTGTGAGCTTGGTAACAGGTATCGGGCACAATCTGACTTTTCCAATGCGATCGACTATCATCAGCAATCGTTAAATGCTGCCCTCCTCTTGAAGGATACAATTTATATTGCACAAGCTTACAACAATATTGGAACCAACCTGAGAAGGATCGGCGTCCTTCCCGAAGCGTCCGACTACCACTATCAGGCCCTTCAGATTACAGAGAGCTTTCAAGATGTCAACGATAAAGCGAACCAAAAAAACAGGGTTATGGCCCTGAATGGTATTGGTAACATCGCGCTTTCCATAAACGATTTTAACGAAGCCGAAAATAAATTCAGAGAAGCACTCAAGGGAGAAGTCACCATCGAAAGTAATCTCGGTCAGGCCATAAACTATGCCAATTTAGGAGCTATTTACCAAATGAGGAAGCAGTATGATTCGGCGTTCTATTATTACGATCTTTCTATGATTAAAAACCAATTGATTGGATCAAAATTGGGGATCGGGCTTTGTCATACGCATTTTGGAGAAATTTTTGAAGATCAAAATGAATATCAAAAAGCAGAAAATGAGTTTCGGAAAGCTTATGCTGTAATGGACGGAATGGACGATAAGTGGCATTGGCTTGTCTCTTGCCTGGCCGTTTCCAGGATCAATCTTAAGTTGGACAATTTTGATGAAGCACTCAGGTATCTCGAGAAAGCTAAAGAGACTGCAGAGGAGATCAGATCTCCCGAACATTTGTCGGAAGTCTATGCTTTGTACGAGATGTACTATAGTCGGATCGGAAAATACAGAGATGCGCTTGAAAACAATAAGTTAAGCGTAATGTACCAGGACAGTATCCTTAGCATACAGAAGAATAATCAGGTAACGGATATACGCATCAATTATGAACGCGAAAAAAATTTGAAGTTTATTGATCAGTTGAACAGTGAAAGGGAGATGCAAGTGCGTGAGACCAGAATTATACTTACGGCATCTGCTGCAGCATTATTGTTATTGATATCCTTGTCTGTAACGTTGTGGTACGCTTTTTTACAACGTACCAAGAAAAATAAAACGTTGCGAAAAATAGATAGGGTTAAATCGAATTTCTTCACCAATATCACCCATGAATTCCGGACACCTTTAACAATAATACTTGGACACAGCAGGCAGCTGCAGAACAAAAAAGTCCCGCTTGAAGAAGAAAAGTATTACCTTTCTGCTATCGAGAAACAAGGTGAACAGATGCTGCGTCTGGTAAATCAGCTGCTCGATATAACTAAAATAAGTTCCGGACTGGATAAACCGGTATGGAAAAACGGTAACATTGTAACTTTTATAGGGATATTGATTGACCGGTATCGTTTATTTGCGAACGACAAGAACATATTTATCTCTTTCTATCCCCAAAGTCCACTTATTGAGATGGATTTTGTGCCTAACTATATAACCGACATTTTTCAGAATTTACTTTCCAATGCTATTAAATATACCTCAAATCACGGATTGGTTAGTGTTTTAATTACGGCCGATGAGAAGGATGTGAAATTAAAAGTGACTGATAATGGTGTGGGTATAAGCGAAGATGATTTCGAAAGAATATTCGATCTTTTTTATCAGGTGCCTAATTCGGGAGATAAGCAGGGCAGTGGGATTGGACTGGCTTTTACCAAACAGCTGGTAGAGCATATGAATGGAACCATAGAGGTGAAGAGCCAGCTTAACAAAGGCTCGGAGTTTACCGTTACACTTCCGTTAAGAACAAACGAGAAAGTGAATATCGAGAAATGGGAACCCGGCAGTGATTCACCTTATAACACGAATTTTTCTGTAGATTGGAAAGATGAATCAAAAGCATGCCAATCAGTATTTGAGGAAGAGGTGCCTCACGTGGATGGCAAACCCTCCATTTTACTGGTAGAAGACAACCCGGATGTCCTCTTTTATGTTCAATCACTTTTAAAAGACGAGTATAACGTCATTGCAGCCGTTGACGGTGTAGACGGTATGGAAAAAGCCCTCAGGCTGATACCCGATATCATCATAACTGATGCGATGATGCCTCGTAAAGATGGATTGACCTTATGTAAAGAAGTGAAATCTTCAACAATTTTAAATCATATTCCGGTTATTGTGATCACGGCAAAGACTACTTCCGAAGATATGCTGACCGGACTTAAGTGCGGTGCAGATGTGTATATCAGAAAACCTTTTCAGCCCGAGGAACTCTTGATCAGAATTTCAAACCTGCTGGAATTTATTAAGGTCATGAAAGTAAAGTATATGAAGGCAGTATTGGAGGAAGGTTCAAAAGAACCTATGGATGCCAATATGATTTTTCTTCATAATGTTACTAATTTAATTTTCAAAAAAATATCCAATCCCAATCTGGGTCCACAACAAATAGCTGACTCATTGAATATTAGTCCTTCGCAGCTTAACCGAAAAGTGAACGCTATTTCGGGATTTTCTTCTTCTGCCTATATTCTTCATGTGAAAATTGATTACTCCAAAAAGTTACTGGCCAAGCGTGACAAAAACATTGGGGAAGTGGCTGAAGCATGTGGCTTTCTTGATGTGGCTTATTTTTCCCGAATATTCAAGAAAATTACAGGAGTTACTCCAACAGCCTATCGAAATCTGCCTCAATAACTTTTGTTTTTTTTAATGATGTTAACATGTTGACATTAAGCTTATTATGTTTTTTGCTACGTCGTTGTAGTACAAATCAAAAGAAGTTAATGTTCAAAATGTCCAAATTTTTGTCAGAATTGTCCTAATTTTTTTTCAAATCCACCCTTAATTTTATCAACGATAAGTCAGCAGATTGTACGGCTTGAATCTTTATCGCAAATAAATTCTATTGTTTTTATTATTAAAATTAATGCACGATGAAAACTTTAAAATCGGTCTTGGAACAAGACTACAGTAAAAAAACAAAAAGTGAACTGATTGAGATGCTTTCGGGGCTGGAAGATGTACTATCCCCTTCGGTATACGAACAGATTAGCGGGATTGATCCTTCTGAATTACAGGGTCTTACAAAAAAAGAAATTATAGACATTATCGACAATTTTAAAACCGGATACGACCAGAAATGGGAGAGCTCTGTCGCCAGAGCTTCATCCGATGCGTTAAAATTAATCTTCGGACAAATGGCTGAAGACGATAAGATTTTTATTACCTCAGATGCTGCCAGTGCAGATTTTGCCGCAGAGCTAGGGAGTATTGATTTTGCAACAATTATTGGTGGACCGTTGGATGCTTGCGTAAAAGCGCAATCGAACGCATCGATAAGCACCGTGAGCTTCATTAACGAGGTGGGATTTGAGACAGACACATCCGGTACAAAAAAACTTAGGATGGCGGAGTTCAAGTACAAGAAAAATGTTCCTAATCCTGAATATGATCCTGCAAATCCGGGTACTACCTCTCCGACAATTCAACAAGATTCAGAAATAAATGTACCGTTTATCGCCTTACTCAATGTACCGAGTTTCCGGATTGAATCGTGCGAGGTGGACTTCAACGTTAAGCTTAACTCTACCTACACGAAAAACGTAAGCAGTGAATTTGGTATCAATGCCGGAGCTTCTGGCGGTTGGGGGCCGGTAAAATTCAAAGTGGATGTTTCCTACAAAAGATCGTCAAGTACAGGTATTAAGGTTGAAAAAGAATATTCTTTAGGCGTCAAGGTCAGGGCAACCAACGATGAAATGCCGGCCGGTCTGGAAAAAGTACTGGGTTTATTGGGTTCAACAAACTAAGATCATGATTAAACTTTCAGACTACCTGGATTATCTCTACAGCGAGATAATCCAGGCTCGTAAAAAAGCAGATGAAAAGTCAGTTCTTGTGGCCAAAGAGTACGCCAACCACGAATACCTGAAGTTTTTTAAGGCACCGAGATTTGCTTTTCCAGCTATAAAAATGGACATACCATTAAAGGTTAGTGATATAAGTGCTCAGTCGAAATACAACTTCAAGCTCGATGACGAGAAGTTCCTGAATGATTTAAATGAACGAATTGAGGCTGTAAATAAAGAAAAGCAACTGAACATTTCTCCTGTTACAAGAGAGCAGATACAAAATCCCGAATTTAAACAACTCTTTAAAACACTTGAGAAAAAGGACCAAAAACTGGTTAGGAATATCGGCGACGAAGTAAAAAAACTAGATGTTTCCCCTCAAATCAAATCGTTGAACCTTGGTGTGTTCAGGCCTCAGGATGTCGCCTCCGAGACGGAGGGTCTGGAAATGAAAAGAATATTGTCAGAAGCTATAGCCAATAGTTATTCGTTGGTATCTACCAAGTTGAACGATATCTACATCGACCCGAATACCTCCGGGACGGAAGATAAGGACAAGTTGTTTATTAATCTCCATATTGAGATGGAAGAAGAGGGGCTGCGAATTAAAACGTTTACGGATAAAAATGGCCAAACAATCGAAGAAATCATTTTTGAATAGATGAAAGAATTTATCCATAACAAAGTCAGGGTTATAGACGATTTTTTTGCGGAGTTTAATCAGGTCCAAAAGTTATTTGCCGAAAAATCATTCGATTTTGAGCATCGGTTAAATACTTTCCTGACTAGATTATCCGATTATTTTGAAAACAGAGGAGAAAGCTCTAAAGAATCGGAAGCTCTTAGGATAAGGAACATGCTCCTAACGGTAAAAAGAGGTTTTGATCCCTCCAAAATGGAGAAGATAAGTTCCGGGAAAGGAGAATTGTTGTGGGGGTTTTCTTACAACGGAATCGAGAGTCTTGACAGGTTGTTGCAGGAGGTCTATAAAAAAGAAATCACAAAACTCGAAGAGGGTGAAGAAATTCTCTCCAACTTGATTCTTAACCTTTGTCAACAAGGAGTCTTATCGGACGAAAAGCTGAAAGACCTGGATACTATTCCCAAGATCGAGGTTTACTGGAGCTATCTGCTTTCTCAAAATGGTTCTATTTCCGTAATAAACAAAAAACTGCTCACGAATTTAATACCGGAAGATATTTACTTGCTTATCGAAAAAGTTGTTTGCAAAATCACTACTCAATGAAATAAAATTATGGCAAAAAACAGGTACATTGTTTTGCTGGACAGCCAAAACGAAAAATCGATCCGTAACGTGGAGAAAGGATTCTCCGTAAGCGTTACCTCATCGGAGTATTTATCGAAAGATAACCGCTCGTTTAACATTATCGACAATAACAATGCCGTTCTTTACAAAAACCTGGGAGTGGTAGTGGTTGACGATGTAGATGAAGAACAGCTAACCCGGTCGATAGCCGACAGTAAAAGCCCGGTTATCTATTTTGAAAAGGAAAGGGAGTTTTTTCCTGCCGATGAATTTACCTTTATTGACGATTTGAAGACAAATGTTGATCAATTGAAGAACAAAATTCTGGAACTGGAAAACTACATCCGGAGAAAACCGATTCCAAAACCGGCTGTAACGGACTTGGAGTGGGGGTTGAAAGCTATTGGAATGGGAGAAACCCAATTTTCGGGCAAAGGAATAGATGTTTGCATACTCGATACCGGATTCGATGTTTCGCATCCCGATTTTGTAGACAGGATTGTTGAAGGGAAATCCTTCATCGAAGGTGAAGATTGGGATAAAGATCCTAACGGACACGGAACACATTGTGCCGGTATTGCTTGCGGGAATGTTAGAAACGATACCGGCAAGCGGTATGGGATTGCAAAAGACAGCAACCTGAAAATAGGAAAAGTACTTTCCAACAATGGAAAGGGAACAACCAGCAGTATTATCGATGCGATTGACTGGGCTATTACTAAAAAATTCCGAATAATCTCCTTGTCCCTGGCTTCACCGGTGAAGCTGAACGAAAAGCCTTCTGTCCTTTTTGAGACTGTGGGAATCAGGGCTCTGGATAGCAATTGCCTGATTATTGCAGCTGCAGGCAATGATAGTAAAAGGCCTGCATTGCCCGTTCCGGTTTCTGCACCGGCAAACTCTCTCTCCATCATGGCTGTTGCAGCCATTGATAATCAGATGCGGGTTGCCCGGTTCTCTAACGCCGGGATCAATGCGGCTACCGGAGGCAATGTCAATGTTTGTGCGCCAGGAGTGGATGTGCTGAGTTCTTATCCGAAGAAAAGCGGAAATTCAGGAAATTATGTCTTGTTGAGTGGAACAAGTATGGCCACTCCCCATGTTTCCGGACTGGCGGCGCTTTATATGGAACAATTCCCGGATCTGAACACCCGGGAAATTTGGGAGTTACTTGAAAGCAAAGCAAAACCGATTGAAAATCTTAAATATAGGGATATCGGGAAAGGGTTGATTCAGGTTATCCAATGATAAGAATATGAAAACATACTTTGGAGTTATACAGAACGGTAGGTCTTTTAAGGAAGTTAAAACGAGATTAACCGGCTTGGGTATAAAAATAAGCAAATATTATCCAGGATTAAAGATTGTTAAGTTTGAAACTGAAAAAGAAGTTTCAGAAGCCAAATTTGATTTTTTTATTACAATAGAGGAAGAAAAAGAAGATTTCTTTATTCAATAATTTTGTGTTTTCTCAGCACATAGAGCTCCGATATTCATTGGGGCTTTTTTAATTGCTTGAAATGCAGTGGTATATGAGGCAATTGAAATAATCTCCCTTCGCAGATTTATCTTTATCCAATCCAGACTTTATTCATATTTTTAGATCGTATTTAGTTGTTTATAAGTTAGTTATTCGAGAGATAATGTGTGTGGAATACAAATATGCGAAATGTTAATGCTCACTGAGTCCTAAATTTTGTGTAAATAATCCTAACGTTTTTTTCTACCTCGAATTATTTTTGTATGAGAATGGATGCATTGCCAATAAAAGGGCCCTCGATGTATCTCTTTAAAAAATTATAATGTTTAACATGCGCGATATTCTGTTGTTGGATACTTTTCAAGCCCTTTTATTATTCTTCATATAGCTTAACGGTGTCTTCGGATTTGGTTGGAAGATAAGTCCATAAGGATCTGTTCATTCTGACTGATCATCAGCACCTGTCTGTAATACCTATATTCATGTAGTAAAACAAAAAAGATAAAAACATGAAAACAGCTCTCAAAAACGAAACAAGACCGATGCGGGTGAATATGTTTTTTCTTCAAAAGGTTACCGATATTATCAACCAAAAAATATCTGACCCCGGCCTGTCTCCCGGTTCAATAGCAAAAGAGTTAAACATGAGCGTGTCTCAGCTTAATAGAAAAATTAATGCGGCTTCGGGATATTCAACCAATGCTTACATCATTCAGTTGAAAGTCAATCATGCCAAAAAACAGCTGGTTCACTTTGATAAAAATATTGGTGAAATTGCCAAGAACTGCGGTTTTATTGATCTGGCCTATTTTTCCCGTACGTTCAAAAGGCATACAGGAGTTACTCCATCACATTATCGCAATTTTGTTCAAAGAACTTGAATCGGTTGTATAAATACAAACTCTACTCTAAAATTTCCTATGTAAAAACGCCGCCAGGTGGGGTTATCCTCTGGCGACGTTTTTTGATAGTTAAACGTTACTTCCCCAATATCTGCATGGTGTCTTTTGCTATGGTCAATTCTTCGTCGGTGGGGATGATGAGTACTTTCACTTTTGACGAGGGTTT
>CALFXE010000199.1 GCA_937927845.1 uncultured Paludibacter sp.
CACCCAATACATGCAGCTACAAGGTATTCCCCAATTTTCAGCAGTTCGATTTTGAAGGGCTGAAAGGCAGGCTGCTGTCCTCATCGTATATTCCGAAGGAAGGGCAGAACGGATACGACGCAATGATCCATGAGCTGCGTGCTTTATTTGATCAGTACCAGTTCGCCGGGTATATCCGGATCAATTATGATACCAAGGTGTACAGCGCCAAAGCTGATGGGTGGCGCCCGGATCATAAGTGAGGATGTGACCGGAAAACGGGATAATCCAGTATGCCCGGAACGTAGATCCGGTTTGATGATGTAAGAAGCATTCAGCAGCATTGTAACGGATCCCTGACGATAAAACAAATTTTGAGTACTTCTTTGTCCTGGCCCCGCAGCTCAATCCCAATGTTTGATAAGATCAAAGGGGTTATCTGTGGTTATCGTGTAGAAGAGATCGAGGACCCTCTTATGCAAAAGATACGCTACCCGGATAAGCTCATTGATGAGCTGGCTAAAGGAAAGGCTATGGAAAAGACCCTGGGACAGTAAAAACGGGCAACCGGGCCGCAGGGTCATACATCAATCTGAAAATGTTGATCCGGGCTATACTTACGACTGGACCTGGTTTTTGTATGATGTGACCGAAAGCCGCACGTTGCAGAAGTGTACAACCGGTACGGGTATTAAGATCTAACTATAAACCTGCTGCTTGCCGTACAACCCGATGTGCTTAAGGTCAGAATGTATGTGCCTGCACTTAAAGCTTCGGTAGAAAGTGCAACCTGCCTTTTATCCTGGCTGTTTTGCGTGATGACCGTTTTGCCCGTAATATCGGAAACGGTGAGATGTACCGTTCCTTTAAGGCAATCATCGTCTAAACTGATATGCAGTACATTTTTGGCAGGATTGGGATATATGGAAAAAGCATTGTTTGGCTCAATTTGCCGGATATTCACAGGCATACCGGCAAAGAATATTCTATCGCCCTGCTGGAATCTGCCCATATAAATATCATCCCTGCCGTCATTATTAAAGTCAGCTACATAAACAGCGATATTGTTTCCTGCTGCTTCAGCGGGCAGGTAATCGTTCGTGTGGTCGGTAAAAGTTCCTGTACCGTCATTCAGTAAGACCGCAGGCATTTCATTCATAAAAAAGCCTGCTATCAGATCAGGCTTACCATCTCCGTTAAGATCGGTAAAGACCGCATCAAATGTATGTTTGCCGTCACGCGGAAGCCGGGTAGCAGTAACATCGGTAAAATGACCGGTGCCGTCATTGAGATACAGCCGGTCCTGGATATCCCTGCCTGCCACTGATGCCATATTGGAAAAGAACAGATCATCATACCCGTCACCGTTCACATCGGCTTTGCTTACTTTTCGTGATTCCATATTGATAGCCGTGGCTAACCGGGTGGCCGTTTCATCCGTAAACACTCCTGTGCCGTCATTGATCAGTAAACGGTTGCCGTCTTCGTTCCCCACGGCCAGGTCCCAGTCCCCGTCATTGTCTACATCCACCAGTAAAATATCCTGCGTGATGTCATCTATCAACGGTATTCTTGCAGCGGTCTCATCTGTAAAATTCCCGGCTCCGTCATTAATAAGGATCCTGTTTTGCCCGTTATTGCCGAATATCAGGTCAATGTATGTATCTCCGTTAATATCAGTTGCAACTACAGCATTGGAAACAAACTTCGGAAGCCGTGCGCTGACATCCGTAAAGTTGCCGGAACCCGTATTCAGGTAAAATTCGTGCGTGGAATCATCTTCGCTGGCAAATACAATATCTAACCAGCCGTTACCGTCAAAGTCAGCAACAGCAATGTCCTCGCTATCGTGACCCACGTCTGTAAACCTCCCGATAGTCGCGTCCGTAAAATTGCCTGCACCGTCGTTGAAGAGTATCCTGTTGCGCTGCCATTCTTTGGCCAGTACAATGTCGGGATGGCCGTCGCCGTTAAAATCGGCCACTGCTACGTCCATAGTGCTGCCACCTATTGCTCCGGGTGGTAAACGTGATGTGGCATCAGAGAAAACAGCCTGGGAAAAAACCGGAACATTTCCCAGCAAAAGACAAAGAAGTAAATGCACCTTGTTCATATGACTATCATTTAGTGTTATGAATCAAAGTAAAGGGAAGCCATTAATAGATGCTTGTCAAATCCTGCAAATTTTTAAGGTACAAAACGGGACGGAGCGCAGCCATACGTCTTTTTGAAAACCTTACTAAAGGTGTGAATATCCGGGAACCCACAATTAAAGGCAACATCAGTAACACTCATCCGGTGTTTGCATATCAATGATACGGCCAGTTCCATTCTTTTATTGACGAGGTAATTGTAGGGAGTGATATGATATATTGTCTTGAACAATCGGAAAAAGTAATACTCAGAAATAGCTGCTTCTTTAGCTACTGTTCCTATAGAGATAGGTTCTGTAAAATGGTTGTCTAAAAATGCTTTTCCCGCCAGCACTCTCCGGTAAAGGTCTTTTCTTGTAGAGGACTTTACCTTATCTACATTATTAAGCTGCCTGAATATACTGATGTGGTCCTGCACCAGATTTTCAGCAAGCGTATAAAACAATTCCTTTGATAAAACAGTGGGTGTGTCTTCAGCAGATAACAATTTTGCACCCAGCTCTTTTAATACCTTACCCAGGTGGGTATCTGCGTCTTTGTATTTGTTATCTAAAAAATTGTCTGTATGAAAAAAAAAGGCCAGGCCGGCATCCGGGAAGGGGGTGTCCGGCCTTATGTGCAGCGCCGCAATTTCGGAGATGATTTCCGGCTCAATGTCTATACACAAGCCGATAACCGGGTACTTACTGTCAACCTCAACATGCCCTTCGTACTGTGCATTGGCCACTATATATTCTCCCTTTTCTACCCTGTACCTGTTATCATTTACTGTATATTTTTCACAGCCATCCACCACATACTTGACAGAAAAGCTACGGAAGTCAAAAGATTCCTCAAACTGCCTGAGAGTTGACAGGTTAAGAATATTGGCATTCCTGGGCAGCTCCCGGAGCCCCAGAATATTTTTTTCGTTTATCAGATTGACCATTCACACAATAAAAAGCTACCTACCAAATTTAATCAAAATGTGCCAATAGGTATTTTGAATGTATTAATAATTCAATACGCTGTAGTCAATAAGCTCATCGCCTTTAAATACCAGGAACCAGATCTTGCCATAATCCTGCTCATCGATATTGGCAAATTCATTCTTCCCGATCAAAGCATTGACCAGCGGCGGCACTGTATTGGAATGTCCTGCTATCACCATTCTTTTTCCTTTCCCGGCCCGGATCATGGCTGCAATGCTGTTGCGGTCTGCGGGGTTATAGGTAAGCACTTCTTTCCCCTGTGCTTTGGCAAGGGGGGTAATGGTTTCCATAGCTCTTTTATAAGGCGTGGCATAAAAAGCATCAATAGGAACATCTTTTAAGAAACGGGCGAGCAGGGCTGCTCTTTGGTGACCCTTGTCGGACAAGGACGGGTCTGTTGTGCCGTCTTCGCCTTTTTCTGCGTGTCTTAACAGGATGATGGTTGAGACCCGTCTCTCTGAGCTGTCTTTTATTTGCTGCCGGGCTGTTTCCCGTTGTTGTGTCAGGCTTTGTGCTCCTGAATAATGCGGGCATAAAGAAAGCACAGAGATGAAGATAATCAGGATGGTTCGCATGTTGTTATGATTATTGGGTGGAGACGGGTAATCGCCCGTCTCCTACGTGATTGAATTATTTAATTGATCTTTATACCAATTTTGGGGATTGTTGATGATATAATTCCTGATGGCCTGCCGTGCTCTTTCGTCCCTGATGATGAGGTCGTGAAATCTTGGCTGCTATAACAGCAGATACACCTATAAGGTTGCGATGTTATGTGCAGTACTTTTTTTAGTGAGATTTTCTTTAAAAGAGATGATAGATCTTAAAAATTAGTTTCAATTAAAACGATTTCCAGGACAGAGTTATCGGGTTTTAAATAACGCATCTTCATAAAGCCATAAACCTCGCTAAACCAATATTCGGCTTTATATGTCCCGATTTCTTCTGTATAATTAATATTTTGTCCGGTGAGTTTCACACATTCAATGTCCTGATCTTTGAAAACTAAAGTGTCTTTTTCGTTGTTTTGTTTTAATTGTTGTTTGATCTTTTTCCCGGAAGCAGGCTTAAATTCGGATTTTAAAGTATTTAGTTCTATCTCCTTTTCTCTGATGGAATTTAAGGGGTAGCTGATGCCCGGCATAGGCGGAACCTGTAAAAAAGAGAAATCTCCAAGCCTTGGTGGATGAATAAACACCCCGCTTTCATCTTCCTCAACACCTGTTTTTTCTTCGTATTTCTTAGAGTTAATTTCATAAGTATAAATGATAGGTGTTTGATTAGCTATGAATGATATAAAATGCGGTTTAGATACTTTCATTTTAATCAAGCAGAAATCTGTTAATGCTCCTTCATTATCTATGAATTTTGCATTGAAAGTCCATTCCCTGTTTTTACTGTAAATATTATTGGATGTATGCTGTGCGTTAGAACAACTACTAAGGAGAGCCGGCAGGAAAATGGCTGCTATAAAGGATAAAAATTTTCTCATAATTTTTTGGTTGAGTGTTACGATCGTATTGCACACACCTCACAAATATACGAAACCTTAAACGCTTATAAGTTTTTACAATCAATCCTACAAGCACTCCAGCCACTTGAAGATTACGGCTAAAAACTCGCTGTTTGCTTTAAAAAAGAATAGGTATTTACATTATGACTTTGTTTTAATAAATTGTTATATTTGAAAATATTTTATTTATTAACCTTATATCAGCCACACTATGGAGCTGCGCTAAGGCCGCCACTATTACAGACCATGGAGACGTAGCTTTAATATCTGGTACTATTGTGCCTGCTGACCCTTATATAGGATGATGGGGAATAAGAATTACTGCCGGGGATGCGGAAGCTCGAATGATCCCAACCGGGGGCGGGCGGGTAGGGAAAGATGTTGCTTTTATCAGAAATCACATAGGCATTTAGTCCGTCAAAGCGCCATATGAATCATAAATTGATAGTATTATTAGGCATATTGCCCGTATTTTCCTGCTATGGTGAGAAAGATAAGGCCGCTCACCCGGAAGGCGTGTACACTACCTATATTCCTAATGTAATAGACAGGGTGAAGCTGGAAATTCATTTTCACGGACGGATGACGGCTACGCCCCTGGTCATGCTTTATTTACGAAAAGATCTCACATATGTATGGGGAGGTTGCGACAACCAGGTATCTGAAACCGGCCGGTATAAAATAAGCCATGATACGATCGTACTATATGACAGGTACAATACTGTCAGCCAGGCAGCGATAGCGCAAACGGGTTACCTGGTAAGCAGGAAAGATATGCTGTATGCCTTCCAGCCCTCGGCAGACAAGGGGGCAAATAGCAGCTACAATGAAATAATCCCGCTAAAAAGAAACTGGATAAAGGCACACTATGGTTTCTTAAGAGGGCAGGACCTTCCTTATGATTCCCTGAAAACAAATTATGAGATACGCTCTCTTGGAGAGCAGCAAGAATGGTCTGACAGTACAAAAGCTGCTATGCGAAATAAATAACAACACTATGCTGTATGGTCATTATTAAATGCTAAAAACCGGAGGCGGACCGCCCCCGGTTTTTAACATTTAAATTATATCAGCCCACTTTCAATATCAATCCGATTGAAGAATTGAAAAAGTTGTACGAAGAGAAGATTGCACTCTATGAAAGGATGCTGAAAGGAAAGGAGAACTTACATTAACGGTTCGGGGCTTGGCGTAGTGGCGGATTTTTAGCACAAAAGTTCAATCGAAGAACGAATGTTGAACCTTGCACGAATGTCCAATCGAAGCTGTTCAGCCCCGCTTTTGGCAATACCTTGTTATTAAAAGTATTAAATCGTATGTCGTCTTTTTCACTCAAAAACATAATTATCAATATGTTATAAAATAAGCAAGAACAAAATAATGCAGGATAAAGCAATGAAAAGTTAGTTTTGTTGTATCAAATGTTGTATCTTTGTATCAGGTTGCATCGTTTTGAAAGCATTGATTTATAAAGGGTTTCATTGGTTTGCACTCGATTGTTTCTTTTAGTACAACAAATATAATACTTTTTTTTATGGCTTCAATAAAATTAGTTCTGCGGACAAACCAAGAAGACAAAACAGGTCATAGCCCTTTGTACATAAGGGTTATAAAGGATAGAAAAGCCAAATTTGTAGCCACAGGCGTAAAGCTGAAACGCAACGAATGGGACGATGATAAGCAGAAGATAAAGAAGAACCACACCAATAGTGCGAGAATGAACGCCTTTCTTGCTCAAAAAATTGCTGATGCAGAGGGAACTATTGCAGACCACGAACGCAAACGCAAATCCGTATCAGCCCGAAAACTCAAAGAAGCCATAAAGGGGAAGGATATGGCAAACTTCTTTGAATATGCCTACAATCGTTGCGAGCGTATCAAGGGAACGGTATCGGTGGCTACTTACAAAAACTACAAACAGTACGTTGCTAAGTTTGAAAAATTTATCGGACACAGGGATGTATATTTTGATGATATAACCGTAACGATGCTGAAAGACTATATCAATTATATGACTAATACACTGAAGAACGGAGCAACCACCATACACTATTCATTATTGATTTTATCCGTAATGTTTCGGGATGCACAAAGGGAAGATGTAATAGAAGAAAACATTTATCCGTTCTCAAAAGTGAGGGTAAAAAAATCCGAGAGCAAACGCCTTTTCCTAAAGAAAGAACAGATAGAAAAACTACGCACTTTAAAAATTGAATACACAGGTAAAGATGAAGTATTTCGGGATATGTTCATTTTTTCGGTGTATGCAGGTGGTTTGAGGTTTAGTGATGTCGTTAGTCTGAAATGGAAAGACTATAATGAGAAAGAACAACGCATTACCAAGACCATTCGCAAAACAGGTAGAACCCACAATTTTAAAATCGGTCAGATTGCAATAGACCTTCTGAACCAATACAAAACAGCCATATCTCAACCGAGTGATTTTGTTTTTCCGATATTGGAAGATGTAGAAAGGTTTGATACAGATACCGAGTACCAGGCACATATCATCAATGCCAAAAATATTCTATGCGGTCAGAAATTGCGTAGGTTGGGTAAGGATATGGAATTGCCGTTTACGCTTTCTTTTCATTTAAGCCGTCATACATTTGCTACCAATGCGTTAAACAATGGTATGCGTATAGAATATGTTTCAAAGCTGTTAGACCATTCAGACATCGGTATTACGCAGATTTACGCCAAAGTAATCAGTGAAGAATTGGATAAAGCAGTAGAACAATATATCAATTAATTTTTTTGCGTTAAAAAAGACCGATTGGTTTATTTTTTATTTATCTTTGCATTGTATTGCATCAATATGCTTTTATGAAAATGTCAAAATCAGAAAATACAAAACAGTTTATTGTTGAAAAAACCGCACCTGTATTCAATACAAAAGGATATGCCGGTACTTCAATGAATGATATTATGAGTGCGACAGGTCTTTCAAAAGGTTGTATATATGGCAACTTTGAGAATAAAGATGAAGTTGCTTTGGCTGCTTTCGACTACAACCACAACAAAGTAAACGAGCATATGAAAGTACGGATATTGGCAACCGATAATTCCATTGAAAGATTATTGGTCTATCCGAATACTTACAAGAATTATTTCAGGTATCCTTATTTACTGGCAGGTTGCCCCATGTTAAATACATCAACAGAGGCAGATGACACCCATCCGAAGTTGCGAGAACGGGCAGAAAAAGCACTTGATTTCTGGAAAACATCTATAGAAAACCAAATTAAGCGGGGTATTACAAGAAAAGAAATTAAGGATGATACTGACCCAACGGAAGTTGCGGTAGTAATGATTTCAATGATTGAAGGAGCATTTATGCAGGCAAAGGTTACAAACAGAACAAAAGAGCTGAAAATAGCAATGGAGTTTTTGGAAAAAATGATTACAGCATTAAAAGCATAATTTTTTTACCCATAAAAAGACCGATTGGTCTATTTTGATAATATGGTTGTGAATAAAATTAAATCGGTTCTAAAACGAATTTTGAAAAAAGTAGAAGCAATTATAAACAAAGCTTATGACAGAGATTTTTACGGTCATTTATAAATTTTGAAAAATGAGAATAGTAAAATATACACCCGAATATCAACGGCATTTTGAGCAATTAAACAGAGCTTGGGTAGAAAAATATTTTGAAATGGAGCCAATGGATGAGGCTTTACTTTCAAATCCCGAAGACAATATTATAAAAAACGGAGGTCAAATATATTTTGTCGAGCATCAAAATCAAATCATCGGAACAGTTGCTTTACTGTTCGTCAGTAATGGCGTTTATGAAATGGCTAAAATGGCAGTTGATGAAGCGTTTCAAGGCATAGGTGCAGGAAAGTTTCTTTGCAAAGCCGCTATTGAAAAAGCTAAACAAATAAATGCTGATAAGTTGATATTGTTTACCAACTCAAGATTGAAAACAGCCATCGAGATTTATCACAAATTTGGTTTCAAAGATGTGCTATTGAATGGACAGAAATATAGCAGAGCCGATACCAAGATGGAATTGTTATTAAAACCGCAACCTGTTATTAAGTGGTTCGACAGGCAATTCGATTTCAATTTTGGGATAGAACAGTTCCCGGATTTATTAAAACGTCTGGAAAAAACTGCCGCCCAAATTCTTGAAATTACAAATGGAATACCTGAGCAGGATTTGAATTTGAAACCAACCGGAAAGTGGTCAATTAAAGAACACACAGGGCATTTATGGATTTTAGAACCGTTGTGGCAAAAAAGGTTTCTGGAAATTAAGGAAAATAAAGTCGAGATGTCACCTGCCGATTTGAATAACTCAGCAACAGATAATGCATCATTTAACCAATACAACATTGAAAAAATAGCGAACGATTTTCAGCAGGAAAGAAAACATACCATCAGGCTTTTAGAAAGCTTCAATAAGAAAGATTTATCTAATAGCGTGTATCATCCAAGATTAAATCAACCAATGCGGATTATCGACCTGATGTATTTCGTTGCCGAACACGATGAACATCACTTAAATACCTTGTTGAAAATTCGGAACAATCAAGCTCACTTTTAACCATCATCAGTCCTATATGCAAACTGAAAAAAATATTCTTGCCTATTTAGCCCTTGTCGTGGTTTGTGTCGTATGGGGTACAACCTATTTCGCTCTTAGAGTTGGGGTTGAAACTTTTCCGCCATTTCTTTTTTCTGCCATTAGACAAGTTCTTGCAGGCGGTATTTTGTTGATAGTATTACAATTTTCCGGGAAATTAAAAATTGACAGAAGCCTGCTTTTCAAGCAATTTATTTTAGGCATATTGTTGATTGCTCTCGGGAATGGTACAGTAGGTTGGAGCGAAAGGTATATACCAAGTGGATTGGCAGCGTTAATCGTTTCCATATTGCCTGTTTATATTGTTGCTATCAACTATTTCTCCGGAATTGATAAACGAAAACCCAATAAATACATTGTTTCCGGTCTTATATTAGGAAGTGCCGGTATAGTCCTGATTTTTAAAGATAACCTGAAAGATTTTGCAAACCCCAATTACCTTATCGGGATGTTGGTCGCATTCGGAGCTTGCTTATCCTGGGCAACCGGAAGTGTTTATACCAAACATAAAGTTCCGAAAGGAAATGTTATGACAAATGCTGCATTACAAATGCTTTTCGGAGGAATTTTCCTCTTTGTGATGAGTTTATTAATGGATGATTATTCAGAGTTGAAAACTATAAATACAGAAACCATTTGGGCTCTCGGGTATCTTGTTATTATCGGTTCTGTATTAGCTTATCCCTGCTACGTATATGCCTTAGAAAAACTTCCGATAGGCATCGTTTCATTATATGCTTATATCAATCCCTTCATAGCATTGATATTGGGTTACGTTCTCTTAAATGAAACAATTACAGAGGTAACTGTTCTGGCTCTCGGGTGTGTATTAAGTGCTATTTATTTTATCAACTTAGGATATAAAGCCAAAGAAGTTGAACCCGGTTTACACAGTTACAAAAAATAAACACTGAAAAAATGTAAAATAAAAATTGATGGATACAAATAGAAAAAAACAGTTGCAGCAAAGTTTTGAACGTTCAGAAATAATGAAATTATTTCGTGCCGAAGCCAATATAATTTCAGAAGGACATTTTGAGATTACGGTATCAAAGCAACCTTTTATGATGCGTCCGGCAGGAATGTTCAACGGAAGTACCATAGCAGCATTGGTAGATGTTTCTTCAGGTTATGCGGCAGCTTCCACCACACTTTCAGACAGCTATTTTACAACAGTAGAATTGAAAATAAATTACCTGAACCCTGCAATGGGCGAAAGACTTATAGCCAAAGCACAAGTGATAAAGAATGGCAAAAGACTTTCAGTAGTGAGGTCAGATGTTTTTGCTGTTCAGGACAATGAAGAAGCATTAGTAGCTACGTCCTTGGTTACATTAATGCAACTTCAAAACAAGAATAGCGAAACACAAATTGATTAACTCCAAAAACGCAACCCAATGGAAAACAGCAGCATTAATTCCTTTTTGAATTATTACGAAAAACTTAGAGAACGTACCAATAGATTGATTACGGTAATCCCTGAAGAATCTATGAATTGGGCATACAAGCCCGGTAAGTTTACTATTGCCGACCAGATACGCCATATTGCAGCCATAGAGCGATTTATGTATGCCGAAACAGTACAGGGAAATCCGTGTAAATATTTCGGGTGCGGAAAAGAGCTGGCAGACGGCTATGATAATGTTTTGAAATTTTTCAATGAAAAGCATCAGGAAAGTATGGAAATATTCAGCCGTTTGACAGATGATGATTTACAGCGAAAATGCCTGACTCCCGGTAATGCTTCAATTTCAATATGGAAATGGCTTAGAACGTTGACGGAACACGAAATACACCACCGGGCACAATTGTACATTTATCTGAATATGCTTGGTGTGGAGACCCCGCCAATGTTCGGACTGAGTTCAGAGGACGTTATAAAAAGAAGTAGTAATAACATTTAAAATCAATCAATATGGAAAGTTATTTAAACAGCGTAGTAAAACAATTCAAATACTACAAAATGCTTGGAGAAAAGGCAATGGAGCAATTACAGGAAGACCAATTATTCTGGCAGTATAACGAAGAAAGCAACAGCATAGCTATTCTTGTCAATCACATTACAGGAAATATGCTGTCAAGGTTTACCGAATTTCTGACCGCAGACGGAGAAAAACCTTGGCGAAACAGGGATGCGGAATTTACAAATCCATTCAATAACAAAGAAGAATTAATGAACCGATGGAATAAAGGTTGGGCGTGTCTTTTAAAAACGTTGGAGCATCTTACTGATGCGGATTTAGAGCGTGTTGTATATATCCGTAATGACGGTCACACGGTGGTCGAAGCTATCAACCGGCAATTAGCACATTATCCTTACCATATCGGACAAATGGTTTTCATCGCCAAAATGCTGAAAAATGAAGATTGGCAAACCTTGTCCATTGCCCGAAACAAATCAGCAGATTACAACAACCGTAAGTTTTCGCAGGAGAAAGACAGAAGACATTTTACAGATGATTTATAATCAAAATGACGATAAAATGAAAGACCAAAACTTAAAATATCCAATCGGGCGATTTGTAAAGCCGTCGGTTATTTCCAAAGTGGAATTACACAACTGGATAGAAATTATCGGAGCATTTCCGAAAGCATTAAAAAATGAAACAGAACCAATGCCCGATAACCTTCTTGATACGCCATACAGAGAAGGTGGCTGGACGGCAAGACAGGTGGTTCATCACTGTGCAGATAGTCATATCAATGCGTTCATTCGTTTCAAACTTGCTTTAACAGAGGATAATCCTATTATCAAACCTTATAACGAAGCCCTATGGGCAGAACTCAGCGACAGTAAATTTTTACCCATACAATCTTCTTTGTCTGTATTGGAAGGCTTGCATTACAGATGGTATATTCTTCTGAAAAATATGGATGATGAAATGCTGAAAAGGAAATATACCCATCCCGAACACGGAACGGAATTTACTTTAGACGAAGCTGTCGGAATGTATGCCTGGCATTGCAACCATCATTTTGCACATATAAAATTGGTAAGTCAAAAATCTTAAATGTTATAGTTATGACGAATGACAAACTAAATATAGGGCCTGTTTCATTAAAACCTTTTGTCCCGGCACTTGACTTTGAACTGTCTAAAAAGTTTTATCAGGATATAGGCTTTCAGCTTGAATGGTCTGACGGTAATCTTGCACATTTACAAACAGGAACTTGTGGTTTCTTATTGCAGAACTATTTTGTTGAAGACTTTGCCAATAATATGGTTTTGCATCTTACTGTAAATCGTTGCGAGGACCTGTATAAAATCTTAAAAGCTACAATATCGAAATATTCATTCCCGGTTTACTTAGAGGAAATTACTATGAAAGAATGGGGTGTGCGTGATTTTGTATTTAAAGACCCATCAGGTGTAATGTGGAGAGTTGCAGAAATTAAAAAAGAAAATACAATATGAAAACAATATTAATCACAGGAGCAAGCCGTGGCATTGGAGCGGCTACCGCTTTGCTGGCTGCTGAAAGAGGATTTGCAGTGGCAGTCAATTATAACAAAAGCCGAGAAGATGCAGAAAAAGTAGTAGAAATCATCAAACAAAAAGGAGGTTTGGCTAAAACATTTCAGGCAGATGTTTCCAAAGAAGAAGAGATAGTTCGCTTATTTGGAGAAGTTGATGCCAAGTTAGGCAACCTCACATCATTAATTAATAATGCCGGGATATTAGAACAACAATCCCGATTAGAAAATCTGACCCTACAAAGATTGCAACGGATATTTGAAGCCAATACATTCAGTGCGTTTCTATGTTGTAGAGAAGCAATCAAAAGAATGTCGCCTAAATACGGAGGAAACGGAGGAACAATTGTCAATGTTTCTTCCATCGCTTCGAGAACCGGAGCACCGTTTGAGTATATTGATTATGCTGCATCAAAAGTGGCTGTTGATACGCTGACCATCGGATTGGCAAAAGAATTAGCTGATGACGGCATTCGTGTAAACGCAGTTCGTCCTGCATTTATTCATACCGACATACACGCAGATGGTGGCGAACCCAACAGGATTGAGCGGATAAAGGAAACAATACCGTTGAAAAGAGGCGGATTAGCAAGCGAAGTGGCAGAAGCTGTATTATGGTTGGCTTCCGAACAATCATCTTATTCCACAGGGATATTTATTGATGTGACAGGAGGTCGTTGAACAATATTCTTTCAAAAATTAAACATAAAAGCAATGCGTACAGAAGATAAAATGGTCAGCATCCCGAAATCGCTTTGGAAACTTCACGGACAGCAAGCCTATAAAAGTGATTTGATATTAACGTATCTCTTAGCAATCACAGTGATGCTTTTCAATATGTTGAACATAAAAGAACTTGAGTTATGGGAGATAATTGTCATAGCGGTTTTGTCTGTCGATATTGGTGGCGGTGTGGTAAGTAATTTTACAAAAAGTACCATTCATTATTATAAAGAAGCTGGTTTGTCGCCACATCTTTTTATTTGGTTTCACGCCCTGCAAACTATGGCTTTGGCAATTATTTACAATGAGTTTTACCTGCCTGTAGCTATAGTAATGGGTGTTGCAATGGCAGGAGCAAGTATTGCAGTTGCTTTCAGAAACACCGTTTTTCAATTACAGATAAGTGTATTCCTTTTTGCTATTGTTGTATTGCTTCTGAATTTTTATTCCGAATTACCGATACCGCTAAACACATTAATTGTACTGATGGCGTTCAAAATAATGGTTGGTTTTGCAGGGCATTATGGAAAACATCAGATTAAACACTGACAGATTAAACGAAAAAATAAAGATGAAAGAGATACAAGCAATTTGTTTCAAATAGCAACATTACAGCTTAGCCTATGCCATACATCAGTAAAATTACAGATAGCGTTTGTTTCCCTGAAACCACATCTATTGCCAAAGAGGAAATGGAAAATCCTTTATTTGACATTACTGAAGAGGAAATAGGCAAAAATGCTTCATATTGCAAAGTGCTCATTAATAAAATTCTAAATCTTCCGTACGCTTTGCTACCTGACTTTTTCAGTCATCACTGTAATCTTATCTCCGACCAGATTAAGTGGCTCAACAAACTGGAAAAACTGATTTCGGAGAATGAAGAATTATTTGCATCTACTACCAATCGAGGCAGAATGATGAAATGCTATACCATTATAGAAAGCAAGCGAAAAGAGATTGAGTTTTCAGGATATAAACATACGGTTGCAAACCTTCCGATGCAGTACGTCAATGCTGAATGTGAGAAAAGGTATTTTTCATTCAAAGAAACCAAAAACAGAGTGGACGAATTACAGGACTACACTCAAAAAATTATGTTCCTTACCAAAGAGAAATTTGATTACGAACAGGCAAGCATTGACTTTATAAATCCAAAGCTACCCGATTACTCAAACCAATGTCAAAAAGAAATAGACCAGATACAGCATTTAAACCGTCTAACAAATGAATTTTCAATTGAGCAAATGAACAA
>CALFXE010000200.1 GCA_937927845.1 uncultured Paludibacter sp.
AAAGAGTAAAGAGTAAAGAGTAAAGAGTAAAGAGTAAAGAGTAAAGAGTAAAGAATGGGGAGATTATGCCCCATTTTTGCTTCGTTACCATACTGGTCAAAGATAATCGGGGACTAAAAATCACGTATTTTTTCGTATTGACCGGTAAAGGCTAAGTTGTTAATTTAGATAGTCTTAAGAGATCAAAAAAGCTGTGCTATGGAAGCAAAATACGGATTTACCAAAATGACCGTTGCAGAATTTGAAACCTGGATTTCAAATCGGAGAGTCGGACGGACTATTTTAAAAATTCAACAGCATCATACTTATGTGCCCGGTTATATTCATTTTATGGGAAACAATCATTTTGACCGGCAATTAGCGATGAAGAATTATCATGTCAATCAAAACGGATGGCAGGATATCGGGCAGCATTTTACTATTTTTCCGGACGGAACGGTTGTGACCGGCAGAAGTATGGAAAAGTCACCGGCCTGTATTACAAACCAGAATGCAAATGCGATTTGTATCGAGAATTTCGGAAACTTTGATCATAATGCCGATGTGATGACGAATCTGCAAAAGGATGCGATTATCGCGATTACTGCGGCTTTATGTAAACGGTTTAATCTTCCGGTTAATTCCAATACAATAGTCTATCACCATTGGTTCCGTTTGGATAATGGTGTCCGGAACAATGGAACCGGAAACAATAAATCGTGCCCGGGAACCAACTTTTTTGGCGGCAATAAAGTACCCGATTTTGAAAACCATTTTGCCCCTTTAGTAAGAGCAAAGTTAGGCAGCCATCCGATTAAAACCGACAGCAGTGCTATCCGGAAATATGTATACGTAACGGCTAACAGTCTTAATGTGCGTACGCAACCGGATGCCGGAAGTCCGAAAGCCGCCGATCGTCCCGGTATTCCTTTGGGAGCTGTTTTGCGTGTGTATGAAGAAAAAGACGGCTGGCTGAAAATATCCAATACCCAATCCCACTGGGTTGCGGCCAGATATACGGTTGCGGTGAAAAGAGCCACCGTAAATGCTACGATTTTAAATGTGAGAACGGGTCCCGGTACCAACTTCCCTAAAATTGACCGGATTGAAAAAGACGAAGAAGTTTTTGTTTTTGAAGAAGTAAACGGCTGGTGTAAAACTGATCTCGGTGACAAATGGGTTACCCGATCCTATTTAAACTTTTAAAGGTAAATATAAATCAGTCTGCCGGATCCAAAAACCGTGCTATCAGGAGTTTTCCCAACTTTTCATATTAAATGGTGTTTGTATTGAACCTGGTTTTAGGGAATTCAGGTCATGCAATAGTTCCAGATCAGTGTAGTCAACGGAACCGTCGGCGGCTATTTTTGAAGCATATAATTTCCCTTCCTTAGTAGCAATTATTCTGTTGCTATTATCAATGTCTGCCCATGTAATGTCTTTGAGTTTCGTTTTCCCGTCCTTTCTTCCCAGATAAAACAGATCCACGTTTTTGCGTTGTTCAGGATGGTAAAAGGTGATCATATACAAAGCAGCACTATTGGTGATTGGTTTTTTCCAAAGTTTCGGAACGATAGGTTCTATACTTTTCGGGTCTGCTTTCGACCAGCTATCACTGACTACAGTTAATTGTTCCGTTTCTTTTTGAATAAAACCAGGATCATTTTGTTCTGTCCATCCGTTCATTTCCAACCGATGTTCGTGTAATAAATTGACATGTCCTTTCCGTAGCGAATATTCTTTTTGTGTTCGAAATGTAGAAACGTGAAGGTGAGACGGTACGGGATATTTTTCAAGTGCCTGCGCGGAATCTAAATTGAGCAATACCGTTTTTTCGTCAGCGAATAATCCGCCTCCGGTGTCAAAAAGTGCATCGCCGTGTTCCCAAACGGTAAGCGCGGTCCAGAATGGCGGTTTACTAATGATTGTTCTGCTGTTTCCGTATTCAAAATTATCGACAAAGTAAATCAGGTATTTTCCGGAAGGCGAGACATCACAATTTCGCATCGGTACTTTTTTATTGATCCATTGCCCGGGTTCCAGCGTGTCGTTATCCAAATTCCAGACACTCATCTGAATCCAATCGGTAGGCCCACGTCTAAAAACAATGGCATTGTTCGTTATTCGTGATTTCAGAAAGAAAATCCTTGCGCTGATAGTACCTGAATGATTCAATTTAAAATGATTTTTTTGTTTTTTAGTTGATTAAGCAACCTGCTATTATGTCAAACCATTGTCAGGCGTTCGTTGTTTTTATATCCTTCCGTTATATTTTGGATCAAATTCTATGATCCATTCAATGCCGTATTTATCTCTAAACATGCCAAAATAGGAACCCCATGGACTATCCGAAATGGGCATTTCAATTTTTCCACCTGCGGAAAGTGCATAATATAATTGATTTGCTTCTTCTTTGTTTTCTGTGCTAATTGAAATTTTACTTCTGTTTTCATTTTCATTGACCCTTCCTAAAAATTCCGGAACATCATTTCCTATTAACACATTACTTTTACCGATTGGCAGCGCAATATGCATAATTTTATTTTCTTCCTTTTTGCTTACCTGGAATTCAGGGCTTTCCAAATCTTTGAATCGGACAATTTTTAAAAATTCTCCGCCAAAAGCAGCTTTGTAAAATTCAAAAGCTTCTTCAGCATTACCATTAAAGTTAATATGAGGATTGATAAGTGCCATAATTGTATTGGTTTAGGATTTACGATTTGTTTACAATGATGCCTAACGGTCCGGGCTCTGCGATAGGAGTGGAGCAGCAAACCGGTTACGTTCTGTTAAAGATAGCGCTTTTTCGGGAAGAGAGAACGTAAACTACCCATTTCGTAATCCTGTGTTAGCCACCGTTTTTATCGCCACGCTGTTACCTTATAATTGCTATAATTCAAATCCATATCTTTTATTCTGTTGTTCAGACTATTTATGCCATCCCGCAGATAACCTTCCTGCTCTTCTTTTGATAGTTGGTGGTAAACGTCTAAACCGATTCCTATATTTTTACTAATTGAAACAGCATAGGTTAAGTCGGGGTTTTTATAGATCATATAATCCATGCCTTTATAGTCAATTACAATTGGATGAGCAGGTTTAATGGTTTCCATGTCGATTAAATCTTTTCTGATAACCCGATATCTTTTTTGGGCTCCATGTCCGCCTGATTCCAAATAATAAAAGAAAAAAGTGTTGCATTTCTGACATTGGAAAATTTCACAACCGTAATACGGGTAGCGGTCTAACTGAATTTTAGCATCCTGTCCCCAATATTGGGAATCCCATTGCTTTTCGTTGGGCTGAATTGCAATTTGTCCGATTTTAGTCAGGTTCGTTTTCAATTCTTCCGTTTCGTTATGCCATTCCAAAAAATCGGTATGGCCACCACAAGAATCGTTCGTTTTTGTTGCAGCCAAAAAGTGTAAAAGGTTTTGATCGTTTATTTCAAATGTTGTTTCCATAAAATTGTAGTTTACGTTTTGAAGCCTTGTAAAGGTGCTATTTTTCCCATTCGTAAAATTGTTCCAAATCCCATTTGTAGAAGTTACTGATTACATCAAAAAACGCTTGTCTTGTTGGGTTGACAGGTATTACTTGTTTCGGGAAAATTCGATTTAAAAAAATAGTATAGTCCTTAACCAGTACTTCAAAGTCTTCTTCGCTCAGTTTTTCAATATCCGCAACACTATCCGGAAAAGCGTTACTTGCGATTTTGTCCCGTATATTTTCATGATTTGGTCCGCTCCATTTATCCCCATTTGTTTCCCAAATCGTAATGATTCCTAATAATTGTAGCGGATCTTCAGCAATAAAATCCCGGTTTTCTTTTATCGCCCAATACGTACCGTAAAGGTCATCACTTTGGTCCGGATATAAAAATATTTTGTAGCCTTTGGATTTTATAATCCGTAATGCCGAATTGTACGTATTTGCTTCTGCCGATAATCTGAAACCTTTATTTGAATCCATATTTCCGATATTGATAAAATTGCTTTTGTTTCTAACGTTTGAGGTTTAAAAACGATGCGTCAATTTACAAAATATTTGTTGTGAAACAGGATACCCGAAAACCCGAAGGATTAAACAGTAATGATTTATATCGCTGTTAATTTATTTAGAGTAATCAAAAACGTTTATATATTTTTCCAGAACCGGATCCTGTATCAGTTCGCAAACATATTCAAAGATACTTTTTATTAATTCTGACTCATTTGTATTTGTATAATAGCTATTTTGAAGAGCGAGATGGATAGAAACGGAATCTTCCAGACTGATTTTTCTACTGATACCGTCATTAATTGTTATGCCTTTGGGGATGGATGGAGTAGTATAACACGCTTTAATCAGGTCAGCAATTTTAAATATCGTTTGATTGTCTTCAATTTTTTTATGCCAGGCCTTACCGTTTTCCTGAAAGTAGTCCGATTTCGAAAGAATGACGATTAGATTATAGTGATCATCATTTTTTTTGATTTCGATATCAAGTTCGCCTTCAAGTGCGTTTAGATTTATTTTAATCATGTTTGGTTGCTGTTTGGATCTATTGTGTTAGAACCTTTGGGGATAATTTTGATTAAAGATAGTATTTTTCGTGAAGAAAAACTTGAAGTTGAGGATCTGCTATTATTTAAGATTGCAGTTAATTGTTGGAATTCTTCAAATTTTCAATTTTTAATTTTAATTCGCGGACCTCAGAGGTGAGATTTTGATTTTCATTAAGAAATTGATGAAGTTTTTCGATTTTTATTTTGTCTTCTTCGGATCTTTTTAAAAGATCTATTTTTTGATCCAATTTTTCTAATGAAATTTTTTCTTTAAAATTTGAAATGCGAGA
This sequence comes from uncultured Paludibacter sp., assembly GCA_937927845.1. Lineage (GTDB taxonomy): Bacteria > Bacteroidota > Bacteroidia > Bacteroidales > Paludibacteraceae > Paludibacter. Next base: position 4,817 of record CALFXE010000200.1, read on the forward strand.
AATTAAGAACCCGAACGTTGCTGTTAATAGAAGCAATCCATTAAAGGAGTGCCACATTTGTATTTTTTGCAAATGCCATGTTTGCCCGTCATAATTATCAAAACTAAATGAAGTTAAAGAAATGAAGCTTTTGAAAAATGCACATTCTTTGGTATTACAATTTGGAGCTTCTTCTGCTAATAGGATCTCTGAAAATCCAAGAATTATGCATAAATAAATACATACAAATACAATTACTCCGGAAAACCGGTTTGGAATGACTTTACCCCAAAACCAATTTTCACCTTTATGAGAATCACTTTTTATGGATGCATAAAAAACTACATAAACTAGGTATGTATTTAAAAGAATTACAATAATCCAAGATAGGAAAGGAATGTTGTAATAAAATGAATAAAATGAGGCACACAGTAAAGAAAGAAACACTACAACCAAAATTTTACTATCTCCAAATAATCGAATAATTTTATTTTTCATTTTTATTTTTTTAGTAGTTAAATTTAATATTTGCGGCAACATTTCAGGGTATGACGACTGTTACGGAAATTGAAACTGAGTTCGCTCAGCTGAATAAAACGAAGTTAATAAATTAAAGTGTTAGTGTGTAACTTGTTGATTGTTAGTTTTTAAATATGATTTTTAAAAGTGGATTTATCTATTTTACCCATTAATCCGTAAAATCATTTCAGCTATTCTCTTTGTTTCAGCGGATGAAAATATAGGTTTAAAATGATTTACATAATTAAGAAGCTCGTTTACGGTCACAATCTTTACATATTGAAATTCCTCTTGTGGCTTTGTGTTGATCAATACAATTAGATTTTTGATCGGTATTTTTTTGTCTCCCCAATGATGACTGTTTAAGTGTAAATGATAGTTACTCTTCTCATTATTTAGCAGATAAAATAATACAAAATTTGCTCTTTTGATTTGATCCACAGGCGAACGTAAGCTCAGATTTTCCAAAGATTTTTCACTCCAGTTCTTGGTCTCAATAATAAATATTCCCGATGGGCTTACCAATATATGATCAATCTGAACTGATTTGATATACTCATTTTCGCGCCTATTGTAGATTGCAGGTGAAAACGTAACTGAAAAGTCATTAATTAAAAAATAATCATCCGATAGCGATTCTAATGTCTTAACTACTTTTTGTTCGCCTAACGCGCCGTAAATGTAGTTGTTAAGTGCACCGATTACCGATTTTTTTCTTTCAAGTTCATATAAAGAATTTTGCGCACTTTGTTTTACTGCATCGTTAAAATGAGCTGTTATAAATTGATAGCGATTGGTTTTGACTTGATAATTGGTAATAAGTTGGCTAACTGCTGCATTGACTTTACTATCAAAATGGGTTTCTTTATGCTTTATTACTCTTTTATAGTTTCGTTGCTTTAAACTACTGATTACCTTATGGAAAATGTTTTTTTGGGTGCTGTTTGTTGTAATATGCAGTTTTTGTTTCAGCATATCAATTTCGTTGGTTAATCGTTCTGTTGATTGTTGCCTTTGCGTTGCAATTGTTGTGTCTAAATTCGGTAAATCGATATCGAGTATCTTTTTTTCCTGTTCAATAAGATTTTCGTGATGCGTAATCAATTGTTGTCGGAGAATCGAATATGACTTTTGAAAATCAATAACTTCTTTTAATGACTTAAAGTCATGGATGTTATTTTGTATTAAATTTGATTTTAAAGTCGTTAGTGAGCCAATGGTATTATAAGTTTTGCACATTTTTTCTACCGATTGTTAATTGTTGCGTGTTATTACTAATAGTCTTAAAACTTGCTAAAAGTCCCAATTTTACAAAATTGCTATTATGTGACATTATACAATTTAGCGTAGAACTCCCAGAATCAATATAACAATTATTATAGCAATGATAAAGCAACCCGTATTTAAAGTTTGAAGAAAGCAACCCTCTTTTGCTTTAACCACAACCCTCGTTTCGTTCTTGGAACTCGAATTTGAATTTGAGCTAATATTATCACTCTTGCTATTGTTATTGGTTATTGGATAAGCACATTTTAAGCATTTTTCAGCTTTATCGGAAACTTCTGTTCCACACTCAGGACAATTTATTAATGCCATTATTTGAGATTAAAGTTAATTTTTTGAAGTTTAATTCGCTAACAACTAGAGATACAGTTAGATCCGAAAGAAAGTAATTTGTGTAGAATAACGCAATACGTGTTTTTACCTAATTTATAGGCTAATAAAGTTTAAAATATTGAATTAGAGTTTGTAATAAAACAAGAGAGTCGCTTTTATTTATTAGAGGAAGAATAAAGTAAATAGGGATATAAATAAATGCCCGGATTCTACTATCCGGGCTTTTTATAAAGTTGTAAATAAAGAAGGAATTAGTCTTTCTGTACCGATATACTTCCTTTCTCCAAGTATTTCCGCAATACGATCATTGCAAATGCTAATACACCAAATAGTAATGTAAGCCAGGGAGTGTATTGTACTCCTTTTGTAGCAATAATCCATCCTCCAACGGTTGTGCCTACGGTAATACCCAGATTCCCGAATGAAGTGGCAAGACTATTGGCAAATTCCAAAGACTTAGGTGCTGATGAAATCATATAAGTGGAAGCATTCAGAAAACTAGGGGAATACAGAAAGCCCCAAAGTGCAATAACGAAAATTATAGCGATGGTGTTCGTGTCTGAAAAATGCAACAATAACGGAATCAGAATAGTACCGGATAAAAACAAGGCTGTGGTATTGGCTATAGTTTTATTAAGCATCTTCCCTGAAATACGATTAGCGATGACGCCAATTATACCGAACAGAAACAACATATAACTAACCATCATACTATCCAGACCTTTAGCTTTGTTCAGGTATTCGGCAAAATAACTGTAGGTAGAAAACCACCCGGCAATCATAAAAAAATTCATAGCCGTACTGACAATAAATGTTGGCTGAGTCAATATTTTTAACTGACTTCCATACGATTTTTTCGCTGTTACCGGCATATCGGGTAGGAAGAAATAAATGGCTAAAAGAGCTATAATGCTTACTATCGATTGGATAATAAATGAATATTCCCATGAAAACTGACTGGCTAACCAGGTGGCAAACGGAACGGTTGACACCATCGCAATTGCCACACCACTGAAAACAATACTCATTAGTTCGTTTTCGTACTTCTTATTACCGTTTGCTATCGCTACCGCTAAGGCGGTGGAAATATAAACAGGTTGTAAAAACGCGGGTAATATCCGTACCAGCATCAGTAACCAGAAAGGTGGTGAAAAGGAGGAGATAACATCGGTTAGCAGAAAAATAAAGATAGCCGTCAGCATTATCTTTTTGCGATCAATTCCGGAAACCAATAAGGTCATAAACGGACCGGTCAATGCGATGACCAATGCAAAGGCACTGAGCAATATGCCGGCTTTATCAATAGAGATGTTGTAATGTGCTGCAATTTGCGGTAAAATACCGATAACACCGAACTCGGTTGTGATAACGGCTATAAACCCTAAACAACCTATATAAGCGTATTTTTTCATTTTGTATCACTGTAAGTTTTAAAAAAATCGGACATATTCTGTATTAATACTTCTGTATCATCAATATACCCGCCCATTTGGAAGAACCCGTGTGTAGTCCCTTTATACAAGTTTAGGGTTACATTTACTCCGTTGGTTTGCAGCTTTTTGGCATATTGAACAGCTTCATCCCGCAACGGATCGTACTCCGCAACGGCTATAAATGTGGGAGGTAATGCCTCAAAGTCATTTGCCAATAGGGGAATGGCATCGGGATTATTTTGATCTTCTATGTTGGGTAAGTACCAATTCCAGGCCTGAATACCGCCTTTTAAATCTAATAGCGGACCATTTTGAAATTCAATCCAGGAAGCTGTTTTCAGCGAATTATCGGTAACCGGATAAATGAGGAGCAGTGCCATAATATGCTGACGGAATTTTCTTGTGACAGTTGCTGCTAAAGCGCCGCCCGCACTATCACCGGCAATCGAAATCTTGTTGGCATTGATACGAAGTGATACTGCATTATCGATAATCCACTGCATCGCAAATTCGCAATCATTTAATCCGAATGGAAACGGATATTCCGGAGCCAGCCGGTAATCAACTGCAATGATAATTGCCTGTAAACGATTGGTTAGCTGGCGTAGTGGCGTATCGTGCGTTTCCAAACTTCCGGCGTTAAACCAGCCTCCATGGAAATAAATGATAACGGGGAGTTTTTTAGTATCATTCGGGCGATAAATCCGTAACCGGATTGGATGGTTGTCTTTTAACAGGGTTTGTTCTTCAATTTGAAAAACAGTTTCCTTTTCTCCTGCCAGGGGAATAAAATTCTCATAAAAAGCTCTTCCTGTTTCCCAGGGAGTAAGATTTGCCGGCACTTCAATGTCCTGAATATAGGCCAATACTTTATTTACTTGTTCAGACAATGTCATATTAATTTATGTTAAGATATACGGCAAATGTATCGGGTAATTACTACTTTCGTATGCTACACATTCAATTGTATGGTACTAACAAATTTGTAAGTAATGGGAAAAAGAAAAGAGAATTCAACTAATATGTTGAATGAGACTTATATAGTAGAAAGTTGTAATCTGACTTATGCGGTATGCAAAATAGGCGGTAGGTGGAAACTACTGATCCTGTGTCAACTTGAAAAGGGGAAGTTACGATTCAGTGAATTGCGGAATCAGATCAATGGTATTACGGAACGTATGCTTACGCTTCAACTACGGGAGTTGGAAAAGGAAGGGTTGGTAAAGCGAACCGTTTACGCAGAAGTTCCTCCAAGAGTAGATTATGAGCTGACAGACATTGCCCAGGAATTGGTACCTATATGGAATCAATTGAGCGAATGGGGGGCAAAACATAAAAAAATAGTACTCGAAAAGGAGCCGGTTAATGGGATTTGATCTCCCTCTGAATAGGAAATAGTATGTATTCTTTAAATGTAAGTTTCGGTAAAGTGATTGCCATATTTTATCTCAAACAGATTGATTGGCAATCAGATCCTGTGTTTATCGCTCAATTATTCTGACCTTATAAAATACATATATATTTCCGTCTTCTTTCTCCTCTGTAACCAATCTGAAGTAGAGCATATTATCATCTGTCCAGAATTCCTTTTCCCATTCTCCGGTTCAGTCGATTTATTGACTAATATTGAAACAGGATTTAGTGTATTTCGTCCGGACATTGCAGACTCTTTATTATATCTTCTGTGCGGTTAACAACGATTTAAAGTAAAACAAAAGACAATCAATGTACTTATATTTGTATCATAGTAACGCAATGTATATATTTGGTTTTAAGTGTCATTCAATAAATAATAAGCCTGAATAATAATTAGATAATGAATTTTAAAATAATATTCCCGTTTTTATGCTTTGTGATGAATTTCAGTTATGGACAACATAAATCATTGTTAGATAAAACGTTAAAAAAAGATAGTATTTCTTCAGAATTTACGCAGCTATATAACTTGACAAATACGATTCATCCGGGACAGTTTATGTTTTGTTCGAAAAAAGAATTTGACAAAACCTATTTTGACTTGAAGAATTCGATCAAAGGAGATCTTTCCATTGTAGATTATTACAAACTCACAGCCACCCTAATGGCAAAAATCAAAGATGGGCATACAACCGTTGATAGAGGGCAAATTACGGCATTGTTAAAAGAAAAACCCGTTTTTCCATTCAGTATTTATCAGATTAAAAATAATTATTATTTTGATAATTCAATAAAGGAAAACAACACTTATTCAGGTTTACAGATTCTTAAAATAAACGGAGAAAATATTGATGCGATTGTAAAAGATGTCAAAAAAATTATTCATCTTGAAGGTCGAAATGAAACAGGATTAAATACGAAATTTAAGAATTTTCCTTTTTATTATTTTATTTACAACCAAAGTGAAAAATTTGAAGTTGAATGCATAGACAAAAATAACCAAAAGCAGAAAGTAGTATTAAAAGGAATTACTTTTGACAACTTCACAAAAAGCACCACCGAAAACATTCAACCTTTAACAACTGAAATTAGAAAAGATAAAATTGCCGTTCTCAAGTTTCATTCCTTTGGAAATGGTTATAATGAGGCCGATAGAAAGATTGCGCAAAATCAATTAGATATTTTTTTCGCAAAACTTGACAGCCTGAAAACTAAAAATCTAATTATTGATTTACGCGATAACAGTGGTGGAGCTGCGGAAATTGCCAATTATTTGTTTTCTTATTTAATCGATAAACCCTATTACTATTTTGATTATGTTGGCGCAAAGTATAATAGTGTGAAAAGCTGGAAGCATTATGCGCAATATCCCGAAAGCATTGAAGAAATAAATTTAGCCGAAACTAAGAAAAGAAACGGACTGAATTGCAACTCAACAACCAATAGTGCAGCTGATTACTGGTGGTTTAAAAAACAACAAAATAAACCAAATTTTTACAAAGGGCATATTAGTGTTTTGATTAATGGAGGTTGCTTTTCAACCACCGGGCATTTATTAGCATTAATGCGGGAATATAAAATTGGAAAATTTTATGGAGAATATTCTCAGGGAAGTAATTATAGTAATTCGGGTGGTCGGGCATTTGTTCTGCCTTATTCTAAAACATTGGTATGGATACCTGTATTTCAGTACAAAATGAAAACTCCGAATTTTAAAAATGATCCAAAAGGAATAAAGCCAGACGTCGAAGTACAGCTTCTGGCTGATGATTTAAAAACGGGATTTGATAGACAAATGGATTTCATATTTAAAACACTTTCAAGAGTAGAATAGAAGCGAGTAAAGCCCATGTGCTACGATGAACATTATTTATCTTTCAAATAGTCATTATGTGAAAAGTGATCATAGTTTCCGGGTTCGAAATACCTTTCTGTTTCAATAAATTTACCAGGTTTTTTGATATCTGAATCGGATGGATTATAAACACTTTCTTTCCAACCGGTCACTTTCTTGTATAATTCCTTTTTTAATGTATGTAAAGTGTCGTTTTCTTTTTGGCAGAGGACACCGTCTTTATATAGTATTAAATCATCAAAAGACCCCATTCCTCCATATATTGAGATTATTTTTCTATAGGCTGAATTATCTTTTGATAGTTCCAATTCTGATATGAAATTTTCAAAACATTTTGCCCAATTTAATTCCCCGGCTTCCGTTAAGAGTTTTTGTATTTCAATGCAATAATCTTTTGCTGTCATATTATTAAGTTTCGATGTGACTATGATTTGTTAAACGTACTTGTAACGAATTTATAGTAGCATACATCCGATGTCATATATTTCAATTCGTTTCAATAATCACATAAATTTTTTGAAATTCACTTTGACTATACCTTGCTAAAATATTAATATAATCATTTTTTTATTTTAAATATTTCCGAATTTCTTCTATCTTTTCAATTTCCAATTTATAAGAATTTCCATTTATTCTTTCATAAAGATTTTTACAGGCATTTAAAAACTCTTTAATAAATATATCCTTGTATAGGAAAACGGGATTTTCATTACCTATTTTGATACTTATAAATTCTTTTTCTTTTGTTAAAGTAACTTCAACAGGCTGGTCTGGGAAACAAAATTTCTCAAATTCTTTATTCTTTATTGTTATCTCATAAATAGAATTAATAAAATAGGAACATAATTGATCTATTAAATCCCAATGTTTAAATCCGATGAGTTCTTTTCCATAATATGCTATATACATAGCACCTTCTATATAAAAACTGTCCTTAGCCAAATATTTGTCTAATTCGCTTTCGTTTAATTCATTAAACCGAAAAAAATAAAGTTCCCAATTATTCGAAATGGTTTTTAAATCATTAACAATAATATCTCTCTTTTTTAGGAAAAACGCTATATGAATTTCTGTATTTTGTATAAAACGGACTGATTCTTCCACCTTTATGTTCTGTTTTTATGCTCAGATCTTCTATAATTCCTCCCTGCCGCACGAAGTATTATAAATCAAACATTTTAAGAGCAACAATATTATATAATTTTTTCATTATAATAGTCTAAAGATAATTTTTTGAGAAAGTGATAAAAATGCCACACGATACAATCGTACGGCAGCGAAGGGGAGTTTTATTGAATGTAACAAAGCAAAATTCAAATGAAGTTCCAGAAGTGCGATTTATAATCCTGTCTATCATGAACGACAAAAAAAGCCCTGATAAGGTTATCAAGGCTTTTATAAAGCTGTAGGCTGTGAGGTATCAGTGAGGTATCACAGTCGAACACCTAATGCCGCTTTTGCTGTATTTTGATAGGGGTTGGGTGATGGATATATATAACCGTATTGTTTAGTATTATTATGGCTTACTTATTTATAACGTTCCGCGACTTGGTGATGTGACTGATTTTCAGTACTAAAGTTCAATCGAAAAACAAAATTTGAACTTTGTACAAATTGTTCCATAGAAACATTTCAGCTGCCATATTGCCAAACCGATGTTACCTGCTGTGTTGTTTTGGGTTACACATTTTCTATTATAAATCTAACGATTTTGTCTTTACGTTGCTGTATAAGTTCTTTTGTCCAAGTTGCACTTTCAACCGTCGTCATTTTCTGTATTTCACGTTGTTGTTCCAAATGATTGTAACTATTGCGTTTTTCAGCAAATGGTTTGTTACCAACGGAACAATTATGTGATTTAGAAAGCAACAAATAATTTCCTAAACAATTGATGTATTCATTTATAAATTCCTCGTCATAGCTATCATAACCTGTTTCAGGATTTTCAGTTTTCGGTGCAATGTGTTCCAATTCTGGTTTTTCAATTTTGTCAAAGCGAGTAGGTGAGTAACCGCTTTTCCCTTGTCCTTCCAAATGGTTTTCGTATTTCCAAAGTAAATATTTTGCAGTTGTATGATTTATTCCGCCTTGAATGGAACGCTCCAATTCTTTGTTTCCCCAATATGACCACCACCAATCTTGCGTAGTTTTCATCCAATCAATTCTAACATTTATTGATGTGATGTCTGGATTTTCAGAAGTAAATTTTAGATAAACGTCATTTAGTCGTGATGTGATTTCGGCTCTTGTCCCGATTAGTCTGTGTCGCAAAACCATTGTCTCCAGCTTGTTACAAAGCAAATTAATTTGATTTATTGGTAAACCAAATTTGTAAGCTTTGATTATAAACGGCATTGCGATACCAATTCCACCAAGTGTTACAAGCGAATGAATTTCTAAATTTTCTCTTTCGTCTTTGCTGAAAAAAGTTGTTAAATGCTCAAAACTTATTGCAAGCGATTGAGTAAACGATTTGATAAATGGAATTGGATTTGCTTCCGATAATAACTTATTTATTTTGTCGATTGCATTTGTTTCCCAAAGAGAATTGAAATGAACACGAAGTGTGTAAACCAAAACATCGTCTTCGTTAATTATGTATTCAATTGAAGAAATAGATTTATAAATTTCTTCAAATCGGTCTTTGATTTCTTTTATTAGACTTTCTTTTTCTTCGCCACCATAAAGATGAACGTTGAACATAAATTGAGCTTTGATAATTTCCAAATTTGAAGGTTTCTTACCTCTGTTGTTTTGGAAAATAAACATTTGAATTGCTTCCGATGCGTCTTTTACTGGATGTGTTGTGCAAGATGCGTTCTGAACCGTGTCCAACATTTTCAATAAATAAATTTCGTCTTTATCAGAAAGTTGTGAAGTAAAAAAATCAAACACAATTGCAATACGTTTTGCAGAAACGGTTTTTATACCATTTCTGTCTTTTTTACTTTGGTCGATTACACAATCTTTAAAAAATCTGTCGTCATAATCAACTGTTTCAAAACGATAAGTTGAGTTTCGTTTGATGATGTCTTCAAATGTTTCTTGTTCGGTTTCACTTAAAGTTCGGATTTGTTTTAATCTACTAAATAATGCTGACAAAAAAATAACGATTGTTGTCATTCGTTGTTGTCCGTCAATTATTCCAAATTTTTTGTCGTCTTTTTCTTCAAATAGAAAATGTCCGAAATAATATTTTGATTTGGTTGAACTTTTATTGTAGTTTTCCAAGTCAGATAAAAACATGTTAGTCTGTTTTGGTAAATTTGTTTTTTCAAGTTCAGTATCCCAAGAATATGCTCTTTGGTATGTCGGCACAAAAATTTTGTTGCCTGCCAACATTTGTTTTATAGTTGTAGATGCTTCCATTAAATAAATTTCGGATTAAAAATATCAAAGGTAGTTTCGCCACCTTTGATAAAAGATTTTACATTGCTGGTTGATGCTTTTTTTTTCAGACTTTTTGAGCAAGAAAAGGACGTTAAACTTGATAAAATTGAAGATTTATAACCACAATATTTACAAGTGTATTGAGATTTTTCACTTCCGTCATACAAAGCGTGTTTTTTTCCTTCTGGATTTTTGAGCAAGAAAGAGAAGTTAAAGATAATATTCTTGAAGATTTGTAACCACACCATTTACAGTAATAATTTGCCATTTAATTTTGGTTTTTCATTTGTGCTTACTCTATTCGGTTTTCAACTTTCCCTATTAGTTTTGCTCAGTCGGTCAAACTGTGTCGTTGTGGACAGTCGCTCTTAACATAGCAGGTAACGTCTTGTGGCTTTGCGACTGTTGTGGAAATTGAAGCTGAGTTCTCTCGGCTGGATAAAACGAAATTATGGAAAACCAAACGAACTTTTACAACAAAAACACCAGTTGCGCAAAACCGCTGTTAGCAGCAGGACTTATTTTTTTTCACGCTGTAAAGAAACTATATTATCTTTATCTAATGAATACACAACTCTTCTATGAAGTGAATCTTGGGAATAAAAAATAATATAATTATCATCTATTAGTTCGAAACTTTTACAGTTTTTTTGAGTTAGACTTGGTTCAACTCTTTTTATAGAGGTTTCAATTTTTAAAAGTACTTTATCAATGCTTAATTTTTCTTTTGGCTGAATAAATCCAATACAAAAAATTCCAATAAGCATAATACTTGCGCCTATATTTGAGTGACGAACTGCCCATATTCTTGACGTATCAGTATTTATAGCAGGAATTGCTAACCCAATTCCAAAAAAAGAAAAAATCAATGATATTAAAAGAACTAAAGGACTTATTAAATTTTGGAATGATAAATTATAGTCTTGGAATACCAGATACGATATCAATGCTGCTAATACAGTTGAAGTAATTGTAATAATTGTTTTGTTGAAATCAATAACGGCCGTGTAGGCTTCTTTAATGTTTGCCATATTACATGTCTTTTTCGGGAATGAAACAAAATCTTATTAAAATTCGAGATAATACATTCCAGATTTCCCACGAACTGATGTAAGCTTCTTGTTGGAAAATCAGTCGTTTCTGACGTATTACAATATCTAAAGCTTCAGGAATTCGTGCCATTGCTAAATTTTGCATTGATTCAGAAGCTGTCTTTAATCTCCAGTATTCTGATTGGTCCTCCTGAATATTTTCTATCAATTCGATGATAAATTTTTTTGCTTTTGGACTTAATTGAACATAAATATTACGTTCGACCATTTTAGACTGCCAATTATCGATTTCGTAATTAATCTGTTTAATTATCTGATTCTCATCCATGGTTTTTATCAAGTTATGGGTTTAGTATTGCCGCTAACATTGTTTTATACGAAACTTTCTCCTTATTTATTTCGTAAAAAGCTATATAGCTGTATTTCGTAAACCCGAAAGAAAATAATTTATATGCAATAAAGCAATACGTGTTTTTACCTAATTTATAGCCAAAGGAATTTTAAAGTATTGAAATAGTAATTTCTAATTGATAAATAAAAACATAGCTTTATTTATATGAGGAAGAATAAAGCTAATTGAATGAGGTGATATAGTTTTTATATACAAAAAAATCCGGTAAATTTTAAATTTACCGGATTTCGCGGAGAAAGAGGGAATTGTACTCCTTCTCTAATACGTTTATATATAAGGATTATATATTTTTTTCCTAATTTAGGGTCTCGCTTTTGCCCCTCATTTTTGAGTCGCAAATTTTGAAATCTTACAGAACAAATATAATGAAATAAAATTACAATCAAAAAAGGTTGAAAATTAGATGTTCAATTATTGGAATGGGTATTAAGTTTTATTTTATTTTGAAAATAATGCAAATTTGAAATGTACATGAAAAACCTCAATAAACTTCATGAAGTAACCTTAAAAATAAAATCAATTATTTACAATATTAATTTAAAAGAGAATGATGTTCGTAAAGCTTACTTTGAAAATCTTTATTCAATAATTAATGAATTCTATCACGGAAAGATATTTTATAAAGTTTGCCAAGAAATAAAAAATGGCACAATAAAATTTGACCCTAGTGTAATTGAGCTAAAACCTCATATTACAAGAATCTATGAAATCGCCGATCATAAACTACTTTCTGATGCCTATCATAATGAATTAAATCGAAAATTATTTGTAGATTCATTTACAAACTTTGAAACAACAGTTTCATTTTGTTTTGAAGAAATTATTGATGATATAAATTTGAATAAAATAATTAAGGGCTTAAATAATAAAGTTATTAGGATATGTAATGATTTACCTGATGAAAAGAAAGAAACACTATTGGGTGAACTCCAAAAAAATACATTCATACCCTTATCTCGGAAATTTAGATTTCTTTCTAAGTACAAAGACACCTGCTATTCCTCAGATCCTAAACAAGATTTAGAGTTCATAGAATTCTGTTCAAAACTTAGGAACTGTATTTCACACTCTGCAGGATATTATAAAGGAAAAGATTTTGAGTATGAATTTGAAAACATAAAGTTTATATTTAAAAATGATACTTTTCTAGAAATGGTAGGAGAAAATGATTATGTTTTTTTGAAAATAAATGAGAAATTAACCAATATTATTTATGCACTTATGAATTGTCTGAAAGAAATTGATTTTATTAAATATCCAGATGACGGATTTTGAAGTAATATTAAAGAAGAATTTAAAAATACAATATAACTAAAAGAAGAAACATGAAGATTGCAATCTTAGGTTGGGGTTCATTAATTTGGAATCCTGAAAATTTAAATTATGATACTGATTTTAACTGGTCTGCAAATGGTCCTATTTTACCAATAGAATTTTCAAGAGTTTCAAAAGATGGCAGACTTACATTAGTCATCACTAATCAAGGTGTAGCAGCAGTTCAAACTTTATATTCAATTTCGAATAGCAAAGACTTAGACGAAGCTATTCAAAATTTACGTGAGAGAGAAAATACAATTGCTAAAAATATTGGTTTTTATAATAAAATAGTAAATCAATTTTTTCCAAATGATTTTAACTATAAGCAAAACATTTTAGATTGGATAAATAAAGAAGAAATTGACGCGGTTATATGGACAAATCTTACTGAAAATTGGAAGGATAAAATTGATAATAGGATTGAGTATTTAAAAAGTTTAACAGGAGAATCTCAAATCTTAACTAAAAATTATATTATCAAAGCACCGAAGCAAATTAGAACAAAGTTACGTCAAGAAATAGAAAATGAATTAGGCTGGATGTAGTCTTATATTTCTCATATCTATAAGCTTAAATTAATGAAAAATAGTATAAAAAAAGACGTTCATACAGGAACTCAACCTATTCGAGTATTAAAACATAATCTTACTACGCGTTTAGTAGAGAGAAATCAAGAATATATAAAATCATTACATTCCGATTTCAAACTCAATAAAAAAATTAATTATCATAGTGCAAATTTACCTTTAATCGAAGGACAACTTCCATTTATTGATGAGAATGGAACAATAAATATTCATGAAACCTTTTTGTCATATACTTGGATTATATGTTATTATTTTTTAGTACTTCATGAAGAAGGTTTTGCAATTCCAGACCAAATAAAAAGAAATATTTCAACTCACAAGCTACCAAATAACCAACTGTTAACAGAAGCTGAAATATTATTTGATTATGCTAAACTGTTAATCAGTGTCTTTGAGCCTTGGGATATAGAAAACAATCCGAATCCAGAATATTATGATGAAGAAACTGAAGAGGGATGGTATATATTACGAAATAATGATCTTTTTGTAGAAGTCCTTAATTTTATACTTTATCATGAAACAGCTCATGCTGAATTAGAACATATCAAAAAAATAAAATCTCAAAATCTTACTTACGAAGAAAGGAAACCACTTGAAATTGAAGCTGATTCAAGAGCAATTGAATTAATTTTAAATAATTGTAGAAACAGAAATGTTTTAGAATTGGCTATTATTATAGGTTTAGCTTCAATCTTATTTTTTAAGAATAATTTAAATGGAGGTAAAAAACACCCGAATGTGGATCAACGATTAGAAAATGCAATATCACTTTTTGAACCTGCAGAAGATAGTCCAATATGGACTATGCTTTCTTTATTCTTAAAAGTATGGGATAAACAATTTAATTTAAATTTGAAGAATCAACCAATTTATGATACATACAAGGAATTATTTTATGATTTATTGAACCAAGTTAAATAAAATTTAAGATAAGTATTCAGTGCAAACTATAACACTAATGAATTAATATATCTGATCAAATGAACTATAACCTAAAAGAAATTTCACACTTTGACTTTTTTGAGATACTAGAAAAAAATAATAGAGAAATTGTGGCATTATTAAATTCTGAAGACTCAAATTTGAATGAATTTATTGTGAAAGCTAATGATTTAATTCTAAAAACTGAGACACATGTTAATCAACATATAATTCCAAGTAGCGATGAGATATTAGACTTATTTGATAAACAATATAATTCAATTTTTGATCGTGATTATTCAATATACGGTATTGATAAAGAGCCAGAAATTAAAAAAGAGATAGAAAGACTTGATAGATTTAGAAAAAGTTTAAAGTTAGTAATAGGTTATTTATCAATTATTGAAACCTTGTTTGATAGTCAAAATTTAGTATTGATAGAAACAATATCTGATAAAAATGATTTTATACTATCCAAATTGAATAGTTTATTTGGAGACGAGATGTATTCAATAGAAAGAATACTCGGATTTAATAATATCAAATTTCGGGATAATGAGTCTAGGGAAATTGCAGAAGATCTTCATAGACGTGGCTATGTAATATTAAAAGATCGATATGGAAATTCAGATAAAGTCAAAATCTCAGTTAAAGGTGCAACATATGTTGAAAGAAAAAATAAGCAAAATAAGAGTAATAAAAACAAAACTGAATTAGATAAAAAACTTGACAACATTCTCGATCATTTAACAAAATTGGGATATGGGCAAGAGATAATTTTTAATGAAATTGACGAGATGAGGGAATTACAATATAATCTAACTAAAAAAACTTGGTCTCAATTACTAAAAGGAAAATTGTTAGACTTGGCATTGGATAAGATCATAAGTAATGAAACTGCAACATCTGTATACGAATATCTAATAAATAATAATTTTCAATTACTAAAATAGCTATTGTGGATATGGAATCAGATATCAATTATTCCCTTGTTTTTAATTTCGCTGAAGTAAAAAAAATATTAAAGTTATATATGCAACAACGGAAAAGAAACTTCATGCGAAACTTGAAAAATATTTTTTTGAAAAATAACATTTAAACCTTCATTTTAAATCAATAACATGAAACGATCCAACTTTGATGACTTACATCTTCCTAAAGTAAACCTTAATGAAAACCTTGAAACAATTTCCAGCAATTATTTCAGGCCGCTTTTAGATGTAAACAAATTTGAGGTACGTTCGGAAACTGTTAGAGATAAGGGAATTGACTTTCATGTTGAGCTTAAAAAAGAGCAACCTGACGGCGGTTCGGTGTATACCAATTTTAGATTTGCCGTTCAATTGAAAGCAACAAATTCTATTGAAGCAAATAGTGATGGTAGTTATAGCATACAAATTGAATCATCCAATATCAATTATTTACTTAATAATGGGATGCCATCCTTTTATGTTTTTTACCATAAACCAACACATGCGTTTTATTATGAAAGCGTCAATAATTTTGTTTTAGACCTGCAAAAAAAAAATACTGACTGGGGCAAACAAGAAAAGCATTCACTTAGATTTTTCAAAATGCTTGATGATGTAGCATTAACAGAGATATACCAAGAAACTTTTGACAAAGGAATTTTATTCAGCCAACTGAACCAACACCTTAAATTCGCTACTGCAAATGGAATACCTGGTGGGGTTATCATCGATGCAGATAATGAAATTTACAGTATAGCTGAAAATATTGCTTACATCGATCAATTCGGGCACGAATTAATTAATGGACAACATTTTAATTTTATCATTGAGATTGAACAAAGAACTCATCCGAGACTTGAAGCAACGCCACGATATAATCTAATATGTGGGATAGCTTATTTCCAACATGGGAACCTGTTTAAAGCAATGGAGTTATTAAAACTTGCGCAGCAAAAATCAGAGAGTTTTGAGCCAGACATACAAGCAATGTTAACCTACACTTTGCTTAATGCCAAATTTCTGCTAGGAATTATAAACAAACAGGATTTTGAAGTGGAAACCAGAAAAATTACTGAAAATGAAAATACTGGAACTTTTTTTGAAATTGAAAAGGCATTTAATATACTATCAAGTAATGAAATTAAATCTAGTATAGGCATCCAAACTTTTTACGCAAAGATTGATGACGTTATCAAAAAAGATAAAAATAACAATCATTTGCGTATTACGGCTTACGCCAAAATACTAGAAGCTGAAGCTGTAATCCTATTTCATGATCTAACAATAAATTTCACTTATTTTATTGGACGACTAAAAGAACCATTGCAATCTCAAACTTATGTTGAATGGCTGAAACTTGAAGAAGCTTACCTGCAACGTTTAGAAGATCTGATAAGTTTTGCATTGAAAAACAAATATTTTCTAGGAGTGAGTAATCTTCTTTCAAGCAAGATTATGTGGAACTACAAAAAAATTTTTCACAGTCATCTATTAAACAATTGGAAAGACAGATCTTTTGATATTGAAAAACCCCTGAGTGTAGAAGACCAAGAAACTTTAATAAAAAGCTGTAAAAAACTTGATAAAATATTAGGCACTTATGAAATGCTAGAACATCGAGAAAACATGATTTCCTGCTTAAACAATAAGTATGAAATACAACATTTTTTAGGACAAAATGTTGAAGTTGAACTTACCAAAACCAAAATACTTGAAATTATTGAAGACCATGATTTTGTAGGACTAAAAGCCCGACATAATGAATTGATTACTGGAATGACACCGCATGAAAAGTTTATAAAAGATTACACCTCACATGTCAATCGTATCCAAGATATAGCTATTAAATGTGGATTAGATGTTTACAGCGATTTATCAAAAGAAATATTAGATCTTGTAGGCAAAAAGCCAGAATGGTCAATTGATAGTTTTTTTGAGTTTCAATTTCCTGAAACAGCAAATAATTAATTTTAAAATTTACATATCAACATCATCGAAAATACTTCTTTCAATTTCCTCTTGCTCCTCAGTTTCACCACTTAAATTTTCCATTTCAGAACTTGATTCTTCACTTGTGTTGTCGTTTATCCATTCTTCAATTTCAATAAGTTCCCTATTAACTTCAAAAACTATTGATGCATCCTCGGAAAACTCGTATTCAATAGCTTCTAGATTTTCCTTGAGTGATGACATATGATAACTTGCATCTTCATCTCTATCGTATCTAGATTTCCAAATTTCTTTTAGCTTTGAGATTTTTGGAATTAACTCATTTTTTATCCGTTGCAAAAGCTCATTGTACTCGTTCTCTTGAAATATTTCTTTAATATCCTCATCGCTTAACACATATAGATTTTCACCACTAAGTGCATATTCAGAAATATATGAAACAAAAGTTTTTCGATTTTCTTCTGGGAGCAAACCTATTGAATGCAGGCGTAATGCTAAATTTACTTCAGGAGAATATTCTAAGTTTATACTTGGTTTAGAAACTTGAATTAAAATTTCTGGATTGTCTTGAACAAAAAGTTTTAGGAAGTTGACAGAGCATCTTCTAGCCAAAAAATTAAATAAATTTCTTTTAGCACCCCATTCAGATAAAAATTCAGTCTTATATTTTTTTGTTGATTTATATGAATTTAATTTCTCTAAAATTAAATTGAATAGTTTTTTAGGTATAATAATTGCATTTTTTATACTCATATCTCCACAAGTAATATGGTCAAGCAGTTGATCTACAGAACTGCCGTGAAGGTATATTTCAATCATATCAGGTGAATCAACAATATATTTTGCAAATGCATCACCAATGGTTGGATGTTTATATTTCCAAAGAGATTCATCATCAATATTAATATTTTGAACCATATTACCTTTCATGACTTCAAGAGCATTAA
Source organism: uncultured Paludibacter sp. (assembly GCA_937927845.1). Lineage (GTDB taxonomy): Bacteria > Bacteroidota > Bacteroidia > Bacteroidales > Paludibacteraceae > Paludibacter. The sequence continues at coordinate 23,183 of CALFXE010000200.1, forward strand.
TGCATCCGCTAAGTGAACTGCCAATTTTTGAGATTGCGTTATTTTCAATTTCATTAAGTTCTAAGGGGGATTTTAATTTCTCATTATTCATATAAATTAATGCTAAAGCGGCTCGATTATCTTTGTCCAATTCACTAATTAATTCAATTAAAAAACTTTCCTGCTTTTGAATAAAAATATCTAAATAAAATTCAGATAGATAAAGGTTTTTTGTAAAAAAAGGATCGGATAACCTTCTTGCCATTTCTGGAATAAATCTTTTATGATTCGCTACATATTCCAAATATGGTTTAATCTCTTTCTTGTAACTGAGTGATTGTTTACCCATTTTTAGATGGTTATACAGTATTTGACGTTTTTCGGTTAAGGTTAGTTTTTGAACATCAATAACTACTTGACTTTCGTGTAGTAATGGAAACGCTCCTTTCTTTAAATCCTTTTTGGCATCATTAAAAATATAATCACGGGAGGTCATAACTATTTTTGCTCCTTTATCTAACATAGCTACAATCTTTGGCATAGCTTGATTCCAACGATTACTTAACGTTGATTCATATTGAGTTACACCAAATGCATCATCAATCCAAAAAAATTGCATCGGATTATTTGGATTCCAATGATGAACAACCTGTTCTGCAGTCTCTAATTTCATAGTTGGTGCTTGCCACTGATCTAATGAACCCATTGCAAGCAATGATGCTATGGTAGTTTTACCTGCTGCAGCTTCACCAATAAGAAGCACAAAATTGTGCTTTTCAATAGCGTTTGCAGCATTTTTAAAAGAGGAAGTAATAACAACTTTTGAAAGTTCATCTTTAAGATATTCTAATAATGCTTTGCCTTGTTCATAAACACGATCATCTAATATCTCGCTCAAGTCACCAAGACCATAAACTCTTGGAACTAACCTACGTAAATTAGGATTGTCCCTGATCTGATTATTAATCCAGGATGATCCAAATATTAAAACTTGCTTTACACCAATATCTTTTAATGCTTGTTGAATTTTTGCAGCCATCGGAGCCGATATACCTGCGTTAGTCATAAGTATATAAATGTCGCAAAGGTCACTTTCAACAAGCTTTTGCGCTTTTCCAATTTCGTCGTGTATGTCTGCAAATTTTAGATTCTCATTTTGACGTGTCTTGAATTTACACTGGATCACAAACTCTCCATTATAAGTTTCTCCGGAAATGTTATTCCAATTCCCTGAAAAACATCCATCTCGTCCACCGTCAGCGGATTCTAAAAATGTCATTGAAGTTTGTCCTAAAACTTCACGAGCTATAGAATTACATAATTCTTGAAAACCAAACCATCCTAAACGATGCAAATCATACATAAATCCACTTTTTAAAATAACTACCTTCGTCGATCTCTAATTTCTTTAGTGAAAGCTTCTAATACTGTGATGTCAGCTAAAAATTCTGCGGAATTTGGCATCTCTTCAATTAATGTTCCAGCACTGTCATGCCCTAAAAAATAAGTAGAACATTTACCCATATTTTCATCCACTTTGTTATAATCTTCTGTTGTCAAATCGACAATTTTTGCCAAACGTTGAGTTTGGATTTCACGTCCGAATCTTTGTACTGTACCATTTAAAAAAACTTCCTCTACAAACCTTTCCCATGTCTCACGAAGCATACCATACAAAGGTTTGACGCGAGCTCTATAAATCTCTTCGGTTTCTGTTCTCTCAATTTTTTCAATTTTTTGATATTCATTTTTTAGAATCCCTATTCGTTTGTTTACAGGCAAAGCATCCCATGGTGGATTTGTTGCAATAATTCCTGTTTCTTCTTTCTTTCTCGTGAGACTTTTTATATCAAGAGAATAGGATAGATTTTCTGAATGCTCTTGCAACATTAATAGAAAAGTAATATCATGAGTGAATACTACAACTTGTCTTATATTAGATTCTTCGACAATCCTTTTAGCAATTTTGTTTCTCCATTTATGATCAAGAGAAGATACCGGATCATCGAATACAATAGCACTATTATGTTCAGATAATGAGAGTTCAGATAAGAAAGTAGCTAATGCTATACAGCGATGTTCACCTTCACTAAGGATATCCTTTAGCGCTATACCGATGCTATTGGGTTCATTCAGTTTTAAATAATGATATTGTTTCCCTTTTGTACCCTTTGTCTCTGTTTCTATTTTAATATTTTTGAAACCTAATTTTTTAAGCTCTTCTTGAAAATTGTCCTTTAAGTTTTGGGTTATATAGGTTGTAGCTAATAAATTACTTTGAGTCGTTACTGTTCTTGTATTACATTGTCCAGCACACTGATTTAATAAAGCCACTTTTTTTTGCCTGTAGATTTCTCGTGCTAGCTTTGGCATAAAATCAAACATCTTTTTTTGGCTGTTTAATTCAAGTAATTCTTTTTCAAGTGGCTTAAGTTCATCTGTAATAGATTGTGTAGCTAACTTAGTGTTTTCTAGCTGAAGGTTAGTGATAATCCCATCAATTATATTTTTAGAATTATTACTTATCTCTGGTGCGATTAATTCATGGATATCCTTTTTCGCAGCTAGATGATTTGAAAGAAGAGTTCTCTGTGCTGAAAGACTTTCTAAATATGAAGTTTGTCCTGTTCGGTAATCTGCTACCAAAATTTCTAATTCTGCAATTGTTGGTTCCTGATCATCAAAAACAAAAGACAACCCATTTAATAGTTCAGATAGATTCTCATGCTCTTCAACGGCTTTGTCATGCTCTTGTTGTATGTCATGTTTGACAAATTCTTCAAAATTTGTAAACCGTTTTTTTGCCTCGGGACTTAAATCCTGCAAGCATAGTGGGCAATTTGAATTGCCATCAGTGTCAGGAAATAAATCCCCTTCTTTATTTTCATTATAAAATTTGCGTGCGCTTTCCCAAAGTTGTTTCCATGAATTTCCACCAATACCAGTTAGTGGCAAGTTGGCAAAAACTGTTTCAGAAGATGCCTTTAGTGTGTCGAAGGTTGTAGAAAAATCATCACATGTTTTTTTTACAAGTGTTAAGGCCTCCAAAGTTATAAGGTTTTTTTCAAGTGTTTCAAACTTATTTCTGAGAATTTTAAAACGGCTAATTTTCCCGTTATTTGTCACTATTGTTTTCTGTGGATCTGTTGCTTTTAGGTTGGAAATGATTTTATTTAGTTCTGTTACTCTGTCAGCCTTTGTTTTATCCCATTGCGACTGAGCTCTTAATTGGTCTAGGGTTGTATTATGTGTAAGATTTTGTAAAAATAATTTTGCTGTAGATTCTTCATCAACTTGCACAAGGGAATAATCAAATTTTGATAAGTTAAGAGTTTGTACTTCTGATAATAACTCTGTCTCAATCTGTTTAAGTACAGTAGCAAATTTTTCGATAAATGATAGCCCTTGTGGAATAAATGCAATCTCGTCCTCACCATCGATGTAATGATTTGCACTAAAAGAATCAAATACATCCACACCTTTTAACTTTGTGTCGCTAATAGACGAATTTACTAATGCGACAGAAGTAAAAATTGTACCATCTGTGGTAAACTCAACTTCTGCTTTTTTATCTGTGCCACGGCTAGTTGCATCGTATAGATTATCATTTATAGTTGGTTTTTGTCCTCTTGTATTACATGTATGTTTTAGTACAGTTACAAAACTTGATTTACCGGCTCCGTTATCGCCATAAACAGCCGTTAAACCAGATGGTGCAAATTCAAGCACACTTGTTTTTGATAATGCATTTATGTTATTAATATTGTGAATTTTTGAAAGCACAATATTTGTGTTATTAGAAGCGTGGGCAGCAAAAGCTCTTAGCGTAGCAAAATCAACAGGGACAAATGTTACTTTAGATAACCCAAATTCAAATTTACAAATCTCTTTTAAATCTGCTATATCGGAGGGTGTTAAGTCATTATTTCTAATTAATTTATCTATTGCTACTTGCCAAAATTGGGGCTTTTTTTCGACCCAATCAATTATCTCATTTAATATTGCCATCAGTTTTATATTATTAAAAATGTATACGAAGATAGTTTATTTGAAAAAATACATCCTCAAAAATTATCTATAAAAAAGATGCTAAAAGCATCTTTTATTTTTCTTAATCATGGTATTTTAGTTCATACATTTTTTCTGTACAATCTCTGTACACACGTTCGATTTTGCTTCTATAGAAATCTGGCAAGTTATCTTTATATTTATCATCAATATGAATACGTCCTGCAAGCCAATAATATTCAAATTTATTCTCTGAAATATTTTTAATACCATCGTAATATTGGATATCAATTTTCAGACTCCCCGAATCATTTTTGACAAAAGGAATATTAAAATATTCAGATGCATTAATTAAGTCATGTGTTATATTTTCAATACTGAAATCTTTTAATGAAAAGGTAATTTGCATCGTGTGTATCATACTTGAATTGATGGGAAAGTAGTTTGAGAGGTAAGAAACTAAACTGTCTGCAATGGCTGATTTTGAATTTATATAATCATCAAGTAGTCCATCATTAGTTAATGCTTCAATCTTTTCCTTATGACTCATACATGTATAATAAAAATCTTCATCATATAAGTTATCAAACATATTTGTACCCCAACGGCCCATATAATTAGAACCTATTTCACTTTTTAAATCTTCTATTTTTGCAAATGCTTCTATTGGATCAAAGTCATCAACAATTTCTTTTAATTTCAAATAGATTTCCTCAAGTTCGTACATGCTTTTCAAAGCATAATTCTTTATTCGTTGAAACTCATCAGGAATATTTCCCCAATGATTCTCTAAATTTTCTTTATAATATGGAAGAATTGCTGAAGTATCAGAAACAACATTTGGTAACTTCCAAGAAATGAATTCCCTATTTTTTTTAAAGTCAGCAAATACTAAGTTATTTTCTATCCTATTTAATGTATTTGATTTAGATTTAACCAAGTACTTTTCAGAATTCAGAATTTTTGTTCCATAAATTCGGTACTTTTTCATACCATCTACTTCCACAATTTCAAAATCTGAATTTACCACATCTGATGTTAGAAAATATATTTTTGAATTTTCCTCGAAGCCAGTATGAAAAAGTATAAAGAAATCTTCTCTTAATTTACCTTCGCTATCAGTTATATATACGGTTGGGATATATTGTGTTGTTTTATCAGATTCAAAAAACTTAACCTGAACAAAACCCAGTTTTGGAGGTGTTGTATCTAATAGATTTCTATTGGTTAATCTTCTTTGAATTATTAGATCAGCTCCTTCAATATCAACAGATCTTTCTAATATCCAGAACCTATCCATTAAAAAAGCTTTTGCCCGGGCTTCTCCTAATGAACCATTTTGCATTGCTTTTAACCAAGGTGGGGTTAAATCAGACATAATCTCATCCTTTAATTTATTTTTATTTTAGATTTTTATAAAATTCAACGTAGTATTTTTTCATTTTTTATGTTCAATAATTAAACCATTTTCAGAAAAAGAAAATGTCCTTTCATCAAAGATTGATTTCATGAGTAACCACACCTTGTCAACAATATTAAACTGTAATTTACGATCGTGATCGCTTTCACTTATCTGACCCGTAAAAATTATTTCATCTAAATTTAGTTTTTCCTTAGTTTGTCTATTGGATATAGTACTATCTGGAGTTTTATACTTTGCAGTTAATACCCCTAATTTATTAAGACGACTTAATTCCATTCGAAAATCATTTACATAATCATAAAATGGAACCTGATTTCCATTCCCGAGGATCAATATGTAGTCTAAATAATCGAATTCATGTTTAATGTCGATTTTCCTGTTTTCACCAATATCTATGCTTGTTATTTCTGGCCTCGTCCTATGTATTTTAATATTTAAATCGATTGTAGCTATGTCAATTTCATCAGGGCTGTCAGACAAGTCTTTCTCATCATATTCTCTAAGCTGAACCAGACCTATACCTTTAAATTTTGCATATTCTAATCCGTCTCGCGTGAATCCGCTTTTCGAAACGATAATTCCTTTGCTAATACCAGTATCTTCAAGTATCTGCACCAGCTTCATCACAACATCTTTGTTCACCTTTTCCTTTCGGTATTTACATTCAATAGCGGTTTCATAAGTATGGTTACCATCTGTATGCGAGGTATGAACATCGATCTGGTGACTAAGTCCCGATTTACCAACTACTTTACAATTACTCCCATATCCTTTTACCGTAACACCGGCTTGGTGGCCTAACATTTCGTATATATATTTTGTGATTGATTCGTAAATTTTCCAATCTAACTTGTTAGTTTCTTGCATAACACTTTGATCTTGAATAATATATAAATAAGAAGATTATTTTGAATATTTTAATTTTTGGAATTTATATTAAAAGTATAAAAAAATTAACTCTGAAGTATTACAAATCTTGCATTTTGCTTACTTAATAAAAAAACCGCATCACATCTCTGCAACACGGCTTTCCAATCAACCAACCAAATCAAAAACTATTTCTTTGCTTTCGCCTTAACAACTTTACCACCCTTAACGTAACGATACCCTTTTTTCAAAGTTCCATCCTTTTTGACACCTTCTCTTGCAATAACTCTACTACACATTTTTTTAGCGGTAATGCTTTTCTTTTTTTTCGCCTTTGTTTTCTTTGCTACCATGATTTCTGATTTTAAATTAATTTACTGTGAATGATAATTTTTTCTTTTTCGGTTCATTGACCACCTTTTTGTAATACATCGAGTATTTTAAAGTCAGGTCGTTTCCTCTGTTTTTCTCCAGTGTCGCAAACCGCTGTTTCGGATCTTGATGAGAGGAACAATGAATAACCGAAGTTGGATTATGCGCCATTTTGTTACCGCCGTACATTGCCCCATTTTCTTTTACCTGAGAAATAAAACACCAAATGATTTTTGGGTATTTGGTACGCAGATAATTCAATTGGTCAGCTGTGATTTTCAAATCCGTAACCGAATCGGCAATGATGACCTTAACCACCTTGCAGAAATCCTGCAATTCCTGAAAAGGGTTTTCCAAATAGCCTTTAATAGCAATGTACTTTCTGCCTGCTTCAGTAGTATTTCGGTTGATACTGTCTACCGTGTCCTTACTTTCAATTCCGCCCTGCTCATAATCGATATAGGCAACGGGTGTCTGCTGTTCTCCAAAGGCATTTGCAATTTGCATGGCCAACTGTGATTTTGAACTGTGTTTGTTTCCTTTTATCAGAATAAGCGCTTTATGAGGTTGCTGCTTTTGCAAAAACTTCCCAATCTCTCCACCCAATACAAAAACATCTTTAGCTTCCTGTGGAACAGCATTAGCGGAGATAAATCCTAATTTCTCCAACTCGTTTAAACTTTTATTCTGATCTGAAACAATCGGTTTTTTACTTTTTGAAATGGGTCTTTTTGCAACAGCCGGCACAGCTCTTTTTTTTCTTGTTTCCGTATTTTTACGTACCTGAATTTTTTCTACTGAAGCTGAAAGTCCGGTTTTATTAACCACTTTCGTTTTACTGATTACCCTTTTCTTTCCTGGCTTTTTGGCTACTGCTTTTTTTACCGGTACACCAGGTATTTCCTCCGTTTCCTTTTCAGTATTTCTACCTAAAATATGATTAACTGCTTTTTGGGATTGTGCTGAAGCTTTCAGGAAAAAACGATTGTCATTTTCTAGTTCATTCACCAAAACCTTATTCCAGTTCTTCAAATATTTTGCGGAATTGTCTTTGGTGTGAAATAATATCCCTGCCTCTGAACACAAAAAAACAGCTCCCAATTCTGCAATAAGTTCTTCAAAAGCATAACTTTTACTGCCGAATTTCCCTGAAAAATCCCTTTCCAGTCTTTTTTTTGCTCCAGTACTGTGCGTCAATTCGTGGAAATAAGTACAGTAGTAGGATGCCTCACTTTTGAAAGCATTTATTTTAGGCATATTGACCGTATCGCTTGCAGGCTGATAAAAAGCTTTATCGCCGACAAAAGTATAAGCAGGCGGGTTTTTATAGCCATCGATCAGCCTTTGCGCCTCATCAATCGGATTAACCTTTTTGTTGCCTGTTGGCTTGGGAAATTCCAAGCCGGTACAATCATCTGCCCTGAAAACATTATAGTATTTGATTACCGGAATGTGACTGAGATACCTTTTTAAATCTTCTTTTGTAAGCCCATTGGTTTTGATAAATTCATCCAGTTTTGCTTTGTCAGTAGTCTTGAATTTTAAAGTGCCATTGTCAAAATTGAAAATCATCGTGTAATAAATCACACGCCGGGCTTTACTGCCTTCCCTTAAACTGGCACCCGTTTCCTTAATCTGATTGAACGTAAGATAATAAGGCTGTTTAAAGTTAATCGGCACTAAATATCCCTTGCCGTTTTCATCAAATTTTATATCAAAATTCAATATGAAATTTGCGCCCGAATATTCTTTTTTGCTCACATAGTTTTTGGCTGCTCCATCAGCTCCAGAACCGACCCAATCTTTTTGCCAGGGCAAATGCCCAACTTTCTCAATCGTATTTATAATTAAATCCGTGATGTAACTATAAATATCATCGGGAGAAACACCATTTAAACCGGCTTCCTCATCAGCTTCAGAAAAGTATTCCAAAGTGGGTAAAATCATAGTTTGCTCTGCGCCGGTTAGTCCCATTGGTTCAACAAAATCTTTTATTTCAATGGTAAACAGTGCATCATTGTTTTGTTGTAAAACGTTTAAAATCCGTTGTGTTATGATGGAATGTTTTTGCTTTTTGGCTCTTGTCAAAAGACTTTTAAGGGTGCTTCTGTGAACTTCTTTTCCGTGGAGATTATTAAATACTGTTACTAAATCCATACTACTTCACTATTGAGTATTCTTTGCCCAAAACACCAATGATGGTTTCGGTCTGAACGTCTTTTAACCCTGTTATCTGTGACAAACTCTGCCAGTTCGAGAGGTTCTCCAGAATCGGGATTTCTACAAGCAGATCTTTTAGTTCGAATTTACCTTTGGCGGGAATAGAGATAAAAGATTTATTTACCGTTATCGTGGCGATCCTTTTAGCAGTTTTATCTTTAAGCACAATTCTTTTCACTACCGCAATAACACCATCAGGGTTAAAATTGTCGCTGGTAGGATTATAAAGCGTTACATCCAAATTGAATCTTAACCGCTTAAAATTGATGTCGAAATTTCGAATCCCTGTCGGCAATGCTTTTAATTTTGTCATAGTCTCTTTCCACTTGTTGAGTTTACTGCTGTACCACAACACCCCAATTCCTAATAGAGCACCTGTGATTACAATATGTTTTGCTGTTATACCCATACGCTTGTTTTTCTTCTTATAAAACCAACCACCTTAAAGCCTATATAGATAATTGCCAAAATCCCCAATCCAATGAAAAACTTTTCTAGCTTTGAGAGTGGTTTTTTAACTAGTACCGGAATCTTTTTTACCTGGATAATTGTTTTTGTTTTTTGCTCTTTTATCGCAGTATTTTCATTTTTGGTTTGGGCTATTTGTGCATAAAACTCCAGTTGTTTTGTAAGCTTATCGTAAATCAGTTTATAGCTATTATCTCCTGAATTTTTAGAAGTGTTCAGCTTTGATAATATTTCATCCACTTTTGCATTTACCAAACTGTCAAAAACCGCATTTCCGGTATTGCTTTGTACAATTGGGGTAATCAGCTTATCGTTGATTGCCTGATTAACCACCGTGCTTTTTATACTGTCCCTTTTCTGGATTTCAGTTTTGAGTAAAGTGTTTTCCTGCATCATTTTTTTAGTCGAAGAACAACCTGTAAACAAAATGCAGGAAGCGATAAACAGCATCACATATTGAATTGACTTTCTCATGGTTTTGATTTTTTAAAGTGGGTTTTAATGGTAAAGAATAATAGCTCGGAAGCTTCTATTACCTGAAACAGATCAATTGCGTAATACACGCTGACTACTTCTACAATTTTATTAAGGATTTCCTTTTTCATTGTCCTTATTGTTAGCGCATTGGGCGCATCTTTTTTGGTATTCCTGCAGCTGCTCTTTAAGGTTCCGTATTTCAACCGTATTTTCATCAATGATCCGTTGCATTTCCTCAAACTTTTTATCGGTTACTATTGACATTTTGGTGTAAATAGAATCGATAGCTTCGAGTGCTGAGGCTTCGGTCTTTTTTAATTCCGAGTTTCTTGATTTCCATGCAATGTAGATGGAGACTACGGTTGTGGAACCTAAAAAGTAATTCAGTAAGATTTCTATTGGCGGCATTTTTATACTTTATTTAGTTTTAAAACCAAAATCGAGAATCCGAGTAAAAGGGTTGTAGAAGCTATAATTAGTTTTATTCTTCGCTGTGACCGGTCTCGGATTCGCTTTTTTTTTTAATATCCCAAGTGTGTCAATGCTGGTGTAATAATTAAGCTGTTTTACCCTTTCGGAAAAATTGGTAAGCCCACCGTTGATTTTCTTGGTGATGGAAGTAATATTGTTACTATCAGCAATGGGATTAAGGTTGTACTTGATACTCCAAAACCAACCCGCAATATCAATAGCAATGTCTGGTCGGGAAGCTAAATCAGGATTAGTAATAACATCAATTCCTGAATACTCTTTATAAGCCTGATAATTCGCCCTGCCTGTTAACTGGATAAGTCCGCGTCCTCTGAATCGCCAGCCGTCACCAATCTGCGTATTGCCTAAATTGATTTTTCCCCATTTTCCACCGTACACAATATTGGCAATGGCTTCTGGATTGGCTTTGTGCTTTACAGTCCTGCTATAAAGATTGGCTTGGGCAACCGAAATCCTGTCTGCTCCGAAAGTCTCAATTAGTCCTACAGGGCTGTAATTCAGATTCTCAGAAAGTCTTATAAATCCTCCGGTTTCTTCGTGAAGCTGTGCTAAAAAATGAGCAATCCTTTTTGGGGTATTGATGGCATATTTTTTAAAAACCTTCAGGAAAGGTGTGCTGTTTGACAATAAAAATTCCATTATAATTGTACTTTTTTAGGTTCTAATTTTGGTTTCCCGGTTGGTTTGGCAGCTGCTTCTGAATTTGTTCCACTATCTAATGAGGCAATAATCAATGCGCCTAAAACACCTAAGCCAATCCACATTCCTGTACTTGTATTCATTAATTCCAGTCTTTAAGTCTGATTTGTTTTACTCCCTTTTGGTTAAAAAGGGCATTCTCTGTATTCCTTCCAAAATCACCATCAACTGCAACCTTTAACAAGGTTTGCAAGGTTCTTACTTCTTTTCCTTTGCTTCCTTTTTTGAGCAGTCTGGATTTATCAATATCCGGTGTTCCTGATGTGTCAACCGCAGAAACGATGGGCAATATTTTACCAACAGGTTTTATAACACTGTGATCGGCAATCCAGTAAATATCATTGATGAATGCGCCGTTTCTTTGGGCAACATAGCGATAGGTTCCGTCAGGTCTTCTGCCTACCCAAATGATTTTGCCAATTTTATCACCTTTTTTAAAAGTGGCTTTTCGGATTCCCTCACTGGTATAATTTCCGTCTGCCATCTTTCGGGCATCATAGGTATTGGTACCGTTAAAGCCCGTTGCCATGACTTCCTGACCGATGCTGTACCTGAAATTATCAGCATCTCGAACCGGCGTTTGCGGAAGTACTTTAACCGGGACAATTGGACCTGTTGTAAGCTGAGGCTTTTTTATCGGTACCGGAGCAGTGGTATGGGGCAAAGTTTCAGCAGGAGCATAATCCAATTCGGCTTCCTGCATCGCTTGTTTATCTTTACTTTTCTGTACGAAATAATAAATGCCACCACCAATAGCAAGGGCGATACCGCCACCAATCCATACTTTATCTTCTGTGGTCATCGTTATAAATATTTTGGATAATTTGATTTTAATAATTGATAATCGCTGTCACTTAATTCCTCCTTCAGCCACACTTTCAAAGGATGCTTGACAGGGGTCTGCCATAATGCGAAATAAACGTTGCCAGTCAGTGTGTTGTAATACCGGTTGCCAAAAGCTTTGACTATCCATGAAAACTGCGCTTCATTTATTCCGGTCAGCGTGGTCAGTATCGTTTTTCTTTTTTCGGTATTGGTGAAATTGGCTTCCTTCATGGCATTGTACAGTATTGTTGCAATTTCTTTCGCATTAATACTTTCCGAAGCAGAACTGCCATCCTGAAAAGCATTGCCTTTTTTACTTTTTCCTGTTTGGGCTATGGCAATAAGCAGTATCCCTAATCCCGCAAAACCCACGGAAATAGGCAATATTTTTGAACTGTCCATGATTAAAAAAAGTTAGGAATGAGAAAGCGCAATTCCATCAATTCGTTTTGGCTGAACTGATCTGTAAACCACTCAATCAAAGTCATTTTATTTGAAAACGGGTTAATGCCTTTGCGGAGTCCAAACTGGTTGTGGATTCTCACAAAACCATTGGGGTTAACACCTATCAGGTTTTGTTTTACGGATTTAAAACCGTTTCCCACACCATACATAGCACTGAAAATCGCTTCCGCTTTATTTCTTGCCATTCCTGTTGAAATATTACTTGGCTTGTCTCTTTTGTTTTCCCTGAGTGGAGAGAAACCGAGAAAAATCTTCTTATAAGCAAAATAACCAACACCCAGAAACAAACTCATTTTCAAAACTCCTTTGACTATCGAGACTGTGGCATTTACTCCCTGATTGGCATTTTCCAGCGTTTTTGCGATTGCCTTCTGTCCTTCAGGGGAAGAAGCAATTGCAGCAACTACGGCGGGATTATGTAAACCTTGTCTTTTCATATTCGTTTCTTGGCTGTAAGTATTGCTCCCAATTTCATTTTTACTCCGGGATTTCATTTTGCGCCTCTTAACGGGTTGCTCCGGTAATTGGGTCATTTTACTTTACCCTTTTCATCTTTACTCTCTTCATTTGGAGCAATGCTTACAACTGTGCTTTATTGCTTTAATAGCTACATTATAAACTCTTTAATCGTCTGCCAACTCTGCTGATCGGTAACCATTGCAATGGCTTTTTTGGACTTCTTCAATTCCACCAATTTTTCTAAAACGTCATTGTCTAAATCTGCCAGCTCTTGAATCAGTTTTGTCTTTTTCTGTATTTTAAAAGGATTCATTTCCTTCGTCTTTATGCTAATGGTGTTCATGCTATAATCATTTGATGTTTTTGTAATAACCCGAAAAGTTCCTGTGAGAAATGATTGTTTCCTGATTTTTCGTTGATTTTCTGATAAATAACCGTGAGTAACGTAATGCTGTCATCGTCAATGGTTCTGATAATATCCAGGAATGTTTTCTTAGCCTCTGAATAATGCTCATCTTCCAAATCTTCCGGTGCAGCCATAGCCAAACCGCCACTTTCGACAGGTAGATTAAAACCTAATCCTTTTAGGATTAACGGGGCTTGTTTGACCACACCTAAAAGCATATTGTTCAGACTGTCATTGCTTTCCTTGGTGTATTTTCTTTGCAGTTTATCCTCTGTAAGCTCTTCGTTTTTGGCTCTGAGTTCCCGGTTCATCCTTTCAGATTCTTCCAGTTTTCGGGCAAGTTCAGAGCGGTCATGCGCCTGTAATTTCAAATCAAAGATTTCGGCAATTCCCAAACCCATCAAACCGCTTTTTTTCTTTTTCTTCTTTTTTTTAGCGGTCTGCATGGGTTCTGATTCGTTAGTTTTTGATTTCTTTTCCGTCTCTCCAAACGTGACATCGAAAGACTTTCCTTCAACTTTAAAGGCATTCACGCCATTTTTTCGCTTTTCCTGCAGGGTTAGTTTAGTGTAGCCATCGTTGTAAAGCTTTTCAAAAAAACTTTCCGGTGTTCCGTACTCTTTTATGATCTGTTCATGGGTTACATTGCGAAAAATCGGTTTTGAAGTTTCCCTCTCAATAACGGTCACAGCACAAAATTTATCACTACCCAGTCTATCCATCAAATCATCTAATTGCTCCATTTTAAATTAGTTTTTTGTAGATGAGTAAGATTCTGTTCTTCGTTTTTACGTAACCAATTTTCTTTACCAATTTTGGGTCTTGGTAAGGAGTATTTACCACATAACTAACTTGTAATTGTACTTTTGAAAATGTCCCGTCGGGAGGAATTAAAATCTGTTTTTGGGTCGGATAAATTGAAACGCCATTTATAATTGCAATTGTAGTGCCTGTGTTTACAACCGAAAGACAGGTAATTCTCTCTAAAACAGGGAGATGTTCTTCTTTAAATTCTTTTGTCACAAAGGCAGATTCTACAAACATGGTTACTCGATTTTAATGGTATTGTTATATAAAAACACGACATGGAATTTTAATGATTCACTACCCATTAAAGGTGCGTCAAGTGAAAAAATCAAAGAATAATCCTTGTTCCCGGTATCAAAATTCAGCGGTTTGAAACTCTTTTCGTACTCACCGCCATTGGATTGTCTCCAATTGTCAATGTGAACAGCGGGAATAATTGCAATGCTATTGTCATCTTTCATTTCAATACAGATCATTGTGTGTATTGATCTTTCAACTCCATTGGTGTAAACTGCCACACCTGTTGTAAAGCCTATAGGCAGTTTAAAGTTTTCAGAAGTGTTGCTCTCTCCTGGTTTAATTATCGCTTTTACTACATGTTGAATTTGTCGCATAACTTTTAAGATGAAAAGCTGTCACTTTTAAACTTCAGCTTTTTGATTATTGAACTTATTTTTTAGCTTCAGTAACCCTGAATTCAAATCGTAGAAACATTCCGCAACCTCCATTTTTTGACATAGGAACAGTAACCCCTTTTGGAAATTCTAATTCTAATTTGAATTCCTCTTTGGCTCTTAAAAGCGGAGTTGTAGCAATAGGGCGATAATCTTCATTTTTGAAATTCTGAACATCAGTGAGTGGTAAATCAATGAGCATATCATTGGTTTGAATCAATCTCAAATCAGCATTTTGCAATTCAGCTGGAAGTGTATCTCTGCTCTGCCAATCTGCACTTTCAATTTTCTCTCCTCTTGTCGTAAATTGTACACGTATAGCATCAATTACCACGTCTCTTCCAGAGTTCAAAAGATTACCGTCAAAATTGGTAATACCCACGACCTTTTTGGTATTGGCATCAACGAGTTCGTTAATACCGCTCATCCCATCGACTTTGACGTTCAAATAATAGGTTTTATCAACCAGTTTTGTAGCTTGTGGTTTAGCAACTTGTGTATTCTGACGTTGTCTAGCTCCTAAAACTTTAATAGCTCTTTGTAATTGTGGCGTTCTGTTATCCATTTTTTTATAAATTAAATTTTACTTTTTGTTTTAATTACAATATGTAATTCCCATTTTCATCGATATAAGCACCTAAACCATCTCCATCATATCCATTTAAACCGTCTTCTATATAGTTGCCATTTATATCTATGTAACCTCCTAAACCATCTTCATGGTAATTTCCGGCTTCATCAAAATAGCCGTTCAATCCATTATCATCAGAACCGCCTAAGCCATCTTCAATATAGTTGCCATTAGAATCGATATAACCACCTAAACCGCCTTCATCGTAGCCATTCAAACCATCCTCTATATAGTTCCCATTGACATCTATGTAACCACCTAAACCATCTTCATGATAATTCCCATAAGCATCGATATAGCCTTGTAATCCGTTTAAAGCCCCTGACAGACCAGCTGTTTTTTGCACAAATCTTCCCATTGTTGTTCCAGGGTTTAATTTGGAAGCGATCTTTTCAGAAGAGAAAATATTTTTGACCAATTCTAATCCATGTGCAATCGAAACCCCGATTGCCGAACCTCTTAAAAGCGAACTTTTGGTATCGCTCCCGTTTACCTTTACTGCTAAAAATCCCGCACCAACGGCAACGGCACCATTAACAACTCCTTTCACCATGTTAGAAGATGTTTCGGTCATAGTACCTGTAAGCCCTCTTGAAAGTGCGCCTACTACTACAGCAGAACTGATTGTTATTAATTCTTGTCTCATTTTTTTACGTTATTAATTACTTTTTGAACTTGTAGCTAGAAGAATTCCGCCAACAGCTACAACACCAATCACAATTGGAATAGTGTAGTTAGGTTTAGTTATTGGAGTTGTTGGAGTTGCTGAATTTTCAATCTTGGCACTTTCTCTTTGCACCGAAACTTCTTCCTTTAAATTCTCTACGGGAATGTCTTTAACCTGTGACAATGTTTCAATCTGTGCGTCATTTGGAATTCCTTCGCCAGTGGGTGTGCCTGTAGATAAGGATTCCGCCGGAACTCCTTTTACCTCTGCAATGGTTTGTAATTGTGAAGGTGTTGGAGTTGCATTTGACATCACTTCAACTGGCTTTGGAGCTTCAATTTGTGGTGCATTATTGTAAACGGATTGTGGCTGACTGCCTGCAATAGTATTTTTAACGGCTGGCTTCACCACATTGTTTATAGCAAATTTGCCTACTTTGGTCTTACCTAATTTTGTTGCTAATTTTACGGCTTTAGTACTTTTAACTTTAGTAATTAGTTTACCTACTTTACTGTCAAGCACTTTGCTTACTAAACCTCCTCCGGGAATAACGCTCATAGCCATAGAGGCAATCGGAACTACTGCTTTACCAACTTTGACAGCATTCTTAATAGACACGTTTCTTAATCGGACGTTCTTTTTAAGCATTTTGCCAATCTTAAGCCCTTTATTCAGTCCTGCATTTAAGCCTGTTTGTTCTTCTAATATTATCATATTTACATTTTTTAAAAAGGGAATCTTGTTCTACTGGTACTGCTACTTTTTTTAGTTGGGGGAATTTTCTTCTTTGTTCTACTCGATGTCCCTTTTAAACCCTTTCTCGGAGAGGGACAGTTAAGTCCTATGTGAGGTAATTTCTGATTCATAAAAACATCTTTTTTATCGGTATAATCTGGCTCTTTGTTACTCTGTATTGTCCCGTCAATAATGCATTGCCCTTTGTCTAATTTTCCGGTTTCCTGATTAAGAGGCACGACAACATACACGTGTGTAAATTGCTTTGGATTGAACTTAGGCTGTTTGATCTGCCTGATGTAATGCTTAATCCCCAAATTCAGTAACACCGAACTGGCGAATATGGAATAGCTTTTACAGTCAATTCCTTCTCTGCGGTTAAACCAGCTATTGGCAGGGCTTCTTAAATTCTGCGTGATTCCGTCAGCCTGATATTGTATGTCGTAGTACAGGAAATAATGGATCTTCTCACAGGTTTCCTGTATCGTTTCTCCTTTTAGGATTTGTGATAATTTGGCAACCTGTTTGTAAAAAGTCTCTACCCAAACCTTCATCATGGCAACCGAGTAAAAAGTATCACCTTTCTTTAGCTTTACTTTTTCACCTTTGGGCTTTTCAATCAAATGGTTAAATTCATCACCATTTTTTATCCTTCGCTTTAGAATTAAATTGATTGCATCTTTCGTCATTTATCATTGCTGTAACTTTCGAAAGCAAATGTTTGAAATAAAAAAAACTCGCCTTGAAGTATGGCGAGGTATTGTGAGGTATCATAAAGGTTTTTAATGTATGAGAAAGTATGATTAATAAAATTGTAATTCTATTGCAAGTGTTAGCTGCGTTCTAAAATTTTAAAATCTTCTTAATCAAAACTATATCTTCATTATGAATTCCAACTGGAATTTTTTCCAAACCTAGGAAATAAGACAATTTTGCTCTGTGTTGTCCATCACGAAATGATATTGAATTTTGAGTTGAACTAATACAAATTGTTGGTGGATCAACAAATTTGTTGTTATCCCAACGTGACAATATTCTAGTTATTCGCATGTCATTTTTTTCTTTCCCATTAAATAGGGAATCAAATTCAACATCAGCAAATAGTGAATTTTCAATGAGTTTAGATGTGTTTACAATAAATATTCTATATTCTTTGTTTCTGCCCTTTAAAGCGATATCGAGAATTTTGTTTCTATTATCTCCGTAAGCCCATTTCGGATCAATAAACTTAAGTTGTTCTAAAGATTTATTTTGGTAGTATTCAAGTTTCTCTAACATTTTGGTTAAGTGAGGCTGTCAAAAATTGCAGTTAATGTTTTGTCGCTAGGCGTCAGTTCCTGTTTAAGCGGAACGTTTATGTTAGTTACAAGGAATGCAAACATTTTCCTTAATAAAAATGGTCTTTTAAGACAAGTATAGCAATTGTACTTAGCTACTGCCGTCTTCATTCTTTAGTTTTTTGTTTTTTTCAATTATTTCATGTATGAATAAGTCAAAATGTTCTTTGTTTTCAAAATCCTCATAACGATAGTCTACATGAGCGATTTTTTCATGAGCTCTTTCCGATGGAATTGAGGTTTTAAAAACTAGCTTTAAATATGGCATATCTTTATTAATCCAATAATAAGCGCTAGCTAACACTAAATTACTGTAATATTGCATTTTATCTAATATTAATGGTAATATGATTTTTAAAGGTTTCTTTGCAACTTCATTTGAAACGTCATCCCAAGACCAATCAGTAATTCTAGCCCAGTATTCAAAATTAAAAAGATTTTTATTTTCCTCTTCCGTAAGATCATTTTCTGGAATTGTGTCAATTAAAATTTTTGCACACTCTAAAGTTATTTTAAATATGTCTAAAGACTGAACTTCCGTCCAAGCATCATAATGCCATGTATCGGTATATAATTCGTAAATGGATTTAATATTTCTTAAAGTTGTTTTGTGGGCATACAAAATATCAACAAGACCGCTTTCAAAAGCTATCTTTTGAATAAGCAAAGTTGAAATAAAATTTTCAGTTTTTTCTTGTTTTTTTACTTCTTCAATAGTCTTACCTTTAAACTCGGTTGAAAAATCTATTGCTGGGAGAAATTCAATTGTTTTGGTTTTGTCTGAACCGTCTAACAAATTTATTGCTTGCCAAAAAATTGATTTAGTGAAATATATTTTTTCAGTTGTTAAGTCAATAGCGAATACAATTACATGCGTTCGATAGCTTAATTCTGACCAATAGAGCAGCGTTGTCTGTTTAATTCCGCCAACAGTAGGTTTTTTATCAGCTCGTATATATAAATCCTCTGCGCTTTTTACTTGTCCTTTCAAATATCTTCCGATCACTTTATCTTTAATCACTATTTCAATTTCAAAATCGATTCCGTAATCATTTTCGGTAGCGCTCCTGAAAATGCCTAAATCTTTAAGTTTATATAATAAAATAGCGAATGAATCAGATTGAGATTTATGTTGTTTTATTCTTTTGGGAAAGTCCATAGGTGTACAATGTTCTTTTACGGTTACAGCTAACGTTCCGTGGCTTTGCGCAATGGTGGAACTTAAATAATTATTGGAAAGATAAGTAAAATTTGAATTAGCAGATTATTTTCAGAGAAAGATAAACACGCCATTGTGTAAGACCATTATTAATGGTAATACTGTTTTTTTACAGTTTATAATATGCATAACAAATTACCATTTCATTATTTTCCATTTTGTGATAGTTAAGATTTTCTACTAAGAATTTCTCAATGACATTTACTGTCGGCGTATTTTTTGAATTTGTAAAATCATAATTATTGAAATGTTCCTGATTAGCTCTTGCCCAATCTTTTGGTGTTGTCGAACTAATCACACCGTTATTGTTGAACAAAATAAAATGCTTTTTGTTAATTCTACGAGGTTGATTCATTTTTTATATTTATTTATGTTGGATAAAAGCCAAGTGGCATAATAATCGGATGTGCTATTGTGGATAGCAACTATTAGCTGATGTATTTTTTTATCTCTTGCTCAACATATTTAAATTCAAGATTTTTGCTTAGATTCAAAATGCTGAAATGTTTTTTGTCTTTAGCGACTTTATCTAAAAAATTCATAGCGTCTTTCGCACTGATTTTTTTGTTTGTGAGACATGCTAGCATATATAAATCAACTTCTTTTTCTTCGATAAACTTCAATGTTTCAAACTTAGTTTTGGAAATTAAATCTATGATTTGCTTTTTATAAAAAAAAGAAGGCTCAGCTGACCAAATTGCTTTAACATTTTTGGCTATGAATCCAATATTTCTTTTTTGTAAAATGACTTGAAGATATTTTGGGTTTCCAGTATTTAAGTATTCATTTAATAAATCATTCTGTGTTTCTTTTTTAGCATATTCTATATAGTTTAATGCTGTTTTTTTATCATTAGAATATTTTGAGTAAAAGAAAGTACTGAAAAAATCAGATTTATAAAAATCATCTAATCGTAATAATAACATTTCAAGTACTTTTCTTATTCGTTGTGATTTAGAATAATCAACACCATTTTCTAAAATAAATTTTAAATCTTCATAAATACTTTCAGGGTTATCACAATCTTTGATTCTCTTTTCAATATTTGAAAAAATTGAAGTTTTAACTTCAATTAAAATGTCATCTATATAGTCATGAACTAAATCTTTAAAAGGAATTGTGTTTAAAACGGAATGTATTAACACATCAAAAGGATGAACAATTTGATACTCATTTTCTTTTTTTGATTGTAATTCCAGTAATAGTTTTTTCTGTTTGGGCGTCATAAAAATATTTCAGCTAACGTTCCGCCGCTTGGCGTAGCAACGACTTCGTGATTAATTATTGTCTGGCTAAGATAAGATTTGCCAGCGGAAAATCGGTATGATGTTTAAGCAGTATAGCTATTACGCCAAACGGCTGTTAGTGGCTGGCTTTTTATCCACCTATTATACTTTGTGATCGCATTAAATTGTAATCATCTTTTTCCGAGCTTTCAATTTTATATCCTGATTGTGTAACTGTTTGTTCATTTGAAAATAAGAAGTTGCATGCAGACATTAGTTCCTCAAGGCTGTTAGGAATATCTTTGAATCTTTCCAAAAGATCATTTAAGTCTTCTACACCTTCAAAAGGAGTACCTTCTTCTGAAAAAACTTTCCATGTATTTGTTGATTTGTAATATACTACTTCGTGATGACCAGTTAGACCTCCAACTGGAAAAATTCTGGAAGGACGCACAAATTTGGTATGAAGTAGTAAGTTCCTTCTCAAATATATAACCTCAGTTTCAAGATGAAAAATAGGAAAAGCA
This sequence comes from uncultured Paludibacter sp., assembly GCA_937927845.1. Classification (GTDB taxonomy): domain Bacteria; phylum Bacteroidota; class Bacteroidia; order Bacteroidales; family Paludibacteraceae; genus Paludibacter. Next base: position 44,166 of record CALFXE010000200.1, read on the forward strand.
TAATATACTGGAAACCCCATTAAATCTAATACAAATAGTCTCAAATGCTGGTCCTGTTTTGAAGTTCTATTAAGATTAAATATATACTCATTTGTATTTTTTACATGTGCTCTTTTATATTGAATTAGAATTCCTTTGAATCCTGGAAATCCATACTGTACATCATATGCTAATGTGGCTTCTGCCCTTTGAGATGGTGCTAAAATAAATGGTCTAATTCCAGTTTGATGAAATGCTAGGTTTACAAATTCAGTCGTTAAATTTAATTCTACAGTTTTTTCAGAAATCATGTTTTGTCTTATGTTGGGGTTGTTGAAAGCTTGCCACTAACTTGTTTTTATGCGAGACAAACATTCATAAAGCTATTCAAAACGGATGTTTATAATATATGTTTGTCTTCGAATATAAGAAATAATCTATATAAATCACCTAATAGATTTTTTATTTATTGAATCGTTATTAGATATATTATCTTCATCATCAAGATAATATCCTTTCGGTAATCCATAGGTTTCTACAAATTCCATAAACTCTAAATGCGGTATCATTTTAGTATCTTTTGATATATTTTTCTCATTAAGAATCTCATTAATCTGCTTTCTAATTTTTGTTTCACTAAACTGATCACAATACATCTGAATCAATTCCGATTTCGTGACTGAATACGGAAGTGGTTTTTTATTGTTTTTGCTCATCAATAGATCTTTAAGGTTAAATATTCTTTTTTAAATCATTGATTCTAAACAGGGATTTAAATATTTTATCTTCCAAATATTTAAGTATTCGATTTTTGCCCTTGATGATGAAATCAAAAAATTGCAATGGTGCGGTTATAATAATTGCAAAGCAAAGCACAATGGCGAATAAGTTTAGGTATATTATTTTGAAGCGGTTCTTTATTTTCATAGCTTAGGTTTAGATATTAGTTAGTTTTTGATGGATTGTATCTGAAATCATTTGCATTGTAATACGTTGTTCCAGATTTCTTTCTGTTCTTTCCCATTGACAACAATAGAGTAGAATGACTGATTGTGTTGGACTGAGAGATATATTCGTATATGACTTTTTGCTTTCAATCTTCGTTCTGAATATGAAAAACATACTTTGCAGGGTGTCAATTACAATAATATCATTGCAATAATTTTCATAATCCTTGCAATGGGAGATATTATCAACTTTGTTTCGGATGAATTTTAGCAATTCTGATTGTATTATTTCAAGATCTACTATCTTTATTTTCTTCAAGATTATTTTCATTGGTACTTTAGTTAGCGCTTGTCTGCTGTGTTTTTATCAAAGGCAATAAGGTTTAGCATTCCTCTTAACCTTGACCTGATTCTATTTCCATAAGCCAATTCTATTTCTGAAGCAGAAAGATTGGTCGTTAGATGTGTTTGCACTTTTTTAGCAATAAATAGATCATATCTCGAAAGGATGATTTCGGCCATCACATTGCATTCATTGCCATAGTATTTCAAGTTCTGTTCAATTCCTAAATCATCAAAGCAATAATTCCTATATCCGGTTTGAGAGGAACTGCCACGACTGTAACGATGTATTATTTCGTAGCCCTCTTTTATGAATTCAAAACTGATGTCCCTGCAAGTCTTTATGTAAAACTTATTGCCTTGTTTAGTAACATATTTCATCAAAGTCATTAGAGTTGTTTTGCCACAACCTACCGGACCCGATAGTAAAATTCCTTTCGTTAAGTCAATATCATATTGTTTTGTCATCACTTCATCATTCAAAAAATAAGCTGTAAGTTTTGTTATATTAGGCGTATCTTGCTCTGTAAAATGAAACTTATCCCCATAGTCTCGTTTCCCTTTTTGTTCCAACCAAGCTAGAATTTCCGGATAGTTGTACTGTAAATTCATAGTTGATTTGTTTACAATGGTTCTGCATAATCTTTGTCTTCCTGGCTGTGTAAATTATTGGCTCTTGGATGTTCTTTAGTTGAACCATTTTGTGGCAAGTTGATTGAAAATTTAGAGGTAGTCAGCATCCAATTCCGGGCAGCTGCGTTCCAATCAATCATCTTGGTTTTTCCACCAATAAGCCAGCCGTTGCTAGTATAGTAATTAAAAAACCGTTCTGCTTCAATTTCGGAAAACTCCTGAAGTTTGAAATATTCCTTTACCAAATCCAGACTTGGACTTTCTTTTTTTTTCGCGGAACTTTTTTTTTCTTTCTCTTCAGTTTCTAAAAATTCTTCTTCATTTAAACTTTCTAAATTGCTTTCAATAGATATGTTTTTATTGTTTTTAAATGTTTGTTTATTATTATATATATGGGGTTCAATAACCTGTTCAGTAACCTGACCATTAGCTTGTCCAATTATTGGTTTTGTTTGTCCATTCAGTGAACTGCTTTGAGACTTTTTTCCATCAGAGAGATTATGCATAATTACCTCTGTTCCGGAATACGGATTGTAGGATGGTAAATACTCTATAAATCCTAGTAATTGCAATTCTTTGATGCATTTATGGTAAGTTGCCTTTGAAGCTATTCTGCTGGCTTTCATCATTTCTTCCCTAGAAATGGTAATCGGGTTTTTAAACCGATTCACATTCCAACTTTGAAACAATGCCAGATACAAACTGATGTGGGTCGGGTAAATGATTTCTTCAATTGCAATACAGTTAAAAAAACCTGTGAGATGTTTAATGTAATTCATTCATAAGGGATAGATTACTTGAAAAGAGTAGAAACTTTTTTTTGAGTATTACCATTGAGTACTTTTTCAATGTCTGAATAGTTATAATACATTATGCCTCCAATTTTTGTAAAGGTTAATGTCCCATTGATTCGGAGATTTTGTAAAGTACCTGGGGAAATGTTAAGCAATTTTCGGACTTCATTAGATTTGAGCCATTGCTTTACTTGTTGGGTTTGTGGTTGAATAATTTGCTTTAAATCATTCAATAAAAGACTTCTGAATTCGTTTAAATCTTCACGAGTAATAACTTCAATTGCCATAACTTATAATTTAGATTGTTATGGAACAAAATTGTTGTATTTGCGTTGCTTTGATTCACAACGGGGGATATGTTGTGTACGATTTATTTATACTATATCATCCGCATCATCCATACGCTTTATAAGAGTTTCATTTAAAGAATGTATGAATTTAGTTCTATCTCCCTTTCGTGCCCTAATTTCAAGGAAAGTACGTCGATATTGCCCTAGATCAATATCGAAAATGTGTTCAAAATACTCAGCAATATCTTTTAAATCGACACCGCCATTATTATAAACTCCTTCTGAGTGTAATGCATATACTAGTTCCGTCAATGCGACTTTTGAGCCTGTCCACATCAATTTAATGTTCGGATTGCGTTGTGATTTTTCGCTGTTGTCTTTATTCTCAATCATTATTAATTGATTTTCTAAATACAATTGGATTAAATCATTTGCCAAAATTTTGGCAACCTTGAAATCATGCGATGTTGCGAATGTTTTATCAGCCTCAAAGTAGTAACTATCCAATGAAAGTTTAATATCAAACTTACCTCTTAGAAAGTATTTATAATCTAAATAAATATTACCTGAGCGATAATATTTGTAAAAATCTAATTCGTTATCAAAGAATGCTTTCAGCTTAATTAACTCGTTATTGTAATACTTTTTTAAAACCCTCGTTCCTCCATTAGGCTTTTTCATTTCAATATTAAAAATGGTATTGTAATAAATAACTTTAGATGTGAATTGAGGCTTTATTTCTTTGAAGAATTGAATTTCTTCTTCTTCGGACTTAAAATTAGTTTTTTGGATTAAAAGCCTTAATTTCTCTTTTGACTTTATACTTATGTCGATAGCTTTTTCGCATTTTTTAATTGGGTTGTCAATTTCTAAATCTATAAAGTTTAATTGTTCGTTAAGGTCTGAAAGGAGTAAGGTTATTTTTGGGTTCAAGTTTTGTCTTTTAAATTATAGGGCTTGCCAAAATGGAAACTTAGAAGTTCTAAGAATTCCATTTTGACAAGCCCCCCTAAAAAAGTTTTTGTTTTTCCTTAAAGCTTTTACTTATTGTTCATAATGAAAGAGATTCTTGGGAATAGTCCACGTATAACAGCGAGCATTTCTTCGTGACTAGGTGGAGTATCTCTACTCATAAGTTTATCGGTTGTCAAGTCTCTGAGATAGGCTGCTTTTGATTTAAATAAATCTGCGTCTTTTAGAGCTTGTGTCAGTTCAATGCTATTCAATTCAGTACAATAGGCGGGTGTGCCTGGCTGATGCCGCCATGATTCTAATAAGCTTCCTGTATTCAGAGTATCAAAACCTAAGTCGTCTATTAGTTTAGAAACAATTTCCTTTGCTTTTTCATCATCGCCTGAAATAGCCATAGCAACCCGATTTTCATTTCCTTTCGATAATCCTTTATGCTCAAGGGTATAAGACAATAAATTATTGAAAGCTTTAATTACTGGTCTTCCTAATTGTTCGGAAACCCAAACGCTCTCAAGTTTTCCGTTAACTAATTCATCCATCAAACCATCACGATAAGGATAATAATTGGTTGTATCAATAACTATCACTTCTTTTGGAAGCTTTTTAAATAAATCTTTAGGTAGATTTGGAATTGCAATGGTTGGAATAGATATTATGACAACATCCACATCTTTGACTACTTCTTGGATAGTTGCGGCTTCTGCCCCCAACTTAATAGCTGTTTCTTGCATTACACTCATAGGACTAGTATCAGTCACTTTAACTTTATATCCTACTGCTGATAGTTTTTTTGCTATAGCACCACCAAGAGCACCTGTTCCGATTATTGCTATTTTCATGTTTTTTTGCTTTTTGATTAATAATAAAATGAGCCATCTCAACTTGTGAAACGGCTCATTTTACTATGTGTTAAATTTTATTTAAATCCTCCGGAAACTCCAATTTCTTGCCCAGTTACCATACTTGCTTCATCTGATGAAAGAAATACTGCCATGTTACCAAAGTCTTCAGCTGTAGCCAATCGTCCTAAAGGAGTGCGGTCTATCATTTGGTTTATATATGGATTATCAGTATTAGCAACTAATCCAAGGCTTGCTAAACCTTCTGTCAAAACCATAGTAGGAAGCAACGAATTTACGCGAATGTTTTTAGGACCTAATTCTTGTGAAAGTGACCTTGTTATTAAACTCATGGCTGCTTTAGTAGCTCCATATGTGGATAATGTAACTTCTGGGTCTTTAGCCGCAACAGAACTGATATTGATAATACTACCGCCTTTACCATCAAATAGTTTGAGTGCAGCTTGTGATGCTAATAATGTCCCAAGCACATTGACATCAAACATTTTACGATAATCATCTTCAATGAAATTTTCTAAAGGCGTTACCCAGTAAATTCCGGCGTTATTTACTAGAATATCTAAGCCACCGAAAGCATTTTTTGTTTCTTCAAAAAGTCTAGTTACATCATTTGATTTTGAAACATCACCTTGAATAGCGATTGCAGTTCCACCATTGCTAGTGATTTCAGTAACCACTTTATCTGCATCTGCTTTACTTGATGCATAATTTACGACTACTTTGGCACCTGCGGCACCTAATTGTTTTGCAATTCCTGCACCAATTCCTTTTGATGCTCCGGTCACTAATGCTACTTTGTTTACTAATTTTTTACTCATTTTTTTATTACTTTCTATTAATATAGTTAATTGTATCGCAAAGTTACCTACATTTGTATCCAAATGATACTAATGCTAAAAATTAACTAGTTACTTTTTAGTAACAAATAAAATAACAGTAATATGAAGGATGCAAGATTTAGCTTTTCAAAATGTTCATTAACTCGGTCTATGGGTATTATTGGCAATAAGTGGAAACCAATTATTATTTATGTATTGCAAAATCGTAAAGTAAGATTTGGTCAATTAGATGCCATTATTCCATTAATTACAAGGAAAGTTTTAACGGAACAGTTGAAGGAATTGGAAGATGATGGTATTGTGATAAGAGAATCTTTCGGTGAAATACCTCCAAGAGTAGAATATTCATTGACGGAAAAAGGATTGGAGCTTTTGCCAATTTTGAACTCAATAATTGTTTGGAATGAAAAATACGAAACAATGCCACCTGAAGAAAGTTATTGCACAACCAAAGATTATTTTAAAGATTGATATATTTAAAGATTTAAGATGTACCATTGAAATTGGTGTTTTCGTTGGTTTGTATCATAGCTAAAACAATTTCAATTCTGTTCGCTATAAGACAGTCGTATTTACTTCTTCTAAATTCTGTCATAATACCTATTAAGAATGCCTCAGATATAATTTCGTCTTTATCTTCATCGTAGTCCATAATTATATACCATAAACCGCCACCACTAAGACCATAATGTTCGGTCTTTATTTTTTCAAGCTGTTCAGTTTTAATATTCATTGCTTTTCCTTGAAATTCAAGAACGTAATGGGTAAGAGGATTTAACGAGTAATATTCAAAAACTTTGTCTTGGCTTGGTAGCATATAATAAGCTGAACCAAATGTCTTTATGCCGGAAGGTTCTTTTCTTTTATTGATTACTGGATATCCAAAAGCGCAATAAGCAGGTTCATGGAATATCTTTTCATCAAATAAGAATCTTTCATAGGGAAGAAATCTATACCATTGTACCAAAAGATGTACTAATTGAGGTTTGAGTTTTATGTATGCGGCATCTATTTTTTCTTCTTTCTCCATTTCTGTACCACAACCTTTTCCCGCAATTGAAACATAATCGTCTTTGACTTTGACAAAAAGACGGTTTGAATCAGACCAATCTTCAATAACATGTGAAGCGGTAAGCAAATAAAAATCATCTCCAAGAAAGACAAAAACACCAGATGCAAATGGAACCGCTCCTTTAGTTAAATCATGTTTAAAAAGTTGACAGGTGCAAAGACCAATATCACCTTCGATTAGTTTGACATATTCAGCGGTAATTAAGGAATCGATGTAAGCATCCAATTCTTCATTTTCTATTTCTTCATCCATAATAAAATAAATAAGGAGTCTAAAGATAATAGAATTAACTGCCCACTTTCAAGTTTTCGATTTTGATTGCTTGTAATTTATCTTTTAGTGACTTCATATCCTCACTGACTTTTCTATCTAAAACTTTTGCATAATGTTGAGTAGTTCTCAAATTTTTATGCCCAAGCATTTTACTAACACTTTCAATAGGAACACCATTGGTAAGTGTTACCGTTGTTGCGAATGAATGCCTAGCAATATGGAAGGTCAATTCTTTATCAATTTTACAGATCCCTGCAATTTCTTTTAGATAGGCATTCATTTTTTGATTGGATAGAATAGGAAGTAATTTATCTTCTCCAACACATTGTGGATGATTTTCATATTTATCAATTACCATTTGAGTAACTGGCAGGATAGGAATTTTTGAAGCACTTTCCGTTTTCTGACGATGTGTAAAAATCCATTTATCGCCATCAATACCAATGCTAACATGCGACTTAGTCAAGTTCTTTACATCGATATAAGCCAAGCCTGTAAAACAGCTAAATAAGAAAATATCACGAACAAGGGAAAGCCTATCATTTTTTAAATCCTTTTCAATTATGGTTTGAATTTCTTCTTCAGTCAAATAAACCCGCTCAACTTCTTTAACTTTTGCCTTATAGTTTGCAAATGGATTTTTCTCCAACCAATCATTTGCCAAACAAATCTTGATTATTTTGCTGAAATTCTTAATGTATTTGACAGCGGTATTATTGGAGCAATTTCTAACGCTTCTTAAATAAAACTCATAGTCTGTAATGAAAGCGTGATTTATTTTGGAAATCTCAATATCTGAAATATTGTATTTCCATTCCAAAAATTCGACTGTATGCTTTAAAGAGGTCGTGTAGCGTTCTAATGTGCCGGGCGCATATTCTTTGCCCACTAATTCCTTTATCTTATTGTTATGGTCATGAAAAATCGGTATAAGCATACGCTGTTTTTCATCAGAGCCAAAAAGCAATTCCTTAAAATTCTCAATACTTAGATTTTCATTTTTATGAATTAACTCCATTTGAATATCCAATACTTTAGATTTTATTACATCAAGGTAACTATTTATTGAACGGGCTTCTTCTGTTGTACCTTTTACTTTGGATGCTTCTGACGACCATCGGGTAGGGTCGATAAATTTCTTGGTACTGAATTCGGTTCTGTTTCCATCTACCGTAAGTCGGACATAAATTGGAAATTGCCCTTTGGCATTAACCTTGGTTGATTTTGCATAGAAATGCAGGTTTACTTTCGCTTTCATTTTACTGAGTGATTAATTAGTTATCAATTTAAATTCCTAATCCAAGCCAAACAAGATGTTTACTGAATGAACAAGCTATTTAATTCATTCGAAAGCCCAATGTTTGCAAGGGTTAAAGAGATTTAGCGAGACCCTAGATTTCTAGTTTTTGTCAGGGTCTCGATTTAGTCCCTTTAGCGATAAGATTTGATGATAAATTTTGAAAGTCTGCAAAAGCAAAAACCCCCGAAAATCATAGGATTTCGGGGGTTTTGATACCGTTTAGGATTTTTATCAGCGGAGAAAGAGGGAATAACACCTTTTGGGTTTCAAGCCCGTTTAATGGGGTTCCCAGCTCTCGATATAACGATGTGCCACGAATGTGCCACAAAAAAACTTCTATACGCAAAAATGCCATCAATTATGACGGCATTTCCTTTGCAAAATAAATTTTGTTTTTTTGGCGGAGAGCGAGGGATTCGAACCTCACCCATATTTATTAGTTTTAGGCACTGTTAGGGGAGTTCAAATGAACCGACGCCATGAACTTGCCATAAACTTTTAACCATCTTTTATTATATGCAAAGGCTCCTGCACGAAGCCATGATTTGAAAGAACTTTATAATCTTATCATAAAGATAAACAATTGATTAGAAAGTTAATATTATATCTGATAAATAATCTCCTCTTTCCAAAATTACTTTTTACTATTGTTCACTTAATGAAAACTTTCATTAAGTGAACAATAGTAAAAGAAAGCATAGTGTTGACTAATTTGTGTTTGATAAGGTCATTAATCAAAAAGGCATTATCACTCAATATCGTATAGTTTCATTATGAACTTGTTAGTTTTTTTAATGTTTTTTTCGTTTACAATATAGTCTTTCTGTTCTTCTGTAAAATCATAGACGCCAAAGTTTTTGATATAGTTCTTACTCAACGAGTAATATCCTGATCCATAAGGTCTACTAGAATTTTTGATATAAAGCCAAAATATATCTGAGGCCATCAATTTTTGCAAGAATAGTAATTCTTTTTCCTCGTCTACAACTACAGCTAATCCGTTTCTGAAAAGCAAATTTTCATCAGTATTAATTACAAAATTTGGCGTATGTGGAGTGATATGTGGAAAGAATAGCTTATTCCTCATCTTCTCTAATGACTGGTTTCGTCCAAATGCAAACCAATTTTCATACGTTGCATTTCCTTTGTCTCTACCAGCTAAAATTTCTTTTTTTACTGATAGATAATGATAGGCCTGTGGATAGTTGGTCTTAAAATACTCCTCAGTAATTAAATTAACTCTATCTCCTTTATACTTATAAGGAAATATGACCTTTTCTGTAATGTCATCAACATTATTAATTTTAGTGAATTTATTTGGATTGATAATATCTACACAGATTTCCTTTTCAATAGGAAAGATAATTCCGTTCTTTAAATAGTAGAAATTATCATCTTCTTTAATTGGATTAAAAATGTAAATATTATTTTTTAAAGTTGCTATACCATTTCTCGTTTTATAAATATCTCCAAATGGCCTGCCAGTTTTTTCAATCTTATTTATTACTTCTGCAATTTCAAGATTCCAACCCTTTACCGAATCAAAAGTGTCATAATATAATTTACTGTAATTCATATTATTACTCAATTCTTTGTTCTGGTTTTTATAGTACTGCAGAAATTCACAGGATTGTTTTTCAATAAAACAAAGACAGGTATAGGTTGATTTGCTTTTGAATATCTGCTGGTTTCCGAAATCAATAATCTTAAAACTATATTTTTTCTGCTGAAAATAAGATCGTAATGCTCTTCCATTTAAGCTTTTAAAGAAGGAATTCATTGTAATATATCCTAAAACACCGTTATTGATTAAGTTTTCCAATGCAATTTGAAAAAAAGGAATATATAAATCGGGATGACCTGTTGAGCAAACTTCCCAATTTTTAAGATATTGTTTCGTAACTTGGGGAATATTTCGAGAGCATACATAAGGTGGATTGCCAATTATGCTCTGGAATCCCTCAAAATTTGCTATAACATCAGACCATTTAAAATTAAGTGCATCTCCTACAAACAGATTAAATTCTAAAATTGGGATATCTTCACCATTTTGAATTGCAAGTAACGACAAAAGAATCTTAGTTCTAATAATAGAATATTCTTGAATGTCAAGGCCGAATAAATTGTTTTTAAATATTTGTGTGTATGTATGCCCGCTTATATTATGTATGTAAATAGCTAGATCATATAAAAAACTTCCGCATCCACATGCAATGTCTGCAATTCTTGCGGAATCAGTGAAATTTATATTTTTAAAGACCTGATTTATTATAAAGGTACGGATGTTTATAGGGGTGTATATTGCGCCAGTAACAACTTTCTCATCTGGTGAGATTACAAATTCAAACAATTCAATTAGTGCCTCAAAATCAAATTTAAAGCCATTGATATTGATTATTTCAATAAATTTTTTTAACGACTCGACTTCTGTTTTGTCCTCTGAAATTATAAAACTTTTTATAAAAACATTTTCATTTACGAGAATGTCGTTGATTTTTAAGAATGACGACACAATCAATCTATCCACTAGCTGTGGGTCTGTAAAATTCTTGTCTTTTAAGTATCTATTTATCTCCTTATTCATTTCAAAAAACTAGGGCAAAGATGTTCTTTATCCCAAATAATATTATTTCTGTCATACGTCCAAGTACTCGCTAAAGTATGAAAATATGGTTGTAAAATTTTTTCCTGATATCTTCTATACAGTCCTGCGAAATAACCATCACTCATCATATCTTCAAATGCCGTTGGAAAAAAATTTGAAGTCAAAAAACCGATTCCTAAAATAAAATCGATTGGATGGTGAATTATTCTTGGTGTATCGAGAGCCATTGTTTCTCCGTAATTAAATTCATCATTACCTTCAGGATTACTAGAAAACTGCAAGTGATATACAGGGTGCGGCTCTTCGGTAGCAGCCATTTTTGCATGATCATGCTTATCTATATGAAAGCAAAAAAAGTGTGGAGTTATACCTATGCCCTTAATTGTTACATTAAAATTTAGTTCAATTAAAGGATCATTTAAATTATCCCAATTATTTTTATCTGCAACTAATTTCATGTTCAGTATTAACTCAACTTTTTTATTATCAATTGACTTTGGACGTAGATGTTTAACTGTATCCACAGGAATCTTGAAATCTTCAATTTCGTACCCCCAATAGTCTTGATGCACTGATTTGTCTTTTAAAGGAGGGTGTCCATTTTTTAAAGCCTCAGCTGCTAATCTGATTGGAGTCGTATTTACACTTCTTGAAAAGACACTATCTAACCTATCAGCAGCTGAAATTAACTCACTAGCTCTTGTTTGGCGAAATTGTTCAATTTTCATTTTTTTAGATTTTCTTTCATATATTGAATTCTTTCTTTTTCACCAAATTGTTCACGTAATCCTTTCTTTTTAATACCAACTTCAGCAATTGCATAAAATGATAAATATTTTGGTTCTTGCCAAGATTTCAATTCTACTGTTTCAAATACTTTAAATCCTTCCAAAGGATCTAAAGGTCGTTTAGTTTCTTCACAAATAGTCCAAAAAGATTTGCTTGTGCAATATTTGATTGGTTCAGCAGCTTTTAAGTTTTTCAATTCATAAGTTTCAGATAATATTGCTACACGTTGTTCCGCATTTGTATTTGAAAGGCGCTTTCCTTTAGAAATATCCTTAAAAAGTCCATTGATTTTATCCATCCACCAACGATTCCACCCATCACTAAATAAACCTTTGTATTTGCATTCGTCTAGCTTTTCCAAAAGTATCAGCCAGTCCTTTCCAGATTCTTCAATATCGACACCTAATCTCGCAGCAAGAACTCTTTCCTTAATCATTGCACCAGGATGATTAAATAAATTTTTTATTATGAAATTCGCAAAATCATAACTTATTTTTTTTTCATCAGGATCTTTAAAGCGTTCACTAATACGTGGATCTAAATTATTTATGTCATTGCGTCGGATAACATCCTCAAATGAACGATTTTCAGAATTTAACCAATTATATCCATCAGCAAGAGAATTTAGCTTTCTAGAGAATCGTCCCCAATCTGGCTCATCACCTTTTAAAAATTTGTAGTCAAACAGGTCGTGACTTGTCATGTCTGCGTCATACGTAGCACGCATACGCTCATCAGTTGAGCATAGAATTATCGGAATTGATTTAGCGTTTATTTCAGGTTCTGCAACACTCATTCTCAATTCTTGTGCAATCGCAGGGGCATTATAGGCCACATCCAACTTCATATTCTGATTAAGTCTAAAATCCAATATCAAACCATCATAATCATTGAGTTTTACAATTAAATCTTTGATTTGTGCTTTAAAGTCCTGTGGTTGTTCAACAGAAACTTCAATTAAATTTTCATCATTAAATCCATCACGAACCGCTGCAACTGATGCGTCATCTTCATCGTCGATATATAAAAATTTTGGTTTCATCATTTTATTTGTTTTCAGGTAATTCGATTCTTATTGTTGTATTAAACTTTTTTTCTGGGGAACTTACATAGATTGAACCATTATAACTTTCAATAATATCTTTTAATATTTTTAGTCCCAGTCCAGTGCCGGAAAGTGATTCCGAATCTGAATCTCTATGTCCAGAAACGCCAGATGTTGTATAGAAAGCATTGAAAATTTGTTCTTCGTGATCTTTATTTATCCCATCGCCATTGTCTGAAAATTCTAAATATACATTATCTTTATTTCGCCCACATTTAATGAAAATTTCTCCTTTAACACCTTTTCTTCTAATTGCTTTTTTTGAGTTTGTGTAAAAATTAAATAGAATGGATGCCCATTCCGAAGGGTGCATTGGAATTGTAAACAAGTCAAAATCTTCATACATGGGTTGATGAAAAACTATGCCAGACCGTTCGATATCTTTCTTTACAATATCCCAGAAATCATTCACTGCATTCCTCAATTCAATAGGTTCAAGCTCTCGAAAAACGTTTCTAGATATAGCTCTATCGAAATATGAGGTATAAGCTGTGAAGGATTTTATATTTACTTCAAGGCGTTCCACACGATTCAATGCTTCAGAGTAGTCCTTAACTGCTTTTTTTAAAAATTTTGTATCAGTATCAAAACCAGGGAGAAATCTTTTAACTTCATGTACAAATTCACCAATTACAAGTCCTAGCCCAGCAAGTACACGGAGCATATTTAGTTCTTCAATTAACTTTTGCTTTTCAAATACCTCTTCTTGTCGAGCTTGTTTAAATTCTTCAAAAGCTTCTTCAAATTTCTGTTTTTTATCAGATGGATCACCGGAACTGGAATGATTATTTGTTTTATTATCTTCATCAAAAATTTGCTTTATTTTTTCGATAGCACTATCGACTTTTTCTGAGGTCTTTTCGGGCTTGAGCCAGTTTTTCTGACCAGTTGTTGCCTTCCTTCCTCGTAAATCAGCTATTTTAAGAACAGCATTTAAAATTGATCGTTGAACAAAACCTACTAACTCTTGAAAGGCTTCGTTATCAAATAAACCCTCCCTGCTAGAAGTTTCATCAAATAATAAGCCTGATTCATCTGTAATCTCTACAAAACCAAAAAAATTTATGTTTCTATGCGACGATAAAATAACCCTCCTTGCTGTAGAATCATCTAATCCAAGCCAGTCATTAAGCTTTTCGCCATAAGGTAATACGCGGAAACCATTTCTATAGATTCTGATTCCTCCACGTTCATTAGCTACTTCTCTAATAAATGTCATTGTTTGAGTAGGAATGAGAGAACTATCATATAAAAAGTAATAACATTTAAAATGGATGCCTTTTATGAATTGAAATTTTGATTCTGGTAAATCCTTATTTTTTCCAATCAAAAAAACTTCCTGAGAAAATTCTAATTTTTCACTTTCTAAAGACCAGCAACCTTGTCCATCTTCAAGTACATATCCTTCGATTTCTGCAAGTGCATATTTTAAAAAGGCCTCTTCTTCATCAATGATTAAGTTTTCTTCGCTTTCTATATCCCGGTAATAAGAACTTTTAAACCCTGGATCTAGTTTGTTTTCAATTTTCTCTTTACGTTCTTTAGACAAAGGAAATGGTTGCAGCAAATCAGACGTATATCTATATACCCTTTTTATAGTTGGATCTGACCATCCTTCCCTAAGATCTTCTATGATTAAAGTTGTGCCTTCTTCTTTTTTTTTAGGAATAATTTCGATTGAATTTGATATAGAAGCTAAATCTCTATCTGTTTCAAATCTATTCCAATCAATAGTTATCTTTAAAGCACTATCAAGATTCTCTTTTTGTGTTATAATTGTGAGTTTATTTCCTAATCGCTGTGTAGCAAAACGTCCAATACCTTTTCGTCCTGCTCTTGTACGATTATATTTTGGAGACTCAGGATTATGAATTTTATCTGATGATGATAATCTCATAAATCCATTGATTAATTCTTCTCGATTCATTCCAATGCCGTCATCATCAATAATTAGTGTTCCACCCGGATTCCAGGCATCCTTAAAAATTAAATTGACAGTTTTTGCATCAGCATCATAAGCATTTTTGACAAGTTCAGATACTGCCGTTTCGTGGCGTCCAACTAGCTCTTTACCAAGTCTATTAATAATACCTGCATCAACTGAAAACCTTACTTCGGTAGTAGCTAATCTGGCTATTCTATTGGAAAGTGATAAAATCAGGGAATTGTCTGAATGTTCTTTTTGAACTTCCGCAGTCAATTGTTGCTTTAAAATTTTAATTTCTTTCTGATTGTCCACGTTTTTTTATAGCAAAGATATTCTTTTTATAGTGATTTTTTTCGAAATTAAGGTGTCTTCATATTGAGTAAGATTTTTCAGCAGCTTTGGATTATAATATTCTAATTTACATTTATAGTATTAAATTTCTGATTCAAAATAGTTTTATCCTAAGTTTATATTTTTAGGGTTCTTAAAAAAGAAAAAATCATTTTGTTAATTCGAGAAAGTGAAATAGGCAGTGTTTTTCTCGCTAAATTTTAATTTAAGGAGCTTTTTATTACTCCTGCATTAAGTCGTCCAATATGGATTTTATTTGTTTAACATATCTGCCATAAAAGAAATTAACCCACGCGTTGATTGTGAACATGATTAATCCTATTATAACCACTGATGCAAAAGTGATTGTGAATATGTTCTTATCAGTAAGAAAGTCTAATGATTTACCTTTTATCAGGAGTTTGTTGTAGACATGTAACCCAACTATTATTAGTCCCAATGGTAAAAACAAAAAACCAAAGGATTTATATTTTTCTATATTGACCTGTAGTTCGTAGTAGATTTTTAAAAGACTATTTTTAGTATCTGTTTCATAGTGATTTAGACTGTTGTAAAACTTGTGAAAGCCGTAAACATAATATGCAGATATGACGAAAAACATTGAATAGCAGATGTAATAAACAGGAATTAATTGAGGCTTGAATTTTAGCATATAAGGATAAGCCGCGAAAATAAGAATTCCCAACGCGTGTAAATACGATTCCCATTTCATGTTTTTCTTTAACTTATCTATTGGGTGAGAAGAAGATTTCAAATTTTTTATGCTTATGGGAATTTGGAGATCATTGCTATCATCTTTATCCCATTCGTCTTTCAATTTATCAAAATTCATAACCGTGCTTTTTAATTATCTTTTGTAGCTTGTCTTTTGTACGATTTAATCTCACCCTTACGTTTATATCACTAATTCCTAACTGTAACGCTGTTTCTTTATGTGTCATCCCCTCCATGAAGTAAAAGATTATCGCCTTTTCAATTTGGTTTAATTCCTGAACAGCCCGGTAAAAAATCTGCAATTGGTTATCTTTTTCATTTTTATACTCTTCAAAGACAAGTTCCGGAAAATTTTCTTTGTATTGAAACTGGATGGATCTTTTTTCCTTTTTTAAATAAGTTATTGCGGTGTTGACCCCAACACGGTACATCCAGGTAGAGAATTTACTTTCACCTCGAAAGGTATTGTAAGATTTCCAAAGCTGGACAATAATATCCTGTTGCAGATCTTGTCTGTCTTCGTTATTGTAAGCATACATTTTAGTGATACGCTTTAATATGCCTTTATGCTTTTCAATGTATTCAAGAAAGGATTGCTCGTCGTTAATTTGCAAAACAGTTTCGGCTTGTAATTGAGTAACATCAGTATTTTTAGATCAGGAGTAGGTCTAATTGTTACGCGCTAAATCATTTATTTTTAGCGTTAAACTTTTTGGATAATAAAAAAGCCCTGATTTTGACTCAGGGCTCTTGTTTAGTTATTTGGTTAAGGGTTATCTTAACCTCCGTTTGTCATATTTCTCTAGTATTGATTTTTCTTTATCGAAAACCATAATATACTGAGATGTATATCCAACATAATATCTGTTTTCATCATTTTTATCCAATATGACCTCACCTCTATCAGAAATAATACTATACTTTCCAATATTATGATGGGCATGTTGGGCATCCGTTTTTGCGGACAAAAACAGGAATAGACCAAAAACTAATGAATATCCATAAATGGCTCCTTTATCGTACAAAATAAAGATAATCGTTACCGCAGTTGTCAATCCAAGCAGAACTGCGAGATAGCTATACGAAAATGACTCGCTTTTACAAACTCCGCACATGATTGAAACACCAATCAGGATCATGATTATCCGGCGAATCTCCCGGAGGGTGTTTCTAAACAAGAATATCCAGGCAATAAATAAATTTATCAGGATGGCAAAACCAAACTTTACGGATTTCTTAAACAAGATTAAGAAAATGTCATCCAAGTTGTAAGCTATTGCGAAGTAATCGGAATGAAAATTCATAAAGAAAACCCACCAGTACATCATTGCAATAATTGGTATCCATATCGAATAGATAGCTAAAACAGTTTGCCAATTTAATGATGTTTGTACGGGCTCTTTTATTTTTAGATATAACCTGATGGCTCTAACTAAGTTTGCGATTTTATCGCTCATCTCTCTCTATATAAGTTGGTTGTAAAACTATTAAAATTTACATTTCGTCTTTTCAGTATTTATACTGATTTTTTTTTGGAACCAGTGCTCTAAATTTGCACAAAAAAATAAGGCAAAATGTACGAGGTATCATTTCATACCATAGATCCAAGAAAAACTTTTCAGGAGAATAAACGGATACTTGGTTTGTTTAATAATTTGGAAGAATTGAGAAAGAACTATCTTAACTTTTTTGATGACGAATTTTATCCCATATCGGATTGGGAGGTTTTCGATTTTAATAATTGTATAGCTATATTTGAAAGAGAAAAGGAAGCTATTCTAGCCACCAATGAAGTTGCGAAAAATGCATTGTTCATGAAAAATGTTGGTGATAGATCACTGGTTCCGGATGTATTGCCACCCATGCTTTTAATGGTTGAAGTAATTGAATAAAAAAAGAGTAAACTTTATTCATCGTAGTAAGCTACAGTTTTCTTTTGCTTCTTTTCTTTTGCCGATAAAAGAAAAGAAGTCCCCGCCCGGTTTTTTATACGCGGGCGGGGAACCTGGTTTAGTTTGATTAGGCTAATTTTTTTATATTGATCTAAATCATTTATATCCTGTTCTGTAAGTGTTGTGGTATATAGGTAGCTACCTGGTATCAGAATTAGATCACTATCGCGAACTTTGAAGAAATTTATTTTTCGATTTTCTATAGTGTTGTATAATATAGTATATTCTTCTTCCATTGGGGTTGACCAATCGGGCTCATATTTCGAATACTCTCAAAACTTTTATGCGGTATTGCAATCAAATTTTCAATTGTTACTTTTTTATACTGAGGGGGGTACTACCCTTAATTTTAAGACGGTATGTTTTCATCATTTTTATTGTTTATCGTATTTTTTAGCATTAATAGCTTGTTATAAATGTCTGTCCAGTATTCTTGACGTTGTTTGTCAGAATCTACAGGGGGAATGTGATGAGCATCTTTAAAATAGTCTGCTTGGTCTATCGCTTTTTCAAGGTCGGTTACCTTAATTTCTAAACCGTTTAAATCTGTTATTTTCATATCCGTTCAATATATTTTTCCAGTGATAGCCTTGCTCGTTTTTTAAGCATATCGGCATATCCATGAGCATGTTTTTTGTTCTTGCAAACTCCACTATTTACAGTCCATGTGGTTTTATATTTGCATTTGGTTGACGGAGTCATATATGCATTATAAATGCTACCGATCAATTCCATATCTTTTTTTATGATTGGTAGATTGAGGTATCCTGCACCCTGCTGGGTATCTCTATAATCTGTTGATAGTACTATTTTTCCTTTATTATCCTCTATTTTAAAGGCTCGGTAGCTTACATCATTTTGCACAATGTAAAAGAGGTCGTCGATTACGAAATGGTGATCCATGAGTACCCTTTCGTCGTAATTGCTGTATGTGATAATTCCAATGTTCATAATATTAGATTTTAAAGCAACAGCCTGTAAGCGGTTGCCGTTGGGGTTTAAGAGTTATAAAATATATGTCCGTCTTCGCTCCAATATTCTCCGCAAAAAAGGTCTGCTGTATATCCTTCATAATCGAAATATTGCTTTGCAAATGCACTTAAATCGCTTCGCTCTTCAATCAGTTCCCGCACATAATCTTCTTCACTGTCGTAATGACCGATGTAATCATTTTCAAAATCGCTAATCAAGTCATCTATATCTTCCTGTGATAAATCACGATGCCCGTTATTGCACCATATTAGAAACGGCTTTTGCTTTTCTATTATATTTTCGATTGCATCCCTCACCTCAAAAAATCTTTCGCTTAACCAACTTTCACCGATAAGACTTCGCGGTATATCTTCAAAATCCTGAAACATATACTCCGGCTCTTGTTCGTCTTTATGTAACTTTCTGCAAGCTTTGTAGAAATCTTCTTTGCTTGCATAATCAGATAGTTTTAAGTAGTCACCATATAAGGAACCCTCATTGTATTTTTTGTACGTTCCTACGTAAATTGTTGCATCGGCTATATTTATATCTTGTATCATTGGTTTAAGTTTTAGATTTGAAAAAATGCAGATGGTTCTTTGGTCATTCATCGAGCAGTTGCTTTAATTTGGCCTTTACTGCTCTAGCGGTATCGCCACGCCAACTAGTTGCATTTGCAAGAAAATACCGGACAATGCTGGCTGCTGGTTCCTCATAGTAATTTTGGCGGATGCTGTCTAATTCTCTCATTGCATCCAAGTAAGGGGTGGCGGCGTAGTAGATTTTTTTCCAGTCCTGACGAATAATTTTTTCAATGGCCGAGATTTGATTTGGAATTTCCATAATTCGATTTTTTAGGTTAAAAATTTTGTTTGTTTTTCCTTTTTTTTCAGCCGTTTGCTCTAAAGCTATTTTTCAAAAGAAAAAAACGGAAAAAAAAGAAAGCAAGTCAAAAGCGGTTGCGCCAATGCACTGTGGGCTATAAGTCCCAATGGGTGAGACTGAGAGGGACGATCAGGCACATTATGCGCCCACAGAAGTGGCAAACGCTTACTTCGCTTCCCTTTTTGTGCCGTTCGAATTGAAAAATTGTCATTACAGCTAATCATCTTTCATTTCCCCAAGTAAAAAAGTACTTAGGATATGCTAATTAGTAGAAGAATAAAAACTGTAGGAAAATAACTCGCTTCTGTTTAGCTACGTATTTTTTTGTCCGTATTTTTACGTAATATCTTGATTATCAGAAGGGGAAAAAGCCCCATTTTGACTCAATAATTTGGTGAGAGAAAAAAAAGGGTATACGTTTGACCCGATAATCAATTAATTAATCTAAACCATGTCGAACGTAATTAAGGAAAGTGGGCTTTTCAGCCTGCTCATGGCACTGCTTTGCCCTATGGTTATTTATTCCCAGGATATCATCTGGGAAAAATCGTATGGTGGCAAACACGCCGAATTTTTAGCAGATGTACTGCCCACACCCGATTATGGGTTCCTCTTAGCGGGCAGTTCCCTATCCGACAAAAACGGAAACAAAGAAATGGTTTCAAGCGGTAATTTCGATTACTGGCTCTGGAAAATGGATGAATATGGTATGGCTGAGTGGCAAAAAAGCTTTGGAGGAAGTGGCCTCGATTTTCTTCAAAGTGCTCAGCTCACCATTGATGGAGGTTTTATATTGGCAGGCGTTTCCGGTTCACCGAAAGGCGGTCAGAAAAAAGAAGATTCCCGTGGTCAGGAAGACTATTGGATCATCAAGCTGGATGCCAAAGGCAATGAGCAATGGCAGCGCACCATTGGTGGCAGCGGTCAGGAACACTTAGCCTGCATCAGCCGTACGCTGGATGGCGGGTATATCGTTGGCGGATCTTCTTCTTCGGGAAAATCCGGTGATAAAACAGAAGGTAATTTCGGTAATCTGGACTACTGGATTGTGAAATTGAATGCTTCCGGAACGATCGAATGGCAAAAGACCTATGGTGGTAAAAGTTTCGACCAATTAAAAACAGTGGAACAAACCAAAGACGGCGGCTATATCCTGGGTGGCTATTCCAACTCTCCGGCTTCGGGCAACAAGCAAAGCGACAACATTGGTACAGGGGATTACTGGATCATCAAAACCGACAAAGCCGGTGCTATCGAATGGCAACGAACTTTAGGCGGTGATGGTGATGATAACCTGACTTCCTTGATTCAAAGTCGTAATGGCGGTTATGTACTTGGTGGAAGCTCCAGTTCCAATCCTTCACATGATAAAAGCAGAGCCAATACCAAAGGAACTGATTTCTGGATTGTCCGTCTGGATGATGAAGGACAAACGCTTTGGCAGGAAACTTATAACTACGGAGCAGTAGACTTGCTGACCTCGATAGTTGAAAATGAAGACGGTACGCTGCTCATTGGCGGTTATGCCCAGACAGAGGTATCGGACGGAAAGAAAGATAAAAAAGACATCAACGATTATATTGCACTAAAGATCAATGCCAAAGGCGAAGAGCTCTGGAGTAAGACCGTTGGTAGCGACGATTCCGATATTTTATCTAAACTGATAGAAACTCGTGACGGTGGTTACCTGCTGGCCGGGACTTCGAAAGGCAAACCATCCCGTGATAAAAACAGTGGAAATGGTAGCAGCGACTTCTGGGTGGTAAAACTCAAAGACCGTTATAAAAAGGAAGTGGAGAAATCAGCTATTGAAGCCTTGCCGAATCCGGCACAAAACTTTACCAATATCGTGGTGGGCTATGAATTTCAAACGGGTACTGCTTCGGTATTTGACCTGTCCGGGAGACAGCTTCAACAATTCAACATTGACAGCCGTACTGTTCCGGTAGATTTAAGCCGTTATCCCGAAGGGATTTATATCGTAGAAATCCGTACCAATCTGCAAACGGATTCTATAAAAGTAATTAAGGGTATCAACCCTGATAAAAATTAAGAAATTATCATGAAAAATATATTACTCACCTTACTTTTAATCGGTGTTTATGGCACAGCTATGGCGCAGGAGCAACAACCCGCCGCAGCACTGGATTTAAAGATGCCGGATTATACGCCAGCATCACCAAACGCTTTTGCACTGACCAAATACGGAGATATTCCAATCAATGAGTTTACCGGGATGGTCACGGCAAACATTCCTGTATATACCTATAAAGCAGGGAAATTAGAAGTTCCGATTACGCTTAATTATACCGGTGCAGGGGTTAAAGTGAACCAGACTGCAAGCTGGACAGGAATTAACTGGACTTTGAATGCGGGAGGTGTAATTACCAGAACAATTCACGATAAACCCGATGAATCGGAGTACTTAGACGGAAGAATTACCGGCGACATGATCGATCCGGCAGGATTTCTGAACGGATCGCAATATGGAGCCTGGCTGAACATGATCTTTGCCAAATTAAGACGTGTTTACGATGTTAAGCCGGATGAGTATAGCTTCTCTTTTCCGGGCTATAGCGGTAATTTCTTTATGGATGATAATTTTATACCGCGGTTGGTTAAGGCCGACAGTAATCTTAAAATTGAAATCGTCGGAACAGAAACCGATCTTAAAGCACGATTGCGCCAAAGCAAAGAATTTTGCATTACCACACCCGATGGCGTAAAGCATTATTTCGGTGGGGAAAATGCCACAGAAACCACCTTTCCGGGAACAACACACGACAACCCGTATTCGCCCACAGGTCTTTATCTGACAAGAATGGAACATCCCGATTATGGAACTGTTTATTTTGATTATGAAACCGATCCTGTAAACAGACATATCCGGTTGGATCAGGGCGAACGGGTTACCATTATCGAATATGAGTTGACGGAACCAAATATGGAGTGTGTGAGACCGCCAACCGATGAAGGACATTCCTATTTTGCAAATGGGGTAATTGTTTCCAATGGGAAGCACCTGTCAAAGATCAGAAGCGCCAATAATTATATAGAGGTATCTTTTGGTACAAGTGCAGGTTCGCCTTTTAACTATACTAAGGTACTGAACAATATTGTGGTAAAGAACGGCTCTAACATCCTGCATAAAGTTGATCTGAGTTATTTGTTCCCACAGACTGCCACAACCTCCGAACGTTTCTTTTTGAATAAAGTTGAGTTTAATAAGGATAAGAACTATGGCTCAGGCGGTAGAAAATATGAACAATACGTAATGGACTATAATGATCCATTGGCATTACCTAACAGCAGAATGAGCCAGGCAACAGATACTTACGGCTACTACAATGGAAAGATTAGTAATACCACAGCTTTACCGCAAAACAACGATATCCTATTTCATAATTATTATCCGAATTTAGCCGACAGAAGTTCCGATTTCACGTATGCTGTAAAGGGTTCACTGAAGAAAATCACTTTTCCTACCGGTGGATATACAGAGTTTGAGTATGAAGCCCCAAAAGCAAAAGATTACGTAAAAGGAGCTGTTAATATAAATATATGGCGGAACAGCCCAAGTCGTATACCGGCTACCAGAACAACTGCATCAGCACCATTGGGCGATCTTGTTTTTGATCCCAATGGGACGGGGACAACCTCCAAGGCTTTTATTGATGAAGAAATAGCTGTGAAAATTGATGTTACCGCCAATGCCCAGATGGGACATACGGACAGAATCGTTTTTAAGCTGATTGACGAAACAGCCAATACAACAGAAACTACCAATATTGTAATGCCCGACGGTACGATCGAAATCGGTACCGGCAACTTTGCTTTCACACGTGACTTTACCATTAATACGATAAAAGGACATGCTTATCGCGTTGAAATATCAAATGCTTATTCATCTGCAATTCAGTATGAAGCAATGATGTACTTTAATTATACAAAAGGATTCAAAACAGTTGACGAACCGGGTATGAGGGTGATACGAACAACCGATTATACAGCACCAACCCAGAATGCATTTGTTAAACGGTATTATTACAATAAGGTACAGGATTTGCTAAAAGACCCGTTCGAGTTATTGAATTTCCCTTCGAAACCGCAATATACAATAGATTACCAGTTAATCAAATGTTGCAACATGAGTGGTGGCGCTCCGATTTTACAGCCAAAATCAAGTGAAATTCGTTTTAGAAGCCTGTCCTCTCAAACCACTTTTCCGTTACGGGTTTTAGATAAAAAATATGAATATGTGACCATCAGCTATGGAGGTGATGATTTCGAATTGGGCGGAAAGCAAAAACACTTTAACAATCAGTTCATGGATTATCAGGTGGGAATCCAACCGTTTTCCCGCAGCATTTTCCAATATGAAAAAGCGATGTATAATGGCAATGCCGAACAGATATTCAGCGGCACACTGCTTGATGAAATTGATTTAATCAAGAGAAACAATACGCTCTACAAAACCAAAGAGCAAACTTATAAATATCAGTATGACGATATTGCTCATACGAGTGGTGTAATTGGCGGGTATGCCTTTTATAACTGTTTATTTATTAATAGCGGCGTCGATAATTTTGATTTAAGCAAATATTATCTGAATGCCAGACGAGTAGAGTTGGTCGAACAAAACAGCAAAGAGTTTATAGAACCGGTTCCGATGACCATTCAGGATGTAAACGACGATAATTACAAGTCTATTGCTGTCAAACAGGAGTTCATCTACAATGCGTTGATCGGATTGCCAACAAGAACCGTTACCTATACCAGTGAAGACAATGGAGTGTTCTGGCATAATAGAATCTATGCCAACCAGCCGCATTTGCTGACCGGAATTACTGCGGCACAGACTGCAGCGGTAAGCAAGCTTTTAGAGTTGAACAAGGTTTCTGCACCCGTTGAAGAACGCACGTTCAAAGGTGTGGGTGCTGTTTTGCCTACCCTGACCGGCGCGCAAAGAACACTTTACAAGAGCTGGAATAATAAACCGAATCTGATATTACCGGAAATTATCCAATCGTCCAAAGGAACGGCAGGAGCTTTGGAAGATCGTGTTTTAATTGAAGAATATGACAGCCAGGCCAACGCGACTTTGGTTTCAATGAAAAATGGCCCAAAGACGATGTACGTCTACAATGCTTTCGGACAGGTATTAATGAAAATTGAAAATTATACCGGAGCAGCAAGTGGATCAGGTACTGGCGAACCGATAACCTTTCCTGAAATAGTTCCGGGCACGCCTTGCAACATGGCGCAGAACTATCCGGGCGGTCAGGTAACTTTCTATCATTATGATCCGGTAACACAACTTTTGATTAAATCTATTGATAGCAATTGTCGTATCACGACTTATGAATATGATGTGTTGAACCGTTTAAAACAGGTGAAGGATCACGAAGGGAATATCATCGGGGACTATGACAATAATTATAAACTCAACTAATAATGAGATTGGTTATGAAGAAATTAATATTAATACTATTGCTAAGTCTGCCGCTATGGATGCAAGCGCAGACCCCTTCACAAAATTATACGAAGAAAACCACTTATCGGGAAGCAAACGCAGGACGTCCAATAACAGAAGTTATTTATTATGATGGACTTGGACGCCCTGTTCAACATGTTGCTAGCAAACAATCGGCAACAGGCAAGGACATTATTACTCATATTGAATATGATAAGGGGCAGCAGTTAAAGGACTATCTTCCTTACCCGGCTACCACGGCAGATATGAGTTACCAAAGCAGCGCACAACAGGCTACGCTGAATTATGCTCAATATGCCGGGCAATACCCTTTCAGTGAAAAAATACTGGAAACATCACCATCAGCGCGACTTTTGAAGCAAGGTGCTCAAGGAGCCGACTGGCAGATCAATCCAAACTCAGATACAGACCATACCGTTAAGTATGAATATCAGACCAATGTTGCGGGTGAAGTAAAAAATTACTTTGCGATCACAGCATGGGATGCTGCACAAGGACTTTATTCCATTCAATTGCAGGATAAAGGGAATTATACTCCTAACCAATTGTATAAAACGGTAACCAAGGACGAAAACTGGACTTCGGGAACCAATAACACTACCGAAGAATTTAAGGACAAGGAAGGTCGTGTCATATTAAAACGTAGTTATAATAATGGTGCGCACGATACCTACTACGTGTATGATCTTTATGATAATCTGACTTATGTAATTCCACCCTTGGTCAACAATCCCGTAAACCAGTTGGATGATTTATGCTATCAGTACCGATATGACCACCGTAACCGCTTAGTCGAGAAAAAACTGCCTGGAAAACAATGGGAGTATACGGTTTATGACAAATTAGATAGAGCTGTTGCCACCAGTCAAATGTATTCACCATTTGGAACACAAGAAAGAGGCTGGGTAATCACGAAATACGATGCTTTGGGTAGAACGGCCTATACCGGTTGGTTTGCATCAAACCAATCGAGAAGTTCTTTGCAAAGCCAGTATAATTCAGCAACAAATAACTTTTATGAGGTAAGATTAAAGCCAGGGATGACAACAGTTATTGACGGGGTGGGTGTTCACTACACCAATCTGACCGTACCAACAACTGGACTTAAGCTGTTAACTGTGGCTTATTATGACGATTACTTATATCCGAATGCACCGGCGTTACCCTCGCAGATTGAAGGACAAAATGTAACCACATCCGTTGTTGGATTTCCCACAGGGAGTTGGACGCGCATACTAACTAATGGTTCTGAAACCTTAAATGAACAAAGCTATCTATTGTATGATGTCAAGGGCAGGAATATCAGAACTTATACCACCAATCATTTAGGCGGTTACACACAAGTTGATACCAAGCTGGATTTTACAGGTAAAACGGTTTATGCAAAAACATATCATAAGCAAAATGGCAGTGCCACTTTACTACAGCTGACGGATTCTTTTACCTATACCGATCAGGATCGTTTATTGCTCCACAAACAGCAAATCAATGGTGGTGCTGAACAATTGATTGTAAAAAACACCTATGATGAATTAGGACAGTTAACTTCTAAAAATATTGGAGGTGAAGACAGCACTGGAGAGGTAGGACTTCAAAAGGTGGATTATCGCTATAACATCCGTGGCTGGATGACCGACATCAACAATGAAGCACCAACAGGCAGTCCTAATTTTATGAAAAGTCCAGATGATCTTTTTGGATTCCGCATAAATTACAATGAAGTAACAGAGAGCCAAAACGGTACAATTTCTAAAACAGCAAGTAGTATAAATGGAAAAGTTACACCACTATACAACGGGAATATAGCCGAAACGTTCTGGCAATCCAGCGGGGATGGTACTATACGTAAATACGGCTATGAGTACGATAACCTAAACCGGTTAACAGGTGCATTCTACCAAAAACCGAAGACATTAAATCCAATTCCTGGCTCTTATAATGAATTGGTATCTTATGATAAGAATGGAAATATAACGACCTTAAAGCGTACCGGGAATTTAGACAATCCTGTGTTTTCAATTGATATTGACGATCTAACCTATACCTATGATAATGGTAATAAGCTTTTAAGGGTAAATGATATAACAAATAATCCGGAAGGATTTGGAGATAATATTTACGGCAGTACTATAGATGACTATTCGTATGATGCAAACGGTAATATGACTAAAGATGAAAATAAAAAGATTTCATCAATAGCTTATAACCATCTAAATCTTCCCACCGAAATAAACTTTAGCGCGGGGGACAAAATTAACTATATTTACAATGCCGCAGGTGTCAAGGTTCGCAAAAAAGTAACTCTTTCTGGAAATACGACTGTATCGGATTATTTAAATGCATTCCATTACGAGAATCAAGTACTGAAATTCTTCTCCCATCCTGAAGGATATGTGTCGGTCACCAGCGGAACGTTCTTTAATTATGTATTCAATTATACCGACCATATTGGTAATATTCGTCTAAGCTGGGCTTGGGATGACCAGAATGAGGGTTTAAAAATCATTGAGGAAAGTCATTACTATCCGTTCGGATTAAAGCACCGAGCTTATAACACTAACCAATATAGTTTTGTTCCACCAGTAAATGGCGTTCCAGGCTATGCAGTTCCGACACTCGAACAGGCAGGCGGCAGAACGCCGGTAAACCCTTTTAAGTATAAATATCAAGGTCAAGAACGTCAGGAAGAGATTGGGCTTAATTGGGATAGTTTTAAGTGGCGCAATTATGATTATGCAATCGGTAGGTTTATGTCTATTGATCCGCTTGCTGAACAATATGCCTACAATTCTACTTACGCTTTCCAGGAAAATAAACTTGGATTGGGTGTAGAACTTGAAGGACTGGAATTGGTGATTAACAGAGGTAGAGAAAACTATATGAAAGATGAATATTCAGCTTTCAAAGGAGTAGTCAATACCATTAAAGGATTGTTCAGCGATAATCCGGGTGAACGAGGGGCTGCTGCAAACTCCATTGCCGATAACTTCCCAGGTGTTCAGGCTGTTCAAACGTACGATAGATATAGAAGCGGTGAAAGCATAAGCTTTCAGGAGGCTGTAGCTGCGGTTGCTGATTATGCTAACTTTGCAACGATTGTAACTGGAGCTGCAGCGGTTAAAGGGGGAAGTGTAAAAGGGGTGACCCAATCCGAAGCTTCAACGACCACTCTAAATACTAGAGTCAAAGTACAAACTGAGGCTGGTAATTTATCTGAAGCATTAACAAAAGCTGAAGCGAGAGCCGCCAAGTTAAGTGAAAAGCAAAGACCTTCGCTTCCCTTTACACAGGCAGGAAAATCGGCAGTTATAGATTTGAATAGAATAAAGAATGGAGGAAAGACAATTTGTGAAAGATGTAATATTGAGACCACGAAAGCAACGCAGTCAAAGAAGGGAGTGACTCCAGCTAAAAACGAAACACAAGTTGACCACATTCATCCAGAATCTAAGGGAGGAAGTGGAACTCCTGACAATGGGCAAGTACTATGTAGGGATTGTAATATTAAAAAAAGTAATAAATAGATGGAAAATGATTTGAATAATAAAGTAAAAGTAGGCTTTGTACAAAAAGTTGCAGATAATCAGTTTGAGACTGAAACCTTATGGTGTAAGAAGTACGGACAAAATTTTCAAGTAGATAATATTCCCTTTATCGCCAAGAGGATATCGTTAGGAGATATTGTAAAGGCAGAGTACGATGATGATGATGAGTTGTATTACTTTGAAGATTTCGTAGAATCATCTGGTAATACTACTGTTAGAATTTTCTTTTATAAAGATGAGTTGATTGATTCTACACGAGAATGGCTAATTCATAGGAAATGTAATTCTGAAGTATTACAAGCTAGAAGCATTGTTTCGGTAAACATTCCTAAAGAAGTTGATTACTTTCCGGTTAAGGCATTTCTTGAGAAAGGTGAAAAGGAAGGAAATTGGGTATATGAGGAGTCCTGTCTGGAACATCAATACTAATTAGGTGGTACTCTTTTAAACATCTAAAGCCCTTAATTATAAATTGCGAGTACAATACCAAAAATAAAGATAGTGTATCTCTTAAGTAGATTCATATAAGAATCATGATTCAGTATTTTACTATGATAACAAAAGAAACAATTATTGACTTTTTTAGAAACGTAGAAGAAGGCAAAGATTTTGATACAAGTGGGAAATTACTCTGGAGCTATTATTTTTTAGATAGAGATAGTAATAAGCTAAAAGCTTTTTCCTTGGTATTGGAGAAATTAGGTATGCGATTTAAAGACATTTTTGAAGCAGAAAAGGAACATCTTGATGATGAAACTGAGTATTTTCTCCAAATGGAACGCATTGAACACCATGATGTCGATAGTTTGGATGAGTTGAATTCAGCTTTGTACAGGCTTGCTGAGGAGTCTTTTGTCGAATATTATGACGGTTTCGACGTAGGAAATATTATCAGCACGGAAAATATTCGTTAGTTGAGGGATTAACGGGTTTAAATAATGAAACCTTAAATCATACTATAAAAATTCAGAGAGTGTAAACTAGATAAGCATTAGTACAATGAATGCAGAATTTAAACAGAAGATAAAGTTCGTCTACAAGGATTTAGAAGGAAACATCGCAATTGAAAGCGTTTGGGCAGAGAAGCACGGAGATTTTTATAAAATAAAAAATGTACCATTTTTTGCTCCCAATATTGCATTTGACGACATAATAAGTGTTGAATATGATGACGAAGAATTGTTTTTTGATGAAATAATTGAAGAGTCTGGTAATAGTACAATACAAATTATTGTGTTTAATGAAAGTTTAATTCCGGAGATAACAGGAGAAATTGAAAGATTTAATTGTGGTTGGGAAGGTAGCCATTTAAAAGGATACATTTCAGTCAATGTACCCAAAGATGTTAGCTACTTAGGCCTTAAGCAATTTTTAGATTCTAAATCTAATGATTTAGATTATAAGGAAGCGTGCCTGGCACACACAGTATAATTATTATTATTTACTACTTAAGTATCTTGTAAATTTAAATATATATATGGCAGTAGATAATAAAGATGTTATAGATGCAGTAAGTATAAACACTGAAGGAAAAGTTGTTTTAACCATTTCGGATCATCTCGAATGGAATGGGGACGAGAATAATCATATATTAATTTTACAAGAAAAGATTAATAGCTATTTGGATTTTGTGGAGGGCGACCAAATTATAGAGAGTTATCCACAAGCAATAGGTAAGCAATTTGTAATTCAAGTCGTTTTTAAATATTCGCCCTCATCCGACGGGATACTTTTTTTAAATGAAGTTGAAAATATTTTGAAGGAGAATGGTTATGTTTTACACTATTATGTTTTAACTAACGAAGATTGATTGATATAAAAATAGTCTAATTTCAGTTACATTAAATATGATTTATTATAGGCTTATACTGTTATTCCTGACCTTTTATTGCCAAAAAAACTATTCACAGGCGTCAAACTGTGAGCAAATGCATGTTGGGAAATTCGAGTTAAAATCTAAAGTATCAGGTACGACTACGATAATAAGAACGGCTACGACTCAGACGGAAATCAATAAATTAATGGATGTAAAGAGCATTTATGATATTGTATGGATAGATAAATGTACTTACGAATTACGAAATCGTAGATTGCTAAAGGGGGATACTAAGTATAATGGGGAACCCAATGATGTTTTTAAGATTCAAATTTTGAAAGTGGAAGGCATAAAGGCATGGCTTAAGACTACAGCGAATTTTACTGATTTTGTTACCGAAAGTGTGGTTTACAAGATTGAGTAGCCACCCGCAATTAAGTACAAACGTTAGAAATAAAAAATTTAAGAAGATGCAATTAGTGTCTTCTTAGACTTCTATTGCCAAAAAAATCGCCAAATTATACTAAAACAACCATGAAAACAAAAATTACAAGTACAAAGCTAATTTTCATTGGTCATTGCGTTTTGACGATACCAGTAATACTAAT
Source organism: uncultured Paludibacter sp. (assembly GCA_937927845.1). Taxonomy (GTDB): domain Bacteria; phylum Bacteroidota; class Bacteroidia; order Bacteroidales; family Paludibacteraceae; genus Paludibacter. Next base: position 75,230 of record CALFXE010000200.1, read on the forward strand.
TTTTTCAACTTTTTGGTATCTCATTTCTACAGCTATTATAACACCGATTAAGGAGATTGGCATCATCGGTTTGGCCATTTCCTGGTTGTACTGGCTTATCGCGGCGGAATCTTATATTTTGTGGAATTTAAAAAGGACAAATGCTGAAACCTTGATTTCCGCAGCAAGATTAGGTTTGCTCCCAATTTCTAAGAATATGATTGCTAAGGTCGCTGGTTATGCGTAAACTAAATTGTTTTGTAGCAAGAAAATTAGTTGTTTTTGGGGGCAGACAGAATCTGCCCCATTTTAAAAAAATTAAGCTTTAAAAGCCCCAAATTTTTGCTTAAAGATTGTTTGCCGGAAGTTCAGCAATAGAACTTTCAGGAATATTTTTGTCAATTTTTTCAAATTAATATGGATTTTATTACGCGCATTTTTAGAACAAAACCAACTATAAACACTGTAGATGAATTTTGGACTTGGTTCCAAAGAAAAGAACGGAGGTTCTTAAAAATAGTGAGAGAACAAGTACGCATTGAGGAATGCTTTTTTGATTTGCTCTCTCCGGTATTAAATCAACTTAACTCGGAGGCATTCTTTCTACTTAACGATGAGGATGAAGGGATAATCGAGCTGATCTTTACGGCTGATGATATTATTAATAATGCTTCATTTATTGAGGGCTTGGTAGATAGTGCACCGGCGTTAGAACAATGGAAGTTTACTGCTTTCCAGCCTGCACTTGATATTGAGAAGTCTGCACTGGAAATTGCAGGATTTCATTTCAATAAAGACACAATAAGTTTTTATCAGACCAGTACGAGAAAAAGTAGTGAAAATGTCTATACAATTGTGTATTCAGATTATGATAAAAATAATGAGAATATAATTCAACGCGGTGTCTATTCGTTTTTGCAAGCTTACGTAGGAGAACTGGTTTTCAATACAAAAATTGCTCGAATAAAAGTTGTTGGAAGTGCAGATATTGAACATCAACCGTTTCCTATTGAATGTCTGAAGGATGCCATACATTGGAAAGGAACAGAAATATAGGAGCCGTAATTGGAGGTTACCTATTCCTCTGCCAATGACTGATATATCCGGTTTTTGAAGGGGGCTTCTGACCGGATTTTTTTAAACTTACCCACACTCTATTACTTTTTTGCGGAACCAAGAAATTGGTTCCGCTTTTAAAAAAACGATAATGATTATGAAAAATGAAGTTAGAGATGTAGTACTTGTAGTTTCTGCAACGATATTAATTTGTGTTTTTGCTGTATTTGGAATACGAATTGTGTTAGAAGACGGGGTTGTGTTACAAGCTTCAAAAGGTAACTGTATTCACACAGATGCAGATGCAGTATCCTATATTGCAACTCATAACGATATTGAATTCGTATTGACTCCACGAGTGATGAACCTTATTTTTAAAGATAAATCCATCAAGTCAAGTGTTTTTGAAAATAAAAGCGTACTCATTTATGGAACAGTTTTACGTAAAGATAGAGATATAGCGAATTTTTCATTTATTGAATTAAGGTTTGATGAAGTGACAAACGTTGGGTGTTACTTTGATATATCCCCACCAAAAGGGTTTTCAAATTTGCAACCAGGACAGGAAGTTAGCATAAAAGGTACTTTTAAAGGAGTTGTTTTTGACAGCATCATAATTTCGGAATCAGAATTAATTGAATGTAATTAAATATTTAGAATTCATTTTCTAATAATTAAGTGCACTAAGGCTGGATCATTCAACAACCTTTCAAACTCTGCATTAACAATGTCCTGTACGTCTTCCTTAATGTGTAAATAGTTTTGCTGAACCATGTTTGTATTGACCTGCCTGATAAGAGGTATATCCTGATATGCTTTTTCCTCTTTCTGTATCGCTTCAAAATCGTTTTGGATTTCGCAGTGAAAGGCTTTGAGTTCTATCTTCTGACTTGGCGTATCAGCGACCATTCCGACAAATTGCCCAGAACTAAGTGCTGCAATTTTTGAAGCGGGTACAGCATAATCCAATTGTTTGCTTTTGCTTATCGATGTATCACCGCTGTTGATCGAGAGACTCTCCCTATCCTGCATAATCTTTCCGATTCGTTCGGATAGCTGTTTGGCACTATCGCCAGTTACCTGTCCTGAAATGATGTTCCCTACAGTGTTGGTTATCACATCAGCCTGTTCCCTGCCATAATCTTTTCTTAGCTGACTTGCATCCTGTATTCCCAGGCATACGGAAATCAGGTTAGACCTGCCGGTTACGATTGTTGGAATTATGTCGGTAGTCAGAGTTGGAAATTCGTCAAACACCAGCATACTTTTCAGTTTGTTCTTCTGGTTTACAACTTTTAGCATACGATTGACGTAGAGCGAAAGGACAGCACCGTAAGTTTGGATTTTTTGCGGATTATTTCCCATGCAAATGACCTTTGGGTTCTCAGGATTGTTAAGATCGATACTGAAGTCATTTCCGGATAGCACATAGTAAAGCTGGGGCGATGCCAACCTAGCCAAGGCAATCTTTGCACTGGCGATCTGTCCCTCCAATTGTTCCATTACATCGTTCAGATAGGCGTTGACAAAAGGATTGATCAGCACTTCTATTTCTTTTTCTGTACGGAGCAGTGTGAACAGGGCATCATAGGGCAATTGAATTAATTCGATAACGTGCGGAAGGGTGCAGAATAGCCCGTCCTGATACTTCCGTAGAAACCAAATGACCGCGGTTACAAAGTTGATGGCACTTTCGACAAAAAACTCACCCGTTTTTTTCTGCCACTCGCGATTTAATCCGAGCAATATTGTTCTTGCACTTTCAGTAGCATCCGTAATATCGGTCATTCCTAAAGGATCGAAAACATTACCTCGATGCGAGCGAGACAGATCATCAAAGTTTATAAAAATACATTCTGGTTTGCCCTTGTACCGGTGTTTGTTTTTTAGCCAGTGATTGTAGGCGATGAGCGATAGATCAGGAAATTTAAAATCATAAACAAAAAGTGTATAAGGATCGGACTTAGCTAATGCTTGCGTGATAAAGTGTCGGATCACAAATGCCGATTTTCCGGCACCAGGGGAGCCTGACACAATCGTCGCGCGGACAGGCGAGATAATATTTATCCACGAGTCCCTAAATTTGTTTTTGAGCCTGTACCGAGCAGGTAGATTAATCGATAGTTCGTTTTCGAGGAGGCGCTCTTCCTGTGGGAAAGTTTCAGCCTCCGAATTGAAAATATCATTGTTATTAAAGCTGCTTTTAATAATCCTGGAAAGCAAAGTCCCTCCTGAAAGAATCAACAAATAGCCAATCGCAGTTAATAATATATATACTACCGCTACGATCGTAATATCTGTGCCTATAAATAGTGAAAAGTAGCTGATAAAATAAATCAGCAGCCCACAAACGATATAGGTAAACGCTATTTTATGATTGAGCTTTTGGTCCTTTTTACCCCGCGCTCCGATCAAGGAAATAATTAAAAATCCTAAAGCGATTAATTTGGGTTTATTGAAATCAGTGAGCAATCCGGTTTTAATGATATTGCTTAGTATTTTGTCCGAAAAGGGGCTTACCAATTCCCAATTTTTGAACGCGGTATAACATGCGTAATAAAAGTGTATTGCCAGTATTACGATACTAATTAACCGTGTCATATCCAGAATCTTCCTCAGCGCCTGTTCATTCTCTCCTGTCTGGTGTGCCATAGCTTTTAATTTTTATAAGTTATTATTGTTATCCCGTCTCCTGCGTTTTCTTCTTCTTTTCTTTCTTTTTAATTGGTTTGGAATAAAATCCAAGGTGTTCTCTACTTCAAGTAATGTGTCAATTAATCCTTTCTCGGCCGGTACTGAAGTATCGGATACAGCATTTGTGTCCGGTACGTGTTGTGTAAGTGGAGCTGCATTTCGATCCGTTGGGATTTCGGTTTCCGATTCTTTTGTAAGGATCTGTTCCGTTGGCTTATTATCTTTTGCGGTACAGCGTTCGAGAATTGCTTTTGCACTGTAATCTTTTCCGAGTTCACTGCCATTGAAAACACATTTGGAAGTATGATCTACATAAGTAATACCATATAGCCTGCCGTCTTCACTTGTTCGCTTTACGATAGCGATTCCCTGTTTTGCCATTAGATTTATGAACTCATCAATTGAGATACGAGAGTTCATCAGTATCTTATCCGTAACGTTCTTTATTCTGCTCTTGAAAGGTTTTCGGCTTTTAGCATTCTCCTGGAATTTTTGTTCCAGAATTTTCATTGTCGGTCTGTTATAAAAATCACTTGCTTTAATCGGTACACCTGTCGGATTACCGGCTTCGTCCAAGATTCTATACACCATACCATTTGCTTTAAACACTCTTGAGTTTTCAGTACCTCTATCGGCTAAAACATTATATTGGCTGAGAACAGCATTAAGTTCTTTTAAGCTTGTAAAGTTGTAATTCGTAAGGATTTGATTTAATACATTAGCGATTGCTTTTTTTGACTGTATTTTTCCATAATTCACTTTGCCTAGAGGGATTGCTTCCAGTTTATTATTTCGGTTGTTATTTCTACCTTCAGCTACAACCAAATTGAATTTTTTTTCAATGGCTTTACGGGCTTCCTCAGATTGGTTCTTACCAATATTCTGCATATCAATACGGCTACCATCTTGCCTTACTTTTACCGATACCAAATGAATGTGAGGATGTCCGGCATCATAGTGTTGATACACCAAATACGGTTGATTTCCAAATCCAATCCGATCCATATATTCATGGGCAATTTCCATCATTTTTTCTTGTGATAAGTTTGTTTCTGACGGATCAAAATTTAAGGAGATATGTACACTGTTACGCTTACAGTTTGTGTTTAATTCTGCCTGTTTCAACAAACGGTTGAGTTTCATCGAGAATGTTAAATTTTCAACGTCAACCGGATAATTTCCTTCACCAATACATAGGGCGACTCCCTCTTTAACTTTGTTCTCATTGTAATTGAAAATACGATGAATGGAATGACCTGTTTTGATTATTGCAACCATCTTTCCGCATACTTTTGGATCAGGCTTTTTATCTCCTCGATCTTGTTAAACAGGGTATGTTTCTCGATATCATGCTGCATGATCCAGGCTTTAAACTCTCCAATAGTTTTAAGCGTGTGAAGTTTTTTTACCGCCTGATTGTAGTTGTTACCGATGCGGTTTAACTCCATTCGAATCGGTATTAATTCAGCCATTAAATCATCATTTGATTTATCCCTATAAGCTTTTACTATCGGTCGTTCTAGGAGTTTGTCGCGAACATACTGACTTAATTTTCGGCTTGTCGAAGTGCCGAAATATTTATTTACCGTACGATATTCTTCCTCTGATAGCCGTACATGCAACCATTTTGTTTTTGCTTGATTTTCCATCTTCACTTATCATTTTTAATCGTTCAAGCTTCATTTTTACGTTATTTTGTCCTGATCTACGAGTTCCGAGTATAAGATCAAAAGAGGCGGTTGTGATACAACCGGACATCTGGCCGTTTGCAGGAACGAGGCAAACTGGCATAGCCACTTGTAAGTTTAAAGTGGCTGAAATGCATTTAAGGAGCTACAAATCGCTAATATCAGCCTTTAAGGATTTAGGGCTTTTTCCGATGGTTTTTCCGATGTAAGGTAATTTTAGCAGTTTGCGTATGCCATTCGTTAAGATCCTTGTATCCTTTATAAGTGTGGCTTTTGTCAATAAAGGTCTCATCTGTACTGAGGGCTTCTTGTGTTGCTTTTGTGCCGCCAGTATCCCGATCCAGGTAGAGGTATTTAAATTTATACTCCTGTATTTTCATCAGCGATTTTTTAAAGAAGGACAGAGAGTTTAGAATCAGGAAGTCCGGATCAGTTTGGTAATGATTTTTAGAGATCGTTTTGAAAGTTAGAAAATCAAAGAAACCCTCAAATACCATCACCTGATCCGAGCCATTTTGGATAATCGTATAATCTTTAGGCGAACTGCTGGTTTTGAAGTATTTGTTTCGGATTTCCCAGCCTCCGGAACTGTTTTTAAAACCTATGCCGAAGTAGGTTTTGCTATCGAGAGAAAAGAGAACTTCACGACAATATTGTTTGGCTATTTCACTGTCAATCTGCCTTTTTTTTAAGTAGGATAATAAAGCTTCTGAAGAGAGTTCCAGATCTTTTAATATAAGGATTTTTGCTGCCGGTTCTAACTTAGTTCTACCGGCAAATTGTGGTTGCTGTTGAAAAGAAAAACCGGTACTTAGTTTATCTAAAAAGTCGGCGACGCTACATTGAAAATATTGGGTTGCAAAATCAATCAGATTCCCTCCTCTACCCAGGCCGTGATCGTACCATTTATTAATCCGCCGATTGATTTTAAAAGAAGGTGTATGCTCTTCTCTTAGTGGTGATAGATACCAGTAATCATCGTTTCTAATTTTTGTAGGTTCATGACCTAATGTAGACAGGTATTGCACCATATCTAATTCCTTTGCCTCGGCAATGGATGGTTTTGTTTTTCTGAATTCCATACTGCACACTTCCTTTTCACCTTTATCAGTGAAACAAAGTTAAACAGGTAGTTTAGTAAAAACCTATCCTCGCTGTATTATGATTGGGGTGTTGCCTATCTTGAGTTATTGATAAAACCTAATACCTCTTCAATGGGTATCTGGTATCTTTCAAGATCATCGAAGCATATTATTTTGCCGGAATAATTTAGATTGTCAATTACCATGCCTTTAAAAATATCGGAAAAGCTACTGGATCGGGTAAAGAATTTGGTTACCGCGTTCGCTGCATTACCTATAAACTTTGTTGAAGATTTAATTACCTTGTTTTCGCTATTTGATAAGTACGGCGTCAGCCCTAAGAGCATTTGATACTCAAGCCCTTCAATCCTACTAATGCCATTTAGAGATATATAAATTGGTTTTAGTTTTTTGCAAAGCACAAGTGGATCTAGCTTTTCCTTCCAGAAATGAGTTTTACCACTTCCCCAGCTTCCATTTATCATTATTGCGTACTGCGTGTTTTCAGCCTTTAGGTAATCGTTAAAAATATCTTGGATATGGTCTGCTGTCATAGTTGAGCGCTCAATTGTTTCCTTCAAAAATAATTAAATTAAGTTCTGCATCCTAAAGATTAACCCACACCATATTTTGATTAGGAAACATTTAAATCTGCTGGGTATTTTTGTTTCAGCAAAAGCTTAATGAAAATGATAAAAGTGAGCGAGATAAAGAAAAGTTTTACAGCAGTATTTTTTTCTGCGGCTATCTGGTACTTTCTGATAACCGGTTTAGCCAGTTCCGGCTTCTGGAACGCAATCATTTTAACAGACCACAACAATGTTAATCAACCATAGTATTAACAATTTAAATAAATAATCAATGAAAAAGTACATGATTTACACAATGCTGGCAGTGCTGCTGGCTTCAGGTGCTGCTTATTCGCAGCGCTTTGAAAAAGGACAAATTGGAATTGAATTGCGGGGAGGGCTGGCAAATGGCTATTTCTTTGGCAAGGATCAGAACCCCGCTTTTTATGTTGGAGCTGCTGTTAATCTCTATACTTCAAAGGATAGCCGTTGGGTTATGGGGAGTGAGTTTTATCATAAGAGCTATGATTATCAGGATAAGTCGATTAAGCTGGGCCAGTTTACTGCCGAGGCCGGGCATTATTTCCCGATAATCTTTGATTGCAGGCAGAATATTGTTATTTCCGCAGGTGGATCGGCGGTCGCCGGATATGAACGGTTAAATTGGGGTAAGCTGGATTTGTATGATGGTGCCATTCTGCTCAATAAAGACAAATTTATTTATGGCGCAGCGGCAAGTTTGGAAGTTGAGTTTTTCCCTTCAGATAAGTTCATTCTTTTTGTCAATGGACGGGAAAGGCTGTTGTGGAACGCCGTTGATAAGTTTAACGGACAGGTAGGAATTGGAGCAAGATTAATAATCAGATAAGTTGGAGGATTAGAACATGAAAACATTTATTTTAGGTTTAGTATTATTGGTGACAATGTTTGCAACAGGTTGTAACAAAAAAGAATTGGACATACAACGTAAATTCCCGTTTACGTTGACAATGCGTGCTTTACCGTTTAAGATTAAAAAGTATTTCCCGGTTGATGTGAGACTGAGAATTGTTAGGGAACGCATTTATACTGGCACAAAATATAAATTGATATTTACCCCCTTAGAAGGAACCGGAGAACTAACAGATCAGGAAGGAAATTTCATTAATCCTAACCAGCCATTCGACCTGAAGGAAGACATCTTTACTTTAAGTTATCGCTCATATTCCGACACTGAACATATATTTGATATAACCATTGTCGATAATTTCGGTCAGCAACAAAAGATCAGGGCTAAGCTGCTTAATGATGATAGTGTAGACCAGGTAAAACGCTAAATAAATTAAAGTTAATAATTGGAACCGCCTTATAAAAAATATGAGGCGGTCTTTTTTGTTTCGCAATATTTGAGTTTAATTCTAAAAAGATTGCTTTTATAGTGTTTTTTTTGTTAATAAGTATTCAATTTATTAACAAAAAAAGCACCATAATAAGTGGAGTTCTATTTTTTTATACATTAGTGATTACATAATGCGAATGTGTTAAATATAGCCCCTTTATTTGCCACGAGTACTGTTTAAATTAAAATTCTCAAGTAATGAAAACCAACAATCTTTTAGCATCCGTTGCTCTCTTTAGACATCTTTATGATCACGATGGATATAACAATGTATATGATATACTCTATGAGTTTATTAGAGGAGCAATTATTTATGAAAGTAAAATAACTTTTACATCTGATGAGATAAAAGAGTTATTGAAAAAAGTTTACGATTTTGATATACCGGAAGGTGTAATAAAAACTACTATTCGAATTCGTTTTGAAGGTAAATATACTAAAATCGCTAATTCGTACACTTTTAACCCTGAATTGAAAGATAATTTTGATAAGATTGAAAAGGAATTAGATCAAGTAAATGAGCTAAACGACAATCTTATTAGTGAACTCTACAAGTATATTGCTGAGAAAAAAGGTGTTGTCTTAAGTTCAGTTCAAAAAGGCAAGATTTTTGAAAATTTTAGCCATTTTACAATGGATAATGGCTATTCTGATGAGTATTCTGAATTAATAGGAGCCTTTGTGGTTAGTAAGGGACATGATACAGACTTCCTTTGTAACTTAAACTCTATAAGAGAAGGAATTATTCTATACCAAGGAATTTCCTATACTGCTGATTTGAATGAGCTTGGTAAGTGGGATACAGATTTAGATATTTTCTTAGCCCCAGAGCATCTGTTTCATGCTGTTGGTTACAATGGTTTATTGTTTCAAGAGATTTTTATGGATTTATTCTCTTTAATAAGAGATATTAATCAGGGAAATAAACCTACATCAAAAAATAGAGATAAGAAAGTTAGGTTATTTTATCTACCAGAAGCTAGTATTTATGTGAACAGTATGTTTCATAAAGCTGAGCAAATCGTAGCTGGTAAAATCGCTCTTGATCCGTCAAAAAATGCAATGGAGCATATCGTTAGGGACGCTCGTTCAGTAAGTGATGTAAAAAGAAAACAAGTAAACTTCTACACACAATTAAAAACATTGGGAATTGAAGAAATAGATATCGACTTTGATGCTACAAAACACCAAATGTATAATGTTGTAGATCAAAAAATTATTACGGATCTAAGTGTAGAGGCAAAAAAAAATAGACGGCCATTTGATGAAGATTTCTGTATCGCGCAATTATCTATTTTTGGTAAAATAAACTATAAAAGACGAGGTAAAAATAATTTGCCTTTTGAGAAGATAAGTGATATTTACTTGACTGAGAACTCTGTGTCTAAATACTTGGCACATAACAATGCAGTTAAGTTTCAAGCTTCTGATACTGCTTTTGCAAAGGACATCGATTTTGTTGTTTCAAGGTTCTGGTTCAAGCTAAAAAAAGGTTTCAAACAGTCAAATGCTCCTGTACCAAAATCTTTCGATCTTATAAATAAGGCCAAGATAATTATCAGTGCCTATACCAATAATAGTATTTCACGTGAATATCAGAGAATTACAAATGATTTAAGGAAGGGAAGACTTACGGAAGAAGAGGTTGTTCTTCTAAATTTGGAACTCAAGTCTAAAACTAACGCACCGGAGTACGTTAATGAAACCAATATCGATGAAACTCTTTACTTTTTAACAGACGAAAATTTTGTTGAAAATGTCAAAAGAGAAAGAGATTATGTTAGGAAAGAGAATGTACGTAAGGATACAATCATTGCAGAACAGAGTAATGAGCTATTAGAGTACAAACGTAAAGAAGAAGAACAGCGTAAAAATGAACTTGCTAAAGAAAAAGAAAAGGATTATTTAGCTATAGCGGAAAAGGAGTGGAATAACCACTTTAAATCCAATAGAAATTGTGGAGGACTATTTTTGCTTGTTGTACTTCTCGCTTTAATATCGGTAGCTTATGGGTTTTTAAATATTAGTAATGAGTGGACAACATGGCTAGGTAAATATGCCTTCCTCAAAAACTATATTTCTGCTATATGCATCATCGCAATAGTTGTATTTGGAATGTTTGATAAGTATTATTTAAAAGATGACAAGGTTGTCAAAGGTTTTCGTTGGTTGGTTACTTTACCATCAACAAAAAGAAAGAAGGCAGAATTTATCCAATTAAGCATTGAAAAGCAAAGAGAAAAAGGTCAAAGTATTTAATTTTTTAAAGGTAGGAGATATATTGAAATCCTACCTTTTTTAGTACAAGGGAAATTATTTGGTCTGCTTACTTAACTTTATTTGACGACTTCTGTTGTCCAGCATTGCCTTGTAAGCTTTGTTAATTCCCGGTGTCCCAATGTTTGCATTTGGTTGATTAGCCTCATTGTTTGTTTTTTTAGTTTTCATAGGTTAAGATTTTGATGTTATATGTCCAAAATTACCTAATATAAATTTGACTGAAGGAGAATATAGCTGGTTTTTGCAGTAGTTGCAGTAAAAAATCAGTTTTAGATTTTATGGCTAAAATTTCACATCACATCAAATTATGCTTAGGGTTGGCATTGATTTAAGGTTTAAATTTGTATTTATTGTTGAACGTATTAAAAGTAAATGATTATGAATGTGAATGATGTGGCTAAAGTTTTTGATACGATTTTGAGCATCCCTGGGATGGGCGAAGTGGTAAAGATTGATCTAAAGATGAGTAGGAAAAATGTATTGCTTTTAAATCAGGTAATTGAGTTGGGAATTGCGGCGAAGGCTGATGATAAAACAGGGTTGCTGAGCAGTCTTTCCGAAGAAAGCCTGAGTGAGCTAAAATCCCTCTCCGAAGATTGCTTAAGTAAAGCAGGTTTGAATGATCTCAATGAGAAATTAAAGTCACTAAGTGGCAAGTAAAACGAAAGGCTGATTTATTCAGCCTTTTTTTATTTAGAATCAGGGGTTTATACGGGGAAAAGTCTTTGTGTAATTTCGTATTTTTATTTTTTTGGTTATTCTGAATTGCAACCGAGAGTACATTCGTCGTAATAAATAACGAGCACCTCGACAAGGCGTATATTAGCTCTTGTCGAGGTGTAATTTTAAATATTTCTATACTTAAGTATAGCTAAATTCAAAAGTTAGGGTGCCTGTCGCTATTGGTTTGGCACTACCATCTGATTTAACCGCCAGATTGTTTGATGAACCTGTCCATTTTGAGTGTTCACCTACTGGTGGAGCTGGATAGATTAGTTCAATTGGTAATCTGTTTGAAAAGCAGATAGATGATTGTGATCCGAAATAAGTTGAAGTCTGTGTGTTTAGATCATCAAGATAATCCTCTTGTTTCGTGCTAAGGATAAAATTGTCTTTTATCCACGTTTTAAAGTCTGCCTGAATAGCTAGTGCTTCTGTTTGCAAAGCGGCATTTGATAATAGATAGAGTTCTTTGATTTTGTCGTCTACGCCTGTTGGCGTCATTGGTTGTTTTGTCATAAAATTTAATTATAAGTGAAAAATTAATTGTGTTTTACTGCTTTTTAAAAATTGTGGAATTTTATAAATGATTTATTATGGTGTTTACGCATTACCTCAAACTTGCCGCACGTGTCGTTATTTCTGTATGTGCTTCTCTATTTATTTTGTTTTACAACCGTCCATTGGATTTAACTGATGCACTAACTTCCTTAGCGTTTTATGCTGTTTTTGTGATTAGTACTTTAGTCGCTTTTATCCTGGTTCAGATTGTTCACTCAATGACTCTTTGGTTAGATAGGCGCGTTACGTGGGATGATAATTTTGTGATACGATTTATCCTCCAAGCGGCATTGGGTTTAATGTTACCTATTATGATAGACTTTTGGTTTTTCAAGATATACTTTGCTAGTAGAGGTGAAAGTATCTACGAAAATGGGTTCTACTCTATTGATTTTCCGGCTGTATGTATTCTTCTTTTAAGCTTAAATCTCTTGTACGGATTGTTATACTATCGTACTCAAACACTCAAATTGAAACAAGAAAAAGAAAGTACAGCGTATCTGCCTCTTGAATACAGAGGTAAAGAATACACAATTGATATAAAAAATGAAGTCTTGTACTTTTCCAGTACCAATAAGCAGGTACGCGCATATTTGAAATCGGGAAATTCTTATCCCATCACTGATACTCTGACCACTCTTGCAGAAAAGTACTCAGACTACGGATTTTGCCAAATAAATAGAAGTACAGTTATTAACCTTGAGATTATAAAGGCGTTCAAAAATGGTGAAAAAAGGCACACATTAGAACTCACTTTTAAAGAAGGAATCAATCTTGAAGACCAAAATTCGACACTTTTTATCGTAACCAGGGATAATATTACCGAATTCAAAAGGAAATTCGGGCTATAATTTGTACGCTTCGGTATTTTTTCGGTAAAAAAAGTGTACGCTTCGGTAGGTATTTTGTACTGATTCGGTAGAGTTTGGTGTTTTTAGTGCATTTTGTGATGTTTTACTCTTGCTTTATATTGCAATTTGATTATATCTTTATCATCGTTGAATTGATTAGTTATCAATATGTTAATGTGTTTCTTGTTTGAGAAACACTTACTATTTGAAGGATTCCATATCGTACTATTACTTTCTAACCTAAAACTATCTGTCTTGCAGATAGCCCACTTCCAAAGTGCTATTTTTGAATAGCCAGTTTACAATCTAGTTTAAATATGTCAAAGCACAATTTGGTGAGGGCGTACCATCACCGAACAGCTATTACTATGGCAAAAAAAGTAGGGGAAGCTGAAAACCTTTTAGAGTAAGCAATCAATCAAAGTTTATGCTTTTTGATCTACAAAAGCGCCTCAAATTATGAAAACATTAAAAACTGCCGTAGCAGCATTGCTTATTGCTGGCGGTGCCATCGGAGCTTTTGCTTTTACAAAAGCTGATTCATCAAAAGTAAACAACCAGCAAACAAATCTTCATTGGTATACCCCCGATGGACAAACATCATTGGGAGTTGGTGAAAATCCAAATAATGGTTGCATTGCAGAAGGAAAAGGTTGTGCGATCGGTTTCTCGGATCCCAATGCTGATCCAACAGTAGACACACCTGATCAAACTAGAGCTTTTAATTAAATTCTAGTATTTTAAAAACAAAGGGCAGTTTTCTTCATAAAAGAGTTCTGCCCTTTGTTATTTTTAGATTATTCCCTTTTCTTATCTGAAATGACCAAAACAGAAACTAGTTGGTTTTTTTCAACTAAATCTAGCGCATATTTTTCGATGAGTTCCCTTCTTACGGCTTTAAGATTTGACAAAGGAGACTTTATTTCAATATCAGCTCTCCCTTTATATTCCGTACTATCAATAAAGATATAAGGCTTGTCTTTATTGTTTTCAGAAAGTTCTCTGACAAGCCCAAGCAAAGAGCCATTTTTCATAAAATAGGTGCCATCTTTCGTAATACCACCACTACGTTCTAAAATATGGGCTGCAGATTTAAATTTTTCACTGCTGCTCGTTCTGACCAATACTAAAGACTTCATTTCTCTTTCCTCATATTTCGCCTGGAGCCCAAAAAACGCATTCATATCTTCCAGATAATGCCTATACGCTTCTTTTTCTGTCATAAGGGGTAAAACCGTTTCGTAGTGGTATTTGTTATTTGAACGCAAAACTTCATATTCTTCTGTTTCTATATTTCCTTTAAAAAACAACCGTGAAGAATCCTTTACATCTAGAACTATTCTTTTACCAAAATCATAAAAAGGACTTTTATATGGATCGCCGGCCCTGTAGCTGCTAAAAATATCACCATAAAAATCAAGTATAGTTCCAACCCTTTTTATAGAAACTGTTTTATTTACAGAATCAACTTTAAATCTCGATTGGCTTCCTGAAAGACCTGGCACATATCCCATCAATGTTGAGTAATATTTCAATTTATCAGGATACTGCAAATAAATTTGCGGAAATTGACTTTGCTTGGAATCATAAGTAAGAAAATCACGCTTTTCAGGAAGGTTTAAATTTTTGTCTACGAGCATCTTCTTTATATTCTCAGAAGTAGCATAATGCCCTTGAGTTACGGCCTGTAGAATACCGTCACCATTAATCCATACTGAATGAGGTATTGTAGTATGGGGAAACAACTTCGATAATACAGTATCCTGGATAACTGAAATCAGTTTTGGGGTATACCTATGGAGAGCAGATCCTTCTTTTCGAATCGCATACCATTTATCCAATTCATTTTTCGAAGTTGTAGTAACCAAAATGATTTGAACTTTATCCCCAAATTCATTTTGGAGTGAATCAAGTTTTGGAAAAGCTTTTATGCACGGAGTACAATTTACATCCCAAAAATCAAAAATGATAAGCTTGTCTTTGAAGTCTGAAATATTAAATGAGGTTTGAGAGTGATTTTGAACGTTATAAATCTGTACTTTCGGAACAGCGCGTCCTATTGATACGGGAGCAAGCTGTTTTTGTTGCGCTGAGGCTGAAAGAGTCATAATCAGGGCAAAAAGTAATATAAAGTGTTTATCTAACATAATAATTTTTTTTGAGTGTAAATACCATTAATTGTAGCCCGGATTTTGAACTAAATTAGAATTGAGCAACATTTGCGGTTTCGGTATCGGATATAAAGTATCCGTAGATTGCCAATCCGGTTTTATAGTGCCTAGTATCGAATGTGCCTGATCCGTACGCTTTAAATCAAACCATCGGTGTCCCCATTCGGCAAAAAACTCGCGTTTTCTTTCTAACGCTATCGAATCTATAAGTGCCTTTTGGCTTATATTGGGAGTAATGATTGATAGTAATGTAATTCCTGCCCTTTGTCTAATCTTATCAACATCCTGAATGGCAGAGTTTAGATTGTTTTTTTGGGCTTTTGCTTCCGCCCGTATCAGATATTGCTCCGCCAAGCGCATCATCACATAATATTCTGAAACCGCAACCCCAGCAGCTGTTCTCGCTTTATATTTAAAAGGGTAGGTAAAAGAGTTTCCTGCTAAGCTGATGGTTTTTGTCCAACGTTGTTTTCGCTTGTCAGAGGCCGGAAATGACTTCAAAAGTGCCCCTGTCAATTCATAATTAGGCACTGTATTGCTACCAGGTATAAAATTGGTCCCTTCAGTCGTATTAGCAGTTGCCGGCACCGGAATAAGCTGCCATATTGCTTCCTTGCTAGCGGAAAGAAAAACACTATCAGGATTACTAACCAAAGAATACGCTGAAGAATTGATCACTGATGAAGACTGAGTTTCGGCATTATTCCAATCTTTCTGGTACAGATATACCCGTGCTAAAAAGGCGGTGGCGGTGTAAAGGTTGATTCTGCCTCTATTACCTCCGGGATACGTAACGGTAAGTAATTGCTGCGATACTTGTAAGTCTTCGGTAATTTGTTCATATATTTTTGAGGATGGACTGCGTACTAGCATTGCATTAGATTGATAGTCGGTGGAAAGAACCAATGGAACATCACCAAAAAAATTGACAAGATAAAAATAGCAGAATGCTCTTATAAGCAGTGCCTCACCCTTGACCTGACTTCGGGTAGAACTCCCAAGAGTTTTTGAATGATCAACACCCGCAATAATTGAATTCGCCTGATAGATGTAATTATAGGCAGGTGTCCAAATATTTAAATCCAATGCAGAGGTTGACGAGCTCAGTGTATTATTAAAAAAATCGTCATAAGTTATTGATGAACTGTTATGCAGTTCATCAGACGAAAGGCCACAGAAAATTGTCGTTCCCGAGCCAACAAATGAGGTGGCATTGGCACTCATGGATGAATAAAGCCCAGTGATCGCAGAGATGGCATTCGCATCGCTGTTATAGACGACATCTGATCCAAGTTGGTTAATGGGCGAATCCACGGATATCAATTTCTTACAGGAAACCGTAAAAAAAATAGACAGGAGACCTAAATAGATGGTTATGTATTTTGTTTTATCGCTGAACATAATATAAAGATTAGGGTTACATGGATAATTGAATGCCCAGCACAAATGATTTGAGAGGAGCCATTATAGAATTCAATTGTATTTCAGGGTCATTGCCTTTGTATTTTGTAATAAGCCAAAGGTTTTGACCCTGCAAAAACAGATTCAGCCGATTGACCTTTAATTTTTTGAGAATTGAATCAGAAAATTGATATCCGATGTAAATATTTCTTAATCGAATAAAGGAAGCGTCGGCATAATTGACATCTGCACCATCGCTATAAATGGCAGCATTAGCCTTATAAGCATCACTGGTGGTAGATTGAGTGTATCTTTGATACTGAGCTACATCACCCGGCTTGTGCCATACATCAAGCATTTCTACGGGCTGATTGACCCGCTGCCCCGGCACGACCCTTTGACCTTGCAACAGGCTGTATCCCATCTGTTTTCTGAACTCGAAAAAAAATGAAAGGCTCCATTGTCTGTACGTAAGATCATTGGTTATTCCACCGTAGTATTTAGGATCTAGATTGACTAAACCAACAACTCGGTAAGAAGGGGTTGAAGAAATATTTCCTGATTGATCTACAAAGTCATATACTCCTGTCTTGGGATTAACTCCCGCAGTGATGTAACCACTTCCGATATTCAGAGACTTACCGATCGCGTAAGTGTTTCTATACGATGATGTGGAGAGTCCCGGAAATTTCAACAATTTGTTCTGCGGAAACGAAACATTTACATCGGTTGTCCATTTAAACACACCAGTTGTTATATTTCGAGTGTTAAGTAAAAATTCAACACCCGTGTTTTGCACTAAGGCTGGTAAATTCTGTGTAATTGATGCAAATCCGGTTTGGGTAGGTAAAGCGTAATTGACCAATTGATTATCACTTCGGTTTCTATACCATGCTGTGGATAAAAAAATCCTGTCCCTGAGAAAACCCAGTTCTAAGGCTGCTTCCAGTTTTTTGTTAGATTCCCATCCATATTCCGCGTTGAATAATCTGGTCGGATACAGTCCGGACTTTCCATCGTAGGGGTATTGTGAATTGGAATAGGTATCCAGATATTGGTAATTCCCAATTCCGTCATTACCAGTAATACCATAGCTTGCACGAAATTTACCAAAGCTCAACCACTTTAATTCATTTTTTAGAACTGGAAAATTGGAAAATATCCAACCCGCACCGATAGCACCAAAATTCGCCCACTGTCTTCCAGGTCCGAAACGACTGCTGCCATCTCTTCGACCTGTAATATTAATAAGATAAGTATCTTTATAATTGTAATGTATCCTTCCAAATACTGCCGCATACCTATATTCGTTAAAACTATTGGATACACTTAGCGTTGGAGCAGCTGACATCGATCTAATCAGCTCGTCATTGGTGTATCCTGAAGCATTTATTGAAGAACCTGTCCCATTATTTTGTTGATAAGTTGTGCCCAATAATACATCAAGCTTACCTCCTGTAATTTCTTGATCATAGCTTAACTGGGGCTCTATAACCAGAGATTTGAAACTGTTATTGCCGAATGCAGCATTTCCTGTAGGGTTTGAAGAGGGATTTTTTGAGATTATCGGATTTGCTTTTATTTCATCCACCTCCATCAGGTTATAGCCTGAACTTAATTGTAACTTTAGATGGCTTAAAAGCCTATAACTTATCTGTAAATTAGAGTTGAGACTGTTAATAGTGTTATTATAATAGCTTTTTATAAAAGATAAAGGATTGGTAAAGGTGAAACCTGACTCGCTCCAAGTCAGATTACCTGCACTATCATAAAGTGGCATTGTATTGGGTAAAATGGTAAGCATTGATCCTGCCAGATTACCACTGCTATTATTATTCTTACTTGCCGTATAACTTGTAGTCAGCTGGATACTGAACCGTTTATCGGTAGAACTATGATTAATATTGACGTGCATACCCCCACGGTTGAAAAACAGAGATCCCGGGGAAACAGTTGTTTCATGATAGTAGTTGGCACCGATAAGGAATTGAGTCAAATCATTTCCTCCGGAAACGCTGCCCTGTATACTTTTGGTGTTTGCCGTACCCCCAAGCAGGTATTTTCCCCAGTCAGTACTGCGTTTTGTATCCCATAACAAGACATCAAAAGCGTTGCTATTGGTCATAGAAACCCCATCATTGGCGAAAGCTTCTTTACGCATAGCCAAGTACTGATCGGTACTCATCATTTTTATCATCCTCCCTGCTTGGCTATATCCTTCCTGGAAACTAACATCAAACTTTGTTTTTCCTGCTTTTCCTTTTTTGGTGGTAATAAGCACAACACCGTTAGCTCCTCTGCTTCCATAAATGGCAGTAGCATCGGCATCTTTTAGAATCTCGATACTTTCAATATCGCTTGGATTAATGCTATTGAAGGGGCTAAGGTCACCTGAACGACCTCGTGCAAGGCTATAGGAGAAAGGTCCGCCTACTTGACTGATACCATCATTATTGGTAGCAAAAGGGACACCATCGACAATAAAAAGCGGATCACTATTCTGGACTATTGAATTTTGTCCTCGAACCTGAACCGTAAAGGAAGCCCCAGTTTGACCTGAACTCTGAGTGACTAATAACCCCGGTACTTTTCCGGAAAGAATCGCAAGAGGGTTACTCACAGGTTGTTTTTCGATATCTTTTGCTGATACTGTTGCCACTGAACCTGTGTTTAAGCGCTTTGTTGTTGTACCATAGGCAATTACCTGTACTTCATCAAGCTTTGATTCGCTTTTGCTTAAAATAATCTTACTGGCATTTTTTACACTGACTTCCTGTGTCAGATAGCCGATATAGCTAACAATCAAAACTGCATTATTAGCAACGTCGGGTAAAAGGTATTCACCTAAGTTGTTGGTAGCTGTGTTTTTGCTTGTTCCTTTAACCTTAACCGTAGCCCCAATTAAAGGTTTTAAGTCCTGATCGACAATGATACCATGGACATCAATATTTGTTTGTTGTTGGTTTCGATCTGTATTTTGCTTTTCCTTGATGACAATAGTTTTTTGAACAATTTCAAAGGTGAAGGGTTGGTCTGTGAAAAGTACCTCCAAAGTTTGCTGCAACGATTTAGCTTTAATCTCAATTGTTACTTTATTGGCTTTGTTCAAAGATTTGTAATTATAAAGGAATTGGTAGCCACTTTGCTTTTTTATAGCATCTATAACCTTGATTATTGACTCATTTTTATATTTTAATGATATAGCTTGTGCTGTGGCATTTTTTGCACAAACATTGATGATAAACATCATTACAAGGCATACTGACAAATTAATGCGCATAATGATCATTCTCTTGATTGAAGGGTCAAGTCCCTTTAGCCAGGAAACTATCTGCATTTTTTGATGCGCATGGAGATTCCGGTATGTGAAAAATTTCATACTTTTGAATAGTTTGGGTTAGTTGATGTACAGCTTTTACAGGATGGTTTTGACCCCAAACATTGCCGGCAGCGTTCTGATCAACGCTACCGGCTTTTTATTTGAGGATTATTAGCACCTAAATTTTACTTTTTTTTATTTCATTGTATGGGGTTTAGTTAAACATTCGATTTGTAGTAAACTAAGGGTTGATTACGATTTTTAAGTCATTTCCGGATGAAGTATTTATGATTTTATACCTGATATTTACCAGTTCTAACATGCGCAACACAGCGGATAAGTCCGACTGTCTGGATATATCACCACCAATCTTATCCTCAGGGATCACTCCTTTATATTCCACATCAATATTGTACCAGCGGGAAATTTGTTGCATTACCTCAGGAACACTTGCCTGGTCAAAGACGAATAATCCATTTTTCCAGCCTAAAGCAGCCTCCATATTTGCAGTCTCTATAGAAAGGGATGATCCATTAAATAGGGATTGCTGACCTGGTTTAAGAATTGTCGGATTTATTTTCTTGTTCAAAGGGTTAACCATCACAGAGCCTTCTTCCAAAGTGGTTACTGTACTGTTTTTATCTGCATAGCTATTCACGTTGAAGTGTGTTCCCAGCACTCTTACTTCCTGATTGGCAGTCCTAACAATGAAAGGACGGGATTTATCTTTAGCAACAGCAAAGTAGGCTTCGCCGCTTAGCATAACTCTTCTTTCCCCGTCACGCTCTCTAAGCGAAGTTGAATAAGAAATACTGGAAGTGGCGTTGAGCCATACTTTACTTTTATCAGGCAAAATAACCTGATAGGTTTCTCCACGTGAAGTCGAGAGTGTATTTGTGCCATTTGGTTCTGATTGATTTCCGGTAATTTCATAGGTTATCAATCCGTTTTTATCTTTTGTGATCCGTACACCGGATTCTTCAGCAATTTTTCCGTTAATAGCATCGGAAAGGAATATCTTCTTACCACTAGCAAGGGTTAAGGTGGCTGCCTGCTTGCCGGGCCTAACATCTTCAGTTAAGACCTGAGCTTGTTGAGCTGTTTTGTTATTGGAGCGTTTTAAAAAGTAAATGACGAATGTGGAAATGATAAACAATGTAGCTGCAATCGTTACAGCATACTTCCATTTATAGGTTTTTGAAACCTGAGTTCTTGCCTTTATGTTCTGATAGAGGTGACCTAATTTTTCTGCTCTTTCTGTAGAGATTGACTGGTAGTCGTTCTCATCGTCCGGAGCCTGAGTAATAAGGTTGCGTAAAACTTCCTCATCGGTAGTTCCGAAGTACCGGAACAGTTCCTGTAATTCTTCCGGTGTACACCTTCCCGAAAGGAACTGTTTGTAAAGTTGTGGTATGTTTTGTGATGTTTTCACGCGCCTTTTTCTTCCTTATATGCTTGGGAAGGAAAAACACACTAGTGGAATGTGATAAAAAATGAAAAATATTTTAAAAATGTGATTTTATGCAAATACACAATGCTGCGGAATGGGAATTTGTTAAATTTATATCCACCCAATTATATAATAAAACTATGCGTACAAAGGGAGACGCTCTTGTCAATAAAATAGAGGACTCAATTACAAAAATTAATAGTCTGATAAGCATCTCGTATATGGAGAATGACTATTCAGAAATGGTGATAGCTATTGGTGGAGATCTTGAGAAGTTTCTGAAGGGTACTGTTCTGAATATTGCTAATAAAAAATTTTACGATTTGATCGAAGAATTAAAAAATCATGGTATTGCTCAAAGCTATGTTGATTTCCTTCATGATTTTAGATTATGTTACAATGGCTACAAACATAATCCTATTTATACACGAACGATTTTTGAAGTAAAAACATATTTTATTAATATAAAAGGAGCAGTGAATGAAATAATAGCAAATAGTATTGGACTTGTTTCACAACCTTATCAGAGTAGGTCAAAGCGTACTGTCTGGTTCGCAGGGTGGGATGATTACGTTGGCGGTATGACAGAATGCGGTGTATTTATACCGGATTACGACATTGATATGCCGATAGAAATTGATCATTTTAACCTACACTTTAGAGGGTGGAATGCTATAGTTGAGAAATTTACAGGCTCCAACGAGCTTTTTATGGGAAAAGAACATGTCTCGGCAAGAGCATTTAATTTTTGGAAATTCGAGAGTGACTTTGTCAATGCTGGAGCTTTTGTTGGAGACGTATCTGAATTTGTACGTGAACTTTGCAAGCATATCGCCAAAAATGAAAATGACCTGATACCTTTCTTAAAAAGGAATCATGATAGCTACTCTGTATATTGTTCCGCTGTGTTTTCGATTTTCGATGTTCTAAGAGAGGATAGCTGGACATCACAACAGAATTTAAAAGATGAAATCTTGTTACGGATGGCCTATGATTATGGCATCGACCTAAATTCTCCTCATTTGGCAATAATAGATTATTTTGACTATGTCACTGTAACCCTTTATCGTGACCAATTGAAAAACACCAATGAAATACTATGGCTAGATGAAGCTAATTATTCTGCAAAGAAAATTGGCGAGATCTCTCAAAAACTCTCTATTGGTTTTGATAGAAATTATAATATTCTGACGAAGATAAAATAAAGAAAAGATGCTGTTGAAACTGTTTGCACGTTATAAATAAAAGTTAATTAGTAGAATTTGATGAATGAAGATTGACGCCATTGATATAGTTAAGAAGTCAGAGCAATTTGCACTGGATTTGGCAAATCAGATGTCAAGGATTACTATTCGACCATTACAGAAAATATCGTTCAATTCTAAAGAGTTTAGGGATAGGACAACACTTAAAAAACAACTACATAAGATAGAAACGAGCACTAATCCCATTATATATGTCATCGAGATCAAATCGAAGGATAAAGTGAAACTATTAGTAAGCCGTTTTGAGCATTACCACACGTTAAACAAGACCAGAACAAAAAACATAGACAAAGTTAATCTATCCAGGTATAACAGGACACAGTCCAGTGTGTTGTATGTAGGTAGCTAGACAACAGATTTTGTAAACCGTTTGAAAAATCATCTCGGTACTGAGGGGGACGTGTCTATAGCTTGCACCTTTGTAAGTGGGATGATTGTTTAGAATATGATCTGAAAATTTCCACTTTTGAGGTTATCTCCCAAACCTCTGAAAACATTGACCGGTTTATTGTTGAAATTCTTGAACAACAATTCTGGGACAAGCTACAGCCTATTTTTGGTAAAAGAAGTGGACTATAAGCACGATTCAGCATTTTGCACGAGAAATTTTAGACAAACATGTGCTTCCTGCAAACATTAGGTACGTTTATATTTTGTAGATTTGTATGTACAGTAGCATGCTTCTTTATCAAAATAAATATTGCTTACATAGTAGGTATTAATAATTAAACCTCTCATCATGAGTTATCAGATCAAATGTAATTTTAAGGAAAAACTTATAGAAATTGATATTGCTCGTTACCTAGGTTGCTTCGCCCCACACTTGGGTGGGTTTTATTATTTGGAAAATGCCAATGAACAACTAACAGGCGCAGATCTTATATCCGAAGACACCAACGCGATGCCAATTTACATACAAGCGAAAGTATCGCAGGGATTAAAAACAATAAATAAAGTTGCGGCCTCTAGACGAAAGAATAGAAGCAAACTCGAAGACATAAGAGAGTTTAGGCATGACCTTGGACTAGATAAAAATGATGATCATTTTTTATACTTTCAACTTAGAAGAAAAGCAGAGCATGCACATGATTATCAGCATAACATTTTGATGAACTATG
The DNA here is from genome assembly GCA_937927845.1 of uncultured Paludibacter sp. Lineage (GTDB taxonomy): Bacteria > Bacteroidota > Bacteroidia > Bacteroidales > Paludibacteraceae > Paludibacter. The sequence goes on from CALFXE010000200.1 coordinate 98,812, forward strand.
CAAATACAGGGTTTTCACATGCGTTTTATGTAGCTCCTCTATGCCTTGATAAGCATGAGTATCAAAAAGATTTTCTCAATATCAATAATATTCCATACGAACCATTTTTTTTAGGGAATTACGCACTCAGAGATTTTAATTGGACTTCGTATTACGGCTTCTTACCATTTCTAAGAAATCATATATCGATTATCCCGCATGAGCTAATTGATACACACGAGCACTTTTATGCCTATTCAAATCAGGGAATCGATGTAACATGGCATTCACCTGAGTATATCGACGATAGTCCATCAAGGCTTTCGGATACAATGATTCGAATAATGAAGGATTTCTATGATTCAAAAAATGAACAGACAATCAGTTCCATTGCTTCAAGACTGAGGGAAATGCCTATCATGCAGAACATCAAACAAACTAATGAACGCTCTATAGATCTGATTGTCCAGCATGGACAGATTCTTGAACATGAATATGGTATAAAACAGTTGTTATTAACCAAAAAAAAGAGATAGAATAATCTTATATCGTGAAAATCGTATAAATATCAGGAGGATGTAGGTGGATTAAAAAAACACAATAAGCCGGGTTTTATAGGATTCATGGAATTGTCTTGGATTTATCACACGATAAAAAAACAGGAGAAAGATAGACGAAATTAAATGGTTTATAGAAGTTTAAGCTAATATTTTTGAAGCATTAAAAGTGAAATTATGATAGCCATTCGCTCTTGTGACTGGAATATGTACTTGCGTACAATACTGGTCGCTTGCACCAAATGGTTACTAACTGTTGATGTTGATACCCCCATAATTTCTGCTGCCTGTTGGTAGCTCATACCATCTAATCTACATAACTTAAAAGCCTGCCTGCGCTGTGGTGATAACTGATCCATCGCTTTGTCCAGTAGTTCCTGACTTTCTTTCAGGTAAATGCCTTCTTCGGTGTGGGAGTAACTTTCTAAAAAAGTTGAAACAATATGCTCCTGTAGCTTTTTATCCCGTGCAATTTTCCGGTAAAGTTGATAAACCTCATTTTCAGCTACCTTATAAAGCCAGGATTTTATGGATAGGTCGGGATTAATGGTATCTCGTTTATTCCAGAGTATAACAAAAGTGTCCTGTAAGAGTTCGTCTGCGAGCTGTTCTGATTGGGTAAGCTTTAATAAGCGGTTGTAGATTCGGTTTGAATAAAGATCATATAAGGTATTAAACGCGGTTTCTTCTCCTAACCTGATTAGAAGTTCCCTTTCATCTATGGAGCTTAAGACATGCATTGCTGATACTTACCTTATATTAAGTTACTAAATACTGGTTAGAAAACAAAATTGAAATGCAATTATACTATTTCACTGTCTAATTGCAAATTATGTATTGCAAAGCGGATGGATCAGTTAAGTTAAAACCAACAAAAAAATAAGCTCTTGGCACTTCTAAAAAGGATTTTAGAATAATTTTTATTTTTCATGTAACATCTGTCATAAGGGACACACAAACCCAAAAAATAACAAAAAGCGATGCTTTATAACCAATTGTTTAATTAACACCTTATCATCATGACAGATACTTACCCTTTAGAATCAATTGATTTATTAATTACCGTAACCCTTAATCCTGAAGACAATAATGTAAAAACTTTAACTGCGGATCAGTGTGAGCAGATCATTACTTACCTGAAAAGAGAGACAACCCGTATCCAGTTAATTATCAAAACACAGACATTCACCTTACAGAGTACTAAGGCGGTGGAACTTTTGGTTAGACAGTATTACTCATCCATTATTAATATTACCGATATTGCATTTGCCAATCAAAATCGTTTAGACGATTGCCCGATTGAACTTAAAAAAGTTTATAAAACACTGCTCACCACACTCAGCGAGCTGATTTCATTTTTGGAAGCGAGGTTTGCCAAATATCTAAGTCCTGAAGAGAGGGTTAACTCTAATTATCTGGTCTTGACTAAGTCCGCTTTAAAAGTTAAACTGGATAAACTGAGGCAGCACCTCAATTATAAGGTCCTACAAGAAATGCCTCCCTCGAAGCTTATATTTAAAAGATTGTATCGTTTTACAAACACAAAAAACCATAAGTTTGAAGTTACCTTCCGGGCTATTTTTTACAAAAATGAGCTGGTGAAAGGCTTATATGGGTTGAAGTTTGAAAATAATGAAGGAAATGATGTTTTTACATCAGTTGATAAACTTCTGATTTATCTGAACTATAACAGTAAAACATACATTGACCAGCTAACACAAAGAATTATTAAGGCTTTGGAGCCATGTGACGACATAACTGAAAAAATTGAACGGCTACATTATTATCAAAAGGCTTTTAAACAGCAACATCGTAAACCCGGATTTAAGCTAAATCCGGGTTATCATGATCTTAAGGCGATTATGGATGACTGGTTTGAGCTGGAAATCCGCTATCTGGAAAGATTGGTTCAGTTTTCTATTGTATCTTTACCTAAACCAACGGTTAGTCCAAAGCCTAATACAACCGCCCCAAAGGAAATAAACAAAGTTCGTTGTATGCTTACTACCGACCAGTTAGGGTTAATTCTGCGTGGAGCGGATGAAGCAAGAATCTTAGTTGCTAAGTCCATGAATCAGGTTTTTAGAACACTTGTTCCACATTTGTCAACGCCATTCAAAGAAAATCTATCTTATGATGCTATGCGGAGTAAATCTTACATCGCCGAAGCTCGCGATAAAGACATAGCTATTCAGGCATTGGAGAAGATTATCAACAAGATAAAAGGCTATTAACCAATTAACCTACATATTATGAAAAGGAGCATTATTATTCTAATGATGACCAGTGTTGTTTGCATTAGCTGTGAAAAAGAGGAATTAACAAAGGAGAAAGCAATATTGATAATAAGGAAGAGCCAAGGTTATCCTATTGCGATCAGTCGTGAAATCTTCTGTGGTGATCCTGAACAGGCAAGAATATTATTGAAGGCGGGCTTTGAAAAGGATGGTTTAGTAAAAATTAATAAAAATCTCCACTATTCTGAACTTGGAAGTAAAGCTTTTATAGAATTTACTCCGGCAGCGGTTCCATTCCTGCTGCCTACTTCTGAAAAGGATAGAAAGATTAAAGTCCAAAATGTAAAGATTGCAGATGAGGATTTTGAAAAAATCGAAAGGATATATGCCGAACCAACACTAGGTATTACGGTTGTTGAGTATAGTACCGCTTTTAACAACGTGACACCTTTTTTCAGACTAAACAAGGACTTAGAGGTTTCCAGAAAGAACAAAAGAAAGGCTGAATTCAAACTTACTGATAATGGCTGGGAATTGGCTCAATGGTAAGTACGAAATGAGTTAAGGGGCGATAAGCCCCTTTTTATTTTCATTTTTAGCGGAATCAGAGCAGTCCTTCATCTGCAAAGGAAAAGAAGCCTTCTGTAGTAATGATGAGATGATCTAAGACTTGTATATCAAGCAATTTGCCTGCATCCACAATCTTGCTGGTTATGGTTTTATCGGCTTCGCTGGGTTTTAAATTTCCGGAAGGATGATTATGAGCCAGGATGATTGCTGAGGCATTTGCATGTAGTGCCGCTGAGAAAATTAATTTCAGATCAACTACGGTACCTGTTGTACCTCCTGTGGAAACTTCGAATATCCCTAATACTTTATTGGCTCTATTAAGTACCATAATCTTGAATTGCTCAACCATTTCAATGCGATCTTCATCCCAATTATTTAGGAAAATCTTATAAGCGTCGTCAGCTCTTGTTATGCTGGGTCTTAGAGACGCTTTTATCTTATTTCTATATACTAACTGCATTTCTGCAACTTCCAGCAGATTAATGTTATTTACCTGGCTTTCCATAATATTTAATTTTTAGTGTTAAAAAATTTGTTATGGTGCACCTTCCGGTATTAGAGAAGCAAGCCAAAAAGCAACGCAATAAATGATGGCTGATGCCGGTGGGTGGTGTTTATGGCGGAATTTTTTGAAGCGCCACCGCACTCTAATCCCGAACTTTGTAGCAAGACGAGATTTTGATTTATCCTAATTCTTTCAGGGATGTTTCCATAGAAAAAGTGCATTAAAGCCCGTTATTTTATGGAATTAAAGTAGAGTCCAACTCGAAGGGTACCAGGTAACAACAAAATGTTGGACTTGTGTGGCCTTGCTTATCGTCGCAACTTTGCCATTGAACTTAAAGAAAACAGCCCCGGTATACCAGGTCTGGAAATGTCGAACGATTAAATGAGAAGCGTATGTTTACAAACATTACCTGGACGGATTTCTTTTTAGGAATCGCCATAGGAACAGGAGCCTATTACCTGCTGGTAGGCTTAAGATACTACAGAGTTGAAATTATTGGATTTTTTTCGGGACGAAAAAAAATGAACTTCAACACTACCTTCGATGAAGAGGATTATGAAGATAATTCCACGAAAACAAAACAAAATCATTTCTTAGCATCATCAGACCAGGATTTCGAACAAATCGAGCGTCTTATAACGAAAATCAAACGTATCATCTCGGATACGGCTCAGGTACAACTTGAACCTGATGAATTTAAAGACTATATCAGCGTAACGCTGAAGGAATATCCCTTGATTAAGAATTCTCCGCTTCGGGCATCAATAAATGAGTTGATCGTCTCGGAGTGCGAAAAATATGGAGCTGTTGCCCTTAGTGAAGAGGAGGTTGATTTGTTGTGGTGACACTAGGTAACAGCTACTAGCGAAGTTGGTTTCCCTGTCCGTCCCGGTGCGTTAGGTAAAGTGTGGTCAGAATACGGTCAATGAGACGGCGAAACCACTTCGCTTTTTATACTCTTAAATTTTTAAAAATTAAAATTCGTGTGAGATGGAAATGTTGGAAAAGAAAACGAAAAAAGAAAAACGTAAGGGCTTAATTCTTACGCTAGTGCTTATTGCGGTATTGGCGTATCAATATACCGCCTATGCGCAGGATGGTATCGCCGGTATTAACGAAGCGAACCAGAAAGTACGGAGTTATTTTGCTGCTGGAACTAACCTGATGTATGCTGTAGGTGCATTACTTGGCCTGATCGGGGCAATCAAGGTTTATCAGAAGTGGAATGCAGGGGATCAGGACACCGGAAAGGTAGCTGCTGCCTGGTTCGGTAGCTGTGTGTTCTTAGTGGTTGTCGCCACGGTAATTCAAAGTTTCTTCGGCGTTTAAAATCTCGGTTATGATTACGATTCTAAAGGAAAAGTTATGGCAATACATTGTTGACCATAATCCAGACCAGATGTTCGATCTGCAGGAAAGCTATTCTGTTTCCAAGTATCTCGAAGATCAGGTTGCAAGCGTAATGGATTTTGTAAATCAACAGATCCAGGCACAAATCCCTGATTACATTATACAGGAACAATGCATGGAACAGCTTACTGCTCCCCTTAAACCGTCACGGTTTCTTTACATCAGGGGGATTGTTGAAGAAGAATTTCCAAAAGATTTTGAAAGATTGAAGGAAGACGGCACATTGACCTACGAGCTAATCAATATGATACAGGCCTGTAGGGAAACCTTTGAAAGGTTTGATTTTTCAATGGAGAATGAGGAAAACAGGCATTTAAGGTACGCCATAATAGCGGAGGTACATGATTACCTGATATAATCTGAAAGTAATGATGTGGGATGATAAAATGATTGGAGATGGCTTACAATATATCAAAAAAACTTGCGGATAATATCGCCGCAATCAGGATCGCTCTGTCCTGGGATGGTAAGAATCGTTTTGAGCAGAGCGATATCGAGCAGCTTTGTAAGTATGCCGGTTTCGGTGGTATTAAAGCCATTTTGTATCCTCCAACTACAAAGGAGGAATGGAGGAGCCTTGGGGCGACCGGGAATGATTTGAAATACTTTGAGCTCATTTGTGAACTGCATGAACTTTTAAAAGAGAACCTTAGTGAGCTTGCATACAAGGAAAACATAAAATCACTTAAAGAAAGTGTTTTAACGGCATTTTATACACCAGCAGTTGTACCTGATATTCTCTATGCCGTTCTCAGGGAGAATTCAATTTCTCCCAAACGGCTCTATGAGCCTTCTGCTGGTTCCGGCGTATTTATTGACCGTGCTATAAAAGCATTTCCAGAGATGCAGAAGGTAACTGCTGTGGAGAAGGACATGTTAACGGGTAAAATCCTTTTGGCAATTAATGCAGCCAATGCGGTTCCTACTTCAACTCACATCTGTGGGTTTGAGGAAACAGAAAAAGATGATGAGGGAAGCTATGATCTTGTTGTGAGTAATATCCCCTTTGGGAACTTTCCTGTTTATGATCCGGAATTAAAAGCTTTAGGGTTAACGGATCGTATTCACAATTACTTTTTTGCCAAAGGATTGGAGAAAGCTGCTGACGGAGGTGTTATTGCTTATATCACAACAGATGCGTTTTTGAATACGCCCCTGAACGGGCAGGCCAGAAAGTATCTCTTTGATCGTGCAGACTTTGTAGCGCTTGCCATAATGCCGGATAATCTAATGAAGGATACAGGCAATACAGAAGCTCCCAATCATCTTCTGATTGTTCAAAAGAATAACAGCAAAGTAACGCTCTCAGAGATAGAGCAACGGTTGATAGAATGCGATAAAAAAGAGAATGTATATGGTATGTTCTATCAGAACCGGTTTATTTCGGAGAATCTCACTCATATTACCGTTGGAGACCAAATATATGAAGGAACAAACCAGTATGGCAAAGCCCATAATGGTATTTGGCAAAGTGGAAGCATCGATGCCATAGCGGAGCGGCTAAATATAGTTCTAACGGATGGGATTGGAAAAAGACTGGATAAGCATCGATTTAAAAAAGCGATCGTTGTAGATCAGGAAGAAAAAAATCCATCAGAGAAGCTGGAAATTAACTATTTACCCATGCCCGAAAATTCAAAAGCCGAATTTATCGGGCAGTTGGGCCTCTTTGATGTCGTTCCGGCCGATAACATCAATCGTGCGGCAGCCTATATTAATGACCTTGACCAAACTGTCGTCCAAAAACAATCGGCCAGAATGGTCGGTGTTATAAGAACAACGGATAACCCCGGCCATGAAGCAATAGTTCTGGTCACCGCTAAGGATGCCAAAAACCGCTATCTGTATAAATTATACTCCAATGTCAATGAGGTAAAGCATCTTTCGGCAAATTGGATGGTTTCGGGTCTGGTCAGTACTGAGATGCGGCAACTTTCGGTTTATTTGGAGGGGTATGACCATACATTCAAATATGAAGGGGACAGTACATTATCGGTCTTTTTTGCAAATTCTAAAAGTACACCAGATTATTTTTCACCGATAAAACCTTTCTATACAGATGGAACATTGGTGAGTTATGGAGGAACTATTGGTATTCTGGAAAAGGTCGATCAGGATTACAATAGGGCAAGTTTCAGAAGCCTTAATCTTACAGACAGTAATGCTTTCTTTCAACACTACATTCTTCTAAGGGATAATTACTTCGGTTTGGCAGAACGGGAACTTTCCGGAGAAGATATAAACGAACGGTATCGCGGAAAAGTAAATGAAACCTATGATTTTTTTATAGCAAAGTACGGGCAGCTTAATAATCCGGCAAATCGCAAGTTAATCCTTGAAGACAGGGCATTGGGACACACAGTGCTTTCTTCCCTGGAGCGAAGAGATGGTGTACAATTTGTCAAATCAGATATCCTTACCCAGAGTATCTTTAAGAAGCAGGAATTATTAAAGACGGAAGATCCGTTAGAAGCATTAGCCAGAAGCCTTAATGATCTGGGATATGTTGATATTGCATTTATAAGTTCCGCAATGGGCATCTCGGATGAAGAGTCTATTGCGGTTTTGGATGAGCGGATTTATCTGAACCCAAACGGAGACATTTGGGAAACAAGGGATAAATATCTGAGCGGTAATGTTCACCAAAAACTTTCCGATGTTAAAAAAGCATTGGAAGCTCAGTCGGAAAACGGGCAGTACAAGCGAAGCCTGGATGCCCTAGCAAAGATCCAGCCGGAACGGATACCGTTCGACCTGCTGGATTTTAATCTTGGCGAAAGATGGATACCCGAATCGTATTATAACCAATTTGCTACTGAATTGTTTGAGGAAAAAACGAAGATACATTTTTTGCGATCATTAGATAGCTTCAAGGTTGAAGTAAGTCACAACACTAAGGTCGATAGTGAGTATGCAGTGTTTCCCAAGAGTGGAAGAACTATGTATGGTTACACCATTTTGGAACATGCCCTTGAAAATACGGCACCGTTTTTTACCTATGAAATAAAAATGAATGATGGGGCAACAATACGTCAGCCAGATAATGATGCTATACAATTGGCGCATCAAAAGATTGAGCTCATTCGAAACAATTTTGTCAATTGGCTAACGGAACTGGGCAATGACCAGAAGAAAGAGCTGGAAGATATTTATAACAACACCTATAATTGCTTTGTCTTGCGGGAATATGATGGAAGCCATCTTAGTTTTCCAGGGTTGGACAGAAAAGCATTGGGTATCGAAGACTTGTACAGCTCACAAAAAAATGCTGCCTGGCGAATTATTCAGAATCGTGGTGGGTTGATTGACCATGAGGTAGGACTTGGTAAAACACTTACCATGATTGTGGCCGGACAGGAAATGAAACGGCTTGGCGTTGTGCAAAAGCCTGTTATTACTGCTTTGAAAGCAAATATTGGTGATATAGCGGAAACATTTAAAAAGGCCTACCCAAGTGCGAGGGTTTTGTATCCTAGTGATCGTGATTTTGAACCTAAGAATCGCTTAAGGTTGTTCCATGAAATCAAGAACAACAATTGGGACTGTATCATAATGACACATGACCAATTTGGAAAGATACCCCAAAGTCCGGAAATCCAACAGAGCATACTTGCAAAAGAATTGGACAACATTGAGTTAGATCTTGAAACGGTAAGGAATATTGGGGGCGATATTTCAAAAAAGATGTTGAAAGGTTTGGAAATCAGAAAGAAAAACCAAGACATTAAGTTGAAAGAGGTCCAGGAAAGTATTCAAAGCAGGAAAGATGAGGGAATAGATTTAAAAACGATGGGTGTTGACCATCTCTTTGTTGATGAAAGTCATAAGTTCAAGAACCTCACCTTTACCAGTCGGCACAATCGGGTCGCAGGAATCGGAAACATGGAGGGAAGCCAGAAGGCGCTGAACATGCTGTTCTCCGTCAGACAGTTTCAAGAGTTGTACGATGCAGACTTGTGTGCAACATTCCTTTCCGGTACTCCAATTTCGAATAGTCTAACGGAAATGTACCTCATTTTTAAATACCTACGGCCAAAGGAAATGAAAAGATTGGGGATTGAAAATTTTGATGCTTGGGCAGCAGTATATGCAAAGAAAACTACAGATTTTGAATTTAATGTTACCAATGAGATCGTAGCCAAGGATAGGTTTAGACATTTTATAAAAGTTCCAGAATTGGCTATGTTCTATAACGAAATTACGGATTACAAAACGGCTAAACATATCAATCTTGACAAACCGGAGATTGATGAGATACTGGTTAACATCAAACCAACATCGGAACAGGCAGATTTTATTCAGAACTTAATGGAGTTTGCTTCTACTGGTGATGCCACATTGCTTGGAAGGCAAGAGCTATCAGACTCCGAAGACCAGGCCAGAATGCTCATTGCAACTAACTATGCAAAAAAAATGGCTGTGGATATGCGGTTGATTGATGAGGAAATTTATGGCGATCATCCGAACAATAAAATCAATACAGCAGCGCGGAATATTAGTGAGATCTATTGGGAAAGTATTAAACATAGGGGTACTCAAATAGTATTTTGTGATGTAGGAACCCCAAAGCCAGGACGATTTAACGTGTATGATGAACTAAAAGGGAAACTGGCACAAGACTTTGACATCCCTGCCCATGAAATAACCTTTATTCATGATTCGGCATGGGATGGTTCTAAAAAGAAGAACCTCTTTAAAAAAATGAATGACGGAGAGATTCGCATTCTTGTTGGGAGTACAGAAAAAGCAGGAACTGGTCTTAATGTTCAAAAGCGTATGGTGGCTATGCATCATCTGGACATTCCCTGGAAGCCATCGGAACTTGACCAAAGGAACGGTCGTGGGGCAAGGCAGGGAAATGTTATAGCCAAAGAATGTTACGATAACAAGGTTAAGAATTTTATTTATGCCGTTGAACAAAGTCTTGATAATTATAAGTTCAATTTGCTGAAAAACAAGCAGACTTTTATTTCACAGATGAAGAATTGTGAGCTGAACGTGAGAACAATTGATGAAGGTTCGATGGATGAACAGAGCGGCATGAATTTTTCAGAATATATAGCCATTTTGTCGGGTGATACCTCGTTATTGGAAAAAAGCAGACTCGAAAAGAAAGTCACTGTTCTGGAGGGCTTGAGAAGTTCTCACTTTCGCGAGTTGAACCGGTACAAGGCTAGTTTGGAGGAAAGAAAAAAAGGACAGGCAAATGATACAGTCACATATAATAAACTTGCAGAAGATCTTGTCAATTACCATAAATACCTACAGTTTGAAAAAGATGGAACAAAGGCCAATCCTGTGAATTTAATTGGCTGTAAATCTGATGATCCAGAAAAAACAGGTGCGCATATTATCGATATGTACAAAAATTGGAAACCTAAAACTGGTGATCCTGATGTTCAAAAAATAGGTTCGTTATATGGATTTGATTTGTATGTCCGTAGGCAGGAAAATTTCTTTACCGATAAAATTGGAAGTGCATATACTATTAATTTTTTTGCTCAACGGGGAAGTGACGGAATAAAGTATACCTATAATCAGGGGCATCCAAATATTGATAACCACAAAATTGCAGCGAGACATTTCCTGAATGCAATTGACAGGATTGATAGTCTTGTTTCAAAATATGGACGGGAATTAAAAAATTACACACAGGAAATTCCAAAACTTGAGCAGCTTTGCGCGCGCTCATTTTTACATGATAAGGAGTTGCAAACCCTTAAAAATGAATTAAGTAATCTGGAAAGGGAAATTTCAATAAATATAAACCAAAAGCGTCTGCTTGCAAATGGTACGGTTGAGGATGCCCCTATTATTGAAATGGTAGTCAGTGATTCGGAACTATCCGAAAAAGCAGATGTAATGGATTTGGTTTCCACAAAACAGCAACGGAGAGGGCAACGTATAAAATTTTAAAACATTCACAATGGCAAATAGCGTTTACAAAATTAATAAGGGTATTAACCAGTCAATAGAATTTAAAGGTTTGAAGGCGCAATACATCTGGTACCTGGGCGCGGGCGTGGTAGGATTGCTGATTGTGTATTCAGTTATGTATATCATAGGTCTGCCAACACTGGTTTGCCTTGGTGTAATTGGTATATCCGGAACCTTAGTGTTTATGAAAGTATACCGCATGAGTAACATGTATGGGGAATATGGGCTGATGAAAGAACTTGCCAGAAGGCAAATCCCTAAAAACATTAAATGCAATAGCAGGAAGGTTTACCGTGGTTTTTGAAGGGAGGTGATGTGGAAGATGAAGAATCAAAGAATGAACTGCTCAGGCTCAGGCAAAAAGGTGTATTGCCAGAACTTGAAATTGCCGGGCAGGTTTATGAGGTTGACTGGTGTAATCGTTTGCTAAGGGCTTTAGATAATCCGGAGGTGGAACCGATTTCTTTCTCCGAACAAGGAGGGAATTTTTACGGGGATTATTATTATCTGCCCTATGATTTTAAGGAAAAAAAAATAGTTGACCTTGATTTTGATGCGACAACCTTACCAGAAAATGTGGTTATCGTAAAGTTTCCGGGAGGATTGAAGCTTGATCCTTTTGCTGTAGCCAGGGAAAATGGATTGAACCAAAGGAAATTTGTCGAAAATAATCCAATTTCAAAAAGAATAATAGCGGAAGTAATACCACTGAATCAGACCGCATTGGTAAGGTTTGTTGAGTTAAACAAACAAAAGCAAATACCGCAAATAGCAAAAAAGTCCTCTGCGAGCATAAAAAACAGAAAAGGGAATGGTTTAAGTAAATAGGAGATGAAAAGGGAACTACCAATATTTAACATCAACGGTACAGAGTTCATTGTTGATGTTGAGAACTTACAATTGAGGGAAAAAAATAACGACAATAATGTTATTTCATTCTTAGCAATGAACGAAATGAACCGGGGGTATCAATTTATCTACAATACGATCGGTAATAACATGTCCATCTTTGCAGGTACTGACCAGTATAATGTCATTGTCAATGTGCCCGAACTGGTTGATCTTGATCCTGTTGGTATGGCACAAAAGTATGGCTGTAAACTTGAAGAGGTGAAGTCAAAAACAGATTTTGATCTTATGGTTGACCAGAAGGCATTGAACCGCCGGATGTCAGGAATATTGCCTACGATAAATATTGAGGGTGATCTGTTTTATGTTGATGTGGCTAAGGATTGCCTCCGGCCTGCGGATGATTTCATCTCCAATGGAATTAGCTTTACCGAAATTGAAGAGCGCTTTGATGAGGAAAGGAATGCTTATGTAATTCCCTATGACAAGCAAAAAAAAGAGTATCAGAAACTTGATTACGAGAATATAACAGCAATCCCAAAAGATTTAGTGGTTGTTGCTTTTCCTGCAGAGTATGATTTAGATCCGATTGGCTTCAATCGTAAATACCGCCAAAGGGAGTTCCAAACTCTGAAAGAAGTCAATGTACGTTCGCATTTCAAGGCTGATGTAGTATCCTGGGAAGAATTTGGAATGGTAAGGCTTATCGAGGAAAATCTGAAGAAGCAAAAACCGGTTAATGAAAAGATGGATGACAAGGCAGATAAAAAGCAACGGAGAAGCCGCAGGCTATGAGTTAGAAAGCTAAAGGAAAACAGTTAAAGCAATAATGAGATGGATACATGGATGAATGAATTGATGCCTGTTATGGGAGTGGAACACGATTGTATCCTGTCCAAACAAGGCGATATAACCGTAGCTTTTAAAGTCGAGTTGCCGGAGATTTTCACCCTATCGGACAACGAATATGAAACCTTTCACCAGAATTGGATAAAAGCAATAAAGATATTGCCAAAATTTACCGTCTTGCAAAAGCAAGATTGGTTTATCGACAGCAAATACAAGGCAGACTTTACCAAAGACGATACCAGTTTCCTGTCAAGGTCAAGTGAGCGTTTTTTCAACGAACGTCCTTTTTTAGACCATAGCTGCTATATCTACCTGACCAGGAAACCGGCAGGACGAAAAGCAGGCAGTTCGTTATTTTCGAATTTAATCAGAAAAAGTATCGTCCCTGAAGAAACGCTGAATGCGGGAATACTTCAAGATTTCCTTGATTCCTGTGGGCAATTTAAGCATATACTGGAAGAGTGCGGCTTTATCTCTTTAAAAAGGTTAAAGCAAAATGAATTGCGGAGCAGCCGCCGCCAGATGGGAATTGTGGAACGGTATTGCAATCTGGCTGAAAAACAGGACTCGTTTCTAATCAAGGATATTGATTTTAGTGACGGCATTAAAGTAGGCGATCAGTATGCACAGTTATACACGCTTGGTGATGCTGCGAACTTGCCAGCACTTTGCGGTAGCCGCATAAACTATGACAGATACTCTACTGATAAAACAAAATTCAGCATTGGATTTGCCAGTACTCTAGGGCAATTACTTTCTTGCAATCACATTTACAGCCAGTATATTTTTATCGATGACGGGCAAAAGACGATTCAAAAATTGGAGAGTAAACGGTTGCGGCTGCAATCGCTATCCGCTTATAGCAGGGAGAATACCATAGCCAGGGACGCAACTAATGATTTCTTGAATGAGGCTATCAGTCAGCAGCGCCTACCGGTAAAAGCACATTTCAATGTCTTGGTCTGGACGGATGAAAGGGAAAAGTTAAAGGATTTAAAGAACATGGTCTCCTCTGCTCTTGCTCAAATGGATGCTGTAGCCAAACAGGAAACAGTAGGTGCTGCGCAAATATTTTGGGCAGGAATTCCGGGCAATAGTGCCGATTTTCCGATGAATGATACCTTCGACACGTTTGCCGAACAGGCAACGTGCTTTTTGAATCTTGAAACCGGGTACCGCAGTTCATTAAGTCCGATGGGTATCCGTCTTGGCGACAGACTTACCGGTAAGCCGGTACACGTCGATATTTCTGATGAGCCTATGCAAATGGGTATATGCACCAATCGGAATAAGTTTATTTTGGGGCCAAGCGGTTCCGGGAAAAGTTTTTTCACCAACCACATGGTACGCAGCTACTACGAGCAAGGCACGCATGTCGTTCTTGTTGATGTAGGTCATAGCTATAAGGGACTTTGTGATATGGTAAAGGGCTACTACTTCACATACAGCGAAGAAAATCCAATCCGGTTTAATCCCTTTTACATTGGCGAAGGTGATAATCTGGATACCGAAAAGAAAGAGAGCATTAAAACGTTGCTCCTTGCGCTCTGGAAGAAAGACGATGAGCAGTTTAAGCGGTCTGAGTATGTTGCTATGTCCAATGCGATAGGTGGTTATTACCATTTTTTGGATAGTAGTAACCCGGATGTGTTTCCATGCTTTAATACATTTTATGAATTTTTAAGGGATCAGTATGTTGCGGTTCTAACTGGCGACAAGGTAAAGGAAAAGGATTTTGACATTGATAATTTTCTATATGTACTGCGCCCTTATTATAAAGGTGGTGAGTTTGATTATCTGCTTAATGCAACCGAGAACCTTGATCTTTTACAGGAACGGTTTATTGTTTTCGAACTGGACAATATAAAAGATCACCCTATTTTGTTTCCGGTCGTTACCATCATTATAATGGAAGTATTCATCAATAAAATGAGGAAAATGAAAGGACTTCGTAAGATGATATTAATTGAAGAAGCTTGGAAAGCCTTGATGAAAGAGGGATTTGCTGAGTACATCAAGTATCTTTTTAAAACAGTCCGGAAATTCTTTGGCGAAGCAATAGTGGTGACACAGGAAGTAGAGGATATTATCTCCTCACCGGTAGTAAAACAAGCCATCATCAATAATAGCGACTGTAAAATTTTGCTTGATCAAAGCAAATACCAGAATAAGTTTGACCAGATACAGGAACTTCTTGGACTGACCGAAAAGGAAAAGGCTCTGGTATTATCGGTTAACAAAGCCAATGATCCCACTAAAAAATACAAGGAAGTATTCATTTCTCTTGGCGGTGTATTATCCAAAGTATATCGGACGGAAGTATCTGTTGAAGAATACCTCGCTTACACCACTGAACAAAGTGAAAAGGTAAGATTGATGAAGCATGCGGATCAATTCGGAGGGGACATTCTAAAGGGTATACGTGCAATGGCGGAAGAAATTCGATTAAGTAAACTTAAATAACTGAAAAATGAAAAGGTATATTAAAATAATGGTAATCAGTATCATGATCGCCACCACGGTACTGCCCGTTCAGCGGGTACATGCAGCCGGGATATTCGGACTATTCGGGGCTGCGGTGGCGAAGGCTATTAAGGCTATTGATTTAAAAATCCAACGGGAGCAAAACAAAGTGATCTGGCTTCAAAATGCACAAAAAGCAGTTGAGAATGCACTCTCAAAATTAAAACTAAAGGAAATTGCCGAATGGACGGAAAAACAAAAAGAGCAGTACCAAAAGTACTACGAAGAATTACACAAGGTTAAGAGCATTATCAGCTATTACCAGCGCATCCGGGAGATCACGCAAAAGCAGTTAAGAATGGTACAGGAATACAATCGTGTTTGGGGTCAGCTCAATCAGGATGATAATTTCACAGCAAAAGAAATCAATTATATGGGGCAGGTCTACTCCGGTATTTTGGAAGAGAGCTTAAAGAACCTGAATCAGATCACTATGGTGGTTCAGTCGTTTACCGCTACAATGAGCGATGCAAAGCGATTGGAGATTATCAATGCCGCTGCCGACAGGATAGAGGAAAACTATAATGATCTGCGGGCTTTCAATCAGCAGAATGCCATTTTGAGCATTCAACGCACTACGACACTGGCGGAAAAAGATCATCTTAAAAAGCTATATGGGCTATAAATCCGAAAAGTATGGAAAGGCTGCTAGAAGATATAAAAAGTGCTTTTGATGAGATCGAAAACAGGCTGATAACTAATGGATACAATGTTTCCAATTTCGTTATAGACATGCAAGATGAAGATAGCCTTAGGAATGGATTTGACTTTTTTTTGGAAGATAAATATTTTGACTACGGGCTTGAACATGTATTAAGCTTCAAAACTATCATACACAAGAATGAGAAGACAAAAGAGCTGATTAAAGCTGAATTTCTGATCTATTATAAAGAAGAATTAAGAAAGTTTACGCTTATCGAAGTAAATATAAGCTTAACAGCAAATAAAGAACAGTTTAATAAAACACTGACGACTCCCGATGTTTATTTACCTGCTTGTAGTCAGGCGATCAAAATAGCTAGGGCTGAAAGAAGGTATCAACAGAAAAAAAATAAGTTTAAAGGATATGAAAGGACTGGTTATAATAGTATTTATGAATCTGTGGTCAGGCATAGGGCTAAAAGCACAGACATGGAATGAGTGGTTCAATCAAAATGCCACCCAGAAAAAATATCTGAAGCAACAAATAGCCGCATTACAAGTGTACATCAACTATGGTAAGGAGGGCTATAAGATTGCTAAGGAAGGATTGTCTACGATAGGAAATATGTCCAGGGGAGAATTTAATTTACATGAGGATTATTTTACCTCTCTAAAAAACGTCAATCCAAGAATCAAAAATTATCAGAAGGTAGACGATATCATTACCTTACAGGTGCGTATACTAAGCGGATATCAGCAATTAAGGCCGAAGATTAATCAAAGTGATCTGTTTACAAGTTCAGAACGGGCATACCTTAATGGTGTTTATACCCGATTGTTGGCACATTCTGATAAAACCTTGGATGAACTCCTTATGGTCATAACAGATCAGAAACTCGAAATGACAGATGAACAAAGGATCAGTAGGGTCGACAATTTACATAGGGAGATGCAAAATCATTTTGGTTTCTTTCAAAGCTTCACTAAAGAAAACCAAATCATGGTGGTGGCCAGGTTAAAGGAAAAGAACGAAGCAGGAAACAGCCGTGTTTGGCAGGGCATAAATTAATAGGTAAATGAAAAGGATTGTTTGGATAATATGCCTGGTTCTAGCCGGTATGGTAAAGAGCCGGGCTCAGGTGGCGGAAAGTGCTCAATTGGCTCTCAATATTGAAAAGTTGGCTCAGTTTAAGCAGATACTTAGTGATATGAAAAAGGGCTATCAGACGCTTTCAGGAGGTTATAATACCATTAAGGGAATTTCACAGGGTAACTTCAATATCCATAAGATATTCCTTGATGGATTGATGGAAGTGAGTCCGACCGTTCGCAATTACAGAAAGGTTGGTGAGGTAATTAATTTCCAGGTCATATTGGTACAGGAATATAGAAATGCCTATAACCGCTTTAGGATCGATGAAAATTTTTCGGTAAGCGAATTAGGTTATTTGGCAAAGGTCTATGATAACCTGTTTAAGGAAAGTTTGCGGAACCTTGATGAACTCATAGGTGTGGTCACTGCCGGAAAGATGCGGATGAGTGATGATGAGCGCATTAATGCAATAGACCATATCTACTCGGATATGGAAGATAAGTTGCAATTTCTGAGACACTTTAATAGTAAGACAACGGTACTTTCCATGCAGCGTGCAAAAGAGCGCAGAGATTCCGAATCCATCGGTAAAGTCTATGGTATAAATCATTAATTCAGGTGAAAATGACAAAGTGGATCAAAGCCCTGGTAATTGTGGGAATGTGGCTCATAATACCGATTAATAGTCATGCTCAGGGCATGGCAAACGAAATGAACAGTCTTCATAATGTCTTAGAACAGCTGTATGATGAAATGATGCCCTTATGTAGTCAGCTTATCGGTGTCGGACAGGGATTAGCAGGTTTTGCGGCGCTATGGTATATAGCTTCAAGAGTATGGCGGCATTTGGCTAATGCAGAACCGATAGATTTTTATCCCCTCTTTCGCCCATTTGTAATCGGTTTTTGTATCGCCATTTTTCCAAGTGTAATTGGAATTATCAATGGCGTAATGAAGCCGACTGTAACTGCAACAGCTGCGATGATGGAAGGATCTAACAAGGCAATAGCAACTTTGCTGCTGGAAAAGGAAAAAGCG
This sequence comes from uncultured Paludibacter sp., assembly GCA_937927845.1. Classification (GTDB taxonomy): domain Bacteria; phylum Bacteroidota; class Bacteroidia; order Bacteroidales; family Paludibacteraceae; genus Paludibacter. The sequence continues at coordinate 117,004 of CALFXE010000200.1, forward strand.
ATTAAAGGCACTAAAAAATGGCAAATGTATGTTGGCGAAACCGGTTCAGGAAACCGTGAGCAATGGGTTAAATATACTTATCCGGAATTGGCAGGTCAGAGTGAAGGTCTTTTGGGAGGGTTGTCTATTGATTTCGAGTTTTTCATGGAGAAACAGATGTACAATTTCCGCAACTCGGTAAAGGAATGGATGAGTGAGGTATTGCGGGTATTGTTCGAAGCGGCGGCACTTTGCATTGATACCCTAAGAACATTTCAGCTCATTGTGCTGGCTATTCTGGGGCCGCTGGTGTTTGGGCTCGCGGTATTTGACGGTTTCCAGCATACCCTTACTGTATGGCTGGCTCGATACATTAATATATTCCTCTGGTTACCTGTGGCTAATGTTTTTGGAAGCATTATCGGGAAAATTCAGGAAAATATGCTCCGTATTGACTTGAGCCAAATAGACCAGCAAGGGGATACATTTTTCAGCCGTACAGATATGGGATATCTCGTATTTATGATTATCGGAATCATAGGTTATTTCACTGTACCGTCGGTAGCTAATTATATAGTTCATGCCGGGGGAAGCGCTTTAGGACAAAAAGTGACTTCATTGTTTAGTAACTCTTCGATGAATGCCGTCAATACCGGTAGACAAGGTGTTGGTATGGCCGCGGACACACTAGGTAATGCGGTTGGAAGAATTCAGCAGGATATGGCATCCTATGCTACTTCATCGCCTTATTTTAATGATGGGAAAAGCTCTGCGTCTGACTATATGGGAGATAAGCTAAAAGGCAATTCATAACTAAATGCGGAGCTATGTTTAAGAAAATGAAAAATATCGATACCGCATTCCGTCATGTCAGGAGTTTTACAATTGTTGTGATTATAGCCTGTGCGGTCATAGTCTGTTTCGCTCTTTATAAGAGTTTTAGTTTGGTATCTAACATGCAGGGAAAAATATACATACTATCCAACGGGAAAGCTTTGGAAGCTTTTTCAGCAGACAGAAAAGATAACATTCCCGTAGAAGCACGTGACCATGTTAAAACATTCCATTCCTTTTTTTTTACATTAGATCCTGATGATAAGGCAATACAGGCAAATGCAACCAAAGCACTTTATCTGGCTGATGGCAGTGCCAAAAGAATTTATGATGATCTGAAGGAAACGGGCTATTATTCCGGGCTGATCTCAGGTAATGTCAATCAAACTATCACAGTGGACAGTGTGGCGGTAAACGTTAATGATTATCCGTATGCTTTTCGCTGCTATGCCACACAGAACATTGTCAGGCCTACCAGTATCACTACACGAAACCTGATTACCGAGGGTGCTTTGCGCAACGTAAGCCGAAGTGATAATAATCCGCATGGTTTTTTGATCGAGCGCTGGAATATCATTGAGAACAGGGATTTAAAAACAGAAAACAGGCGACAATAATATGGGACTTTTTAAAGAGAAAAAAGATGTTGAAAAGGTATCTGTGCCTTTCAATGGCTTTAATAAAGTTTACGGCTATGTGCAAGCTAAATGGGTTGAAGGCATGAAGATCGCTACCGCGGAAATGTCTAAGAAAAATTGGCTGGTTTTACTGGTTGTCTTTGTCTTGCTCGGTACGGCTTATAACTTCTGCGTGGTACTTCAGGCGCTAAAGGGTAAGCAAAGTCCCAGTCCCATCATGCAAATTGCTCCGATAAAGAAACCAGCCAATATCAGTAACACCGGGGAACCAATGCGACCGGCTACCGCAAAAAAGGATTATTTAAAACTATTGGATAGTGTACAGAAAATAGAAAAACAACTTAATTCACAATTAAAATCAAACAATTATGGAAAAAAAGATGATTAGACAGCGCAAGTTTTTCCTTGTACTTCCGGTCTTAGCTTTACCATTTATGACCATTTTTTTCTGGGCATTGGGAGGTGGTAAAATGGAAGCATCGGAATCAAAAGAGGTTAAGAAAACTGGATTTAATGCTTTACTGCCGGATGCGAATCTAAAAGAGATTAAGGCAATGGACAAAATGAGTTATTACGACAAGGCAAAACTGGATTCGGTTAAATTTCAGGAGCTCATTAAAAATGACCCCAACTATCAGGATATGTCTATGGGAGCTGGTTCTCCTGATTATGCTGCCACAGGTTTAGGGAACTATTCCGGACTCAATACTTCATTAAACAGAAGAAACAGTTTTAACAACCCTAATGAAGAGAAGATTTATCAAAAATTGGCTGAACTGAACAGAGAAATGAATAAACCTGCGATAACTAACGCAGCTTATTCAAACGTTCCGAATTATAGCAATGGTTCAGTCAGTTCTCCAATGGGCACGGGCGATGTAGACAAACTGGAACAAATGATGAAAATGATGAATCAGTCCAACGGAGAAGATCCTGAAATGAGACAATTAAACGGTATGCTGGAGAAAATCTTAGATATTCAACATCCCGGCAGAGTACAGGAGAAATTAAACCAATCTTCCAAGATGAAAAAGGGACAGGTATATCCTGTAACCAACAAGAGTTTAGAGAATGTGGTTTCCTTATTGCAGTCAAAGCCAGGAGCGAACGAAAAAGGCAATGCATTCTATGCATTGGAAGATATGGGTGTTTCGGAGAATGTTCAGAATGCGATACAAGCTGTGATTCATGAGAATCAAACACTGGTGAACGGTTCAACAGTGAAATTAAGACTTGTCCAAGATGTTCAGATAAACGGTGTTATTATTCCAAAAGATCATTTTTTGTTTGGTGTAACAGCACTAAATGGAGAAAGATTGGGAATCAAGATAGATAATATCCGGTTCGGGAATTCATTATTTCCGGTGGAGCTTACCGTATATGATCTTGATGGAATGGATGGTATCTATATACCCGGTGCCATAACAAGGGATGTTGCCAAGCAATCAGCCGAGCGTTCGATGCAAAATATAGGAATGACAAGCCTTGATCCTTCCTGGGAAATGCAGGCTGCCGGAGCTGGCATTGAAGCAGCCAAAAGTCTGTTTAGTAAAAAAGTAAAACTTATAAAGGTGGTTGTAAAAGCCGGCTATCAGGTTCTTTTGCGTGATGAAAAACAGAAACAGAGCTTAACAGATTAAATATTAACTATAAAATTCCAAAAGATGAAGAAGATTAGTGTAGCGGTAGTGATGATAATGGGATTTTTCCTTTTTATAGGCGGCAATTTAAGTGCATTGGCACAAAAATCAAACAAGGTTAAAACAACTTCGATTCAACCTTACAGGTTAGAAATATCTTTCCTTAAGACCAGTAACATTGTCTTCCCGCAGGCTATTGTGAGTGTGGATCGAGGCAGTCGAGATATTTTGGTGCAAAAGGCAAAAGGAGTGGAAAATATACTTCAGATAAAGGCTGCAAAAGAAGATTTTCAGGAAACAAACCTTACGGTGGTAACTGCTGATGGAAAAATCAATTCTTTTGTTATTAATTATTCCAAACAACCGGCGATGCTCAATTTGTCATTAACCGATGACGTTTATAAGCCCGGTACCGTATTTCTGAGCCCTGAGCATATTAATAAATATGAAACAGAAATCTATGCTCAAAAGGCTCTGACCTCTAAAAACAGGGTAAAGCGCATTACAGACGTAAAGTTTGGAATGCTATTGCAATTGAATGGCATTTTTATCCAAAACAACTTGCTGTATGCCCGAATTAAGATAGAGAATTTCTCAAACCTGAATTATGATGTAGAACAGCTTCGTTTTTTCATCCGTGACAAGAAAAAATCCAAGCGTACTGCTTCGCAGGAAAATGAAGTCATGCCAGTTTTCGCATACCAAAATACCGATAAGATTATTGGGAAGTCCGCACAAAATATGGTGTTTTCATTGCCAAAATTCACAATTCCGGACGACAAACTGCTGATTATTCAACTCATGGAAAAAAATGGCGGAAGACATTTGGAGCTGGAAGTAAATAATACAACTATCGTCAAATCCACTGTACTGCCAAAAATATAGGCTAGATAACTGAATAACTAACTAAACAGAAGGGATGGAAAATGATGAGACATGGAAGTTTATTTAGTGGAATAGGCGGCTTTGATCTTGCCGCAGAATGGATGCAGTGGTTTAATATTTTTAATTGCGAAAAGGACTCATTCTGTAGGCAAGTGTTGACTTATTATTGGCCTGAAGCAGAAAATTATGAAGATATATTCGAGTTCGACGCAGCTCAGTATCGAGGATGTGTTGATATTATCACAGGAGGCTTCCCCTGCCAGCCGTTCAGTCAGGCCGGACGGAGAAAGGGCAAGACAGATGACCGCTACCTCTGGCCGGAAACTCGCAGAGTTATTATGGAAGCAAGACCTAAGTGGATCGTTCTTGAAAACGTTGCTGGACTGTTCACCATTTTGGAGCCAGAAAGTTTATCTCAAATGGAAATCGAAACGATTGAGCTTTTTTGTTCAAACAGTAAGCAGGAAGCAAACAAGACAATCATCAAGCTTCAACGAAGAGTCATTGGAAGTATTATTTCAGAAATTGAATCAGCAGGATATGTACTACCTCGACTTGAAGACGGGACGCCAGTCGTTCTGTGTATTCCAGCTGCATCCGTCAACGCCCCGCACCGCAGAGACAGAGTCTGGTTTGTTGCCTACTCCAAACACCATACAGATTGGCAGGATTTCGATAGACAGTCAGACCCTGGAAGTGAGCGAAAGGACAATGAAGGACGCATTGATCATGATAGCGGCATCCAACGGCCTGATTCCCACAGTTACGGTAATGGACGGGACGGGCGCGACATCAAAAATGAAATCTTCGCAAGTCAAACAAGGCAGCATGCACAGCATGACGCTGGTAAGATTGATCGCGATGCTTCCTACTCCGGTAGCGAGAGATTGGAAGGGAAAGACAGCAAACGAACTGGAAAGCCTGCCTGGAGCCGTGAAATTCCTCATTGGAATGGATGGCCAGCTCAACCCGCGATTTGTGGCGGAGATGATGGGCTTTCCCGCAGATTGGACGCAATTACCTTTCCAAAATGGCGAATGGAAAGCGTCAAGGGGTACGGAAATGCCATAGTGCCACAGGTTGCACTGGAATTATTCAAGGCTATAGAATCAGTAGAGAAACAATCAGGACATTAAACATTGATTATGAAAATAAGGAAGGACAATTATCAAAAAATTCTTGAATACTTCATCAGAAAACGTGAAGAAGGCTATGAATTTGTGGCTTTTTTTGAAGATACCAACCCGACTGATAAAAGCGAACTATTTTTTTTTTCTACACAATTAGACGTTCAGGAGTTCTGCTATGAAATGGCAACAGATATAGATAAATATGATTATCTGGCGATAAGGTCTGCCTATAGAACAATGGCAGAAGCCCATCAAGACAATAGTCTTATGCTAGAAAAAGATGGCGTTGTTGATTTGGAATCAATGGTTGCTATGCGATATCACCGATTAGAAACAGAAAAATTAAACCACAATCAAAATGCAAAAGTTATGAACGAGAAAAACTTAGAATACCTGGCAAATCAGGTAAAGTACACAGGTTTTGGAGAGGAGTTCGAGAATGAACTCAGGAAAAAGATAAAAAAAGAACCGGACGAATTCTCCCTGAAATATTCAACTTCTTTTGGAAAGGATAAGGTAGATGCGAAGTTGAAATTTAGCAAATCAAAACAAACTGATATGTATTTCTTCAATTCATATCAGTTAGGCATGGAGAAACAGAATGCTCATAAAGTTGAGCAAACTTTTTATATCAATAAGGGTAACAATATCACTTTAAAAGAAGCATACAACCTGCTAAGCGGACGTGCAGTAAATAAAGACTTGACCAACAGTGAAGGACAATTATACAACGCGTGGGTGCAGCTTGATTTTAAAGAGACAGATGAAAGCGGAAATTTTAAATTGAAAAAGTACAGTGAAAACTACGGTTATGATCTTGAATCTGCCTTAGAAAATCATCCGATTAAGGAATTAAATAACGAAGAGTATAAAGGCAATCTTATTGATTCCTTAAAAAAAGGTAATCTGCAATCCGCTACATTTATCAATGATGGGAAGGAAGAAAAACGTTTTATTTCGGCCAATCCTAAGTTCAAGATTATAAATCTGTTTGACAACGATATTAAAAGGATTGGAAGCAAGAAAAATCAAGAGAAAGATAATAAGAAGGATCAGACAGAAAAAAAGGGTAACACTCAAAAAACAGGTAAGGGTAATAAAACCGCTGATACATCTGAACCCGAGGCTCCTGATGTACCGGAACAAAGAAAGCGTAAAGGTAAATCACAATCTGCATAACTAATGGTAATCCTAACTTAAGATTTTTGATATGGACAATCAGGATAACAGAATAGAGAGAGAACTCAGTCAATGGAAATTAAGAGAAGGAAGGCTTGAAAAGTTACTATCTTTCAGTCTATCTTCAAATAAGGCGCTTCTAAAGGAAAAGCTCATTTTTTTTGACAGAATTACTACAAGATATGCAAGTACCCTTAATCCGGATGAACGCTTTGCATTAAGAGCTTTAAAACATGAAAGAAGAGATATTGAGAGAAGATTATACCCAAATCCTCTGCTACGTCTTTTACGTCGCCCTTTAAGGGAAAAAATTGTTGCTAATCAGGAGTCTCGTCAATTGGAAAACAATAGCCGCGAGTTACAACGAGAAATACAAAAAGCAGGCTTTGCCTACCTGACAAAAGATATTGAAAAGCAAATGAAGAGTGGTCAACCTCAATTTTCGGTGTCATCGTCACATTACATTAATGAAACAGAGAGCCTACAGCATCGGCTTTCTTTTGCTAAAGATTCAAGCGGAAACTATTGTTTTGAAGGATATAGCACTGCCCTGTATAATGAAAAAAAAACTGAAGAGAGTAGGCAACAGTTTTTTAAAACTGAAAACGGACTAGAAATCAACTCGATTGAGAGCTACAACCTTTTGTCAGGAAGAGCTGTAGAGAAGGACGGCAAATGGTTACAATTAAATTTTAATGACCGTGACCCTCAGGGAAATTATCGAATGAAAGAATTTCATTCCGATTTTGGATATCAGCTTGACAAGGTATTAGACGGATTGCCGATTAAGGAGAAACAGGATTACGACTTGATTAGGAAGTTGAACGATAATTTGAAACAGGGAAATCGGGAGGTGGTGAGCTTTGTAAAGGATGGCAACTTGCATAAATTCTATTTAGAAGCCAATCCTCAATATAAATCGGTGACAATTTATGATGAACATTCAAAGAAGGTTACTTTAAATGCTGCCCTCGGTAACAAAACCTCAGAAGGATTAAAAACTAGTCATAAACTCAATGAACAGCAAAAAGAAGGTGCTGTGAAGCGTAATGGTGTGAAGCTTTCCTAAATCGATGTACTATGAATGAAGTTAAACATTTATCGGATTTCTTTTCTGCCATAGAAAATGATGGGAGGATCAGTATTACCCATATCGGGATTTATGCTGCATTATTGCAATACAGGAAGTTGAAGGATTTTGTAAACCCTATTCAGGTTTTTAGCCATGAGATAATGAGAATTGCGAAAATATCCGCACAGACTACCTATCATAAATGTGTGAAGGATTTAAATGAGTACGGGTATATTAATTATCAACCATCTTATAAGAATAACGTAGGTAGTAAAATTTATTTTAATGAATAGCCAATGCATCTTTTAAAAGAGACTAAGGGAGTAAGGTGTTTTCCAGACTGGAGTCTGAAAATTAGCATAGTAGAAATATAGTAAACGGTCAAATATTGGAGGAGAAAGATTATGGAGGGAGGATTAAACAAAGATGACCTAAGGCAATTTGGATTAATGCTTAGGAATGAGATTAGCGAAATGCTAACTAAACGGGAGGCTACTGATCGTCCAGACCTACATCCGGGATGGATAAAAAGTAGGAAAGTCAGGGCTATGCTTGATATGTCTGCCGGAACATTACAGAGCTTAAGAATATCTGGAAAAGTTAGGCATAAAAAGGTGCTGGGTTCCTACTACTATAGTGAAGAGGATTTGAAATCGCTATTCGCTGAAAATGAGAACCGCAGATGACTTTTGAACTATTACAAGCTTATCTTCGGCTATTCGAAAAGGATAAAAAGCTTAATGTATGGCATCAGGCATTACTGAATGCGATCTTACATCTTGCATGTCTACAAAAGCAAAAGAAAGTTATCAGGGTTAGCAGGCGACGACTTATGGCTTTTTCCCATATTTCAACTTTGCCGACCTATCATAAATACTTTAAGGAGCTTCAAGATATGGGCTACATCGCTTATAGACCTTCATATCATCCTGGCTACAAAAGTGAGATTGAACTATTGATAAGCCCTAAGATCAGCATAAAAAAGGTATAAAATAAGCCCTCCCGTTTCAATAAAGCAGGAGGGCTTATTTTTTAAGATTAGTCTTTAATAATCAGCCCGTTCTTTCAAGTAACCTGTTGCGCAGAATCGACATTTGGGATTCGATATCCTTTAGTTCCGTAATATCGAAACTTGGAGAATTCTCGGCACCGGTAATTTTACCTTCTATTTCTGTCAGTTCCATTTTCAGTCTTGCCAGCATTTGTATGGAATCTTCTTTGGGGTTTTCCAGAGCCGCCAGCTTTTGTTTAAGCTGCTTCATTTCAAGACCTATACTCAATTCCTCAGTAATCGCATATTCTTCGGTCTGGGATATATTGGCATGGCCTAGCATTTCTTTAACTATGTTAATAGGGACACCATTCTTTAGCGTTATGGTAGAGGCAAATGTTCGTCTGGCCTTATGTGTGTTTAATTGAAAATCAAAATCACATAAGGTTGCTATTTCTTTCAGATATTCATTGGTCTTTTGGTTTGACCTCACCGGCAGAACTGAATTTCTTTGAAGGCATAACGGATCGTTTTCATATTTTTTCATTATCTCAATTGCCTTAGGTAATAATGGAATCTTGGTAGAAGCATCGGTCTTCTGACGGTTGGATATAATCCACCACTCTCCATCGATACCTCTTTGAATTTCGCTTTTTTGCAATTGATATACATCTATATAGGCAAGGCCTGTGTAGCATTGAAAAATAAAGATATCTCGGACGATAGTTAATCGTTCGGATGAAAAGGAGCGATTTTCTAATATATGCAACTGGTCGCTTGTAATTGGCTTTTTTGTCGGTTTAGTCCTCTTTTTCTTAAACTGTCTAAAAGGATCAGTACTAATAATTTCTTTGTCAATCGCCCTTATTATAATTTTTTTAAAATTCGAAATGTATTTTAACGTACTGTTATTATTGCACTTCCTTTCAGTTCTCAGGTAAAAATCATAGTCCTTTATAAATTCAAAGTCCAGGTCTTTAAAATCCATATCATCGACTTTATATTTGAACATCATAAAATCCTTGACATGGCTTAACGCAGTATTATATCTTGTTGCTGTTGCTATAGCAAATTCTCCAATTTTTGCCAAAGTTTCTATTTCCGTATTATGTTCTGCAAACTCCTGTAGAACTTTATTATGGCGATCTTCCTTGCCGTTTATACATGAAATAAGTTTTTCGGATGTAATTGCTTTTCCCATACTTAACAGTTCAGTTTTATATTGAACTATTTTTGACGTTAATAAGTCAAGAAATGAATTGAGTACCCGTGCATCTTCCTTATTTCCGATGGCTCTCTCTGTCTTTTGATCCCATCTTTTAATATCCCATTTCTGATTTGTGGAAGTGTCTTTCGGTCTGCCGTCTACTGTGATTCGGGCATATACCATTCTCATGTCATTTGGTTTTCTTGGTGTCTTCAGAAAGAAGGTCATCCCATAACTGCTCTCTAACATAATCTTTACTTTTTTAGGTTAATAAAATTCGGATTATATTGCGCTAAAATCAAGATGTTAACGTGCTTTACCTGTTGATATACAAATAGTTAATGTGGTTTTTGTGGCACATTAGCTAATTTTTTTCCTGTGCCACGATTGTGACACAAAACTTTTGGGTGTTTTTGAAAATTTTGCGTGTAGTAGTAAAAAACAAAAAAGTCTGCAATTATTAAAATTGCAGACTTCATGCGGTTTTACAAGTTTTTTAGGAGCAAAAACAGTCTTAAGATTTTGACTTTTCAGCTACTTCGCGGAGAAAGAGGGATTCGAACCCCCGGACCTGTTACAGTCAACAGTTTTCAAGACTGCCGCAATCGACCACTCTGCCATTTCTCCAATACATCGCAACCATTTCCTGATTGCGGTTGCAAATATAGTGCGTTTTTCGGTTTTTACAAGCCTTTTTTGCTTAAAACTATCGAAAAAACAAGTGGTTTGATATAACTTGCTTACAGTGATAGTTTTAGAAAGGTAAATAAAAATTAAAAACCTACGTATTCCGTGATTTCAAGTCCGTATCCGATCATTCCCACACGTTTTGTCTGCTCGGAATTGGATAATAAACGGATTTTACAGATATCCAAATCGTGCAACATTTGCGCTCCGATACCAAAATCTTTAGCGTCAATTTTAATTTCCGGTGCTTTATGTACACCCTGTGACTGCAGATTTTTAAGCTCCGACAAACGGTTTAGCAGGTCGGAGGACTGTATTTCCTGATTGATAAACAAAATAGCACCCTGTCCTTCTTCGTTAATACGTCGGAACATATCGTCAAGACGTTTGTCGGCATTATTGGTCAGCGTACCTAAAATATCGTTGTTAACGTGTGTAGAGTTGATTCGGGTCAGTACCGGCTCACCGGCGCTCCAGCTTCCTTTTGTCAAAGCAATATGCACCTGTTTGTTTGTGATTTGCAGGTAGGCTCTTAAACGGAAAGTCCCGAAACGGGTTTCGATTTCAAAATCCTCTTTTTTCTGGATCAGACTGTCGTGCTGCATTCTGTAGGCAACCAATGCCTCAATAGAAACGATTTTAAGGTCAAATCGTTTGGCTACTTCCATTAATTGCGGCAAACGGGCCATAGATCCGTCTTCGTTTAATATTTCAACCAGTATTCCGGCCGGTTTTAAGCCTGCCAGACGTGCTAAATCGATAGCAGCCTCTGTGTGTCCGGTTCTTCTCAATACACCGCCCTGTTTGGCACGTAAAGGGAAAATATGTCCCGGACGACCCAGGTCTTCCGGTTTGGTTTCGTCGTCTACTAAAGAAAGGATGGTTTTGGCTCTGTCATGTACCGAAATACCGGTAGTACAGCCGTGTCCTTTTAAATCTACCGAAACGGTAAACTGTGTTTCGTGCAGTACGGTGTTGTTCGTAACCATCAGGTTAAGATCCAGTTCCTTACATCTTGCTTCCGTTAGAGGAGCACAGATAAGGCCTCGTCCGTGAGTAGCCATGAAGTTGATCATTTCCGGAGTTACTTTTTCTGCCGCAGCAATAAAATCTCCTTCGTTTTCACGATCTTCATCGTCAACAACAATAATAATTTTACCTTGTCTTATATCTTCAATTGCTTCTTCTATAGTGTTGAGTTGTATGTGTTCGTTAGTTGCCATTTTAGTTGTTATTATTTTTAAATATTTTTTCTGCAAGTTTCTGGAACGGAACGGTAATCCAGTCAAAATTAATCATCACGCCAATATCGTTGGTTGCCCGGTAGGTCAGGAATATTGCCAGTGGCGTTAAAACCATCGAAGCCATCCAGGTTCCCAGGAAAGGAGGGATCCCGTTTTCCTGTGCTACTTTCTTTCCGAAAGTATTAATGAAGTGGTAGATAATGAAAATCAGTACCGCAAATACAATGGGCAGTCCCAAGCCTCCTTTACGGATAATGGCTCCCAGCGGTGCCCCGATAAAGAACATCAGCAGACAGGAGAATGCCACTACAAATTTTTCATGCAATACGATCCAGTGTACGTTGATGTTTTTTTGTTTTTCCAGCAGGTCATTACTGTTACTGTCTATAGAGTAGATCAGGCTGGTTACGTTATTTTTTGAAATTTCCAGTACTTTATATTGTAAATCCAGAGGCAGCAGCGCCATCATGTCTTTGGTTTTGTTGGATGCTGTATTGGAACCGGAGAATTTGGGTTTCAATGCAAAATCAGTGCCCTGAACAATATTGTCGGCAAAGGATAATTTATCTTTTTTAATATTCGATTCTAAGGAGTCAATGGTAAAATTCAGCTCATTTACCGTAAGCATGGTATTGGTATTCGTGATCTTTTCATCTTCATCAACAGGGTTTAAGGCTGTTAAATCGATATTGACACGGTATTTTTTAAAGGCTGCTTTGGCAAACGGTTCCCGTTTCCGGTCTTCATAATTTTTTGGCATCACATCTTCGTAGTAATAGCCGTCAATTAAATCCAGTTTTAAAATATTGGAATTGGCATCGTTAATTAAAACGCCTCTTTTGGCTTTAATAACCGATTTATTCCCGGTTCCCAGGTTTGATTTCTCGTGCATGGTAACACCTTGCAGCTGTTCGCCTTTTTCACCGGATTTCTTATCGACTTTAATGGAGAAATTCCCGATCTTGTTAAAAAGACCTTCCGCAATGGCCATGGCCGGTTTGGTATGGAAAATCTCTTTACGAAGGTTTACAAAATTATATTCTGCTTTCGGAATAACATTATTGGCAAAAAAGAAAGAAACAAAGCTTAAAATCACGATAAAAATATTCAGACTCTGCATCGCTCTTTTCAACGATATCCCGGAAGATTTCATCGCTGCAAATTCATAATTCTCCGAAAAACTTCCAAAAGTCATGATCGAAGCAAGCAGGATGGAAAGCGGTAAAACGAGCGGAATCATTTTTGGCGAGTAGAAGAGTAGGAACTGGAATACCAGCCAGGCGTCCAGATCTTTACCGGCTAATTCAGCAATGAACAGCCAGATTCCCTGCAAAATAAATATAAAAAAAAGGATTACAAATACCGTAGCAAATGTAATCAGGAAGCTTTTAAGAATGTAACGGTCTAATATTTTCACCCGATAATTAATCTAATTTATTGATGTAGTAATTAGGATATTTACTTTCGGTAAAGGTAAAATGATTTTTCGAAATAGGCTGATTCGTTTTAAAAGAATTAACAGTCAAAGTGGTTTTTGTACCGTCTTTCGCGATTTCGATCTTATTGTAGATGTGTTTTGTCTGAGTATCAATACCTAAGTAAATTTCTTTGGTTTTATCTTTGGCGCTAAGCGGCGTAAGTTTGATGTATTGTATCTTACGGCCTCTGATGTTTAGCAATTTGTCCCAGGCATATTTGTAGCCGGAATTGAAGAAGGTCAGTATTTTAGACGGCGTAATGGAATTTTCATCATTCTCGTCATATTTGGATACGGTAATTTCTTCGTCTTCAGGGATAATCGTATAGTTTTTCTTTCCGTCAAACATTTTGGTAACGCCCATAAAGTTCAGTACGAATAAATTGCCTTTAAGGGTCACGTTTCCTTTACTGTCCTGATCCTGGTTTTGTTTGGTGTTTTGAAGCGTAAAGCGGAAATCAATAACAATATTGTCATAGCTTTTCGCTTTGGTATAAACTTCATCCAACAGGTCTTTTGCCTTTTTGGCTTCCTGTGCCTGTAGGGTTAAACCAAAGAATAGTAAGGTGATAAACTGAAAAAAAGTACGCATTTTAAAAATCATTTTGTTCATTAGCAAAGAATTGATCCAGGGATGATAAGTCCGGAATGAGTACACTTCGGGCTTTACTGCCTTCAAAAGGACCTACAATTCCTGCAGCTTCCAGTTGGTCGATAAGGCGTCCGGCTCTGTTGTATCCCAATTTCAGTTTTCTTTGTAATAAAGAAGCCGAACCTTGCTGTGCGGTCACAATAATTTCTGCGGCTTCTCTAAATAAAGAATCTCTGTCGGAAATATCTATATCAAGACTTATGCCACTTTCTTCACCAATATATTCCGGAAGCAAATATGCATTCGGATAGGCTTTCTGTGAACCGATGAATTCCGTAATTTTTTCTACCTCCGGTGTATCAACAAAGGCACATTGCACACGAACCAGGTCATTTCCCTGCGTGTATAGTAAATCCCCGCGGCCGATTAACTGATCGGCTCCCTGGCTGTCCAGAATGGTTCTCGAGTCAATTTTTGAGGTTACACGGAAAGCGATACGTGCCGGGAAGTTGGCTTTAATGATACCGGTAATAACGTTTACCGACGGACGTTGTGTCGCGATAATCAGGTGAATACCAATGGCACGGGCAAGCTGTGCCAGACGCGCAATAGGCGTTTCCACCTCTTTACCGGCGGTCATGATCAGATCGGCAAACTCATCCACAACCAGAACGATATACGGCAGGAAGCGGTGTCCGTTTTCCGGATTTAATTTTCGTTGTCTGAATTTCTCGTTATACTCTTTAATGTTACGCACCATCGCATCCTTCAGCAGGTTGTAACGGTTGTCCATCTCGATACAAAGAGAATTCAGCGTGTTGATAACTTTGGTATTATCGGTAATGATCGCATCTTCCGTGTCCGGAAGCTTGGCTAAATAATGTCTTTCAATTTTATTAAAAAGGGTCAACTCCACTTTTTTAGGATCGACCAATACGAATTTTACTTCTGCCGGATGCTTTTTGTATAAAAGCGAGGTCAATACGGCATTTAAACCAACCGATTTACCCTGACCCGTTGCACCGGCCATTAAAAGGTGAGGCATTTTTGCCAGGTCAACCACAAAGGTTTCGTTAGAAATGGTTTTTCCTAAAGCGATTGGCAATTCCATTTCTGCTGTCTGGAATTTCGGAGAAGCGATAACGCTTTTCATCGAAACCATAGTAGGGGAGTTGTTCGGAACTTCGATACCAATGGTTCCTTTACCCGGAATCGGAGCGATAATACGGATTCCTAAAGCAGCAAGCGATAAGGCAATATCATCCTCCAGGCTCTTGATTTTGGAAATCCGGATCCCGGCTTCGGGTACAATTTCATATAAGGTAACTGTAGGACCAACGGTTGCCTTAATCTGGGCAATGTCGATTTTATAGTTACGAAGGGTCTCAACAATTTTGTTTTTGTTTTCTTCCAGCTCTGCCTGATTGATGGTGATGCCGCCGGATGTATATTCCTTTAACAGGTCAATGGATGGCAGCTGGTAGTTGGATAATTCCAATGTGGGATCAAACTCCCCGAAATCACGGACAAGTCTTGCCGCCAGATTTTCTTCCACCACGGCTTCCTCTTCGATTTTTTCGATTACAAAATGCTCGTCATCGGTTTTTATAATTTCCGAAACAGGAGCAGTCGGGATTGTGGCTGCCGGCTCCGGTTCGACAGGTTTTGTTTTCAGGCTGATTTCCGAAGGGTGTGCGATAGTGGGTTTTAAAGCTTCTTTATTGATCTCAAATGCAGAAGGCTTGGTCTTTAATTCAATATTGGACAATACTTCGTCGTCCTCTTCATCGTTAAAATCAAGACTTGGATTGGAAGTAATAATGGTGTCGTCAATTATTTCATCGGCTAAGGCTACCGGTGAATTGTTCTGGTTTCCGGCAACCGGCGTGTCCAGATTTAACTCGTCTGTAAAGGATTTGTTCGATTTTTCAAAGAAATCTTTAATGCCTTCGGTTGAAATTTTTATTTTGAAGATCAGGTAAATGATAACGCCAAACAGCAATACTAAAAAGGTTCCGGTTTTGCCCAGGTAATCCTGTACAAAAAGGTTCATTTCATACCCGATGATACCGCCTAACTGCGGTACTACATTCCAGAAAAAACCAAAGAGTACAGAAAGGATAACCATTACAAAAAGGTCCCAGAAAATGGTTTTTTTAAGTTTGGTTAGCGACAGATCTACCAGAAGATAGGTTCCGGCTAAAAAGAACAGGCGCACAAAAAGAAAAGAAGCCGCTCCGAATCCTCTATACAGGAAAAAATCGGACAGAAAAGCCCCGAATTTCCCTAACCAGTTGTATGTTTTCTCACTTCGGTCACCAAAGCTAGTTAACGAACTCTGGTCGTAATCGCCATAGATATAATAGGAGATAAAAGAGAGCAGCAACGCAACCGAAAATAAAACAAGTAAAGCCCCGAACAGGACTTTGTACTGACGTGAAATTTGCCAGGAGAATTTCGGTTTTGCTGTTTTTTCTCCTTTATCCGGAGTTTCTTTTTTTGTTGATTTTGCCATTTACAATAGTCAAATTTTGTCGCCGTACGGTGAATCAGATTATCCGTGGCAAATATATAATTAATCCCACAGCAATAGCGGCAAGGGCTGCAAAAAATACAGCACCTGCGGCTATGTCTTTTATAAAACCTATTTTTTGATGGTAGTCCGGATGAATAAAATCGGCAATTTTTTCAACAGCCGTATTCAATCCCTCGATACTTAAAACCAGTCCGATTGCCAGTGTCTGCACCAGCCATTCCACCTGCGATATTCTGAAATAGAATCCGGCCAGTGTAACCAAAACAGCCAGACTGAACTGAATCATCACGCTGTGTTCGGTTGTGATTAGTTTGTAAGCTCCTTTAAAAGCATACACGACACTTTTCAGCCTACCGGTAAAAAAGGAATTATCTTGTTTCATTTAAAATTTAAAGTGCTGCCAAAGCATTTTCGTAATTAGGTTCGTCCACAATATCCGGAACCTGCTCACTGTATTTTACCACGCCGTTTTCGTCCAGAACAATAACAACACGGGAAAGCAAACCTGCTAAAGGTCCGTCGGCAATTGTCAGGCCGTATTCTTTACCGAAGCTACCGTCTTTAAAATCAGAAAGATTGATCACGTTCGATAATCCTTCCGCTCCGCAAAAACGAGCCTGTGCAAATGGCAAGTCACGTGAAATACACAATACTTTTGTGTTTTCCAGATTGCTTGCTTTTTCGTTGAATTTTCTAACAGATGCCGCACAGGTACCGGTATCCACACTCGGGAAAATGTTTAAAACAACTTTACTTCCTTTAAAATCGGATAGGGAAGCTAATGAAAGATCGTTTTTAACTAATTGAAAATCTTTTGCCTGTGTACCAACCTGCGGTAATTCTCCGGCAGTATGAATTGTATTTCCTTTTAATGTGATTTGTGCCATTTTTTTAATTTTTTTAGTACTCCAAAAGTATGAAATTATATCGAAAATACGAAAGTGTACCGGATTTGCCTGCCGAATTTACACAAGGGGTAATTTTCAGGCGGTTATGGAGTGGGCGTATGGCGTTTACCGGCTGGGGAATAAAGAGGCGCGATTATTATAGGTGTAATTAAAGAGTGTTTCTCTTTTGGGATTCTGAGCCCAATAGCCGCATCGTCATTATGTGTTATTAATATACTCCTGAGCATTACAGGCCTTATGCTTTAAACCAAACGGATAATAATGATTCTCTTCCATAATGGAGGACACTCCTGTAAAACTATTCTCCGTACAGGACATCCCCAAATCCATAGGTAGCACTAACATAACCCTATGCATGCTGAGAAAATTTTAAAACATCTTTTTTGTGCTGAAAGCCAGCTAAATAAGAGGTGTTTACCAATGTTTTTTAGTCTTAATAATATTTGTGACCATTCGATCAATTTCATTACTAAAAGTTTTTTTTGCATCGGGATTTGGTAAAAGAAAAACAAATCGGCTAAGAACATCATTCTCCGTTGAGAGATAGGCGATTCCTCTTACGAATTCGCTATCATTGTAAGAAAAATAAATCTTTAGATTTCCATCCTGTTTTTCAATGTCCGTAATAACCAGCTCATACAAATCCGTTAAAAAATCTTCAAAGTTATTCTCATCAACTTTTACTGCTCCGCTCATCTTATTAGACATCAGATACAATAAATATTTAATCTTGCCATCTGCTCCAAACTCATAGATATCAATATTCGCTTCTGCCTCACGGGTAGTGTTAAACATCGTATAAGTTGTATTTTCTGGGACAGTAACGGTATAAAACTCAGTTTTAAATTTCGTTTGCGAATAAATTCCGGTTACAACTAACAGCGATATACCTGTAAAAAATAGTTTATACTTATTCATCCATCATGTACTTACTAATATTTATATTATCTGATGTTGTCAATATAAAACGAATATAACGATTCTTTTTTTTATCTCCGAAAGTTGTTATACAAGTCAGAGAAGACAGAAAAAGAACTGTCTTATTTATTTTTGAATCATCTTTTTATACGAACTATTGATAATCATAGTTTTAATTAGGGATTAAATTAAGGAGACTATACTTAGAATAATTTTATAAAATAGTTCTTTTAATAATTCCTTTATTCTTAATAAACTTGGCAGTCTTTGGTAAAGGATAAGCATTATAGGTAGGATCTACTAAGGTGACCTTTTCTAAAATTCTCACCATTTTTCTCCATTAATAATTGGATTAACATAAGGATGGACACATGTGTTGCGCCCATCCCTGTATTCCGAATACTGAAACGAGTTTCTGACTTTTTATGAATCTTAATGTTTTATTAAGCTTTTATAGATTTTATATGCGCTAACATTATCAATTTCAAAATTTGGTATCTCTTCAATATTATTTTTAATTAACAGTACAGAATCGTTATTATTTTTTGAAGCACTTATGTTGTCTAAAATGCCAGAACAAGCTGTACACTTTATTAAAACATAATAATAATCAATTTTTGATTGAATGATTTTTTTTGATTTTACATTAACGGAAAATAACTTCTTCTTGTTTTTTAAAATTTCATCAATTTTCTTCCTATTTGCTTCTCCATATTTATTGTCAATATTAAAAGAATCATTACTATAATTGAATGTCAAATATATCGAATCTCTTTTTTGACATGATTCAAAGTGACCGTCTGAAAAATCTTTTAAAAAAACATCTGAAATTTTAAAATCATCTTTTAACTCCACAGAAGAGTCATATTTAATTGCCTTCAAAGAAGCTTTATATTTATCAATCTTGGTTTTCTGTTTTGTTTCAGAAAAAATTAATAAAAATTTTTGTTCAGCAGATTGACCCAATACGCATTTGGGAATTAAGAACAATAAAATTAGAAATAATAACTTTCTCATAATATTAATTTGCTTTATAACTATTTTGAATTATTTGATCAACTTCTGATGTTTTTAAACTCTCAGGAGGACTTCCTAAAACATCACCACTCGTATTCGTATATCCATTGTCAGGGATTGTAAATCTGTATTATTGGGTATTATCAATTACGATCACTTTATGAGAAGCTCGAAATTCATTTGTTATTATTCGCATGGGTTCTTCTCCCTTTTCATTCTTTTTTTCTAATTTTATATAGCCCTGATCATTTATAATACCATCTATATAGAATACTCCTGTTTCATTGAATTTTATGTCATAAAAAGGAATAGTATTATTATCGATTGCCCCAAAAGTATCTTTAACTATTTTATGAAGATAGCTTTCATCATAATCAATACTTTTAGTCCTGGCCATTGCGAAAATAATATATCTATTATTCTTTTTATTTATATCATTATCTAAATCGGTCGTAATAGTATCTAATATATTTCTATAAATTATTTTTCCATTATAACTTTTCCCTTTATAAATAGTATCTGGGAAATCTATTTTAAATTCAACCCCCTTGTTATAAAAAATAGTCTTTTTATTGATATTATTGGCTGGTTGGTTTTTCACGTCTTTGCAACCAATATATAATAATAAGATTATTATTGCTCCTAAAATTTTACCTGTTGTTCTCATTGTTTGTTTTTTCTTCTGCTTCTCTTTTTCTTTCTGCATTTCTTTCAAAAATCAATGGTATATCTACTTACTGCTAACGACAGAGTTTTTTACTTGAATAGTTATATTGTACTTCGTTTTGTTAGTATGTATCTCCTTGTAATTAGTATTTGGCACTACACATTTTAATACTACAGCTAATTGATTACACGAGGATATTGGTTTTTTTAGAGTTGTAATTTGCTTCTCTTTATTGGCGCGGATTACAAATCCGCGCTATCGGGGTTTATTTTTATTCAAAACTTCTTCATCCAATTTACCAGCAATTACCGCTTTCTCAAGGTCTCCAATTGTAAGTTCTTTATAGCCTTTATTTTTTTTAGGGAACAATTGAGCTATAACTGGTGGCAGATTTATTCCTCCTTCGGCACGGAAATAATCTGCTGCCATAAAATTTGAAACATTTACACTAAATTCCTTTCCAAACTTAACTATGAATTCGACAGCATCATCACCGTAAATAAGTAAATCTTCTTGTATTGAAGTATCACGTGTCAAGGGAAAATCATATTCCCAGCGTTCTCTAATTATGAATTGCTTAATATTTTCAAAAATTCCAGTCTTACTCATCAGATTTCAATTTTTCTAATTTACAATCAGTTTGGGAATCTTCTTGTTCTTTAATACTCTTATTGTGTACCAATACCTTACTCTTTGTCACAAAATAATTATGATTGCCATCAACTGCCATATTATATACAATTACTTTCTTAGCTAATCGTCGAATATTTTTTATTTCCAGTTTCCCATCGGGTTATCCATTGCATAAGTGTAAGGAGACCATTTGCGCCCTTGTTCTGCTAACGGATCAATATTCATCCATCTGCCAATAGCCGCATCACAATTACGCGCTCCATAATCATATAAATTTAATCCTAATTCATCCTGTAATTCCTTTCCGTTAAATTTATACTGTATTATAAGTTAACAGAACATATTTTAATACTGTAGCTCATTGAATGCACTGTCTATAAATTATGTTTTTTAATTACAGTATCAATGGTAGACTTATCATAAAAGCAAACAGGATCTTCCAACCGAAAGCAAACGTTCTGATTTGACATTACTTTTTAAAGCCCATAGTATCCAAAATTTTATACTATAATGCCAATAAATCCATCCTATTACAACACCAACAATAACCCCTTCTCTAAATGTTAAATTAAAAATAGAAGAACTAATGTAGGCTATACAGAAGATAATTAATAATAAAGGAATATTAATCCATAAATAACCAATCAATATTAACCTTAATGTACTTATGTTTTCAATATTTTTCATGTTTTTAGCTGTTTAAATATCCAATCTAAGAGGATGTTCTTTTGTCCTCTTAGATAGATATTTTAAATTAGGATTATTTTTATTTATTCGTTAAGATTTATTATTCTATAGAATTGAATAATTCTATATCCTCGGCCAGCCAAACACAGGGTACTCCATTATAATAGTCTCTAATCCGATCTTCAACATGATGGGCTTCCCAAACAGCTGCTCTTTCTAACCCTTTAATATGTTTTTTGGTTGTAGGCGTTATTTCACCGGTATTGGGATCATACAATTCAAAATTTTCAGGATTTAAAGCATCTTGTATAAACTTCATAGGTTGCTTTCTAATTTCTTCTCTTATATTAAGTTTTCCAACTTTTAACCATCGACCTTGTGTTATTACATCATTATACACAGCAACAATAAATAAAATTTTCTTATTTTCAAGAACACTAAATTCTTTCAATGGCACTTCAGTTCTATAGTCAAAAAAGGCATAACCTGCATTTTCTAATATTTGTGCATAAGTATAATATTTATTTTCAATATTTATTTCAAGTATTGCTCCTTTAGTAATTTGTTGTTTTTTCATATTTAACCTCCAAACTTTTTTAATGAACTATTTTTGTTTGATAACCGGCTGATTATCATTGGTGTTTGTAGGTGGAATTAACAGAAAATTTAAAGCACGTTAAAACTCCACTTTATTTTTAAAAGCTATAATATCACTACTGTAACTTTTTTAGTTATGGCTTAGGGGCTTAAATTATTTCTCTTTTAGAAGTAGATTAGGTTTTTCTAAATTGATATACATGTAATTTTTTAATATGCGTACCGATTCTTCTCCATTTATTATTGAATCACTATGCAAAAAAACAATATCCTCAATAACACCATACTTTGGTTTTTCTCTCTCAAAACATATAGAATTCTTTTTAAATAGGAATTCTTTCAGTTGAAGCTTATCATAATTTGAAAAATCTCTTAATAGTGAATCAGAGGTTTTGAAAATGATAAATCTTTTTTTTCCAAACTCTAAATTTAATGTATCTAAATAAGAGTGGTATATCAAACAATTTTCATCCTTAAGCTCATAATATTGACTGGCTTTATCAATTCTATCATTTTTATCAAAAATTATTACTTGATTCAAATATGAGGATGAATTTTTTAAATTTACAAACTCTTCAACTCTTCTTGTTGAATCATTAGAACTTACATTTTTTTTAGAATCTTTAATATCTGTTTTACATG
This sequence comes from uncultured Paludibacter sp., assembly GCA_937927845.1. GTDB lineage: Bacteria > Bacteroidota > Bacteroidia > Bacteroidales > Paludibacteraceae > Paludibacter. Next base: position 139,164 of record CALFXE010000200.1, read on the forward strand.
AAATCATAACTGAAAACATTGTTATGATTAATATAGGTTGTAATACGTTTATATAACTTTTATGGTTTTCTTTTTTGTGCAGCTTCACTATCATCTTCAAATTGTTTTTGTAGTTTATTGTATATATTTAATGCTTTACTCTTAGGTACTGTGGTGTCATTTAGTTTATAATCTGCCTGAGGTTTATTGTTTGGCCCATATGAAGTAGTCGTTCCTGTTGCTTTACGATAACTAAATGTTTCCATTTTTTCCTCAGTATTTGTACTATTCTGCATTGTACTAACATCATTCTTTTTTGCAGAAGAATTACTGCTTGCTTCTGTTGGCACTATTGGTGTTTCTCCTTTTGCCCCTTCAGGACCATGAATGTTTGTTAATTCCATAATAACATCAACATTAACTTGTTTAGTATCTCTATTACCCTGTTCTTTTTTAACAAGACCATTTTGAGCGTTGTCCTTATCCTTAACCTTAAAATCAAAACCGAAACCTCCAGAAGATTTATCAGAAGAAGACCCCACACTAAATGTTTCTTTTATCGAATTTCTTGTGTTTTCCATTTTTTGATTTACATAACCTTTAGCCATATTTACAACTTTGCTAATTTTGTTTCCCACATAACTACTAACTGCCTGTTTCGCTCTTGCAATATAATTACTAATAGGGTTATCTGGCCACATTCCATCTGGATCAATAAAATAAACGGGGTTATCCATTGCATAAGTATAAGGAGACCATCTGCGCCCTTGTTCTGCTAATGGATCAATATTCATCCATCTTCCAATCGTAGGGTCATAATTCCTTGCACCATAGTCATAGACATTAAGACCTAATTCATCCTGTAATTCCTTTCCGTTAAATTTATACTGATAAGGATTAGGCATACTATTTAGCTGTTCTAAAACAGGAGCGTTATAACCCGGTGACCCGTCCATTGGCATGCTGAACAAATACTCCTGTGTATTATAAGCCTTATGTTTTAATCCAAACGGATAATAATGACTTTCCTCCATGATCTTTACACGGTCAATCACCTTGTCATAGGCCCAGCTTACCCGTGTATTGCCCAAATGGTCAGTATAATTAAAGACATAGTTAAAGTGAATATCATCAGTAACCTTAACATAGCCTTCTGCATGCGGGAAAAAAGCCAATTTACTGCTAATATACTGAAATCCGTCTAAATAATCGGTTTTGCTGACATCGCTGCCGTCAGTCACTTTTTTCTGTACCTTAACCCCGGCAGCACTGTAAAGATAATTGATTTTATTTCCGCCGGAAAACGTTATTTCCATTGGTAAGTTCAGATGATTATAAAGAACATTCGTAATCTTTTTATTTTCATCTTGAATCATATTCCCGTTAGCATCATAGGCATAATCATTATATGTATTATTGTATCCATTGTCTTTAAATCCTTCCGGATTATTGGTCGTATCGTTTACACGCATCAAACGGTTACCGTTATAAGTATAGGCTAAATCATCGATATCGATCGTAATATTGGGATGATCCAAATTACCGGTACGTTTTAATTTTGTTATATTACCATTTTTATCATAACTGACGGATTCATCATAAGAGTTCGATATTGGTTCATTCGATAATGGTTTTTGATAATAAGCTCCCAATAAGCGGTTTAAATTATCATAGCGATAACCATATTTTCGTAGAATGTTGTCACTGGTTGTCTTCCAGAAAGTTTCAGAAATATTCCCGTTATAAAGAGGTTTTACCTGACCATAGACACTTGCTGTACCATAATACACAGTGCCATCTTCGTCTGTTTCGGTTACCTGATTATAATTGATTTTATAACCAAATAAATCGGTCTCTTCCATTCGCAGTACCGGATCTCCCACAGGACTGATGTTATTGATATCGGTCAGCCAGCCACGAACATTGTAACGGTAATCGACTTTTTGATATCCTATAGCTCCTGTTGCATCCGGACCTCCTATATTCTTAGAAATTAACAACCCTAATTCATCATAAGTGTTTTTAGTAATTAACTCTTCAGGACCACCATTAATTTGCTGTTTGTGTAATAGTAACCGATCCTGATTTGTATAAGTGTAAGTATCTGTGATTAGAATCTCAGTATTAGTATTACTCCTTTTATGAGTGGTTTTACTATACTCTGTTTTACCTGTGAAATCAACTTTTTTATCAATTTGAGTATAACCACCGAAATGATTGTTAATACGATTTCGAATTGACCTTTCTTTTTTATCATAAAAATCATAGGTAAGCTGGTTGTTGGTCTCATTCGTTGAGGTCAAAATCCTGTTCCAGGTTCCTGTTATATGCCCCTTAACATTTTGTTGTACCGACTGTCCTTCTATTTGCTGCGGAACTACAGGTGCATTCGGATAGGTATAGTTATCATAATAATTAATACTTAATATATGGTATGAACCTGTAGGGAAAACAGTATTGGTATAAGCTATAGACACATTGTTGATGACACCTGTACCTGTTTTATTTTCATTTAATACCGTTGCAGCATTATGGATGTCTTGCACTGCTTTTCTACCTGTAGTATTAGCCGGATGACCGGTGTACCAACCGGTGTAGATATTCTTATTGTAAGCATCATATTTATTTATGATCCATCCTTCTGTATTATTATTTGTAAATGGAGAAAAAACAGGCCCTGTAGCTACAATCCGGTCCAATTTGTCATATATAATGAATTCCCATTGTTTTCCCGGTATTTTTTTCTCTACAAGCCTGTTGTTTTTATCATGTTTATACTGATAACACAAATCATTTAATTGCGTTAACGGGGCAGTCGCTAACGGGGGGATAACGTAGGTCAGGTTACCGTAAATATCGTACACATAATAAGTGTCATGTGCTCCGTTATTGTACGATCGTTTTAAAATTATCCTGTCTTCTTTGTCTTTATACTCTTCTGTTGTATTATTAGTGCCAGATATCCAGTTTTCATTTTTTATAACCTTCTTATAAAGTTGACCGGGGGAATACGTACCGCTTTGAACCAGATTAATATCATAAAGACCTTTAGCATTATCCCATGTTGTTACTGCTTTGAAAAAAATTACAGCATCAGTACTTTTATTAAAAAAGTAACTATTTCGTATCTCATGTCCGGTGCCGACTGCCCAGGTGTTACCCGAAGCCGACTGTACGATAACCTTATCTAAAGAAGATTCCTCATATACCTTTTCGCTATAGGGATAGGCAGTCGTTTCGAAATAAGGATTACCTGTTGCCGAAGACAGTACGTTGTAATAATTATGGGTGTCATTCTTTGCTGAAGTAATGAAATTTAAAGAAGGAGTTTGATTGACATAAGATAAATATTCTTTTGATTGTCTGAAAAATGCATCATACTCAATATGGGTAATAATATCGTTTCCTGAGGCCGACTGTTTGTGGCTAATTTGCTGTATTGGTCTGCCAAGTCCATCAATATAACTAAGGTCAATTTTTGCCTGACTCAAAGCAGGTGTAGCGATTCCGTTTAAAACCGGAACTTTATAACGGGTTGTTTTTATCCAATTTTTATCAGGACTCTGCCCAAAAATAAGAATCGGAAACAATAATAAATAGTAAAATATCTTTTTCATATTAATTCTTATAATGGTATTCATTTTCTTTTAAAATATACTTATCATCGTCTTTGGTGTTTTTTAACCTGCCATAAGGATCATATTCATAATAGGTAGTGTTACCTTTGGGATCGGTTATAGAACTCACACCAATTAAAGGCTTATGGGTATAGGTTGTTACCATACCATTTGGTAATGAATTTCTAAGATTATTCAAAGCAATAATTAAGTTTGCTTCTGTATCACTATTTGATTTAGATTGCAAATTGTTTATTGTAGTAAGCGGAATATCAGTATATGCTGCATTTTCAATTTTTGCAATCAACAATGTTTTATTGTATCCCCATATATAAGAGATTTTAGCTCCGTTTTGCTGTTGTGCTTCCAAATAGTTCCCGTTAGAGGTGTCTACCAAATTGTATATAATCTTATCTTCCAGATTATTCGCAGCTTTTGCTGTTTGTACAATACACGGAAGAATAATGTTATTTCCCCAGTTTTTATATAATGCCCGTTTGGTAAAAATCAATTGGTTGTTTTTAAAGGTATTGATCTGCACGGGTGTATTGATGTTATTTTTCTGTTTTAATGCGATAAAAGCATTAAACGGCGCTGTGGCCAACGATCCGTTTGGTAAACTATTAATGGTTGTGATATCATCCGGATAGTACACATTTGTCATTTTAGTTTCACCAATACCATTATCTATATTTTCCAAAGACGATTTAATTAAACCTCTGTTGTTATAAGTATATTTTATCCCTTTCCTGAGTTCATCACCTTCTGAATATTCTTTTATAGTTTCTGAAGCTAACAGGTAATTACTTATTTTATACTTCTTCTTTACGGCAAAAAGTACTCCGATGTTATTTTCATTTTGCACACGCCATGGATGTGTAATTGGCTGATAAAATGATTTTTCATTATAGACCACATCATTATATGTATTTACCGTTTTCTTGACCAGAAGATTGCTCTGATTGAAAATATTTTCTTCCAATAATTTTCCTCTTTTATAAGAATTATCAGTAAAAATATTTCCTCCCATACCGCTATTGGCTTTAATAAAAGGACTCATACAAATATTGGTTGTAGCCAGATAGATTTCACAGATGCTTACAGGCAGATCGTATGGATCGGCTTTAAAAATTTTATTTTTAAAATTATTGGTCTCGCTTGATGTATAAAAAAATTCTTTGTATCCATTGCCAGTTTCTCTTTCAATAACTCTCGAATATCCTACAAAAGCACCCGAAGTGATATCTTCTGCCAGGTTACTCTTATCTAATAGTTTCCATTCATTAGTGTCATAAACCACATTTCCAATAGTTGTTATTGTAGCGGGGATGTCTTCATCAAGTCCTTGATTGGTTTGATACTGTACATTAAAAGCCTTTACCAAAGGATGTCCAAAAAATGGAAAATTGTCGAGATTTCCTGAGCTCAGTTGATTATCTTTTTTATACTCATATTCCAAGTATCTGCTATTCCCTGAACCATCGTTTAAAATTTGTTTTTTTATCCTTATTCCTCCACCTTTAATATCAATACCATTAATATTAAAAGTATTCGATTCATATTCGAATTCTGAAAAACCTCCTGTTGGATATTCAACTTTTTTAAGCGACCATGCTTTAGAGAATTCATTTGCCTCTCTATTAAAATAGCCATTTATAGTAGCATTTGGAATATTAGGTATCAGGAAAGGTAAAAGCGATTGCTCTTCTTTATTCGGATAATAATATAATTTAGGATTAGGCGTAAGGCTTAATAGCGTTGGTATATTTGAAACGTCAGCAGAATTATTATAATACCCGAGAAAATCAACTGAAAAGGAGTTAATTGGCGGTAATTTTATGTCTTCAATATAAGTAAAAGTGTATGGTTTTTTTCCAGATTCTTCAATACTTGACAGTTTTAGCCTTTTGTAACGGTAAGGGTTATATTCATTATCTGGATTAAACTCTCCTACATTATAACTGGAATTAAAATAATCATACTTGAAAGCTACTGTTTTAATAATTTCGTTTTTGAAATTTTTAACGGTCATCTGTGTTAAAAAATCACCATTATAAATATCTTCCCGAGTATTCCCAATCCCCGAATTTGCACCTTCATTATTGTTATACTTAAAAGTGATTTCTCCTTTATCAAAAACAATTCTGCTTAATCGTTTTTTTTGAACATCAACTCTACTATCACTATTTAGTGTATAGTCTACGATACTTGATCCTCCTCCTGTCCAATAACGGGTACAATTGTTAACCGTAAGTGCATCAGAATAAGGTATTCTGAAATAGTTAAAAAAGCGCTGGGTTCTTTTTATAGTATTCTCATAAAGAATATTTTCGTTGAAAGGATTGGAATGAGTGGTATCATAATAAAATTGGACTTTCTTACCTGTATTGGTATCCTCTATTTTTGTAATATGCCAAGCAGAAATCTGGGCTGGATATTGATTTATAAAACCTCCGGGTGTAAAAGAGTACTCTCCCAGAAAGCCTGTTGCAAAAAAAGTCGCAGATAAATCGAAATCACTGAATGTATATTTAATTCCATCCGGTGTGGTAACTATTATTGTAAAAAAATCCTGAGTTGGAAATTCATATAAATAGATGTTACCATTAGGATAATTTTTACCGTAAAAATTGGTGTTGAATAAAGCTTTTCCTTTAACTGCCGAGATTATTGTTCCCTTTGGCGCTAACTCCACAGGTGTATTTATATCCTGAAATATAAAACTAGTACTGTAATTATTGGAATGGAAGTTATAAGTATCAGGTAAAAAATCAACCTTTCTTCGATCAAAAGTCATCTCACTGTTAGTTTTCTGAATCAAAAAGTGACCTAAATTGCCTCTTACTGAACTTGCACTACCAACATTAAAATTTTTATTCTGTTCTACCGCATCTGTGAATACATAATCTGTGTCAATCTGATTAAAACCAATGCTGTTAAAATCATTGGCTTGATTTACAATTCTGGTGATTACCGTTTTTGATAAATTCCACCCGAGTCCAACATCAGAAGCAGACTGATCAACTTTAATACCTCCCGAATCATAAGATAGGGTTATCGGGTAGTTAATATTTCCCGTTTCAATATTATAGAGTGGTATTGATATATCTGCTTTGCCAACATAATGGTTTACTTTTTTTAAATTATGCTTTTCAAAACTAAAAACATCAGGATTGGAGATTGTAGCATAATTAAGTTTATCATTAATATCTTTTACAGTTTGTGAACGTAAACTGCAGACTACAAGTAGTAATATAACCACTTGGACTATTATATGTTTTTTCATAATTATCTATTTACTATTTATTGTGGCTTATACTTTTAATCACTTTTACAGAATCCGTTTGCAGATTGGTACGGATCTCTACGATATAAATCCCTTCGGGATAATGACTCAGATCTACCGGAACGGTCCGGCTATCAATGCTGAATTGTTGAAGCTGTCTCCCGGACAGGTCAAATACCGAAGCGGTACCGCTTTGAAATTCATAACCCACCACGATATTGGTAAAGTTTTGTGCCGGATTCGGCAAGGCTTCAATAGCTGATTTCGCCACTTCTTTTTTATAACGGTCTTTGAGTTTTACCACCCAGAAATCATTTCCGCCATGTCCGCTGCTTTTATCGCGGGAGGGTTTGCCTTTGGAGGTTCCGGCCAGCAGGTAACCGCCGTCGCGGGTTTCAATCAGTCCGTTCAGGATGTCTTCGCCATCACTGCCCACGGTCTTGCTCCAGAGCTCTTCGCCTTTGGCATTGATCTTTACCGCTATATAGTCGTTGATGTCTTTTTTGTCTTTCTTACCATCCGATACCTCCGTTTGGGCATAACCGCCAAGGAGCAGCGTTCCGTCTTCATTTTCCACTATTGAGGTCAGCAAATCTACCGCTCCGTAGTTGTAGGTTTCCTGCCAGAGGGTTTGTCCGTCGTCATCCAGACGGACGATCCAGAAATCGGTACCTTTGGTATTCGCCCGGCTCTTGTCGTTCGAAGGATTCGAATTGGAACTGCCGCCCAGCACATAGCCGCCGTTTCGGCTTTGTATCAGGGCACTCAGGTTATCATCGCCATCACCGCCCAGGGTGCGCTGCCATTCGATAGCACCGGCTTTGTCGGTTTTGATGATCCAGTAATCCCCGGTACCGATGTTGTCGCTCTGCTTGTCGCCCGAAGCCGGAGAATTGGAATAACCGCCCAGGATATAGCCGCCGTCTTTGGTTTGTTCCACCGTTTTCAGCTGATCCATATAACGGCCGCCGTAGGTTTTTTGCCATTCGATCGTTCCGGAAGCATTCAGCTTTACGATCCAGTAGTCTAAGTTACCCTGATTAGCTTCGGTTTTGTCGCCGGATTTTCCTGAGGAAGAAGATCCGCCAACGATATACCCGCCGTCCTTAGTGGGGCTGATGCAGGCCAACTGTTCCTGACCGCTGCCGCCAATGGTGCGCTGCCATTGCTCATTGCCTTTGGCATCGAGCTTGATGATCCAGTAGTCGTCCTGACCGCGGGAATCTTCTTTTTTATCGCCGCCTTTCGGAGAGTTAGACACTCCGGCCAGGATAAAACCGCCATCGGCCGTGATCCGGGCACTTTGCAGAAAATCCAGTCCGCTGCCGCCAAAGCTTTTTTGCCAGTCGGGACTGCCGTGTTCGTCCATTTTCCAGAGCCAGTAATCGAAATTGCCACCGGATGGTGTTTGCTTGTTTCCGTTCTTGTCGGAAAGAGAGCTTCCTGCCAGTAAGAAACCATAGTCGGGTGTGGGCACGACATGGGCTAAAAACTCGGCATGTTTGCCGCCATACGATTTTTCCCAGATGAGGTCCTGGGACTGAACCGTACAGGCACAAAGAAGCAGGGGCAGCAGCGCATACAGCCTGCTACCGGTTAAGTAATTTTTTGTCATAAAATATTCAATTATAGTTAGTTATAATCTCATTCGCAAAGTAAAAAGAATATTTTAAACACCGGGAATGTTTTTCGTAAAAAAACAGAATAGTGTTTACTTTTACGATTAATACATTAAAAACCGATTTTAACTATTTATAGTTGAGTGTTTTTTAAGATTTACTTTTGAAAGTTGTGAGTAATCTGATTTTTATTATTGTTTATTTAATAAGTAAATCGCTGTAAATAAACGATTTAGCTTTTTTAGCTGATTTTTACACCGCATTTTTTTTCGAAATAAAATAGAATAATGACTGTTTTAAATCAAAAAAACAAAAGCATCTCATTACAGCAATTAAGCCCGTTTGCTTTAAAATTCATTATTCCCATACGCTACTATTTTATATGCCGCCAATAATCGTACATTTGAAATCAGGATCAATTTAGAGTAACGAAGTATAATAAATATGGGAAGCGACCTGAATATAAAATTCTATGATGAACTGTCGGAAGATTATCATTTAATCTTTGACGACTGGGAAAGTGCCGTAACGGGCCAGGCAAAAACGCTGGACAATATTATCCGGCATTTTACCAAAACGGAACCGGTGACCTTACTGGATTGTGCCTGCGGCATAGGTACTCAGGCTATTGGCCTGGCAAATCTCGGATATCAGGTACAGGCAACCGATCTAAGTCCGAAAGCAGTAGCAAGAGCCCGTGTTGAAGCCGACAGGCTGAATGTGGCGCTATCATTTGGCGTAGCCGATTTTAAAACCCTGAACACCGATGTTGAAGGTACTTTTGATGTGGTGATTGCCTGCGACAATGCATTACCGCATTTACTGGACAAAGCCGACCTGCTTTTAGCGGCTGCAAACATACTGTCCAAAATGAAACCCGGCGGTGTATTCCTTGCCAGCATCAGGGATTATGACAAAGTACTGGAACAAAAACCGCTCAGCACCCAGCCTACCATAAAGGAAACCGGCGATCAGAGAGCAATTTCTTTTCAGATATGGGACTGGACGGAAGACAATGTTTATACCGTTAACCATTTTATGCTGAAAGGCAAAGATGAAAACTTTCATACCTCGCTCCGGACAACAAAATACAAAGCCTATCAAAGAAGTGAAATGACGGCTATCTTTGAAAAAGCCGGATACACCGGTATAAAATGGCTGATGCCGGACGAATCCGGGTATTACCAGCCGGTACTTATCGCCCGGAAAGCATAAGCAACGATCAAATGCGAAAAGTCATTCCCGGTTAAAACGGCAATGCCGGTGTCTGTTTAATATACCTCTACAGTAGCGGAAAGATTTATTGCAGGCCTCTCCGTAACAAAATAACCGTGTTTGTTAGTATTCCACACAGATTTACAACGCAGCATAATAAAAAAAGGGAGCCTGCCGGCTCCCTTTTTTTATTATTTCTGATTTCTTATTTTTTGATAATTAAGAATTCACTTCTTCTGTTTGCTGCGTGTTCTGCTTCGGTACAGTTTTCTTTACAGTCTGTTTTTGGCTCGCTCTCACCATATCCTTTTCCGGAGATTCTGTTTGCTGCGATACCTTTTGAAATAACATACTGAACTGTCGCTTTGGCTCTTCGGTCTGATAACCTCATATTGTAGTGGTCATTTCCTCTGTTGTCTGTATGCGACTTCACCATAATAACCATTTGCGTATTGTTTTGCATCACCTGTACCAATTTATCCAGCTCAAAAGCACCTTCCTGGGTGATGTTGCTCTTATTGAATTCAAAGTTGATGTCTTTCAATACGATTTCTTTTTCCGTTACAATAACGTCAATAGGGTTCAACTTCGCATCGATTTTTTGTTCGCCGCCTTTTTGTTTTGTTACCACAAAAGTATTGCTCTCAAATCCGTCTTTTGCTACCTGTAACGTATATACCTTGTCGCATTCCACATGATAGGCTACTTCTCCATTGGCAGCAGTTACTTCGTTTCCGATGATATTTTTCTTCTCATCCAGGATCGCTACTTTGGCACCCGAAAGAATAGCACCGGTCCTGGCATCACTCACCACGGCAATTACAGCGACATCACAGTTTGGTGTTGCCTGATAGATGTTGTCTTCCCCGGTACGGTTACTGGAAAAGAATCCGATGTTTTTAGACTGGTTAAACGTGAAGGCAAAATCGTCTTTTTCACTGTTGATCGGTTTGGCCAGGTTTACCGCTTCGGTTCCTTTGTTCAGGTTGATCATAAACACATCCAATCCGCCCAGACCAGATCTGCCGTTGGATACAAAATACAATACTGCATTATCTTCTGTAATAAACGGAAACGATTCATCGCCTTCGGTATTTACCTTCTTTCCTAAGTTTTCCGGCGTACCGTAGCTTCCGTCTTTGTTTACCGCTACTTTCCAGATATCAATTCCTCCGACAGATCCCGGCATGTTCGATGAAAAGTACAAGGTAGTTCCGTCTTTACTGATACTCGGATTGCTGGTAGAATATTGGTTACTGTTAAATGGCAATGCCGTTACATTTCCCCATTTATTGCCGTCTTTAGTCGCTTTGAACAGGTTAACCTGTCCCATTTTCAGTTTTTTGGCTTTGTCTTTTTCAAAGCTGTTTTCCTTAAAGCTCTCACTGGCAAAATACATGGTGTTCCCATCACCCGTAATCGTTACCGGACCATCGTGGTATTTACTGTTAATCTCATCCAGGGCTACGGCATCGGTAATGGTTCCGTCTGCATTATAGCTGGCGCGGTAAATATCCAGGAAAGGCTCGTCATTCCATTTGTATGTTTTTCTGGCAGTATTACGTGCACTGGTAAAATAAAAACTGTTCTCCGATAAAAACGCTCCAAAGTCGGATTTATCACTGTTGATGTCCAATGATTTTACTGTGTACATCTTTTGTTTGTTCAGCAATTTTGGCAGGTAATCCGGGTTTTCTTTAAAGGCTTTCGCTCTTAAATCGTTTGGAGCCATACCGGCAAACTGCTGCATTTGTTTGTTGGCTTCATCATATTTGCCATTGGCTTTCAGCATCTGTGCATAACGGAAATATGTTTCAGCATCCTGTTTCTTTTCAGAGATTGCTTTGGCATACCATTTTGCCGATTCGGCTGTATTGAATACGTTGTAGTACGCATCGCCCAGTTGTTTATACACATAGGCATCGGCTTTGCCTTTATCGACTAATTTCAGGTATTCTGCTGCGGCAGAAACATACTCAAAGCGATTGAATTGTTTGTCGGCTTTAGCTGTCGCGGAATTTTGTGCATTCATCGTTGCACCCGCAATAACCAGGCTTAATGTAATATATAGATTCTTCATGTTTCCGGTGGTTTTTTAGATTAGAAATAACGTGGTGAACGCGATACTTTTTTCGGGAAGTTCAGGTCAAACAACAGCATTACTTCGTGGGAAGCCGGTGTTGTTACTTTTAAATCCGATACGATACGGTCATAAGCATATCCGATACGTACACTTGGGCTAATCGCATAGTTAACCATTCCGCCAAAGGAATCTTCTAATCTGTAGGTTGCTCCTATCTCGAATTTATCAAAGAATAGCATGTTCGCCGAAACATCCAGGGATGTTGGTACTTTAAAAGCCGATTTCAACATAAACGACGGTTTGAATTTGGTATTTTCCGATAATTCAAATACATATCCTCCCGTTAAGAAGTAATGGCTTACTTCACTTCCGAATTTTCGGCCGTCAAAATCAAGGTGTTTGGATTTTAGCATATTCGGTACCGAAAAGGCTACATAATACTTATTGGTATAGTAGAAAAATCCGGATCCGACGTTAAAATACGTTTTACTGATATCCTGTCCGAAAGCCGGGTCATCTGCATCGGGCAGCGTATGGTAAATATCGCTGTACAATCCTACCTTATGGAAGGTTGCTCCGGCTTTAAGTCCTAAAGCCAGTCGGTGTTCGCCTCCTAAATTCAGCGTATAAGAGAAATCCCCGTATACGTTATTCTCCGTTACCGGACCAATTTTATCGGAAATCACAGACAGTCCCAGTCCTACGTTTTTGCCTGTCGGGCTGTGTACAAAGAAGGTTCCTGTGGTTGGTGCATCTTCAATATCAACCCATTGTTTGCGGTATAAAAGTCCAAAAGACAGGTTTTCTTTCGAACCGGCATAGGCCGGATTTATCACGTTCATATTATACATATACTGAGTATAATGCGGGTCTTGCTGGGCTTGGACATCCATCAGCGCCATAAGGGCAATCAGGGCTGTCAGGTATATTTTCTTCATGGGTAACTTTATCGTTTTATGTTTTAAGCTGCTTACGGCCTGTAACTGCCGTAAGCATTGCTGTTTGTTCTTGATTAGCTTCTTTCTCTGTTAATGTAAATCCATCCTGTTTTTGAAGGCTGACCGTCAAATTCAATTACATAATAGTAGGTTGCAGATGGCAGTTCGTCTCCTTTATCAGACTGTCCATACCATTGGTTGCTATAGTTGGCATAACTGTACACTTTTGTTCCGTAGCGGTTAAAGATTGTCAGGTGTTTTACATTTAATCCCACTAAATCAAAGAAATCATTTTTGTTATCATTATTCGGTGAAATACCTTTCTGGATCGCGCAGAATGTGCTTAAAACAACTACATTTCCTGTTTCGGTACATCCTTCCGGTGTTGTAACCGTTAGCCTAAACGTCATTGGAAATACCGGAGCAGCAACAGCGTTCAATACTTCTGTTACATTTAAAGTCGCTTCGTTTGTTCCCACAACATTCCCCTGGCTGTTTTTCCAAACATAGTCCACATTACTGGCATTATAGGAACCGGCATTTGGCGTAGCTTCTACAATATAATTTCCGTTAACACAGTTATCATTCAGGGTAAAATCAATTTTAGTTACCGTAACGGCTAAGGTTACCGGTGCGGCACATTGTCCTGCATTTGGGGTAAACACATAGTTACCGTTAGCAGTATTGTCAATCACTGCCGGATTCCAGCTTCCTGTGATGCCGTTTGGTGATGTATTTGCTAAAGCCGGTGCCGTAGCTCCGTGACATAAGGTTAAAGCCGTTGAAAAATCAGGGGTAATGCTATTTGTAACCGTTACTGCCAAGGTTACCGGTACAGCACACTGACCTGCATTGGGCGTGAACACATAGTTACCACTCGTAGTATTGCTAATCACTGCCGGATTCCAGGTACCGGTCACTCCGTTTGGTGAAGTTGCCGCTAAAGCCGGTGCAGTAGTTCCGTTACACAGGATTAAAGTTGTAGCAAAATCAGGTGTAGTGTTATTCGTTACCGTAACGGACAGCGTTACCGGTACAGCACACTGACCTGCATTGGGCGTGAACACATAGTTACCATTGGCAGTATTGCTGATCACTGCCGGATTCCATGTTCCCGCGATTCCGTTTGGCGATGTGGTTGCCAAAGCCGGTGCCGTTGCTCCATTACACAGGGATAAAGTGGTTGCAAAATTTGGTGTAGTGTTATTCGTTACCGTAACAGCTAACGTTACCGGTACAGCACACTGACCTGCATTGGGCGTGAACACATAATTCCCACTGGTGGTATTGCTGATCACTGCCGGGTTCCAGCTTCCTGTGATACCGTTTGGTGATGTCGTTGCCAAAGCCGGTGCCGTTGCTCCGTTACAAAAAGATAAAGTGGTTGCAAAGTTTGGCGTAATGCTATTGGCTACCGTTACCGCTAAAGTTACCGGTACAGCACACTGACCTGCATTGGGCGTGAATACATAATTACCACTGGTGGTATTGTTAATTACTGCCGGGTTCCAGGTTCCTGTGATACCGTTTGGTGATGTGGTTGCCAGAGTTGGTGCGGTTGCTCCGTTACACAAAGCTAAAGTCGTTGCAAAGTTTGGTGTAGTACCATTCGTTACGGTTACTGCTAAGGTTACCGGTACGGCACACTGACCTGCATTGGGCGTGAACACATAATTACCACTGGTGGTATTGTTAATCACTGCCGGGTTCCAGGTTCCCGTGATTCCGTTTGGTGACGTAGTCGCCAGAGTTGGTGCGGTTGCTCCGTTACATAACGCTAAAGTCGTTGCAAAATTAGGGGTTGTACTGTTCGAAATCGTTAGATTGATCGTATCGCTTATGGTAGCACCACAGCTATTTGTCGCCGTTAATGTCAGGACAATTACTCCGGTTGCTGTCGGACTGATCGTATAGGTGGTTGTCAGGGCTGCTGGCGTTCCAAAAGTACCACTTGCAGCAGACCATTGTACCGATTGCTGTCCCTGAGCGGTTCCACTTAAATTAATCGTAGCTCCTGCACAGGCTGTCATGGTCTGAGGGCCGCCGTCTACCGTGAATGGCGGTACCGGTGCCGCACAACCGTTGTTAATATAGGTCGCAACGCCGGCAGGTGTAAACAATACCGTCGCACCATCTGCTGCTCCGGGAACACCGTCGGTATCAATCAGTAATGCTCTGTTATAGGTAACCGTATCCACACAGCTGTTAAAAGACATGGTAAGGGTTCGGGAACCGGAACCGAAATTAGCGAAATGCCCAGCAACAGTAGAAGGGTTATTCTGAAATATAATATAAAACGTTTCCGTTAGCGCGCCAAAAGAGTTTAAGGCGGTATCCATGTTAAAACTGGTTACCAGAATTACCCGGGCATTAGCCGGAAGCACACCGCCTGTAGGTTCCAATAACTGTCCGCAACCGCCGGCTGCAACAATATCGGCATTTAACTGTGCTACTTTATTTGCAGTAACCGTATTTTTAATCAGTCCTCTCCAGGTATTGTTCGGCCAGCTTACGACTAAGTTATTCGTGTTAATGCTGGCGGTTCCCACTTTAAACCGGACCATTTCATTGAGACCTTCATCTACCCCACAGGCATCTACCAGGATACTTTCAATCTCGAAACATTGCGAAAATGCCTGTTGCTGTGACAACAGTGAAAAAAGGAGCAGAAAGCAAATTTGTTTTAACGTAGTTTTTAATTTCATTTGATAAAATTTAATTGTGAAAAGGGAAGCTCACCGGGCATGCCTGCTTTTAACATGTGCTAAAATTCCTTTTTATATTAAAATAGCACACACCTCAAGGCTGCATTCCTGGTTTTTACCGGCTGCTCTTTTCTTTTTTAATTACATATTTAATTGAGAGTTTTCGAAAAAAAATCGTCTAAAAAGTGTTCTTTTCTAGACGATGCACTGAATATTATTTTAATTTTATTGTTACGCTTTAACCGGAAATCAGTTTTAAATCCTCTGCTGCTGCCAGCACTACTCCCCTCTGTCACAAAACACTTATTTTCAAAGTATTGTAAAAAATATTCTAAAAACAAACAGGTCGTTTTTGTAATGGATTTAGAAACGTCATTCATCATAAAAATTTAGCCTGTGAAAAGTTGCTAAATTAAGTGAATTGATCCTTTTTCGTATTTATCAAATCATTATCATAAGGTATAATTACTGTATCTTTTCCGGCAAATGTATATTAATTTCAAGAATATCAGAATTTTCACATCATAATTTTTGGATTATTAACATTTCGGCCTGTCGTCATAACTTTACTTTTGGCGATACCATAAGCCTGCTTTTCCGGCAGCAGCAACGCTCACAGTCCTTTTGGGGTATTTTAGCTGCAGATGGCTATTTAATTGTTAAAGTTTATATCTTAGCGCAGCAAACCCACTGGTAATCAAACCGATCCCTATAAATTTTATTACAGATGCTGAAAAAACATTCCGTACTACTTGGTTTCTCTGTTTCCATATTGCTGCTACTCATTGCCACGCTGAATTATCCCGGCGGTTCCCAGTTTGATAAAACGGCCATTGGCTACAGCTGGACGAACAACTACATCAGCGACCTGTTCGGAGAAAAAGCGTTGATTGGCCTGCCCAATGCGGGTCGTTTTTGGGCTATGGGCGGAATGATTTTCCTGTCGGTAAGCTGTTCGCTGTTTTTTGCCGGGTTTTCAAAAAGAATCCCGAAAAAGGGCGCCGCCAATGTGATCCGGTATTTTGGAATTACCGGTATGCTGTTTACCTTTTTAATCGCGACCCCGCTGCACGATATCATGGTTACCATTGCCAGTACTATCTTCCTGGTAAGTGTATTTTATATCGCCGTTTTTGTTTTTATGTCAAAGCTGCATTTGTTTAAAGTGCTGTGTGCGTTGTACCTCCTCTTTTTTTACAGTACACTTTACATTCACGGTTCCGGGAATTTGCGGGAATATTTACCAACCGGCCAGAAAATACTGTTTGCCGCAACCCTGCTTTTAATCTTAGGACTGCATTATTTTACAAAGGCGGAAGATTTTGAACCTCAGCTTAAAACCGACACATTAGTTTAAAGACTAAACAGCGGCCATAATCCATAGAAATATTGTAAATTTAGTACTTATAAAATTGTCACAGACAAACAAATAGCAAGTCACTAATTAAAAAATATTTATTATGGCAAACAAAGAGCAGTCGGCTAAAACAGCTGAATTCTTAGGTAAAATTGTTTCTTTCAGACAATCGTTAAAATTAATTCATTGGTCGGTTACCGGAAAAGGAAGTTATGAAACCCATATCTCTTTAGACCAGGCGATCGGTACCTTAACCAGTGTTACAGACAGGCTGGTTGAAACCAGTTTCGCTCTGTTGGGTACCCTTGATATCGTGATACCGGAAACCCACCGCCCTAAAGTATATATCCCGTACATCGAAGATTTTTATCAATATGTTGAAACAAATCGTTCCGTATTTAAGGAGTCTTTTTCACAATCCATTGTTGATGATTTCCAGGAGGCCGTTATCCAGTTGTTATTCCGACTGAAACGCCTGGAGTAATTGTCCGGATGAAAAATTCCTATCAGCAGAAAAAATTAAAGGCAACTATATTTTAACCGGATGATATAGTTGCCTTTAAAATAAGGATCAATTTGTAAATCAATTATTTTGCAGGTCTCATTCTTCTAATTTTTATAGCCTTGTCTGTTTTTAAATCCTGAGATTTTAAATTTAATTTTTCCCGATTTATTTCTTTTTCTATCCATTCTGTTTCACCAGCAAAAGCCAGTCTATCCCTATCAATTTCACCAAAAATCACTTTTTCTTCCTCAGTTGTCAGGTATAATTCTTCTTTATTTTCATCTTTAAATTTCATCATATCTGCCCATTTCATAAGCATTGTATGCGTATTTATGACCGTTCCATATTTAAAAACAACCATGCCCTTATATAGTAAAGGTATTACAGCGTTTTCTTTCAATAATGCTGCAGAAAGTCCGGTATATCTTGATAATAAATTGTAAATTTTATCGGTATACCCACCAAATGTTCTTTCTTTTAATAAATTGTCAATCGAGTTCAGGATACTCTGTTTATAAAAATCAGTGATAATGATATTCGGAGCTTTTTCACTTAAAATAACATCAAACTCCTTTCTCCATCTTGGTATTACATACTCACGATCCTCAGTTATAGTGATTTTTGGCTGATCCGGTAACGTTTCCATATCCATTTCAAGAACGAGCATTTTGATTTTATTCCGACTTAAAATTTCCATATTATCCTGAAACTTCAATTTTAAAAGTTCTAAAAGACTGTTTTCATTAATGGCTTCTCCCTTATGCTCCAATACCACTTCCTCAATTACCATTTTTATTTTCCGGTCATAATTATTCGTTTCATTTCCTGCCATTAGCAGCTCGGCCAGTACCGCAAACATAAGTCCCAACATTAAATACATTCCGTAAATTGTAAAAAGCATTACAATATTTACAAGCAAACTACCATTTGAATCGATCAATGAAAGAAAAAGGCATCCATAAGAGCCTGCTACCCATAAACCCAAAGATTGTTTCATCTCCCGCTTACCGTATTTAATTAAGGGTATAGCAAAAGAGACACAAACAGGGACAACAAACCAAATGTTCAACCCTGTCTTTATCAGGTCATTATTCATCGTTAAAAATGCAAACAGCCCGATAAAGGTTGCCAGCATAAAAGTTAAAGCGGTAATATAGAATTGCCTCCAAAAAGTCGAATTACTTTCAAAATCTTTTAGAAATAGCGGTACTGCCAAAGCAAAACCTCCCAAACCGGCAACAATCTGTACAATACTCTGAATATCCGTCTTATTTACAGCGAAATCAACTTTTAAACAGAATATCAGAAACAGAACAAGACTGACCGTAATGGCCGAAGAAGCGTTACCGCTCCTGGAAGCACTCTCAGATACCTTAAAATTTCTTTTACTTCCAGATGGTAGCTGGTTATGATTCCTTTCCTCATTATTAAATGGGTAGAATGACATGAGAATTTTTATTTGGTGATGCGCAATAGTAAATGTACGCAATTTACCATTAAACAAAATCCAATCTCTTTAAAAAATCACAAATCGCCATATATTCATTAATTTACTGGTATTCAAAAAGTAACCGGTTCTTGACTATCTCCATTACAATGGGGTGCATCAGGCATATCTTTATACTATCCCGGTCATTTTTAAGGCACGATCACCTGTCCGGTTCCTGCTCCGAACAGGCTTTTGCGGAAGCCTGCTTCCAAAGCTTTCATTGTAGTAGGTATCTCACCCGGAAAGAACGGGAAATATTGCGGTGAGTTTTCAATAACGGTTGGGCTTACAGCATTGATGCGGATACCGTTTTCCAATTCAATGGCGGCAGCGCGAACAAAGGCTTCAACCGCTCCGTTAGCCGCAGAGGCATTGGCAAAATTGCGTTGAGGTTCTTTTGTTAAAGCTCCGGTTATAAGGGTAAAAGAGCCTTTGGGATTGATATAATGCTGTCCGATCAGTACCAGGTTTACCTGCCCCATCAGTTTTCCTTCTATTCCTTTCCGGAATTCTTGATCGGTCAGACGGCTCCAGGGACCTACAAACGTTGGTCCGGCCGTGCAGATAAGAGCATCAAAAGCACCAGCTTCCCGGTACATCTTTTCAATAGCAGCGACATCGGTGATATCGGTTGGAATAGCACCGCTATTGGTATTGACGGTAATAATGTCATGTTCTTCCTGAAAGGCTTCAGTAAGGTATTTCCCCATGGTGCCCGACGCACCTACGATAATAATTTTCATATTTTATATATTAAGTTACACTTGTTTCCTGCCCACAAACCGGATGACAGCACCCTTACCAATGTGGTAAAGCCCTTCTTCCAGCATTATTTCCTGTTCTTCCAGTATGGTTATGGCACAATGCTCAAAATCCTTTTGTATTTCATCCGTAGAAAACAGCATGCCCGCGTCTTTGGGTCCGCCTACTTTCGGATTGCTGCGCACAAGCTCCAGGTGGTTTTTACTGAATGCCTCCAAAATTATTGTTCCGCCGGGCTTGAGCCATTCCAGCAGTTTTTGATGCAATGCCGACTTTTTTGCTGCCGAAAAATGAGCATAGATAAGGGCAATCACATCGAACGATTCTTTTTCATAATGCAGCGCTTCCAGATCGCCAACGTGATAATTAAGGGATACACCGCATTCTGCGGCAAGCTGCAAGGCTTTGTTTTTTGCTTCCACACTCAGGTCAAGCGAGGTAACCTGCCACCCGGACCGGGCAGCAAATACTCCGTTACGTCCCTCACCATCGGCCGGCAGCAGGATATTTCCGGGCGTTAATTGAGCGAGCTGCTCTTTAAAAAAACGGTTGGGATTTTTGCCATAGGCATATTCCGGATCTTGGTACCTGCTGTTCCAGAATGTTCTGTATTCGTCATCAAATGATTCGTTCATTGCCGGTCGTTTTAAAATTGTTCCATTATCATTTTCCGGCTTAATCCCATCCCGACAGCTGTTCCCGTTGCTACGGCATTGGCCACTGTCCGCATACGGGAAGCATTATCCCCGCAGGCATAAATTCCGCTGACGGTTGTTTCCTGTGAAGCATCGGTTTTCAGATAGCCTTCTTCCGTTAATTCGCATCCCAGCATTTCCGGTATGCCGCAATGCTGTTCAAACGGACTCCGGATATACAGGACATCGACTGCTTTCTTTGAATGGTCTGCAAATACCACATTTCGTACCTGACCGTTAGTATGCTCCAATGCCACAAGCTCCTTTTCTTCAATGCTGATACCGTGTTGTGCAAGCTTGTCCCGTTGTATTCCGGTAAATGTTGCCGCTCCGTTTGTAAATACGGTCAGCTCTTTTGTCCAGTTGGCAATGAGTTTTGCCTGTTCGAAGGCCACTTCCCCATTCCCGATTATGCCCGTTTTCCGGTTTCGCACTTCATATCCGTGGCAGTAGGGACAATGCAGTACCGATATGCCCCAGCTTTCGGCTATTCCTTTAATCGCAGGCAATACATCCCGAATACCGGTTGCAAAAATCAACTGGCTGGCCTGCCATATTTCCCCGGATTCCGTTTGTATGCTGAAACCGTTTGCCTTCTTCTCCCCGCTTACCGCTTTACCGGCAACAAATGAAACGGTATCGTACACTGCCACCTGTTGTTTTGCTATTGCTGCAATTTCTTTTGGTGTCCGTCCGTCCTGTGTCAGGAAATTATGGGAATGCGGCGTTTGCCGGTTACATGGCAAACCGCTGTCGATCACCAAAACATTTTTCAGGGCTCTGCCCAAAGCCATCGCTGCGGCTAATCCGGAATAGCTTCCGCCTATGATGATCACATCAAAAACACTGTTCTTTTTCATCGTATTATTTTTTAAGTCAACATGTATGTTTACTGGCAATGCCATAGCTGCAAAAGCAAATCCGCTTTTTTGCAGAAAAGTCCGTCGTGAAAACACCGCCATCCGTTTTTAAGTGTTCTTCTTTCCGGATGCGATCCGGCCGATGATAAAATCCACTAGCGGTACACCCAGAAAAATAATCCAGGGAACCAGAATTATCGTCAGGATAAGTGTTCGCTGGTACAAAGGCAAACCGGCCATTGCGCCGTTAAACAGGTACAGAAATAAGGTGATGGACGGGTAAATGACTATCCAGATTTTTAAGGCAGTCTGGAACCGGACTTTTGTTTTCATATCGCATTACTTTTGTCTGAAACATTTTCTATGACAAAGGTATCCTGATTGAAAAGTGCTGTTATAGGATAAAAATGAAGTTGTATAGGACTTATTTAAAATGCTGCCGGAAAGCATCCGGTGTGTAACCGGTTTGTTTTTTAAAGAAACGGATAAAATAGGATACATCCTCATATCCCAGTTCCCAGGCGATCTGGTGGATCAAACCGGAAGTTGCCAGCAAGTTTCGTCTGGCTTCCAGAATAATATAATCGTTGATTACTTCCGAGCAGGTTTTGTTCTGCGTCGCTTTCGTAATCCCATTCAGCTGATAGGCTGTAAGGTTAAGTTTTCCGGCATAATACGAAACCTGTTTCTGTTCCGCAATGTGAACGGCAAGCAGTTCCTGCAGTTCTTCAAACCGTTCCTGCTGGTATTCGCTGCCTTCGTTTGAGGATTTTTGAGGATTTTTGCTTTGCCGCAGCAATTCAATAAAAAAGATATCCAGATTGGACCGTATGACTGCTTCATAACGTTCTTCTTTTTTATGGTATTCTTCTAAAATATTGGCAAGGACCGCCAGTAGTTTTGTAAAGCTGCCGGCAGTAATCGAGCAGTAATTTTTCGCGCTGACTTTTCTTAAAACCTGGCTGGCCGATTTTTCAAGCGGTACATAAAAGTCCGGAGTAAATCCGATTAAATAACCCGAACTTCCGCTTTTTAAAACCAGCTGATGCACCTGTCCCGGACGCATAAAAAAGACCGTTTGTTTCCCGATCGGATAGTCTACAAAGTCAATACTGTGCATGCCTTCTCCTTTTTCAAGAACCAGGATATAAAAGAAACTATGACGGTGAAGTTCCTGCACCATATCGCTGCCGGACAACAATGTGGCAACATCCCGAATGTTGAAACCTTCGGAAAAATGCGGTTCATTGATCACGGCACCAAGATGTCTGACAGGAATGTTCTTCACTTTTTATAGTTTATGCTTAAGCCCAAATGTAATGATTTCATCAATAATGGGCAGTAATTCCTTTCCCAAAGGTGTTAAGGTATATTCCACCCGCGGCGGAATTTCCGGATAAGCCTTTTTGCTGACGATTCCTTTTTCACACAGATATTTCAGCTGATTGATCAGCATTTTCTCGCTGATTCCAACAATACAGCGCTTTAGTTCTCCATAGCGGATGGTTCTGGAATTGATCTGAAAGATAATCAGCATTGTCCATTTTCCACCGATGATCTCGAGCGTTTTTCGCAACGGGCAGTTTTCATCCGAAATATTTATTTCCATTTTATACTATTGATAATCAGTATTTTTTTACTTTTGGTAAGTACCCTACTTTTTTGTAAGTACTTGTCCAGATGAAAGCAAATATAGAAATTTGTCCGGTATTGTTAACCCCTAAAAATATATCTTATGTCAAAAAATGTAACAATTGTCCGGTCTTATTTTACTGCGGTTTCAAAAGGCGATTTTGATACTGTAGGCGCGTTGCTGTCGGACGATGTGGTATGGCATCAGCCTGGAAAAGGCATACAGTCCGGAACATACAGCGGTAAAGCTGAGCTGTTTGCCCATCTTGGAAATTTTGTCAAATGGAGCAACGGTACTTTTGCCATAGATCATGTGGACTATCTTGCAGACAATGGCGAACTGGTTACGGCGGCGATTCACTTTAAAGCCGAAAAAAACGGGCAATCCCTTGCCATGAAAGGTGTTGATCTATTGCGGATTGAAGGTGATGTCATTAAAGAAGTCTGGTTGTTTTCTGAAAGAATTGAAGAAGAAGATGCTTTCTGGAACAGTGCTTCCGCCAGCTAATCCGGATAACCTGTAGAAACAGAAGACCGGTATTGCAAAAGCGATACTTCCTGAAATTAAAAAAGCCTTCAAAGAAATACTTTGAAGGCTTTTTATATACTACGCTCTGATTTTTCAGACAGCAGTGCTTAATTCCATCCGCCACCCAATGCCCGGTAAATGTTAACCATGGCATTCATCTGCTTCATTTTGGTTTCTATAAGTTCAAATTTCGATTCCAAAGCGTCACGCTGGGTCATTAAAACTTCCATATAGTCCGCTCTTGCCGAACCGAACAGATCGTTTGAAATTTCAATGGACTGGTTCAGCGCTTCTACCTGTTTGGATTTTAAATCAAACATTTTTTCGGTATTCTGAATCTTAGCCAGCTGGTTCGCAACCTCCACATAAGCATTTAAAATAGTACGCTCATAGTTGTAAACCGCCTGAATCTGCTTTGCATTAGCGGTATAATAAGTCGCTTTTATCGCATTTCTGTTGATTAACGGCGCGGCAATATCACCTGCTAAAGAGTAAAGCAATGATTCCGGTTTTATCAGGTAACTTGGGTTAAATGCCTGGTACCCGATTCCGGCCGAAATTCCCAATGAAGGATAGAATCTCGCTTTGGCTACTTTTACATCAAGTTTGGCCGCTGCCAGTTCCAGTTCGGCCTGTTTTACATCCGGACGGTTTTCCAGTAACTGCGACGGTAGTCCGGCATGCGTAACCGCAGGTGTCAGATTGCTGAACGTCACGGAACTTCTTTCAACCGGCTGCGGGAATCTGCCCACCAGGAAGTTGATCCTGTTTTCCGTTTCCGTAATTTTTTGCTGAATGGTATATTGTAAGCCTTTGGTATTCAAAACCTGTGCTTCAAATCTGCGGACAGCCAGTTCGTTTACTCTGGCAGCCAGTTTTTGCAGTTTTACAATTTCCAATGCATTGGTCTGAATATCAATATTCTGTTTTACAATAGCCAGCTGGTTATCCAAAGCCAATAATTCATAATAGGAATTCGCGATTTCGGCAATCATGTTTGTTACCGTGAAGTTTTTACCTTCAACGGAAGACAGGTATCGGCTTACGGCTGCTTTTTTAGCATTGTGCAGCTTGTTCCAGATATCGATTTCCCAGGTAGCATAAGCGCCTACTGCATAATCCTGTAACGGCTCCGGCATTTCTTTACCCGGTTTGATCTCGGTATTGGCTTCAAGGGCACCAATGTTTGTGAAACGGCCCACTTTATCAAAACCGGCAGAACCTTTAAGTCCTACAAACGGTAAATACTCTCCTTTTCGGGCTCTGATTTCGTTTCTGCTGATCTCGATTTCCTGCAGGGTAACATTCAGTTCCTGGTTTTTCACCAGTGCCGTGTCAATAAGTGCTATCAGGTATTTATCTGTAAAATATTCCTTCCACTTCATTTTACCGGTATTCACACTATCCTGTGCTGCGGTGCTGTTATAGGCTGCCGGAACCGTTTTGTTTTCCGGTCTTCCCAATGTTGCAGGGGCTTTACACCCCGCAACAGTTAGTAGTAAACAGCTTACGCCTATACCAATATATATATTTAATCGCTTACTCATTTTCTTCTTCTTTTGTAAAGTTATCTATCTGATGCACAAATTCCTGTGATAAAGAACTGTCTTCTTCATCCCGTATTAATTTTCTGCCATCGGCAAATGAGCCAAAAATATAATACAGTCCCGGTACGATAATTACCCCGAAAATTGTTCCGAAAAGCATACCACCCAGTGCCGCAGAACCAAGTGTTCTGTTACCGATAGCTCCGGCTCCGCTTGCGACCATCAACGGAATTAATCCGGCGATAAAGGCAAATGAAGTCATCAGGATCGGACGGAAACGCACTTTGGCCCCTTCAATCGCCGCTTCGAGTATCGTGGCACCTTCATGGTGCTTCTGGACGGCAAATTCGACGATCAGTACGGCGTTCTTACCGAGCAGTCCGACAAGCATGATAAGCCCGATCTGAGCATAAATATCATTTTGAAGTCCCATAAGTTTCAGCAGTAAAAACGAACCGAAAACCCCAACCGGAAGCGAGAAAACCACCGCTAACGGAATAATAAAGCTTTCGTACTGTGCCGCTAAAACAAAGTACACAAACGACAATACAATTAAAAAGATGTAAATCGATTCATTTCCTTTACCCGCTTCGTCATAAGAAAGTCCTTCCCAGGCAATGTCATAACCTTTTGGCAATGATTTTTTAGCAACCTCACGAACTGCCTGAATGGCTTCAGCTGTAGTATAACCTTTTGCCGGAAGTCCCTGTATCGCTGCCGAGTTGTACATATTATAACGGGTAATCTCATTAGGTCCCTGTGTTTTTTTCAATCGCATAAATGCCGAATACGGTACCATTTCGCCATGATCGTTTTTAATATACAGGTTTAAGATATCCGACGGAAGTCTTCTGAACTTAGGATCCGACTGCACGTATACTTTAAAGAAACGTTCAAATTTAATGAATCCCTGTTCGTAAGTACTACCAATCAGAATGTCAAGGTTTTCCATCGCTTTACCGATAGACACTCCTTTTTGCATGGCCAGCTGGTTGTCTATTTCCAGTTCATACTGAGGATAGTTTGCCGCGAAGAACGTGAACAGACCGGTTAACTCTTTGCGTTTACCCAAGTCTTCCATGAACTGTTTGTTCACTTTATCGAAGTCTTTATAGTCTACCGTAGTACTCTTATCCAGAAGACGCATCGAGAAACCGCCCGAAGAACCAAATCCCGGAATTGCCGGCGGTTCGAAAAATTCTATTTTCGCACCAAGTCCTTTGGTTTTTTCTTCCAGTTCCTCCATGATTTCAGTAACCGTATGATCCCTGTCTGACCATTCTTTAAGGTTAATAAGACAGGTACCGGCATTGGATCCCCTACCTTCTGTCATGATCTCATAACCGGCAAGAGAAGATACTGATTCTACACCATCTACATGCTCACAAATTTTCTGTAATCGCTGCGATACCTGATTGGTTGTTTCCAGTGTCGATCCCGGCGGTGTCTGAATAATGGCATAAATAGTACCCTGATCCTCACTTGGAATAAATCCGGACGGAAGAATCTTATTCACATAGAAAGTACCTGCACAGAATGCAATCAATACTCCGAATGTCAGCCATCTTCTGCTCACGATCGATTTCAGTAAGGTTACATATTTTCCGGTCATTTTATCAAAGACACGGTTAAAACTGTCCAGACCTTTCGTCAATAAATTCTTTTTGGTTTCTTTTCCATGGTTGTTTTTCAGCAACATGGCACACAATACCGGTGTAAGGGTAAGCGCAATCAAGGCCGAAATAACAATTGAACTGGCCATCGTAATAGAGAACTGGCGGTAGAACGTTCCTACCGGACCGGACATAAAGGATATCGGTACGAATACAGACACCATTACGGCAGTAATCGCGATAATTGCCCCACTAATTTCACCCAACACTTTTTTAACAGCCTGGTATGGCGTTATGTGCGGGTATTCTTCAAATTTGGCATGCACTGCCTCGACGACGACTATCGCATCATCGACCACAATACCAATGGCCAGTACCAATGCAAACAGTGTCACCAGGTTGATCGAGATTCCGAAAAACTGGATGACAAAGAAGGCACCGATTAAGGAAACCGGAACCGCTAATATCGGGATCAGCGTGGAACGCCAGTCACCGAGGAAGATAAATACCACCAGGGCAACCAGTATAAAGGCATCTCTTAAGGTATCGATTACCTGCTCCATAGAGGCATCCAGGAATTTCGATACGTCATAACTGATTTTATAATCCAGTCCCGGAGGGAAGGTTTCTTTCATTTCCTCCAGTTTGGCTTTTACCTGTTTGATGACATCGTTTGCATTACTTCCGTAGTTTTGTTTTAATACGATTGAGGCAGAAGGGTGTCCGTCTAAATTGGAATAGATATCGAAGAATTCACTACCCAGTTCTGCCCTTCCGATATCTTTCAGACGTATGCTTTCTCCTTCGGCATTAGCACGGATAATTACATTTTCATATTCCGAAGGTTCACTATATCGTCCTTTATAGGTTAAAACATATTCCAGCGATTGTGCCTGGATACCGGAACTCTGCCCGATACGTCCCGGACGACCAACGATACTCTGCTCGCCGAGCGCCTTCATCACTTCATCTACAGAAACATTATAAGCTCTCATACGGTCCGGATTCAGCCAGATACGCATTGCATAGGTTCTACTACCCAATATCTGAGACCGGGCTACCCCTTTGATCCTGTTGATCTCCGGAAGCATTTTAACGTTGGCATAGTTGTACAGGAATTTTTCATCCATGTTTTTGCCTTTAGCATACAGGTTGATATACATCAGCATACTGGGCTGGATCGGTGTAATAACAACCCCTTCCCTTTGTACCAGTTCGGGTAGTAACGGCATTACCTGATCCACCCTTGTTTTGACCCTTACTACCGCCTGGTTCGGGTCGGTACCCGGTTCGAAAATGATTCTTAATGTGGCTTCCCCTGCACTGGTGGCATCGGTAGCCATATAACGCATATCCTGAACACCGTTGATGGCATTCTCCAAGGTGATCAATGTTGATTTTACCAATACGTCTGCACTGGATCCCGGATAGGCAATAAAAATATTTACTGTCGTTGGCGCAATATCCGGAAATTGCGATGTTGGCAATTGTTTAATTGCCAGGGAACCCATAAAGACAATCATAATCGAAATTACAATCGCAAATACAGGTCTATGTATAAATTTACTAAACATGTTTTCTCTTTTTAGTTATTCGATTACTCTGCATATAGCTCCAAATGCGACATAACATATTCAGGCTTCTCTAATTTGTAGTTGATTTTTTCATTTTCTTTTACAAGACGTATTCCTTCAAGTAGGACTTTGTCGTTTAGCGACAAACCGTTTTTGATGATGAAAAGATGCGGCAATTCGGCTCCAATTTCAATCTCTCTTGATCGCAATACATTGTTTTTATCCACTACATACACATACTTTTTGTCAAGTACTTCAAAAGTTGCCTTTTGAGGAATCAGGATAGCATTTTTAAGCGGCATTCCCATTTTGATATTACCGGTTTCACCGTGTCGTAACAGTCCTTTAGGGTTAGGAAAAGTTGCTCTGAACGCAATATTTCCGGTTTCATTATTGAATTCTCCTTCAATAGTTTCCACCACACCGGAATAGTCAAACAATTTATTGTTTGCCATTAACAGGTTTACTTTTGGCGCATTATCGCTTTTTACCTTGGCTTTATAATCCAGATATTCTGCTTCCGGTACATTATAGTACACCCACATCTTACTGTTATCAGACAGGTTTGTCAACAAATCGCCTTCTTCAACAAGACTTCCCGGTCTTACGTGAAAACGGTCGATGATCCCGTCAAACGGTGCTCTGATTTCGGTAAATCCAAGATGAACCTGAGTTAACGCTAATTCGGCTTTCGCTTTATCAAATTTGGCTTTAGCCATAGCCAGCTCATTCGGAGCAACTACATTTTTATCGGCAAGTCGTTTGGTGTTTTTATATTCAATTTCAGCAAAGCTGGCTTCAGCCGCAGCTTTCTGCGTTTCTGCCTGATACAGTTTAGGCATGATCTGGAATAACAGCTGGCCTTTTTTAACAAACTGTCCTTCGTCTACATAAATTTTTTCCAGATAACCTCTTTCCTGAGCTCTCAGCTCAATATGACGAATGGAATGAATCTGACTGACATAGTCTTTTGTAATCAGGGTATCCTTTTGGATGGGATTCGTAACTAAAAATTTTACTTGTTCTTCTTTTTCTTGTTCTTTTTTTGACGTACAGGCAATTGTGCACATCAAGGCACACAACCCCGAGAGCATGAGGATTCTCTTCATAGTAATTTTGCTTTTAAGCAGTATGGTTTTTATTGATTTTTTTTAGACAGGTCACAGCAAACACGGCCAGCATTCCTATTGGCATTAACACCAAAGAATGACGGATCGGGCAGTGACAAACTGAAACGGAAATAAAGGGCAATATAGAATTGCCTGTAGTGTATTAAATCAAATCCTGATTACCCGAAATACAATGTACTTCTTACAAGAGGGCAGAAAAGAAAAATGCTTATCCAGAAAAGATAAGCGTTTGTTTATATCGCGGGAACCGATTTCCGGTACCTGAATACATAAAAGGCTGGTAAAGAGTGCACCTGAAGCGATTATTTTTTTTGAGGCAGCTAACTCATTTTCTTCATTCTCATTATCGTTGTGGTCATGATGAGAATAGGTTTTATTGTTTAGTTTCTCAAAATAGCACAAAGCATAATTGGTCACATCACTTTGTGAACCGGATATGCCTGCTGCCTGAAACTGCTCAATATTTTTTACAGTCGTATAGTTAATATACTCCCCCTGACCAGCTAGGGCAAAGGATTGCACATATCCGCTCAACAGGAAAATTAACAGCGATGTAAAAATGCTAACTTTTAACTTCATAATACGGCACCAAAATTATACAAAGTTCTTACACCGGCAAGCACTATTCACTTTAATAATTTGTTAAAATTTTGATGTAACCGTCAAAAAGTAACAAATGCCGTCAAAACGCACTATTACTAAAAAAAGCCCCGTAAAAAGCCTGTTTTACACCTACTCCGCAGGAAAAAATATAGCCGCCGGGATATTTACAATCAGAGGTCTGTTGCCTGTTCGTATTGATATCCCAATCTGGCAAATTCTTTTTCGAGTTTTATTCTGAGCGCCAGCGGATGTATAAAAAACACATATTCATCACATTGGGTGTTCACAAACCCCAGCTGGAGATTATAAAAATGGAGTGCCTTGTCAAAGTCTATAAAAACGGTTCCATAGCTGATGGCCGCTTCCTCCGGATAATCTGATGCAGAAGGCAGGATAACATCGATATCGAAATTTGTTTTCAGACTGTGTTTTATAGCCCATTCCAAATCCCCTATTTCCTGCTTCCAGTCCATACGCCACAAGAACGGGATGTTATGTTCTTCACAGAGGTAAATGATTTCATACAGCGGGTCATCTTTGTCCTTTTGCTGATTGGTCATAAGGTGGTGCAGCAAGGCGATATACTCCGGTCCCAGACACATCGGCATGGCTCCCAGTAACGAACAGATCTTTCCGCAGGCGATATCTTCCTGTTCCTGCAGATATTGTTTGTTCATCTCAAAAATGACCCGCTCGAGTATTTCAAAATAGCGGATGGCCTTTTTGTACTTTTCCCGCTCTAAAATCAGCACCTCATAAGCTTCCGCGTCATATCCATTCTGATCCTGGGTGAATAAAACAGGAGCCAGACGGCCGTCTATCGTTTCTATTAAATCAAAATGGTAAAAGTCAAAGCTTCCATCCTGTGTTTCTTTGATGATCCCTATCCTCGGGCACGCACCCGGTTCTGCATCCTGCTGCCGGAACTGCCATTGAAAATCACGAAACCAGATTCTGCTGTCTTCTTCAACCGAATAATAGTTACTGTATTTTTCCCTGATTAACGGCAGGTTTAATATGGATTCCAGAATCTCCCGGCTAACTTTTTTGTCAAACTGTTTCCGGTACCAGACCATTTCAGAATAGTGCTCCAACAGTTTTTTCCAACGATCTTTCAGAAAAAGCCGGTAGGTTAACGGAGCGTTATTATTGAGTAACAGCCAGTCTCCGTCCGGAAACTGACGGAATGCCATGGCAAGTTTATAGTGCTTTTTACCCATGATTCTTTCCCAGAGTCCACCCTTATGGTTGCTGAAATATACCATGCAGGCATGTTCCTGTTTGTATTGTACATACACACAGTATGAAAACGGCTGCCCGATCTCTACCAATACCCTGTAAAAAGAATCGCCTTCCCAATATTCCAGAACTTGCTCCTGCCCTTTTTGCGGCGCAAATCCCATCAACACATTGCTATCGCCAAAACGCTGCAGGTTTTTCGCACTGATCGCATCATCCGTAAAGAAAAACGGAATGGCTGTCTCTTTGGATTCCTTTTCGATCTTTTCCCGGATTAGCGGTTTTCCGGATTCCAGCGCTTCGAATATTTTACAATAATTAAGACGGTCCTTCCAGGAATACAGATCGTCGATTACCTCGATTTCTTCGGCTACAAACTCCGGAAGAAATGTGCTCTGAATGGGTTCGGGGTTCTCAAAATCGTCAGTATCGGCTATTTCATCCCACAGCAGGCATTCGGTGGTGATATGTTCCCCGCTGGTGAATCGTTCAAAATCTACCCCATAATCGGTAATCATCAATACCTTTGCACGGATTGCTCCTTCAACATTCAGGTTTCCGTGGTTATAGTCGCCCCAGAACAATTCTTTACAGGTCATGTGTCCGACTACATAGATTTCCTGACCGCCAACAACGATATTATCGGCTATCAGGTTTCCTAAAACGACCAGACCGGTAGCACCGTCCGTTTCCCGGTTACAGATATTATGCCCCCTGCAATTACCGGTGACCAATATAAAGCCTATAAAGACATCCGGGGCATTTCCCCCGATAAGGCACTTTAGCGGATCATCCAGATCCAGCAGCGCTTCCAGATCAAGATCCCCTTCACAATAAAAAACATATTCTTCTGCAATTTCGGATTCACTTCCATTGAAAGGCGCATACATGGATTTTTCCGGTATCAGGTGTCTGATTTCATCATATTTTACGATGCTGCAATTCTTGTGTTCCATCTCTTATGTTTGTTTTTATTCTATATGAGAAATGGGGGCAGGTTATCTGTAAAAACTGAATTGACAGGGAGGTATTCAATCAGGCTTACTGAAAAGTAATTTTTTATCGTCCGTTACGATCATAGAAAATCAGCGGTGAATTTCAACCAGCAGTACCTAGGCATCCGATACCGCTTTTATAAAAGACACCAATATGGCGGCCGCTATCCAGCAGTAGCCGGTTTCCCGGCCATACAACAAACAGAGGCCGCCAATCAGATAGGGCAAAACGGCAATTTGATTAAAAAGGATATTGATGGTATAAAACCGTTGGAATTTATTCTTTTTCAGGTGATAGATCCGGCTATCCATAATGGTCATCACGGTCCATACGACACCTCCGAAAACCGTTTGCTCATAGCCGCAACAGGCATTCGTGTGTCCGGGTATCAATAAAAGCATGGAATCCGTCAGGATAGCGAGAAGTAAAAATATCGCCACCATTGCCCTTTCCGGTAAGGCCGGCAGGGATAAAATTTTGGCAAGGCTGATCGATACCCCTACAAAGATTAATCCGGTCAAAGCAGCTGAAGCACCCACTGCGGCTATGTAGAAATCATTCCATTCGCTAATCATCTTTTACTATTTTCACATTATATGGCGCTATATCGAAGTATTCCGGATTTTTCTGAAAAGTGAATGGTAATCCATCCCAGCTGCTGCAACCGGATATGCCGTACTAAAAAGAACAGCATTATGTATAAGACATCTTTTTCTGTTATTATATTCTACCGATGATCCAGTATTGTGTCCCGTCAAACTGTACGACAAGTCCTTTCATCGATACATTTATAAAAATACTGGTAGGTCCCGCCTGGTTATCGATCAGTACCGTTGGGGCTGACAGGTAAACGTTATTGGCCGTCGCATCCGTTTTTTTTACGGTAAATTTTTTGCCGGTTCTGGGAGAAACCGGTAAAAAAACGGTCACTGCTCCGGAAGCAGCATTGATCAGTATGGTTTCATCCGATTCCAGTGCGGTATAACTGGTTACCGGTGCCTGGCTGGTCATGGCATTGAATGCCGGAATGATATCGCCCTGACTGTTCGTTCCCAAGAGGCCCATACTGGGTAAATTGGTGATACGCACACCGGAAGTACCGCCCGCAATACTTTTTACTTCCAGTGTATTTGCCGGAGTTGTTGTATTGATTCCGATATTCGCATAACCACCGGCATTCACATTGGTTCCGTAAATAGTATTACCGATATTCAACTGATTGTTGCCGGTAGTAACCACAGCTTTCGTCAGGTTACCGATAAAAATATTGCCGGCACCGGATAGCAGATTATCGCCGGCACTGATACCGACAGCAACATTATTACTACTGTTTGCCGCCGGATTTCCTGCCAGATTCTCCAGCGCTTTTGCTCCGATAGCTGTATTATTATCACCTCTCACGTTCTTATTCAATGAAGAAGTTCCAATAGCCACATTATTTGCACCATAACTATTATTGTAGCCGGAATATACTCCTATTCCGGTATTATAATTCCCCGTAGTATTATAATATAAAGCATCATGCCCTATAGCAGTATTCATACGTCCTGAAGTATTATTTACCAGCCCGCTATTTCCTACTGCGGTATTACTGTCGCCAGAAGTGTCATTAGCTAAAGTATTATTTCCGATAGCTATATTATAGGCCGCTGTAGTAATTGTATTTAATGTAAAATAGCCTATTGCTGTATTCTCACTTCCGGTAGTAACCGATTTCAGGGAATTACTTCCTATAGCCGTATTTCCAACTCCTGTAGCTGCGAAAGGCAGACTTGCGCTACCTAAAACGGTGCGGGTTGCACCCAATATTCCGGCAACAGCATTGTTACGTTTCCATACCAGATCCGTATTATCTGTGGTTCCGATAAAATGGGTTCCGGCAGTCGTGCCGCTATTGCCTGTTGTATTCCAGGTATAAGCCGAACCGCCGTCCATTGTTGTCCAATTCGTGCCGTTCCAGTAGTAATATCCGGGCATAACGGTATTGGGTGCCGTACCGGCTGTAGCGGTATTGTAAATCAGTAAACCTGTTGCCGGAGCCGTGATGGTCGCAGCATCTGTAGTACCGGTCAAAGCTATCCTTGGAATCAGCAAGCCTTTACTGGAACTGCTGACATCCAAAACAGCTGACGGATCCGGAGCCGCTATCCCGATACCCACCTGGCAATAAACCGTATAGTTTAGCAGCATGGCTGCTATTATTAAATATTTTCTCATACCCTAATTTCAATTTGTTTATGATCGCGTAAGTCATCATTTTTAGCTTTATTCCAAAAGCGGTAAAATCCAACCATTAAAACCGGAACAAAACCAAAAGAGCATTGTCCTGCCTCCGGAAGGATCCTTACATCCTGTTTACAATCCAGTATTTACTAATGCCGTCAAACTGTACCACTATACCTGCCATGGAGGTGCCTATCGTGATGCTTGCCTGGTTATCTATCGTTGCTCCTCCTGCTGCTGCTATTACCATATTGCTTGACGTGGCATCTATCTTTTTAATAATAAACCTTTTACCGGATACCGCTCCTGTTGGTAGCACCACTGCCGCCGGTGCGGCAACATTCATCAGAATGGTTTCATCCGCCTGCTGCACTTCATAATAGCTAACCGTAACGGTTTTAATGGCACTAAAAGTCTCTATTATATCCCCCTGACTGTTTGTTCCCAACATACCGGCATTCGGAAAATTCGTTAACCGAAAACCGGAAGTATTGGCAGCACTGCTTCTTACTTCCAAAGCATTACCGGGATTTGCAGTGTTAATCCCGATATTCGCATAACCACCGTTATTGACATTGGTTCCGTAAATATTACTGCCAATATTCAATATATTACTGCCAATACCGCCCGGAGCCGCAGACATCACATTCGCTCCGATTAAAATATTATTGCTGCCCATAAACAAATCCATCCCCACATTAGTACCAATAGCAACATTGTTATGGCTGTTTGTTCCTGCCGGATCCTGCAGGCTAAAGAGTGCGCCGGATCCTATCGCTACATTATTGTTTCCTGCGCTACTATTATACAATGACTGATAGCCTACCGCAGCATTATAAGTTCCTGTGATATTACTAAAACCGGCATTACCTCCCATTGCGGTATTATAAGCCGCTGTTGTATTGTGATTCAAAGCCTGAAACCCTAAGGCTGTACCCATACGCCCGGTCGTATTGTCCACCATAGCCATATTACCTACAGCAGTATTGGAGTCCCCACTGGTTGTATTATATAAAGCGGTATTTCCGATTGCGGTATTATAAGGCGCTGTGTTCTTGCTCAGTGTGTTATACCCTATAGCTGTATTCCCTCCTCCGGTAGTAACCGCTGTAAGCGCATTGCTTCCTATTGCGGTATTTCCGGTTCCGGTTGCCGCTAACGGTAAACTGCTGTTCCCGAAAGCGGTATTGGTTGAACCGATAAATCCGGAAACAATGTTGTTTCGTTTTAGTACCACATCTGTATTATCTGTTGTTCCTATAAAGTTGGTTCCTGCCGTTGTACTGCTGTTACCGGTTGTATTCCAGCTATTCGCAGCGGTCGCGCCATTGTCTAATGTTGCCCATTTTGTACCGTTCCAATAGTAATATCCGGGTACAACGGTATTGGGTGCCGTACCGGCTGTAGCGGTATTGTAGATCAGTAATCCTGTTGCCGGTGCCGCAATGGTTGTGACATCCGTACTGCCTGTCAGGGCTATTCTCGGAGCCAGAAACCCTTTGTCGGAACTGCTTACATCCAAAGCTGAAGAGGCTTCCGGTGTGGTCGTTCCGATCCCGATCTGGCTATTGGCAGTATACCCCAACAGTATAACCGCCATCATAATGTACTTTTTCATATAAATGTTTTTCATTTTGTTTTTTATCTGCTCGATATTGTCTTTAGCAGTTTGGTATACTGCTATTTGTTTCTTTATTCTTAAAATCTCTGGTGATTCAAATGCTGTTTTAGTTTTTATCTTTTACGGAATCCGGTGTCGCAGTTCCGGTAGCTGCCTGACTAAGTCCATAAAACCAGCATACCGTAAAGATTTAGTAATCGTGCTTTTTTTCATATCCAATCCTTATTATTTAAAGTAGTCCGCCTGTATTCTTTTATCAATATCATTGTCAAAATGAGCTATTTCCAAACTGTCTAACTGTGTTTTACAATAGAGTTATCACATAACTTTTTTACTATTTACGATCAAAGGTAAAACCACCTAAAAAAACCAGCCGACAAAAAGGTCAATACTTTGGATGACAAATAGTAAAATCACTTTAAAACATCACTAAACAACTATTAATCAAGACTATAATCTTAAAACAAGCCTAAAAAACCCTGTTTTTTATCCGAAACAACAATGCACAACAAGCCAAGCACTCGGAAATACGCAAAATAATATTCCGGATGCTACACTACTAACCATCAAGGATTTACCTCCTGACTTTCAACTATTTTTTCTAATGGAATTTTGCCACGAAAGGATCTCTTTTTTACATCACAAAACCTGTTATTTGTAAGGAAAGAAAAGAAAAGCCGCACTCAAACAGGCATTTAACCAATGTTTTTAAATTTCCCAATTTCAACCTTAAAAACACCAGACTTTTCTTCACTTCCTCTTCCCAACTAATAATGACAGTTATTGGCTTATAAAAAATATAATCGTGACTTGAACTTTCTTTTAAAATACAGTAAAGAAGAAGAGCCAAACAACGACTGTTTATTTAACCCATTTTCTGAATAAAGCCCCCCTTCTTCAAAAAATTTTCAGGACTCTCCTTTTTACTATATAACCAAATAATGAGAATAACCCTTTCTTATAATCATTATTTATATTGATCCCGGTAAGCTAACCGGTTTACTCTTTTTACTTGTTAGTTGGATGTTGTTTTCACTTTTTTCAGGAACAAAATTTCTTGCTAATGAAGATTTTATTACCTGTAAATACGTAATAAAACATAAAGGTATTTACTTACAATACCGTTCAGTATAAATACGTAAAGAGCTTATTTCTTTAACAAAACTATAGCCTTTAAAAAGAAACTACCTGCAAAATCATAAACACTTCAAGTGACAAATTGTAAAATATTTTCAAATAAGTAAAAAAATAATTTTAACTACTTTAAAAACAGTTGCTTACAAACATTATTTTTTAACAAAAAATTTACATTTTGTCTCAAAAAAATTTATATTTACGTAATATTCTGATCTGTTCATGAAGATTTTTGATGTCATATTGCTCTCAGTTCCTATTTTTTCTTCACTGACCTGTGGTGCCATTTTTTTTGTCTCCTATCAGGATAAGCTTACCCCGGTTGAAAACACCATTAAAAAGCTGTTGGTTTGCTATTTTCTGATGATGATTTTCTTATGGTTTAAGTTTGAGATCTATGTATCGCTACAGCAAACACTCCGGTATATCATCCCTTTGTATTGCCTTGTTTTACAAACCATCAATGTTGTTTTTTATAATTTTATTTATGCCTTAACGCCTTTGGGCAAACGGAAAACCATTCCTCTTTTTCATTACCTGATTCCCTGTATTCTCTTTGTGATAGTGTCTGTTATCACCTTTGCTCACTATATCCATGATCCGGAATCGTTTATACCCCGAAAAGATGCTTTTATATTCCTGCGTCCGTATATCGTTATTTCCACCATTGTCTATATGATAATCTATATCGGCTTGTGTGTAAAACGGGTTTATCAATACCGCCAAAGCATTATCCTGCAATACGGGAAAGAGAAATGGGAATCCATGCACTGGCTGTCCTTAGTAATTGGTTTGAGAGTCCTGTTTTTCGTTGTTTTTATTATAGACCTTGTTTTTCATATCAGGAATTTCGCGTTACTCATTTCATTTATTTCGACGCCGTTACAGCACATACTTATAGTTTATAATATTATCCAGCGCAATTACCTGCTGTATACCCCGAAGCAAACCCAGACCATACTGGTTACTTCCGGCAATGTACTGCAAATCAAAAAGAGGAAACGAAAACGGGATATTTCCGAAAAAGAAGCCATGGCTTTAGGAGAGCGGCTGATTGTGCAATCTGAATTTGAAAAGTACTTTAAAGAAAACAAGCCGTACCTGGATCCTCAGTTTAAAATCACGGATTTAATCTTTCCATTCCATGTAAACCGGACCTATCTCTCCACTTTTATTAATAAAACCTATGGCATGAATTTTAGCAATTATGTCAATAACTGGCGGTTAATGGAAGTCAAACGGCTTGCCCGGCTGCCTCAAAATAAAGACAGGGATATTGCAGAACTGGTCGCAGAAGCCGGTTTTGGAAGTTTCCGAAATTACCTGAGGGTGAAAAAAGCGGAAGATTCCGATAATAATCCTGTAAACGACCAATACTAATTTTTAAAAGATGGATTTAAAGAATACCATACTGATCATGTCTTTTTCGGCACCTGTCTTTTCAGCGTTGTTCTGTATTGTACTGCTATTGTTTAAATTAAACAAAACCAATACCGCTCAACTGAGAAGGCTCATCCGGCTGCTGGTATTTTTCTATACCCTGTTAGGACTGTTCTTTATTATTATGGCTTTATACTATTTTAACAGAATGGCTTATCTGTATATGGTTTCGATTGATTTCCTGTCCAGTTTGCTGCTTCCTGTAATGCTATACCATATTATTTTTAAGCTCACCCGAGTACGGAAACAGGAGCCTTTCCCGATACTGCACTATGTTTTTCCCATTATCCTGTATATCGTACACACCTTGTGGCTCACCTTTATCCCGCTGGATGTAAAGCTGTTACTGGTAGAAAAAAGGGTTTTCTTTGTTGAAGAATACGAATGGTTTTCGGCTTTTGACAGTTTTCGTTTTTTTATCCGGGCAGTGATCGGGATTTTTTACCTGTTGTTATCGGTTAAAAGAACCCGGAAATACCAGGAGAACATCATTAATTACTCTGCCGATATCGGGCAGACTTCCCTGCGATGGGTCTATCAGATATTCCTGTGTATCATTATCCTGTTACCGGTTCCGCTATTGTATTATTTCTCTAAAAGCGGTAGTACAACAGAGTATTTGCTGATTATCCTGCCTAATTTTTTTACCATATTTTTAAATGTGGTTATGTGCTACAATATCTTTACCAATAATTTTATACTGCTCACAGAAAATATTGTGGTCAAGCAATTTAAAGCGAAAGATAAAGACAAGGACAATAGCAAAACCAATATCGACCGGCAGCATTTTGAAAAATATATTCATGAAAAGAAACCCTATCTGGAACCTAAGCTGAAAATTACGGATCTGACACTGGAACTGGGTACCAACCGCAGCTATCTTTCTGCCTTTATCAATACCAATTACAACATGAATTTTAGTGCTTATATTAACAAATGCCGTATAGCGGAACTGGAAATCATGCGGGAAGACCCCGCCTATGCCGACCTTCCGGAAATCGAACTGATCTACCTGTCCGGATTTAGTAATTACCGTGGCTATAAAAGAACAAAAGAACTTTTTGAAACGGTTTCTTAGAGAATCGTTTTAGTAGTAATCAAAAAGGTATTTTCATTACGGCTGTTTTATCAAAACATATTCACCGTAAGGAACCCGCATTTCATCCGGAGCATTATCTGGCGGCATAAATGAAGTACCGTTTTTAAAGATTTTTGCAATTATCTTTTCTGTACCATTTTCATTTTTATATCGTAATACAATTGCATTTATCAAATAAGTTCGTTCAGGATCTTTAATCGCTAATTTAATTCTTCGTTCATCCAAACCACAATCATCGCATTTAGGATAAGTAGTTCCGTATATTATTAAACTTCCTGAAATATTGTAATCTCCTGCTGTAGCCTGTGCCTGTCCTAATTGATTTAAAGTGTTAATTTTCTCAGTCCCATTTTCAATATAACGATATTCTCCTATTAAAATATCCTTATAATAGTTTTTTGTAGAATAATAGTAATTCAGTTTTGTTTTTAGAACAATTATTAATGATGTAGTTCCTTGTTGAAACTTCCACGTTCCTACATATTTACCAAAATCATTATCAACATCCTTATTATAGGTTCCGCTTTTAAATGCTAAAGCATTGGGTTCTCCTAAAGGCACTATTGTTTGTGCTTTACAAGAAATAAGCACTAATAGCACTATTATTATTAATAAATTTCTCATAGTCTTTTTTAATTACAGTTAATCAATATTATATCATTATTGATACTATTATCTAAATCATTTTTCAAAACCAATTTAGCCCATTCTGTCAAACCCTCATCTGTTTTATATAAAGATATATTTAAATTATTTTCTTTTAGAAACTTTAGAAATACTTCTTGATAATCTTTGGTAGTAATAATTTCTCCCTTTTGTTCTCTTCTTTCCAAGTCCCTATACTTATTTTCCATATTTTCTTGAAAACCAATTCTATCATCTGGATTCGAATATATAGAATTTAATTTATTTAAACTTTCAACATCATCAGCACTAATGGCATATACTCCAATTTCGGATACTAAAATATGTACCGGAATAGTAGGATCCGGCACCCCGTTATTTCCTGAATAATTATGACGGGTATAAAAACCGCTTAGTATCGCTACATCTGCGTGTGAGAACATCGGAAAATGTGAAAACAAATGACAATGAATCCCTCCAAAAAGCATGGCAGACTGAGAGTAGTTTACATAACTCTCTCCTGTACTCTGATAAGGCACTTCGGTTGCTATTAGTTTATTTTGCGG
>CALFXE010000201.1 GCA_937927845.1 uncultured Paludibacter sp.
AATGTTTGTGAATATGCCGTAAAACCGAGTGAAAAAAGAAAAAGAAATAAAACGGTTTTCAGTTGTCTGTTAAAAGTTATGTGTTTCATAAAGAATATGATTAATGTGCTAATATGCTAATGTGATTAATGTGCTAATGGTTCCCTGCCTTTCAGCCAAGAAAAGCAGGGAGAAAAATATTTCAGTTTATCGGTTCAACGCTTTTACCGAGCGTGTTTTACCATCTTTGGAAACTGAATTGATGATGTAAGAACCTGCAGGAAGAGCGAATGTCTTCGAATCTTCCACTTCCGCTTTGTTTACAAGTATACCAAGCATATTATAAATAGAAACAGTAGAAGTTTCATTTACAGTTACAATCAGTTTTTCATGATTAGTTCCCACTCTTAGTTCATATGAACCTGAAGAAGGGGCAATCTCCGAAGTACTAAAATCTTTAAACTCTTCGATTTTCATCACATTGATATGTGCCATGCCAAACTTGCGTGTAAGCGTAAGTTTGATTTGTCCGTCTTCATCAGGTGTTATCACATCCGATACATAAATCATACGGTTGTTACCGTTCACTCCTGTACCGCCAACATGTTTACCGGTTGTTTGATGTGCAGCCGTATAGGTATTCTCTCCTTCGAGCGTGATAATACTCATACGGGCTGGATCGTCAGCGCGACTTCCGAATATATTAAAACGATAAGTATTCTTCCTGTCTAAATTTTTGAAAAGCATAACAATGGGATTACCTTCGTCGGTAAACAGGTAGTCGTGCGTTGCTGTTGCGATGGCAAGGTCTCCCAAAAGCTCGTCGCTTGGTGCGAGCAATCCGCCATTACGAACTCCGTTGAATTTGGCATTGCTGCTTGAAAGTTCAAATGCGTAAGCGGTTTCAGTATTTTCTGAAGTTTTCAGTGTCATATTACCTGTACCGTCCGAAGTGCCATTGGTGGCACCATCTCCGTTGCTGTACACATTATTCCAATAATTACCGTTTTTATCCGGACTCACTGTAAGCGCTCCGTCTAATCCGCTATTGTTCTTTCCAAAATCAATAAAGAATTTGTTATCTGCAACAGATGCTTCAGGCTGTTCCACTTCCTCTATCTTCATTGCACTGATATAGGCAAACTTACTTGATGATGATGCAATAAAGAACTCAAAATTGATTTTGCCCTCAGCATTTGGAACAACAGGAGCAGACACCAATACGGTATTGTCGTTTGTATTGGAGATATTTGTACCAATACCTGCACCCGAGGTTTGCAGATAACCGTTCCATTTGTTGTCACCATAGATAAGGAACGTGCCGCCGCGAACATCATTCGTTTGACGCGCTCCGAAGATATGGAATTTATATGCTTTCGTATTATCTAAACCTTCAAAACGGAACCATCCCTGATTGCCGATACCATCATCCAAAAAGAAATAATCGTTGGTGGCGGTGCCTACAGCCAAGTCGCCCAGCAAAGCAGCATCGGGTTCTGCCAAACCACCGTTTGCCTTACCATTAGAATTGATCTTGGTCACCAATACGAACTTTACCGTAGTGGCTTCTCCCTGAGAATTGACCATGTCGAGTGTGGCACCTGCTGCCAATGCAGAAGGTGCACCTGACGGAGCTACAACATTATTCCAGATATTACCGTTAATATCTGCACCCGTTGTTTTATCTCCCCAAGTGCTGGCATCCTGACCAAAATCAATGAAGAATGTCTGTGCATCAATATCTTCACCTTTGGCTATTGCCTGTTGTCCGAATAAGAAAACAGACAAACAAGCTGATAAAAAATAAATTTTTAGTGTTTTCATAAAGCTTTTTTATTAATTGGTAAATAATAAACATCTATCTAAAAGTAGAGATGTGGGTTAGCACATCTCTACAGATAAATAAATTATGAATAAACGCAAGCAAAGATAATATAAAATAATAAATCTGTATTATTTTCCCTATCTCTCATTACAAAAAGATAGGGAAAAGTTAGAGCATATTCATTTTATGCTGAATCAATTATCTACTGATAACTTTTACAGTTTCAATCTGTCCTTTTGCTGAATGCGACTTAACAATGTAAGTACCTGCCGGCAATTGAACTGATTTGTTATTTTCTACAGTGAAACGATATACCTGTGCCCCAACAACATTGTAGATAGTAACCTGAGAAGGAGTTGCAACATTGATTGTAAGAGTATTACTATTAGTTCTGACATCAATATTTCTCACTTCTTTTGTATTTGATTCAATACCTGTAAAGAAATCATCAGGATTAAATGTACCTGAATTATCTAACATAATATATTCTACCTCAACATCTGAACTGGATGCACCTGTCGATTTACCAAATGCTAAATATGAAATTCCATCTGCTTCTGGAACAGGAACATAAACATCTTCTTCATACAAGAATAAATCATCCAAATAGAAGTTAAACCAACCATTAAACTCAGTAAACATACACAAGGTATGATTTGCAAATGTTGTGGTAAATGTAATGGATTGACGTGTCCAGTTAATATACTTGGTCGAAAGTTCTTCGTCCCACAAGCGTACATCGCCATTGGCTACAACCAATTTGCCTTTGTCGTTGTAGTTTGCCGCTTTCAGCCAGAATACAAACGTATAAGTTTTGTTCGGTTCTAATTCTTTCTTAAAGTCTATATTTACTCCGAATGATACCGGATACTGATCCCCAGAGAGTCCTTCAAATTCCCGCGCTTGACCCCAGTTGTCAAGGTAAGAGAAACGAAGTGCTTTAGTACCGCTGTGTGCCCAGTTTCTTCCTGTATCAATATGTTTTTGTTTGTCTTGTAATCTCACAACGCTTTTCCACACATTGCTATAAGCGACAGGATAATTATGGTCATTATCTGCATTTGTAGAAGCTAAAGCCCAAGTATAAGGCTGACCGTCATTACCTAAGGTTTCATCTTCAAAGTCGCCGTTGGCTATCAAGTTGGTTTTGCCTGCAATTTGCGGATCAACCGGAGTACCTTCGGGTATTTCGTAAAGCACCAAATCGTCAAGGTAGAGATTCCACCAATTTCCATGATCAGCAGCAGTAGTGTAGAGGTGTACTGTTTTGTTTTCTTCAGTAGCCGTAAACACCAAATCACAGTTTGTCCACTGGTTATTTCTTCCCATCAATTCGTGGCTCCAAATTAGCTCCTCGCCTACTCTTACTTTTAACCAACCCCAATCGGGCCATTTCGGACTGCGGTGCCAGAAATTAAAACGATAGGTTTTGCCGGCTTCTAACTCTACGCCAAAATCGAAGTTGTTTCCATTGTTGCCTTGTGTCGTAAAACGCAAAGAGCCATCACCGCTGCGCGCGAAATCAGTTACTTCGTCATCCGGTTTATCGTTTCGTTGGATTCGGACTGTATTGGAGTTCCAAAGAGCATTTGCCGCAAATGGCAAGTTTTCATTTTTATTATCCAAATTGCTTAATGCCCATGTATAAGGTGTTCCATCATTATTCATTTCCCAATCTTCAAAACCGCCGTTTTGGATAAGATTTACGTAGCCATCGTGGAAAGGTATAGGAGCGAAACCATGTGCTACATTAGCACTACCTACCTGTAAATCAGTTTTTTCACGCAGATAAATATTGTCTATTAACACTTTTGACGTAGTTTTACTACCTTCTCTATTCCAAGATGGGAAATCGAAACGAACAGTTTTTATGTCACTGTTATCATTCTTATTAAACACTTCTGTACCTGTTTTCCAGCTTAGAGGTTCAAAAGGATTAACCCACCAACGTACATTAGGGTCATTTTGTGTAACAGTATCATCTCTCACCGAGCCTGGTTGTGTATTCCAATATATACCCAAATCACGCCACGCCCATTCATTATCATAAACAGCACGGCGACGAGACATGGAAAATTCATAATCCGTATTGGGCTTAACTGGAAAATCACGTGTAGTCATACCCTCTTTAGGACTCGTATTGGTAGTCTTTCCTTCACTATTAATCAACAGAGAAGACTGTCCTGCATAGGCACGTGTAGCAGAATGAATTGACAGGCTCCCATTTCGAGTAATGAAATCAGGAAATTCTTCATCTTCAAAACCTCCGTTTTCAATGATATTATCGAATTGGAACTTGGTAGCAGGGAATGAACC
The DNA here is from genome assembly GCA_937927845.1 of uncultured Paludibacter sp. GTDB lineage: Bacteria > Bacteroidota > Bacteroidia > Bacteroidales > Paludibacteraceae > Paludibacter. Next base: position 4,121 of record CALFXE010000201.1, read on the forward strand.
AAGTGAAACTTCATCCCGGAACACTTCAATCGCACCATCAGCCGGATTAGCAGTTAAACGATATGTATGAAATGCATCGTCATTTACTAAAGCATCAGCAATCACATTTGTTGCAGCAAAGGGATTTGTTTGTTCGGTAACAGCATCTTTTAAAATACCGATGCGGAAACCTTTACCATTCTTATCAAAACCTTGTATATTAAATGCAGCTGTTTTATCTGCATCAATTACTTTGGCTTTAAACACGATGGTAAATCCTACATTTAGGTCGAACTCTAAATCAGTCTTTCTCCATCCAATTTGTGAAAACTGATCTACATCATTTACTGATGTGAATTTCAATACACCATCAGCGGTTGACACTGTCACAGGAGCAGCTACATCATTAATTGTAGCATCAAGTTTCATTTCAGTCCAACCTTGTTCAGTTGGAACAGACTCACCCGAAAATACAGTCACGGTCGACTGTGCATTAATCTGCCATCCTAATAGGATAAATGCAGAAATGATCAAAATTGTACTAATTTTTTTCATATTTCAAATAAATTAAATTGGTTAATAAAATCAGAAAAATAAAATTATTGTGTTAATATTAGAAAATAATTTTTCGCAAAAAAGTGTCAGTAGGTGAATCCACCCTGACTATATACACACCCGAATCAAGATTTACCTCGAATTTGGATGTATTTCTAAATCCTTTAACTATACTCCCATCCATTCTAAAAATATTTACTGATGCTGATTCAAGAGAATCAAAAAATACTGTATTATTCTTTCCAAATAAAATAGTATTCGAATTATCCGAAACATTGTTTACTGAAGTAGGATTAAAAAATGGCTTAGTAGAATTTATAGCCGGTACACCTCCATCAACATAGGGCCAATCATTAGAATCCCATTTAACCTGACTTAATAAGACAGTACGTCCGTTTTTTTCATTTTCAGCATCCCATCCATGATATAAAATCCAATCGTTTCCTCTGTCATCCTGCACTATTTCCGAGCAATGTCCCGTACCTTTAAAACGTGTGCTATTATTAACAACCGGAGTATAGTTATTTGACATCATAGAATTTCCTGCTTTATTTACATATGGACCTAAAATCGATTGAGATCTTCCGACAACCAATCTGTATGTACTATTAAGTCCTTCGCAACAAGAGCCGACAGAAGCAAAAAGGTAGTAATAATCACCTCGCTTATGTACATAAGTTGCCTCGAAAGCAGTGCCTGCTACTTGTATTTTGCCCGGATTAGCCGGATTTTTCAACTCTAAACCATCTGAAGTTAATTCCACACAATATATCCCTCTAAAACTTCCCCAGAAAAGATAATGCTTGCCATCGTCTTCAATATAACATGGGTCGATAGAGTTTTGCACGCCTATCTCATTGCTTCTGAACAACTTCCCTCTATCTCGGAAATTGTTGAAAGGATTTCTTGCGGTAGCTACACCTATACCGCAGGTTTGTTCGCCACCCCATACCGACATAGAGTAATACATAACATATTGTCCATCAATATAATTAATATCGGGAGCCCATATGCCTCCGTTTGGCTCAAAAGTCGGACGGGTAGAATTTGTAAATACCGTACCTTGAAAAGTCCAGTTAACTAAATCATCCGACTTGTAAATAGGAGCATTACGAATATCTTCTGTTGCATATAAATAAAAACTTCCATCTTGCGCTTTTATAACAGTCGGATCAGGTGTGCTCTTTGCAATTACAGGATTTGTATATCCTCGACCTTGCGACAACACACTTGTGCAACTTATAAAACACAAAACTGTATATATTAGAAATTTATTCATTTATTTATATCATTTGTAATTTACTCTTTGATAAACGCTAATGCATTTATTGAATCTACTTGCCTTATTCTTAAAAAATATATTCCTGACGATAAATCTGATACATCTATTTTATAATCTGAGTGTTGAATAGATTTTACCTTGTTACCAAGTAAATTATAAACCCCCTCAACTAAATCACTTTCTTGTTTTTCAATATTTAATACGTTTTTTACCGGATTTGGATAAATGCGACATGCTTTTTTTTTTACACTCTCTATTCCCGACTGGTTATTATCAAGAATTTTAGCATAGACACCAACATCGATATATTGACCACCCATAGTCTGTTTACAATATACAGCCAAAGTATTTTCGCCTCCCAACACCAAAGCATTCTGGGCTGCCTGTGTTACATCAAAGAAATTATAATCACCTAAATAGCCTGATAAATCAAGAGCTAATACGCCGTTTATATAGATTTTACAATCTTCGTCGTGATGCACTCGCAACACAAGTTTTCCATTTTCGAGTGCATCGGCAGGTGCTGTAAACTTACGACGCAACCATATGTTATTTGTGTCCCAAACAGTACCAATTCTGGCACCCGGTGTTTTATCCGTACCAAATCCACCTTCACCAGTTTTCCACGATGAATCATCAAAATCTGTTTTATACCAACTCAACGAAGGAATTGGTGTTGAAGTGGTGTATTTCCATACCTGTTTAGTATCTTCAGAGGTAATAGCAATGTCGTTATAAAAATCATTATCATGAATAATCCTTTGATTTACTGCATAATAATCTGCAAAATTTCCTTTTTCGACTTTTCTATCATAAGTAAGAAAACCATTTAACTCCATTTCCACATCAGTGGTCTCCGTATATACCGCACCGCTTAATCCTTTATTACTTTTGAAATAAACAAGCATATCACCATATCTTGAATAGCGTTCTAATAACAAGGCATGAGTAGGTACAGTTTCGTAAGGATTACCTTCCTGCCATATATGTCCTTTCTCATAATAACCGATACCGCCATATTCTCCACACACGAGAATTTGTGAGTTAGTCTCATTGGGTTTTGGTGCTACAGGAGGCGGATAGTTATGATAATCACGAATATCGTTATTTGCAATTGTTCCATAGCGCGAATCACCACCACTATTTATGTTCACTAATCTTGTGTTATCTAAATTTTTTACAAAAGAAGATAAATCAGCTTCGTTATGTGAACCTTGAAACTCATTAAAGGGCACCCATACAACTATGGATGGTGAGTTCCAATGTGTTCTTATCATACGTTCCATTTCATTTTTGAAGGCATTTCTCTCTTGTGGCGGAACAGGTCTAAGATTAGTATTGATATAAGAATTCATCGAAGGCATATCCTGCCAAACCATTATTCCTAATTTATCACACCAATAATACCAGCGTTGTGGCTCAACTTTGATGTGTTTGCGTATCATATTGAATCCAAGCTCTTTGGTTTTTACAATGTCGAATTTGAGTGCCTCATCTGTCGGAGCAGTATAAATACCATCAGGCCAAAAGCCTTGATCAAGCGGTCCCATATGGAAAAGGAACTCATTGTTAAGCATCATTTTGGGGTATCCGTCAACCATTGCTTTAGATATCTTTCTCATACCAAAATAGGTTGAAACGGAATCTACCACCTGATTTTCATTCATAAGAGAAACTGTCATATCATATAAGAACGGACTATCAGGAGACCAAAGTTTCAGTGGTTGTGGGATATTTATCGTAACACCTGTACTGGCTCCTGAAACTGTTTTAAGCTCATTAACGATTTCAACACCATCAGCATATATTTTAAATTGATAAGTAGTACCACGTGTACCTGCTATAAACTGTAATGTTCCTGCATCAATATCAGGTATCATACGAAAATCGGATATATAGGATGTAGGTACAGGTTCAAGCCACACAGTTTGCCAAATACCTGTAGTAGAAGTATACATAATACCACCGGGATAGAGAGTTTGCTTCCCACGAGGATAACCCTTGGCATCAGTTTCATCTGTTACACGAACTGCGATTTGCTGTTCTCCTGAGCCTGTAATATAATTAGTTATGTCGAAATAGAAAGGATCGTAGCCACCTTGATGTTTCCCGACACTATTTCCGTTGATAAACACTTCACTGAAATAATCCACAGCTCCGAAATGAAGCAGCACTTTTTGTCCACTCCAACTTTGAGGGACAGTAAAAGTTTTACGATACCAAATATGTTCATGATGTTCCATGATTCCTGACAAAGCTGATTCTACAGGGAAAGGAACTAATATCTCTCTATTGAAACCTTCTGTAGGTAATGACTGTTCCGCACCGGTAGCAGGTTGAAACTGCCAGATACCATTTAAATTCAACCACTGTTCGCGTACCATTTGCGGACGTGGATATTCAGCATGTATAGGATCGGTAGCTTTCAACTGCTCCCCCCATGTAGTCATCAATTTTGCTGTCTTCTTTTGATATGGCGTAACAGAGTTAGATTTTGTTTTTGAATAAACTGATAGCGATAAAGAAAATACAATGCAAATTAGCGTGAGTACTCTCATTGTCGTTGTTTTAAAATTCATGCTTATTTGTTTAAAATGGATTAATAATTATTTAATTTGTTCCCTGAGTTTCGATCAAGAAACTCAGGGATGAAGATTGATAATTGTTAACTAAACATTATCTATTTATAATCTTCACTGCATTAACTTGACCGTTAGCTACAGATTTTACAATATATATACCTCTTGGCATAGCTATAGTTTGAGTACCATTTACTTCAGTACGTTCAACTAAAGCACCTTGCAAGTTATATATCCATACAGAAGTATGTTGAGATGAACTCATTACAACATTTCCTGCAACAGAATATACTTTCAGGTCGTTTCCGCTTTTCGGTGTCTGAACTGCAGAATTGTCTACGTCAAATTCAGCACCCGGAATCGATCTGAATATCGGGAAACCACCACCTTTAGGAATACCCCAAACATTAGTCATATCCCAACCTGCTCTTCTATAAAGTGAGTAAGATTGGAAATCGCTAACCGGACGTTTCATAGATTCAGCAGCACGTGCAAACTGACCTGAACGATTAGGATCTTTTAAAGGATCCAAATTCATATCATTTCTTACAAAGCAAGTAGTAGTGTCAATTACAATATAACCACCTCCATTGTAAGCAATGAATTCATTACCTGATGCACTCAACACATCAGTAGCAAGTGACATAACACCTGTAAAGAAGTTTTTACCACCTTCAGTGCGTGCAACTATTCCACCGGCATCCGCATTATCAAAATCTAATCTGTCTTCTTTTCCTATTTCAACTGTTCCTGTAAAATATGAATTGATGATACGTGTATCACAAATAATACCTGCCAAACCTGAAACTTGCCAATCGCTTGATTCAACTTTTGCATCAACTACGTATACATCTTTGATAGTAGACAGTTTACCTGTTTCTAACATACCTGCTACTACTCCAACATGGTCACGTCCATAAATCTCAGTGTCATAACTTCCTTTATCGAACACAACATGTTCTACTGTAACACCTTTACCACGACCAAGTAAGACACCAACATCAGCACCGCCTGAAACATATGCATCAGTGAAGCGTAAGTTTACAAAGTGAGCACCATCAGCATAGCCAAATAAACCAATTCTATCGCTACCGCTTATTTCAGGGCATATTACAGTATAGTTTTGTCCGTCTACATAACCTCTAAATGGAGCTCCCGAAGTACCGATTGGTTCGTATTGTACTGAAAGCATATCTATATCGGCTGTCAATCTATAGAAACCATTCAAATCATTTTTCATATTCATCCAGTCGGCTGCTGTAGCAACATCTTTCCAAACAGGCTCTACATAAGGCTCTTCATAAGTAATAGGATTTGATGATTTATTAGTGCTTACTCCTAAATCCATACAAGAACCACCACCATTTTGAATCACATGGATTGCAAACAAGTTTTCACCTCCATAATTGATTGCATCTTTAGCCTCTTGATAAATTTCAAAGTTTACATAATTTGTACTCCATCCGGTATTAGCATGTGCTAAGACACCATTAATGTAAAGCTCATAATCTTCGTCATAGAATATGGTGAATTGTAATTCATCACCTTCTTCCAAAACAGGTATTGTAACTTTCTTACGAAGGAATAAGCCTAAATTATCTCCTTTCCATTGTGTATTCCATGGGAAAGAAACAGTCATATTACCACCAAAAGCAGAGCGTCCCTCCAACCAAGAAGAATCATCGAAATTCATATTTGTATTCCATCCTGCATCAGCTTCCAAGTCTTTTGAGCCGGCAATGTATTTCCACATCTCACCACCCTGACCACTTGTTTTAAGTACCGGAGCAACAATCTTTGATTTCATAAATGCAGTGCTTTCTTTTATAACTTTTCCTGCAATACTGTCTGAACCGGCAAACTTATAAACTTTACGATCGTATGTCATTAACCCATTTATTTCATTTTCGCAGTCGGTTGTTTGTACCATTGCAACACCACTGATACCTGCAAGAGATAAATTAGCTGTTGCTCTTGTGAACTCTTTCAATTTTGTGGCATATTCTGCATCAGTTTTAATTTCACTTGAGCTACTTGTGCTCCAAACATGACCGGCAATCACATAATTATAAGTACCTGTTACACCACAAACGGATGCACGTTCATTATACGGATTAGAATGTAATACAGGAATTGGCAGTCCTTGAGACATAACAACATCACCTAATTCATAACTATCAGGTCCTGATTCAGGTACAACTAAACGTCCATCTTTTAAGCCTTCGAATAACTCAACTGTGTTTTTAACATGATTGTAATCATATTTTCCCCAGCCATCATTAAATCCAATCCATGCAATTACAGATGGGAAATTACGGATACTTGCAGTCATAGCTGCTGCTTCTCTCAAGAAGTTTGCTTTTCTTGCAGCTTCTGTATTCAACTCTGCTATAGGAGTTCCACCAAATGTAGCAGGAATATCTTGCCATACCATCAGTCCAAGAGAGTCAGCTATATGATACCAAATAGCCGGTTCAATTTTCTCGAACTTACGAACTGCATTGAAACCTAATTCTTTGAGTTTTTTCAAATCATGACGAATAGCATCGTACGATGCAGGAGTATACAATCCATCAGGGAAATATCCATGATCTAATGTTGCATAATTGAATGTAGGCTGTCCGTTCAAGTAAATATAAGGTTTGTCGCGCAGTTTCTTTACTTCAACTTGACGCATACCAAAGTATGAAGTAACATTATCTGCTGTTGCGCCATCTTTCTTCAATTCAACTTGAACATTATATAAGAATGGTGATTCGGGAGACCATAATTTTGCATTTGCAATTGCGATATCCGATTCAACACCAACACTTACAGTAGCTGATGCAACTTCATTTACGCCATCAAGAACCTTAACTACTGCTGTTGCACCATCAGCATTAGCTGCAACAACTTTCACTTTTACTGATGAGTTATCAACTGGAGTCAACTGAACGTCTGTTACATATGCTGAATTTACAACTTCTGTCCAAACCGTCTGCCAGATACCTGTTGCCGGAGAGTACCAACCACCATTAGGTGCAGGATGCTGCTTTCCGGAAGGTTGTCCACCCTGTGTAGGATCATACACATGAACCACAATCTCTTGATTATTACCATCAACTAAAGCTGAAGTAATATCAACAGAGAATGGATTGAAGCCACCTTTGTGTTCAGAAACTTTAGTACCGTTTACAAACACAACACTATGCCAATCTATTGCACCAAAGTTCAAAATCAAACGTTTTCCGTCTGCCGGCTTTTGAATATCAGCAATCTTCTTATAAACATAAACCTTATTCTGATTATTATATTCGCCATCCATAATACCTGACAATGCAGATTCTACAGGGAATGGTACTAATATCTGTTGGCGATATGTTTCATTTGCCACATATGTACCAAAAGCATCTTTAGCCTTACGAGTATAGTCCCAAATTCCATTAAGATTATTCCATCCTTCACGTTTTAATTGCGGACGAGGATATTCATTCAGAATTGGCTGATCTATTTGCAAGTTTTCACCCCAAACAGTCATTAATGGAGCTGTTTTCTTTGCATAAGGAGAACTGAATGTTGAGCCATCAGGTGCATAAGCTCCTGTATTGTCAACTTTTATATATTCAATTTCAACATCAGTAGCTTCAGTATTGGTCTGTTTTCCAAAGAATAAGTGAGTTCCATCATATGCAGGTAGAGGTTCGCCTTCGAATAAGAAGAAATCATCGAAATAAAGAACTCCCGGATCGCCCCAAGAATCATAACCTGATTTCTGATTTGTATTCTCGGTAAAGAAGCGTAAAGTATGATTTTCTTGAGTTGTAGTGAATGTTAGAACAATATTTTTCCATTGTGGAAAAGTGTTATTATTTACATCTTCATACCAAAGTTGTTCATCACCATTATTTACATGTAATTTTAAATGGTCGCCATCCCATTTTGCAAAGTGATACCAGAAAGAGAATGTATAAGTTTTTCCTATTTCTAAATCCAACTCAGCTTTCAATGGAGCATTACGTCCCTGACTACGTGCTGCACTATAATCAGTTCCATAATCAACAACATTACTGAAGCTATTAAAATACCTCAAAGAGTGATTTCCTCTTGCCCACATAGGTCCGGCTTCGTCATTACCAGGTTGTTGAGCACTTTGTGTACGAACGCGTGCATTCCAGAAAGGATGCCAGAAAGGAGTTTGATCCAAATCATATCTTGCTTCAGCTATTTGCTCTTCAGTCCAATCATCATAATAAGTCAAGAAGTAATCATACTTATCAGGATTAACCATTACAGTATCGTTGCGTGGATCGCCTTCAGGGAAATAATGATAGTTCGGATTTTCAAAATCTCCATTGGGGAATAAGTTTACAGCATCAGCAGGAATACGAGATGGGTTTATACGTTCTGATAAATGCAAATCATCAAAAGCCATTTGATTAGCATTCAGATCGCTGGTAGGTGTCTCAAGTATAAAACGTTGACGGCTACCTCCTGTTTGCATACCTAACTTTTCGTAATACTTCCAATTAGGATTATTTCTATCTGCAACAAAGTATACATTTCTTTCAGCAGCAGGATCAGCCCAACCATTTATATCACGCCATGCACCTTCGGGGAAACTAACTGTTTTCATCCAAGCTGTCATGTCATATACCGCTTCCGGCTTCAAAGGAATAAACTCGTTTTTGTGGAAACCTTTGTCAACTAATAATCCATATTTACCTGAGTGTACGTAATCTTTATCGGTTGTTACTGTAAGAGTTCCGGTTTTACCTTCGTCTGTCCATGACCATCCATGTTCTTGTGCACTTTTACCATTTTCGAAACCACCATCATTCATAATATTATCAAGTTTGAATGGTTGAACTGGTAATGTACCTAATAGAACGCCGTCTCTCCATACACGTACTTTTTCGTCAGGAGCAACAGCAACGCGATAAACATGAAAACCATCAGAATTACTTGCTGTTGATAAAACACGAACCGTATCAAGAACATTTGCATGTTCAGTCAAGAGATTTTCAGAAAATTCGAGACGGAAGCCTTTTCCTGCACCAACACCTGATACAGTAAATGCACCATTCTCAGAATTTACAACTTTGGCCTTAAATTCAACTGTATAACCTACTGCTGAAGAGAAGCCAGTATTAGCCTTATAATATCCCAATTGTGAATACAAAGGATACCCATAAGTATCAAATGCCTTATTGGCTTTCAGTTTAAGAGCAGTATTTGCCACAGCCGAAAGTTCTGATGGAGCAACTAACAAATCCTTAGTAGCTTGTTCCCAAGTCATACTATTGTCAAACTGCAACTTAGTCCATCCTTGCGTCGTGGGCAATGAAGTCCCAACATACACATCTTTGAGTGCTTGCGCGTGTGTCTGCGATAAGAAAACCGACAGAAACAACATCATGAAAAATGTCTTTAATGTCCTCATAAAGATAGATTTAAAAAATTATATAATTATTTAATTTGTTTTGCAAGCTCTAACCCTGCTTGCATTTAGGGTTTATTAATATTATTACTATTGATTACCATTCAAATATCTCTTGCTGATCTTCTTCCGGAACTTGTGTGTTACGCCTTCTTTCCAAAGTATAAGATCCTTTTAAGTTATATTTTACAGTATAGTTTGGATTAGTTACATCTTTATAACTATATTGTATTTCCATTGTTACGGTTCTTATCACCAAGTAGGGCTGAAGTGCATCCATCTCTTCTTTAACACTCCAAGTACATTTACCCGCAGCAGGAGTAAATTCGATTTTTGCGCTATCGGCAGTAAAAGTCAAAGTCTTATCGTCATTAAATTTAGCTTTAACCTTATATGTTGCTCGATCACGTGCATCTTCCTCACATAATCCGGCATAGAAAAACACAGTACTATCATTCACATATCGCATTTCTCGTGTTGCTACAGATGTTGGTGTCGGATTATTTTCTGCCGTAATAGAACCTGCACCCGCTGAATATGACCCAGAGAAATAGTTAAATGGAATAATCCGCATTAAAGTCTTTTTATAGTGCTTCTTATTAGCAGGATAATATTCAGAGGTAGAAGTAATCGTTAAAGGCAGGATATATTTTTCCACTAAATCTAACCCTTTAATATCGAAAATAACATCTAAATAACCAATATTTTTCCCTGCAGGAATTGTAACTTCCGTACCGTTAGGAAAACTATAATAATCTTCATCTAACAATAGAAAGAACAAATCGTTTCGATTATAGAACATAGTCCTGTTGTGGGCAGTTAAAGTATCATTATCAAGTTGAACATTAACAACTACATTTTTATCATTAATTGTAGAGCCGCTAACTTCAATCGGAATTTTATAATGCACTTTTCCATCAACAGTATTTGTGTTTAAATATGTTTCGGTATATCCCGAGCGCACAAAAGAAACGAATTTCACATATTGCTCATCTTTCCATTCATCATTACATGAAATAAATGTCATACTTAATAGCCAGATAGCTATGGTATATAAATTCAATTTTTTAAGTTTCATATGTTTAAATTTATTTATTTCTGAACATTTTGTTCGTATTAGACAATTTTAAATTTCATTTTAATGATTATTCATCAAAGATTTTCCATCCCGGATTCTGAATCATATTTCTATTTTTTCTTAACTCATCTTTGGATATAGGCCACAAATACATCTTTTCAGAGAAGATTGCGGGTACAAGAGATATTTCTCTTGGCATATGCCACAAATCTCTTTGTTGATTATCGCTTGTTGTCAAAGATAAAGGACCTGTCATATCCATATTATAGCCCCAAACCGGCATTGATTCTTCTCTCTCAGCATCACCCCAACGTCTCAGGTCATAATATCTATGTGCTTCGCCCATAAATTCAATTTGCCATTCACGTTTAATTCTTATACGCATTTCTACTTTATCTCCAAAATAATCATCAGTGAAATCTGTAAGTCCTCCTCTAACTCTAACCGGTCGTATTCCTTTGCTTATTTCAGACTTATCACGTGTAACAGTAATTGACCCAACACCATCATATGACGGTACGGTATGAGTTCCATCTAATTCATTTAGTGCCTCGGCATATGTCAAAAGAACTTCTGCATATCTCATTGCAGGTTCAGCTTTTCTTATTCTACTACCCGACCAATCTTCAGGGTTGTAGTATTTTCTAATTCCTATTCCTGTCCAATAATAGAATCCTGATGCATCTTTTCCGTCTCCACCATTTCTATAAGTAAATACCTGAACAAATCTTTTATTATCATTCACACTTGAACCTTTGTTTTCCCATATGCTTCCATTATAAGCAACAGACGCATAGAAACGTGGTTCTCTATTTGCATTTTGCATTGAAACTCCCGGTGGTAGCGGTGCCCATTTAGTATAATATTCGGGATTTCTGGTAATAGTTCCGGTATATATTTTTGCATAATTCGGTACCACCGCATTAGGATCACTATAATAATAAGGTTTACCATCTACATCTACACCTTTTTTGTAACGATAAAAATCACTACCGTCTGCCATATGATATGCATCATACATCTTCATGGTTAATCCGTGACAGTTCCATCCTCCAAGCGAACGAGGCATCTGATGTTGTGATAAATTATCCAATTCATTTCCATATCCTCTTGAAAAAATCAATTCGGGATTTGAATAAGCTTGTAACGAACCATCAAACAATTGGCGATATGATTCACATGGGTCTATATTAGCCCAACCTTCAGGGAAATCTTTATCTGAATAACCCGGTGTATTTTGTGGGTCTAACTTCCATCCTGCACCATCTGCAACAATTTTAGCTCCCGGTTCTATTGTTTTAGGATATTCGTAATAATCAAAAGATAAAGATGAACCTTCAGCTCCTTTCATATTACTTGCGTTTACTGCACGTTTTGCAACTGTATAAAGCTTGTATTTATCTAAATCCATAACTTCCTTAGCTGCTGCTGCTGCTTTAGCCCAATATTCTTCTTTATAAACCGGAGAAATAAGCGGTGTTCCATCATAATTCACCATTTTCTTTGCCCAATCGTTATTGTTACCATTATATTGTGGACTTGCACCAAAAAGATATACTTTAGCTCTTGCAGTTAATGCAGCTCCTTTTGTCGGTCTTAGAATATTACGGTTACTTCTATCCATAGGTAAATCACGTGCAGCAATTGCCAATTCATCGGTAATGTAATCTACACATTCATGATATGAACTGCGTGGAATTGACAATTCATCATAACTACTTGTAAAATCAACTCCTTCATCGGGTAAGAGTGGAATCGGTCCATATTTGCGTAATAACTGCCAGTAATAATATGCACGTAAGAAACGCGCTTCTGCTTTGGTTTCTTTTATAAATTCAGCCAATTGTTCAGTTGTCATATCATCACGTATTTTTTTACTGTCTGCCAACTGATCTATATTATGAATATAGATTGACGCATCGCGAATACCCATATAACACTCTCTCCATTGGTCTTGCAAGAATTGCTCAGTATATTGTCCGCCTCTATATATACGATAGGAAGCTAACTGACCAAACACATAATCATCTGCTTTTTCCCTGTCAGTATAATACATATCGTCTGAAATGAAATTAAACTGATTTGAATTTTGTTCTTTAATACAAACATCCCAGTTGTCGCGGTGACGCAAATGACTATAAACGCCGGCTAACCATTGTTTAGAATAATCTACACTTTCAAAAACATCTTTCAATTCACGCTGTTCTTTAAGTAGATATTCAACATTCAAAAAATCGGAGCATGCTGTGAAGCCTTGGAAAAGCATTGCTACCAATATATACGAAATTATTTTTTTTGTTGTCTTCATACGGTTGTTATATATTTTTTATGGTCATGTTTAACCTATAAAATTATTTATATTTCTTCTGAATCTTAAAGCTATGAAACTCATTTTAAGTTCAATGATTATTGTTTTTATAAATTAATTGTTAGACCTCCGGTAAAACTTTTTGTGATTGGATATGCCATACCATTTCCACTACCTAACTCCGGATCCCACAATTTCAGTGAATCCCATACAAATAAGTTTGAACCAATAAAATGTAATCTGATATTGGTAATATGCCATTTATTGATAAATCTCTTAGGGATTGAGTACCCAAATTCCAAAGTTTTAAATCGTAAATACGCACCATCCTTTAACCAGAAGGTAGAGTTTCTATAGTTATTTGGATTTCCTCCATAACTTAACCTTGGATATTTAGCATTCAAATTAGGATTGCTTTCCGACCAATAATTATCTACCATATCAGTCAAAATATTACCCCATGGCAAAGTGTTTCCCTGGTATATTTCCGAGAATGGATATACTGCCGGTCCGTTAATGAAGTATGAAGATTTTCCTGCACCTTGAAAATGCACGTTAACATCCAATCCTCGCCATGTGGCAGAAGCTCCTACACCATATATCAAACTTGGTACACGTGTAGCACCAATTGCAACCACGTCATTATTATCGATTAGACCATCCCCATTTATATCTTTATATTTAATGTCGCCGGGCATATATGGTCCAAACATCTGTTGCGGACTATTTCTTATTTCTTCATAACTTTCAAATAAGCCTAAAGCTATCAAACCTTTTGCCTGATCCCATCTGTAACCCTGTGTCATCTTGTATGGCAATGCACTTGCTTCTTCATCATATTCAAGCACTTTGTTTCTCGAATAGGTAATATTACCTCTTACCGTTGTTTCGACATTACCAAACTTCTGATTGTAATTAAATTGACCATCAAAACCCATATTCTCCATCTTTCCAATATTAGCCCATGGTTGAGAAGTAATACCGGTCATTTGAGAAAGGTGTTTACGTTGCATATATATACTGCTGCGAGTATCTTTAAAAACATCTATAGAACCCGAAAATCTATTATTTAAGATATTAAAGTCCAAACCTAAATTATGTTTCGTTGCTACTTCCCATGTTAAATAATCGGCAGCTAACTCTCCAATTGTCAATCCGGGATATCCTGACAAGTTACCTTCACTTGACAAATCGCTATAGTTAGGACTGTTTAAATCACCATAATTATAACCTCCCTTTGTTATAATAGATCCCATATATGGGAAACGAATTTCATCACTTCCTCTTTTAATCTTATTATTACCAACCTGTCCGTAAGAATAACGTATTTTCAATAAATCAATAAAATACATATTATCTCTTACAAATTTTTCTTCCGAAATATTCCATGCACCGGAAATTGCAGGGAAGAACCCAAATTGATGACCTGTTTTAAATACTTCAGAGCCGGTATAACCTCCGTTGAACTCTACAAAATATCTACTTTTAAAATCATAAGATACACGTCCTGATACACTTTGGTCTCTACGTGGAATTCCTCTTGCTATATCACTACCTACATTTGAAGTTTCTGCTTGCTCCCTTTGAGTATATTTTAAGAATGCACTCACACCATGTACTTCAGCAAAGGTACGGTTGTAGGCAAATTCACCTTCCAAGTTGTATACTCTTTGACCAAATGAATTAGAATCCTGATCCATAAGTCTTTCTTGAGAAACACGGTAGAACACAAGATTACCGCTACTATCTCTTCTACGTTGAGTATTATGTTGCTCTGGCCAACGAATATGACGAATATTGTTTCTGTTGTCGTTGTCAAATGCAAATCGCCCTGTAAAACGTAAACCTTTTGTAATAAATTTAAAATCTTGCTCTAAAGTGATATTTGTTTCTACTTTATTTCTCCATGACTCATTGTATCCGGTTTGAGTTGCAACAACCCAAGGATTGGTAAACTCTCCGGTTCCATATGCCGGAACTAATCCATTTGAATATGACAACGGACTGGCAACAGGAGAATATCCAACTATTGATTTCCAGATATTGATACCTTCACCATTCACCAATCTTAAAGAGACGCTTGAATCTTCATTCAAATAATAAGTTTCATATGTTTGCGCCAAACCTGCTTTGTTTTGTTTTTCAAGGAATCCGGAAACACCGGTTCGCAAAACTGTTGTAGGAGTGATGTCAATATCTGTGTTCATACGATAATTATAACGCTCCATACTACTGTTTGTGTTATAATCCTTTAATGCAACATCTGTTTTATACATTCCGCCTTCATTAATATAACTTCCTGATACATAATATCTTGCAGTTGTACCACCACCACTTAAATTAATAGAAGCTCTATATGTGCTTGCTCCATCTTTCAACAACACATCTTTCCAATTTATATTAGGATAGAGGTCAGGATCTAAGTTATTCTCAATTATCATCATCTCAATATCGTTATAAAGAGGCTCAAGATTTCTTGTACTTCGAGCTTCATTTATAAGTTTAGCATAAGTCAAACCATCCACAAACTCCGGTGTACGAGTTCTTGTATTATATCCATATTCAACTTTACCGCTGATATTAATCTTTCCGGGATCTCCTCGTTTTGTTGTAATGATAATTACACCATTTGCACCTCTTGAACCATAAATAGCAGTTGCCGAAGCATCTTTCAATACTGAGAAAGATTCAATATCTTCAACGTTTATTTCATTAAATGGTCGTTCGAACCCGTCAACTAAAACTAAGGCTCCCGATCCTGCACCAAAGGTTGAAATACCACGAATCCAGAACTCTGATTGGTTAGCACCCGGTTCTCCTGATACTTGCATTGAAATTACACCTGCAATATTACCTGCAAGAGCATTAGTTATATTTGCAGTGGGTACTTTTAAAGTCTTGACATCGACAGTAGATATAGCACCGGATATAGACACTTTTTTCTGTTGACCAAATCCGGTTACAACAACCTCTTCTAAAACGTTTCTGTCGCTACTTGTCATTTGAACATCGATCTTGGTACGACCGTCAACTTCAACTTCTTTTTTCCCATATCCAACATATGAAAACACAAGGGTTGCGTTTTTCTTTACAGAAATAGAGTATTTACCGTTAATATCGGTGTTGACACCAAAACCGGGTTCATTTTTCACGTAAATGTTAACCCCAATCATGGTCTCGTTATTTTCATCAGTTACAGTCCCCGTAACCTGAATTTTATCTTGCTGAGCAAAAGTGCTTGGAATTATGCAAAGCAGCAGAAAAAGTATACTTATTAAAATTTTTATATGTTTCATGTTTGCTAATTTAAATACGTTTGTTTTGAAAGTCTTAATTAAAATTATAATCTCGACAAATACGTATGATTACAGGTTTTTACTCAACTTTTATAACTCTAATTCTACGATTATCCCGGTCAGCTACATAAAATGTCTGTATTTCGTCGTCGTATATTATTCCAAACGGACCATCGAATTGTGCATCTCTTAAAGCTCCATCGGAATATCCCGGATTACCCGGACGACCGGCAAATGTAGACACTTGACCTTGTGGAGTTACTTTACGTATACAGTTATTTTCGCCATCACAAACATAAAAATTATCAAACTTATCAAAAGCGCCTTGTTGCGGCTCGTTAAATAAAGTATTTCCTACACCTACACCATCTTTAAACCCTCTTCTTTTCTGACTTCCTACAAATGGTTGAGGTTTTTCAAAAGCTTTTTTATCAAAATTATATTCCATTCTGGCTATATAATGTTGATTTTTACTTACTATATAAGCAAAATTACCACTTGGTGCAATCTGGATATTAAACTCCCAACTGTCGTCTTGTACTAAAAAGAAATAGTTCGTACCTTCTTTACCATTTTCGTTTAACTTGTCGGATGTAGGTCCTCCATATCGCCATATCTGACTTGAACGGTTAAATACTTTATATACTTGAGATTTACTATATGAATTAAACCAATACTCTCCCGAAACCGGATGAATTGCACCTCCATTACATTGTTTATGGTGCATTACTGCTTTCCATGGACCAACAAATTGACGGGATGCAGAATCTCTTGCAAGTATTATAGTACCTATCGAGCCCCAATCTCCACCGTCATTGGCAATTATCATAGTATCTCTGTTATACTCAAGATCATTAGGATTAAGAGTAAAGGCTATCGTTCTTGGACGTCCAACGCCGTTACCCGTTCTGAATACCGTAGATACGGTTTGTTCATACATATCAATAAATCTTAATCCATTATTCTCTTCAATTAAATAAATATTCTTCTTAGGCTTGCCATTACTGTCTTTTGGTCCGTCAACATCTGTGTCGAATGCTAACCAAAACGGACTTTGAAACTGAGCTTTGTCGAAAGAACCGTCAACAATTGCCGTGTTACCATCCTGGTCGGTGAAACCAAGAAAAGTTGAAACATTTTGCGAGAACGTATAAATAAAATCTTTATTTATGATATTACTCGTATTTCCACCGATTACAACTTTAACTTTTGCTGTAATCTCGTCTCCTTCCTGACGATCTTCAACTCCTCGTAAAGTTGGAACTATACAGTAAATCATTGTTCCTTCAGGATTTACACCAATAACAGCAGCTTTTTGCTGATTAATGAAAACCTCAATACTGTCTTTATGACCACCAAAATTTTCACCTCTGATTATCATTTGTGAAGCAACCCTTCCGCTATCCGGAGTAACGGTACCAATAACAATAGGATTAGTTGGAATATGATCAACTATTTTCACCTCAAGAAGGTCTACACATGATGTTGTGAAAACCAAAACGAAGAAGAAAACAAAAGTCGAAATATACCAAACAAGTGTTTTGAACATGTTTTTCATCTTTATAACATTTTTATTTTGAATAAAATTTAAAATATAGTAATTGAAAATATCTTTATTTGTTGAATTATTTATTTAATTTATTGAATAGCATCTTCATATAAAATCCTCCCACCACAGATCTTGCTTTGAAATTCATCATTTTAGCTGTGTTAGCATCATAAAAATCGCTTATTGGCACTCTGCTCGATGTTTCGTTTGCATACTTATAAACAGGAGCAATAAATGATTGGAATGTTGCAATATCGGGCGACAGGCAAGCTGTCCACATTATCCAGTCAGATTTAGTGTAGTCCTTTCTAGAATCTAAAGGTAATCCATAAGGGTGTTCGCTCTGTCTTTTCAGATAATATGGTATTTCTTTCTCAACAATTTCATCTGAAAAAATATCCAAATCTAAAAGCTTATCCCATACTATATTATATTTCTGACTCCAAGTTCCCGGTCTATCGAATGCTAATTTAAAATGATCTCCATCGTGAGCCATCGACACCCATAATTTCGCCATTTCCTTAGCTTCTTTATAATATTCTTCTGCAATATCATTTTTACCCAACATTTTAGCCATTTTGCCGTAACCTGCAACCGATAATATAGCTTTTATAGATAAATTTGCATTGTGTGCTAAATGTCCGGCAAAATCATCTGTACATAATTGGTTTTCAGGATCAAGTCCTTTTTCTTTAAGAAAGTTCGCCCATATAGTAAGGGTTTCCCAATGTTTTTTCGCATAATCGGCATTTCCCTCTACAACTGATATTGCTGTAGCCAACAACATCATATTACCTGCCTCTTCAACCGGCATATCTTCTCCATAATTCTGACCATTTGCATTTGGGTAGTGCCCTAAATCATGTGCCGGATATGGTTTGTTCCAACGTCCACTTTCACTGTAATAGAAAATCGGTGTCATCATTCCTTTTAATAATTCAGGGTTATATATTAGGAATAATGAAGATGAAGGATATGTAACGTCTACAGTATTTATAAAACCTCCGCTATGATTTTCTTTAGACAAAAACAACAAATTACCTTCATCATCTAATATAAGTTTATGTGCAGCAATAGCTTGACGATAAGCTAATGCACATAATTCCGCATATTCTTTACCTCCAACTTGTAAAGCATCACCAAATAATTGTTTATCAAAAGTCCTGCACTCATCCATTAATGAAGTGTAGTTTTCTCGTGCTCGCTCAAATGCTTGAATAACATCTACTTTGCCATCATGCTTCCAATATGCAGTCTTTCTTTTATAGAAATACTCAATTGAATAAACATCGTCATACCCTATCATTACATACGACTGTTTTCCTTCTTTGTTGACTTTACCAATATTATCTGTATAAGACATAACCGGTATTTCAACATTCATATTATATGTGGAATTTGCTGCCGGTCGGGTTTCTAATATAGTTCCGTCTTTTATAAAAGTATTTTTCATTTTATGATAGTGTCCGAAATTCATTTTTGCATTTTCACTATCACCTGCGGTTAAATAAGCATATCCCCAATCAATTCTAACACCATCGCCTGCTCGTTGTGTATATGCCTGATCGACAGTACCTGCTTTTAAATATGTTTTATTGTTGCGTTCTACACTATTCACTACAACACGCTGACCAAGATCATGTACAGCCAACTGAGGAGTTGTTTCAAAATATATTTGTACGTCATGTTCTTTTTTATCTAAAGAACGTACTCTATATGATATATAATTAACAGGTGTTGAAATTAAATCTAAATCTGTTGGTAGTAATGGGGCTGTAAAAATTAAATCCAACTCAACCGGTCCGCATTGAAAATTAAAGAAGGTTTGAGTCGGCAAAATACTTACTGATTTTTGAACAGCTTCATTTTCAAATCCACCTAAATCGATTTTTTTGTACAGATTAAACTCTAAAAAAGCTCCACCGGTAGTATTATGACAATGTGCTGCTATAACATTCTCTCCCTTTCTTAATTTTTTCTTTTGAGCTTCACTCAAAACAAGCATAACATCATCATTCCAGGAATAGTCTGTTTTTACAATTTGCTCACCATTAATATATAGTTCGAACACATCATCATGTGAATACATTAAAACTATTTGTTCTTTAGTTAGATCATCACTTACTGTAAATGTTTTACGTACCCAAATATCTTTTGTTTTCCACTGTGTTTTCACACGGCCCATTTCGGGCGTACCAAAAGGTGCATTGCCAACTCTCCATTGTTTGTCATTAAACTCAAAATCCGTCCACTTCCCATTCGGTTTTTCAAAAGTGTATGAAATGGATTTATTCATCTCTCGTTTATCAGAAACAACGCTTTCTAAATACGGTCTGTCTTTACCCATGAAACGATAAGTTTTCCCATCAACACGTAATGCTCCGATTATTGGATGTTCTGCGCCTGTCCAATGCTGGGAGTTACCTTCATTTAAAGTATTATAGGGCGACCAGATTGAAAAATTCGGGTCTGAAAGAATAAGCGGTACGGATGGTGCTCTTAATGAGGTCTGATAGTATGGTTTAAACCTATCTTCTATATTTGTATTGTTAGTTTTTGAAGAAAAACAAAACGAAGCAAATCCTATAAATAAAAATATAGAAACAACAATTTTTTTCTTTAGCATCATGTTATTAGATGAGTTATTATAAAAACTTAATTAAAATCAAGCAAATTAACAATACTAAAGATTATTTTTAGGGTTACATTTAGGGTTACATGGCAGAAAAAGATGTAATATTACGATTAATAGAGGCAATTAGTCATTTTCTAAATCTTCTCCTATTTAAGGTGTTATTATAATGTCTAAGCCTTGATTTGTGTGATTTATTTGATTATTATGATAAGACTGCAACGTATGAGGAGTTCCCTCACTTCGCTACGCTCGTTTAGGAGGACACGCTCGTTTGACAATTGTGCAAGATGAAAAATTTTTACATTTTGTATGCAAATATCGTTTTAATTTTTTAAGTTTGCAAACGATACTTCATAAATGAAAATCAAATCATAATGTATAAGAAGATTTATATATTAGTCGTTATACTGTTAACCATAGGGAAAGCTAATGCACAAGCTCTTATGGTAAACAGTGCAGTTCAGGTCTGGGCAAATTTTGATAGAGAAAGAGGCCAGCTCACTTTTATGTCCAACAATGAAGATTTTTGTGATTATTATGTAGAGATAACTTTTCTTGAAGCTGATGGATTTGAGGGAATGTCATACAATCAAGGAATATCGGCAATAGTTGGTCGTGGAAAGCAGCAAATTAGAATTTTCAAGACAAAAACGGGTGCTTCTCGTTATTTTTACAGATACCGTTATAATACATACAGAGGAAACAGCACTAAAAAACCAAATACTAATTTTATTTATGCTCTACCTGTGTCGCCCGGCAATATAGTTACATCAACAATAGCTGGAGCTTCTGGACCAGGAAGCCATTTAACTTTCGACTTGCCTGCAGATACACTTTATGCATGTCGTGGTGGTGTAATGTGTGAAGATAATTGGAACGCATACCAAAGTTCATCCGGAGACAAAAGTTTTAGTCCTGTTGGTTTATCCCAGATAACCTTATACCATGACGATGGAAGTCTTAGCAAATACGTTTTTTACGGGAAACCAATAATTTATGCAGGACAGAAAACCAAAATAGGTAATCCGATAGCGGTTATCGAACCATATCTTGATAAATATACTGTTCATCTTTCTATCCATTTCTTGGATAGGAACAAATTAAGAACTCCTTTTAAGTATGGTGACTTTCCACCATTTTTCCAAACCGTCAACGAAGGAAAAATACAGTTGAAAAGTGGAGGGTCTTACACTTGTGAATTAACGGATAAAATGAAAATGCAAGAAATGAGCAAAGGACAAATCAGAAAATTTAATAAGAATAAATAATTATGAAGACAAATAGAGGTGATTAGTCATTTTCTAAATCTTCTCCTGTCATTTGTTTGTAAGTTTTTCTATATCCTTTGAAGAAGGCTTTTGCCTCATGATTTTTTCCGAGCTTCTTATAAGATTTTACGCATATATCAAAGATTTCTTCATCTATTGGATCGTGAGCGAAAAACAAAGATGAAAATTTAATAATATCATGATATTTCTTTTCCTTATATAAAGTAACTATATACTCTTTAAGCAGTTTACTGATTTTCTCTTCTTCACTTGATTTATAAGGATCGATTCCCGACTCCTGCACATTTGAAAGGAACGTGCCATTGCCTAAAACCTCATAAAGCTTATTCATATTATCATGAATTACATCTTGGTTTGGTGATTCTTTTATCTTAGTCAAAATGTTGTTATATGCAATATAATCGCAATAGAATGGCTTATCAAAGACAAACCTCCATTGATGATTTTGATGTAAAAGCGTAATTCCTTCAATATCTTCCAAAATATTTCTCAGTCTATTTATTGTAACTCCTCTTATATTTTTCGATTCAATTACATCCTTATCAGGCCACAATGATAATGTCAAAGTTTCTGTAGTAATACCTGTTTCGTCATCTGTATTTAATAATATAAGGGAAAATAAAGTTCTGAGTTTCATTCCAAAGCGATGACTGATATCTTGTCCGTTTCTGTCATACGCTGTAAAATTACCAAAGGTATATACTGCCGAATGTTTATGTTTTTTCAGATTTATTTCTACATTATTGAGCTTATTCACGGATTTTGCAAATTCTTTTCCTACTTGTATCTTTTTCCTTTTGTTGGAATAAAAAAGAATCAAGTAAAACACAGCAATTAGAACTACCATAGCTATAGCAGCAATAACAAATAATTCATATAGCTTAGTGTTAGACTTCACACTCTCTAAAGAAGCTTTAGATATAGGCGGATTATTTAATGCAAAAACTTGTACCTTACTTTTATTTAAATCTATATTTTCTTTTATTACTAAGTAGAATTCATTAACATCATTATTAAAAAATAAATTTACAACCGTACTCATATCTTCTGATGTGAAACGAATAGAGTCGCTCATTATCTCATAGGCTCCACTTTTCAAGTCAAAGCTATAAAGGAATCCGAAAGTTTTTGGACTATGATGAGCATAGCAGAATGCATAAAAATGAGTTTTATCATTACTTAGAATAAGGTTATTTCCGGCAATAAACTCAGCTTTTGGATGCTCGGTAATTGCCCAAAGATATTTTATGCTTTTAGTTTTCAAATTGAT
Organism: uncultured Paludibacter sp.; assembly: GCA_937927845.1. GTDB lineage: Bacteria > Bacteroidota > Bacteroidia > Bacteroidales > Paludibacteraceae > Paludibacter. The sequence continues at coordinate 27,357 of CALFXE010000201.1, forward strand.
ACTATACAAATCGTATAAATTACGTCCTCCATGCTCCTGCCTGCCTGTTTCATTTCCAAATCCACCAAACAGAAGTATTTCGTCATCCTCAATTCCATTACCTACTGCCGAATAAAATCTTGGCGTGATTTCATCTCCTTTAAAAATCTCTTTTTCCCAACTCTTGCTATACGAATTATATTTTACTATATCGTTTAAATACAAATGATTAAAGTATCCGCCAAAGAAATACAGTTCTCCATCAGAAGAGAAAAAAGGATTAGAATGTATAATTTTTTCTTTTTGAATAAGATTGATGAAGCTCTCTTTATTTTGTTTCTTTAGCGATTTATTCTGGTTAGTATTGTCATTTTCTGTAAATACATAACAATTCTCATCGTATGGATTAAATACTGTATTATATATTTTTATGTCTCCAAATATACTTAATTCAGTTTTGTCAAGTCTATCATATCTGGGATAATAACTAAAAAGACTATCATTATCGATAAAGATAATCCGGTTAAGTTTTTCATCATATGTAATTGAAGTCGAATTATTTATGGTTAAGGTAGATTTTCTCTGCCAGAAAAAGTGATTATTAATTACCCAATTAGGATTTTTTACAGAGGCTTTATATTTTTCGTTTTTGTCTTTAGCAATTTCACCTTCTGATTCGTTAAGAGGAAAATAAAAAGATTTTGTACCTGATGATATTCTTAAATTCTTGATAATCATTTGCGGCACATCTAAATTCAGACCGTATAATCCAAATGCAAATTGAAGTTCTGAAGGGTTTTCTAAGCCAACCGACTCGCATACATACTTATTATTTGATAATTGAATATCGACTTTATCTTCAATTAAATTAAAATTAAATTGGATTGGTATAACAGTTTTTTTCTCTATATCATCTTTAGATATTGGAATCTTAACGGATTGATGTGTTATTGGACTATGAAAGTCGAGATACATATTATCCACACCATAGAAATTAACAAAAACAAATTCAACTTCTTGTCTTTTGTTATTTATAATTCTGAAAACATGACCAAAATGGTCTTGATCCCAAATAGACAAATCAAAACTTAAATTAAAAGAATCTTTAAATTGTTGATTTTTATTTGCGAATACAACCAAAGACGTTCTCTCATCTACTTTCTCCTGACTCGAAGTAAATAAAAGTCCACCCGGTAATTCTCCTGCAAATGAATAAATTGCAGCAATAACACAGATTATAAATATACTGTATCTATTATTCATGCTTTAATTTGGTTTTGCAATCAACTTATCTTCCATCATTTTAATAAAATAGCCGCCTAATACCGATCTTGCCCTGAAAGCTACATGCTCCGGTCTGTCTGTCCAATACCAGTCGGACATAGGGATGCGATCTGTAGTTTCATTAACAAATCTGTAAAGCGGACCGATTAATTTTTGAAAATCATTTGTGCTTCTTGAAAGTGTGGCTGACCATACAATCCAATCGGCTTTAGTATATTGATGCCTACTATCGAGTGGCAATCCGTATTCATTCTGTTTTGTCAGATAATAAGCTATTTCCTTCTCCGGAACGTCATGTGGAAATGCATTTATTCTCATTATTTTATCCCACACTAAATTATATTTCTGACTCCATGTGTTTGGTTGATCAAAAGCAAATCTGTAATGATCACCATCATCTGCTCTTTTCACCCAGTCTAAAGCCATATTGCGTGCTAATGCTGAATATTTACGTGCTATTTCATTGTGCCCAAGCATATCTGCCAAACGTCCATAACATGCAATACCGAGTATAGCTTTAATTGACAAATTAGCATTGTGTGCAGAATGCCCGGCAAACACATCGGTATTACCCTGATATTCCGGGTCAAATCCTTTTTCCACTAAGAAGTCTGCCCAGGAAGATAAAGCTGTCCAATGTTTTTCTGCATATTTTGCATTGCCTTCCATTGTTGCAATTGCAGCAGTTAAAATCAACATATTACCTGATTCTTCTACCGGCATAAACAAGTTGTTGACCTGTCCGTTGGCAATTGGATATATACCAACATCATGTGGCGCAAAAGGATATTGCCACTTTCCGCTTTCTACATAATAAAATATAGGATTTAACATTCCCTTTAATAAATCGACATTATAAAGTAGAAATAATGGTGCAGACGGATATGATACGTCTACTGTAGCAATAGAACCACTACTGTAATTTTCTTTGGAAAGAAATAACAAATCTCCATTAGGAGCTTCCAATAATTTATGTGCAGACACTGACTGCCTATAGGCTAATGCACATAATTCTGCATATTCAGTTCCACCGCATCTTTTAGCCTCTTCCATTAATCCATTATCAAACTTGTTACAATCGTTTTTAATATTTGTATAATTTGACTGGGCTAATGAAAACATATCAAAAATATCTTTATCTCTATTTCTATTCCAATATGGTCGTAAATTAATTCCAAAATACTGTACAGAAAAGATATCATCATACCCCAGCATAAAATATCCTGTGACTTCTTGCTTTACCTTTCCGATTTTTTTTGCAAATGCTAATCTATTTTGTTCTGTTTTAATTTCATTAGAATTTTTAAATGTTTTAAAATTACCATAATCATAAAATTGTTTCCTTAAATCATAACTGTATCCTATCCCGGCATCAGTATTCTTAGTCTCCGAACACAAATAAAAATATCCCCAATCGATTCGAACATCATCTCCATGTTTACCAAGCACTTTTTGTGATGTGCTGCCTGATTTTAGAAATAATTGATTATTCTTCCTTACAATTTTATTTTCACTCAATTGATTACGTGTATTTAAAGCCCAGACCGGTGATGCCTCAAGATATATCTGAACATCATGTGTCTGTTGGTCGTTCGATGTTAGTTCATAAGAAATATAATTTATCGGTCTTGAAAGCAAGTCTAAATTATCCATAAGTAATGGTGCAGTAAATGTGAGTTTTAAATCTACTTCTCCACATGTAAATTCATAAATAGTCTGGGTTGGAAGTACAGTTACAGACTTTTGTACTGCTGTTTGTGTAAGACATGTTTGAACAGGTTCTTCTATACTCACACCAAAATCAAGGTAGGCATCACCCCCTCTATTATGACAATAAGCTGTTATTACATTATTACCTTTTTTCAGAGATCTATGAGCTTCATCGTTAATCTCTTTAAAAATATTGTCTTGACACTTGTCATATACTCGTACTACTTCAATACCATTTACATATATCTCCACATCATCATCATGAGAGAACTCAATAAAGACCTTCTTGTCAAGCACATCTTCATCTAAAACAAATTCTTTTCTCACCCATAAATGTGAACTTTCCCACACAGTATTAATCAAACTTTGGAAACGTCTACCAAACGGAGCATTCCCTGCAGTCCAATTATGATCATCAAATCCTATGTCTTTCCAATTACCTTCAGGTTGTACAAAGCTATAACGCACACTTAAAGGTTCTACTTCACCCATTCTAACAATAGGTTTTAAGTAATTACTCTCAACTCCCATAAATCTATAAACATCTCCATCGACACGCAAAGCCCCCAACAAAGGGAATGCGTTACCTGTCCAATGTGATAGTTGTCCCTGATATAATGTATCGCCAAACAACCATGCATTGGTATATGTATCAATATTAATTAATGGGTATGCCGGTGCTCTTAGATTACTGGTTACTCTTATCTCTTCTTTGTTGACACATGACAAAAGAAGTGCTGAAAGTAGAATAAAGAAAATCCTTTTCATTTTTGTAGTTTAATATCGTTAATTTTCCTTTTGAAATGACTAATATACATATGAATCTTTATGTCGTTTTTATTCACAAGTGCAAATATAGTAAAAAGAGTATAAATAACATCAATTATAACCCGGAGAGCTAATTCTTTTTGTGAGATGTCGTAGATTTTTTATAGCATATAGTATAACAAAGTGATGGAGTTCTCCAACAGTATTATCATTATATTTTTACAATGATTACGAGTTTAATTCTTAAAAGGTAAAGATGATTTCATCAGTTTAGTTAGATAAATCAAGGTTTAGACATTATAATTTCTCCACTTCTTTTTCCGAAAGACCTGTAACCTCCGCAATAAAGTCTATTGAAGACCCTTTAGCTTTCATATTGCGGGCAATTTCTATTTTTTCTTCTTTTCTACCTTTTGTCAATCCTTCTTTTCTACCTTTGCTTAATCCTTTTTCCAACCCTCTATTCAACCCCTTCTGTTCGGCAAATGACAATGTAGCCAGAGTGTCACGATAGTTTCTGATACTTCTGTCGTAACGCATACGGTCTTCTTTGCTCAATGCTGAGATGTCGACTATTTTCTCCAACTTTTCGAAAATAGGTTTGTAAGCCTTGAATGGCATTCTGTCTAATGCTTCCATATTCTCCTGTCTAAACGTTGATTTATATGATTTACATGATTAAGATGATTATAATGTCTGCACTGATTTATACCGTTTATTGTTCAAACGTTTGAAGTTGAGGCTACGCTCTCCAAAATTTATTAAGAGACCTACTTCTAAATTATATGCTTCCAAATAATTAGTTGCTTGTGCAAAATGTACATCTTGCAAATGTATGACAGCTTTTAACTCGACAGAAATTATATCTTCTACTAAGAAGTCAACTCTCCTCGTTCCTATATGCTGTTCTCTATAATAAATTGGCATTTCAAATTCGCGACTAAATTTAAGACCTGCTAATCGCATTTCAATCTGCAACGCTCTTTGGTATATGACTTCCTGAAACCCATTTCCCAATTGCCCATGTACTCGCATGGCACAACCGATAACCGGAGAAGTAATTGCTAAATGTGGTTATTCAATATTTATCATAATAATCACACCATCATATACCTTTTATAATCATCTTAATCATGTAAATCATATAAATCATGGTTTAGACATTATTATTATTATTTGTATCGCCATCACGACACGACACAAAAATACGAAATATGATTTGAATAAAAACCATTAAAAGGTAAATTAATCAGGTAGGATGAAAAGTTTTTACCTTTTGCGTAAAAATACTCTTCCCCTCAATCACACAACACATACAAATCGCCTCTGGGGTTCAGTAACATTAAGGGACATTCAGCTTTTTGTATTAAATGTAATTCTTTGGGACCGAAAACTATATCATCTAATCCATATTCTCTTGATGAACTAGAAATTATAAGGTTACAATTGTTGTCTGAAGCATAGCGTAAAGCGTCAAATTCTATTTTAAAGCTGTCTTTTTTACCTTTTACTGTCTTATAATTCAGATTGAATTTATCGAGTACTGATGAGATTTTTGTGACATTATTAGCCGCTTTAGAACCATAATCTTTTGCCTGCAACATTATTATTTCTGAATTTAAAAATCGACCGAATGCTGCTGTAAATTGTGCTTTTTCAATTTCTTCTATCAGAAAATTCACAGGTACAACAATCTTTTCAAAAGAGATATTGCTGAATTCATCTTTTATAAATAAATATGGTATTCGCAGTTCACTACAAGCTCGCAAATATTTTTTAATCGTTCTGATTTTCGAATTTGTAAGCTGAATAATTAAAAAGGACACTTCCTGAGCTTCACAAATATCTTTAATATTTACTATTTTTTCATTTACTGATAGATAGTCATGCTGAATTTCATTATCTACTAAAAGTAATTGAAGTCGGTTTGAAATAATATCGTGTTCCTGTCCGTTTTTATCAGCTAATGTTACTATGCCGTTCTTTTTAGAAAAACTTGTTGAAAGCCGATTTGCTGCTTCAAGTATATTTAAAGAAGTATCTAAATTAGATAATATGGTAAGAATCATGTTGTTAAACTCAATTTATTCGCTAAAATATACTCTTTTAACCCTTCGTGATATTCCTGTTAGTATTTCATACGGTATTGTTTGCAACTTTTTTGCTACTTCCGAAATGGTGATATTCTCTCCGAAAATTTCAACTATATCTCCTTCACGAACACCTAATTCTGTAACATCTATGGTTGTTAAATCCATCGATACATTTCCTATCACTGAAGCACGTTGTTTATTTACATACACCTCTCCTATACCATTACCAAGTTTACGATTAAAGCCATCAGCATAACCTATTGGTAAAGTTGCTATTATTTTATCTTTCGATACAATTCCATTTCTGTTATATCCTACGGTTTCACCTGCTTTTACGGTTTTAGTCTGCAAAACAATAGTTTTCAGCGTACATACTTGCGGTAAATATATATTCGGTATAGCCGAAACACCATAATGTCCTATTCCAAGACGTACCATATCAAACTGATACTCAGAGAAACGCTCTATACCTGCTGAATTTAAGATATGCGACATGATATCGTGCGAAAATGCTGCCTTGAATTTATCTGCACAAGATTGAAAAATATCAATTTGTTTATGCGTAAATTCGTCTAATTTTGTATCATCTGCACCTGCTAAATGAGAAAACACCGAACGCACTTTCACTTGATTAGTCTTTTGAAGCAGCCCTATTAATATATCAATATCCTCATAATCAAATCCTAACCTGTGCATGCCTGTATCTATTTTGATATGAATAGGATAATCTGTCAATGCCTGTCGACCAACTGCTTCAATAAATTCTCTCAACAAACTAAAACTATATATCTCAGGTTCTAAATTATTTTCAAAAAGTACATCAAACGAACTTTTCTCCGGATTCATAACAGCAATAGGTATATGTATGCCTGATTTTCTTAATTCTGCACCCTCATCCGAAACGGCAACTGCAAGATAATCAACTCTATGGTGTTGTAATGTCTTAGCTATCTCAACCGAACCGCTTCCATAGGCAAATGCTTTGACCATACACATAACTTTTGTGTCAGGATGTAATTTAGATCTAAAATAATTGAGATTGTCAACCAAAGAATTTAAGTTAACCTCAAGGACTGTTTCATGCGCTATCAGTTCGAGTTTATGTGATATTTTCTCGAATTCAAATTTTCTCGAACCTTTAATAAGAATGGCTTCCTGCTTGAAAATACCTATCAAAGGATTATTTAGAAAATCATCTGTATTATTGAAAAAATAATTCTCAATATCATTAAAAAGATATGAATACTTAGTTATCTCCTCCCCTATCCCGATTATTTTATTTATTCCTTTAGCTTCAGCGATTTCTGCAACTTTGAGATATAATTGTTCAGGACTTATACCGCTTTGCAGAATATCTGAAAGCACCATCGTTTTCTTTAATTTTTTCGAAGATGCCTGTTGTATCAAAAAATCTATGGCAATATTCAATGCATTCAAATCCGAATTATAGCTATCGTTGATAATCAGACAATCATTAACACCCTGCTTTACTTCAAGCCGCATTGCTATGCTTTCCAACTTCGATAAACGTTCATTTATAACATTCATATTATAGTTGAGATACAACATCAAAGCAATGCAATGCATGGAATTTTCTATAGATGCCTCATCGGTAAATGGTACGTAAAACAACAAATTTACATTTTGATGTACTATTTCCAATTCGGTTTGTGTATCTCTCTTTGAAATTCGTTTTAAATAAATGGTATTTTTGTCTGACCGCCCCCAATCTATTAATGTAGCTTTTAAAGATGCAGCCTTGATTTCTTCATCAACCATAGGATTATCAGCACAATAAATCAAAACTTCTGAGTTTTTGAACAGGATTAACTTCTCACGAAGTTTATGGCGACAATCTGTAAAATTCTCATTATGTGCATCACCAATATTCGTAAATATCCCAATTGTAGGATATATAATCGGTTCAAGCTTCAACATTTCACCCGGCATGGATATTCCCGCCTCAAATATTCCTAATTGCGTGTCTTCCTTTAACTGCCATACCGATAGTGGTACTCCTATTTGCGAATTATAACTTCTTGGCGATCTGACTATTTTATAATCTTCATTCAAAAGTTGAAAAAGCCACTCTTTGACTATTGTTTTACCATTACTACCGGTTATACCGATTACCGGTATGGAAAATTCAGCACGCCGTGTAGCAGCAATTTTCTGTAATGCAACAAGAGTATCATCTACTTTCAAAAATATGGCATCAGACATTTTGTTAAATTCATCATGCAACTCACTGACAATAAATGAACGAACACCCTGTTGATATAATTCTTGAATATATTTATGTCCGTTATTTCTTTCTGTCTTTATAGCAAAGAATAATGTTTCGGAGGAAAAAGTCACTGACCTGCTGTCGGTTAGCAACCATTTAATATTTACATCTTTGTTTATGAGAAGTTCAGAGCCGAGTATGTCTACGATTTTCGAAAGCAACACTTTTTTATATTTTACTTGATTTCCGTATATTCAATATTTTGATGTCAAAATTACTGAATAAAATGATATAATCTTGATATATTAAAAATATTTTGTGTTTTAGATGACATTTATCCTGCAATGGTAATATTTAAGTCATCTTGACTTTTCACATCAATCGACTACAATTGTAGAGGAATTCCTTTGCTGCTCGCTGTCCAACCGACTACAATTGCACAGGAGTTCCCTCAATCGCTACTTTGGCTTCGCCAAGTCGCTCTTTCAGGATGACACGCTCACTGGCGGGCGGAGGGTGTAAAAGCCGACTACGGCTGTAGAGGAGTTCCCTCAATCGCTCCTTTGGTTTCGTCAAGTCGCTCTTCGGGAGGACACGCTCGTTAGCGGGTGGAGGGTGTAAAAGCCGACTACGGCTGTAGAGGAGTTCCCTCAATCGCTCCTTTGGCTTCGTCAAGTCGCTCTTTCAGGATGACACGCTCACTGGCGGGCGGGGATATATTTCCTAAATGGTTTTTTAATAATCGTATGGATTGAGTTCTTTCAATGTCGGGTTTCTGGTATTAAT
>CALFXE010000202.1 GCA_937927845.1 uncultured Paludibacter sp.
GCTAAAGGCTGATGATAATCCGGTATTATTGAGGGTAAAACTTAAGAGTTTCTGATAAAAATGAATAATTTATGAAGAATATTGTTGGGATACTTATTTTAATAGCTGTTTTAATATCTTGCGGTTCAAGATCAAAGCTTAATGAAGACAAAGAAGCATGTGTGTTTAAAGTAGAAGTAGAGAAAGCATTACCTATTGACGTTAAATCTGAAATTGATTCTTTTCGATTTTTAATATTAGAAACATCCGATAGTTTACAAATAGGAAGAATATCAAAAATCCTTTTTCATGATGATAAAATGATTATAACAGATGCTATAACAAATAATCTTTATATATTTAATAGAAATGGAAAATTACTGAATAAGATTTCAAATATTGGAAATGGTCCAGGAGAGTATGTTCGAATTGATGATGTTATAATTGACTATGTTTTGAAATATATAGTAGTATTGGATGGTATACAAAAGAAGATGATAACATATTCAATGGCAGGGAAATATATTAATGAATTTACTTTTCAGACGGAACATGCTCCAATGCATTTTGGTCAGATTAATGAAGATTTATATGCTTTCGATTACCAGAGGCACAGTAATGACTCTTTATGGAAATATAATTTGGTTGTTTCATCACTTGAGACCGGAAGTGAAAAACAAAAATACTTACCATACGAAGTCTCGCTAGGGGTTAGTTTTTCGCCTCAAACTACTTTATTTAAGTTGGAAGATACACTGGTATATATTCCTCAATACAGTTCCATTGTGTATAACATCTTAAATGATCGTATAGATGTGCGTTATTCATTCGATTTTGAAGACAAATGGATAACAGATGATTTCGAAAAAATTAAATGGAATAATGCTGTGGATTTTATGAATGCTCTTGAAAGCTCAAACTTTGTATACTATTTTAATTTGCTAGAGACAAAATCGCATATTTATGGGAGGTTTAATTATAAAGATAAATTGTGTTACCTGATAATTAATAAACAGGCGCAAATATCGAAGTTGTTTTATGATAAAAAATCTGATTATCGTTTTTCAATTTCTCCTATTGCAGTAGATGGAAATGAGTTTGTCGTACCTCTTGAAGCATATCAAATAAGAGATTTTGTTGAAGAGGAAACCGTCAAAAATAAGTTGAAGAATAATGGAATAAGTGATTATCTACAAGTTTCTGAAGATAGTAATCCAATTCTTGTTTTTATAACCTTTAAATAAATTTAGTATGTACACATTGTTGCTTTTTATTAGTGCATTTTTTCTTACTTTACCTCCGGAGGATTGTTCAGTCTTTTATGATAAAAGCTTAAAACAATTGTCCGTTAATGGTGAATTAACGAAAAAGGAGTCGTTGACTGATTATTATATTTTTACTGTGAAAAATAAGACTGGAGAAACAATTCCAATAAAGATTTTAAAAACAAATACCGGAATTAAACTTTATATGTTTGCAAAAGAAAAGAGTTTGATTATTAAGGTTAAAAACGAAAAAGTTATTCGCGTTGCTGTTCCATTATCGAATGGAGGTTATACTGTTCAAATTTTCCCCGATTTGTGCGAGTAATATATTGAATATAGCTGTTTAATGGTTCTTTTTGACAATTTATATATTATGAAATTGTTGCTAAACATTGGTTGTCTGTTTTTATTATTTTCATGTAATAATAAAAATAGAGAGAATTTACACAATGGGGTTGAAAGTGTTGTTAGTATTGACGAATCTTCTGATATGGTTATTCAAGGTACTGAAATAGCATTGGATGTTGTAATACATCCCAATCGGATGGGTATTGGTAATGGAATGTTGTTTATATCTTGCTTCAAATGCGATACAATGATTTATACTTTTGCTTTACCAAGTTTGAAACTATTAAGCAGCTTCGCCCGGAAAGGCGAAGGTCCAAATGATTTTTTGTTTCCTGTATTTTGCGGGTCGAAAAACAATCTGGTAAGTGTTTGGGGACTGTCAAATTTAAGAATCATCAAGCAATTTCAAGTTACGAATCAAGGTGATTGGGTTTTCAAAAAAGGATTTGAATTAAAGGATAATAAGGCTTATAACCAGCCCTATTTATTAAGAGATTCATTTTTATTTTATAATGAATTCCCTCCTCAATTGTCTATTGAAAGAGTTAATCTTTATGATTTGTCCAAAACCAAGCAATTGAAATTTGATAAAGACAAAGAAATAACAGAATCTTTCTTTCAAATGAATAAAGGGGATTTACTTGCTTCAGATTCTGGAATTGCTTACTTGTATTATTATAAAGATCAGATTGATTTCTATGACTTTGATTTGATTTTAATAAAATCTCATTCCAATAAAGAAAGTCCAGTAAGAGTGAATAGTCAGAATTATAATGAAAGTTTGGTGTATTACGTTAATTCGTATGCAGGAAATAAGTTTTTATATGCATTAAAAAGAGGAAAGCCATTATCATTACTTATGGATTCTTCATTTGATTGTATGGAGATTTATGATTGGAAAGGCAATATGGTTACAGAATTAAAGCTTAATCCAACGCCTGATTTATTTGTAGTAGACGAAATGAATTCGATAATATACGGCTGTAATTATAATTATCCAGATTATATATTTAGGTATGATATTAATGATGTATATAATCATTAAATATTTAGTAATCAGATATCAATTGTTTATTCGTTAGTAAGCTAGAACTTAAATTGTTCCAGGTTGCTCTTTTAAATTAAATGATTCAATAATTACAATAAGATTAAAATTATGAAGGACTATACTTTATATTCAACTTTTTTATTCCTTTTTCTAGTAGCCTGTAAATTAAGCTCTCCAACGGTTAATGACGGTGTTTTAGAGAAAACCGATAAAAAAATAGTGATTCCAATTGATTCGGAAACAAAAATATTTACACGAGCGATGCATTACTATAAAGATGCATCAGGTGTTGAATACATTACATTAGAGAATTCTGAAAACGATTTTAATTGCAATTCAATTAATTTTTATAGATTGGATTCTTGCAAACTATCTCATAAAGTACTTATTCAAAGAGATGGTCCAAATGGGATTCCTTCATTTATGGGACATGGAGTAATAGATTTGAATAGAATAATAATAAATTCTATGAGTAGTAATATAATTTACATGGTTGACAGATCGGGTAGAGTAGTTAATCAATTAAATTATGCAACAAGCGATGTGGGGAAAGCGACTACTTTCTTTGACGGTAATTCTCTTGTATATAAACCCTTAGTTATAGTCGGATCTAAAATTTATGGAGTTCAACATCCTCTACGAAAGAATATTAAAGGAGATGATTTTAAAGATGTTCCACTCTGTATTACGATCGATACATCTACCCGATCTGTAGAACTCTTACCTCTGTCTTTTCCCAGATTATGGGAAAAAGGTGAAGGTATCGGATTCAATACTCATTGTAGTAGAATATATGATGGAAAGCAATTTATTTATGCTTTTAGAAAACAACACACTGTTGTGGTAACTTCAGATCATATTCATTCGAAAGAGTATCTCATAAAAAGTAAATATATTGATAAGCTTTATAATGAAGGCTATCCTACAGACATTTCAATCTCAGAATATCAAAAAAGACAAGATGAACTGGCCGTATATGGGAATATGATTTATGATAAATATAGGAATGTTTACTATCGTTTTGCATACCCACAGTGCTCTGTTGAGAGTAGTGATTATGATTATATGTATTGTAGGAAAGAGTTTTCAATCATTGTTGTAAACTCCGATTTTGAAGTAATAGGGGAGACTTACTTTAAAGCTGGAATTTATGCCCCTACTTTATTCTTCGTGAATGAAAACGGATTATATATTTCAGAAAACAACACCGATAATCCAGAGAGTAGCGAGGATAAATTGGTTTTTAGATGTTTTAAATTAGTATAGAAATTGAAGACAAGAGATCAATTTAATGGACGAATGTTTTTGGGGGGAGCCGAAACAATGACGTGTATTTGTTAGCAGATTATCATTGAATAGCCCCCTTCCGGGCCATTTATGAAAATTCTTTTTTTAAATGATATAGGTTAAAGATTAGTCTACTATTCTGACTTAATAACAAGTCGATATCCTTCTTTT